>NZ_JBCMNM010000032.1:0-10886 GCF_050459865.1 Rummeliibacillus pycnus
CGCTAATTCCACTTCAATAAAGATAGCTTTAAAAGATTTTTATTATAATTTTTTTTTTATTTTTACTTTTTCAGTGTCCTTAATTCGTTTGCTCTAGGGTCTTTCTCACTTATTTTTCCACAGGGATCTCGCAGTTTCTTCCACTTCTTTAATTTTATAAAATAAAAAAGAATCCATTTCTGATAAGGTTAAGACAATTACGCAATAACCTTCAAAAAGGATTCTTATATTTTGGTTTTTATATCTACTATGGTCTTTTCCAACCTAAAGTCTTTAAAGTTTAAAAACAATCGGTTGCAATAATTCACCAAAAAATTGTTTTGCTTGTTGTAGTTTTTCCTCATAAATACCGAGTATAACGACTGTTGAAGGACCTGCAGATTTATAGATATCCCATGCACAGTCAAATGATATTTCGCCAAACAAGATTTGAGCTTCTTTTGAAATTCCTTTAGATCCTACCGGCCAAATACGACCAATAATCCCTTGTTGAATTGCTTCATAAATACATTTCATATTAGCGACTTTTTCCGGTTCAGCTACTAATTCGTTCCCAATTAATGGTTTGCCATATGTAAACCATTTAAGAGCTTGAATAGGTGGGAAATCTTTTACAGGTTCACCAATCATCGTAACGGCTATCCCTGATTGCATTGTCTTTATATTGGACTCCGTGCTGCCTGTTATTCTAGGTATTACCATTCCCATTTCATTAAATAATCTACTAATACCTGCTACATAGCGTTGCCAAGCATCTTCATCACTGAAATTGTGCAAAATAATTGCTTCAGGTTCTGCGCCTTCTGCCCATTGCTCAAGCAAAGTTACGCGGGCTGAAAAATAACTTGTCATATCATCTGGAACATTTACGACATCTAGTTTTTTCTGACCAATGGCGCCAGAATTGTCGGTAGTTACGATAAAACCATTCGACAATTGTAATGCATTTCTCATCTATTAATGAGCCTCTCTTCTCGCAAAAGCCTTTGATACTATAGGCATACAAATTCCCGCAATAACAACATTAATGATTGTTGCTATCAAAATCCCCGGCGTTACTCCATAGAACATTTCCGGTGAAATTAACCAATAAAATGGTAGCGGAGATAAAATGCCATTAGCAATAATAGCATATACCCATTTTAAAATTTGATGCTTATTTTGATGTAATTTCGCAAAGCCCCAAACAACAAGGAACATTTCAATAGCTATTAGAATATGGAATGGTCCATATGGAAAACCACCTACACCAGCTGAAACAATATGTCCAATCGCTGCTGCAATTCCTGCCGCAGGTGCTGGTAAGAGAGCTGCTCCTAAAAATGCAGGAGCAGAATCAAGTGCAGCGGACGTAACCCCTACAGGAATCTTAATCATTGCACCTACTGCACACAATGCGGATACCATTGCTGTTAACGTAATAATTCTTAATTTCATCATTATCTAGTCCTTTGTTTTGTCTTTTCGTCCGCCATTTCTAAACACTTTGGCACCTCGAATATATTCAATATCAGCTACATTTAATCGTGAATTTGCTACGCGTGCTGCTGCAAATAAGTAATCAGACAATCGGTTTAAATAACGTTGTACAACTGTAGGGACATCTCCCTCTTTTGCGTTTTTCAGTAATGTCACTGTTTGACGCTCAGCACGTCTAGCAATCGTCCGGGCAATATGCAAAGTAGCTGCTGCAGGCGAACCACCAGGTAAGATGAATTTTTCTAGTAATGGTGGTTCATCCATTAAGATATCAATACGTTTCTCCATTTCTTCGATGGGTTCATCTGTCATCTTATAATGGCGTTCCTTCATCACGTTTGCCAAATCACCGCCACAATCAAACAGTTCATTTTGAATATTTTCTAGGTCTTGCAAGATATCTTGGAATTTTTCTTTATCTAGTTCTGTCATTGCTTTACCAATAAAAGAATTGAGTTCATCAATTGTGCCGTATGCCTCTACTCGTAAATCGTCTTTATCTACTCTTCCACCAATAATACTTGTTTTGCCTTTGTCACCTGTACGTGTGTATAAATTCATCTCTCATCCTTCTTTCTTTTTTATTTTGATTATATTAATGAACCTAAATTATTTGAATCAATTTCATAAATAGGCTTCTTTAAATAACAAGAATTTTAATTTGTGTTAAGTAATGTATTTTTCGGTATTACTACTCATTCCGCTACAGACGGCGCTTTCCGCGGGCGAGCGTTGAGCCTCCTCGGGGCAACAGGATGTTGGTCACGGAGTCGTTGCCACAGGACGTGGCGTTCTTAGACTCCGTTCCTTAATCGCTTCCTGCGGGGTCTCACCTGTCTCGCTTTCCCGCAGGAGTCGCCATCTTCCGCTTCATTGATACGATTCTAATATATATAGCGTATAAAATAGATCTATATTGAATGTTCATTTTTTAAAATATGAAATTGATTCATCCATAAATTCTTTTTGAGTCTTCGCTAATTCCACTTAGACTAAGATGGACACACCAGATTTTCATCATAAAAATTAAGCTAATTTAACTTTTTCAGTGACCTACTTCTATAAATTTAAATAAAAATCACAACTTTTATTGTGGCTATGAATAATTCAAGATAGGAAGTTTCACTTTATTTTTTCAGCTATTCCATACCAAATTCTTGTAACTTGATCACTTACTGCAAATAATTGTTGATACAATCGTCCGAGGGTATCTCTTAATTGCCGATCTTGTTGATCAATCGGTACGATACCTCTTCCTATTTCTGATGCAATGATGATTATTTGATGTTTCTTATCTAATAATTGTAGCTGTTCTACAATTTGGGTAGCTAGCAATTTTTCATCTTGTTCAAGTAATGGTTTGATGATCTCCTCAAGTCCCGAAATAACAACTGTTTTGCTAGTTGGTGCTTTCGGTAATTGCCCTACATACCATTCAACTTCGATTAGCTCTTGTTCTTGTAGCCAGCGTCTTACATATTCATGTTTGCCGTTATAGGCACCACCGATAAAGACGTGCATCGTTTTCCCTCCTTAAAAGCTTCTCTCGTAGACCATTGAAGCTTGAACATTTCATCATGAGATACATGCCAATCCCAAAAGTTACTAGGTTCTGGTGCCAATTGAACAAGTAATGTACGGATTGTACCACCATGTAAAATGATTGGATATTTGTTTAAACCTTCTTGCAATCTTTTAAAAGCAGCTATACAACGATTGGTGACGTCTATTAATGTTTCACCAGCTGGAGGTGCAAAATGATTTGGATCATCAATCCACTTCTGATATTGAGAGATATCCTTTAAGTCATCATAAGTTTTCCCTTCAAATTCACCAAAATTACTTTCTCTAAACCCAGCATCCTCAAAATACGAGGCATTTAGAAAATAGAACTTGGCCGTTTGCCTACAACGTTTTAAATCACTACCAAAAACCATTTCACATTTACTATTTATAGCTGGCAAGTTCTGATTTGGTAAAATGGCTTCATCTGTCCACCCTAAATAGCGATGTTCGTTGTTGCTCTTTGTTCTTGCATGGCGAATTAAGTAAACAGTAACAGCGTAATCCATAACACCGCCTCCATTCCCTCAATAAATGCACCAAGCAAATCTCCAGAACTACCACGGAAATTCCGAATCGTCCACCACTTATAAAGTAGTGCTGCTACTACCACAATTATGAGTATTATCACTATCAATTGCCATTGACCACTTAACCAAACAATGAGTGAAGTACCGATTATCGTAGAAAAAATCGTGTTAATTAGCCAAAACTTGGGATGTAAATGCTGTTTAAAGAAATAACCTAATCCTTTTTCTTTTGAACTTTTCGTCTGAATGAAATAAATAGACATCCCTAATCGAGAAAAAAACGGAACCGCAATTAACCAGATCCAATTAAAATCTTGTTGTCCAACTAATTCTGATAAGAAAAATATTTTCGTTAACACCAAAAATACTAATGACATCGCACCAAAAGCCCCGATACGTGGATCATCTAAAATTTCGATACGCTTTTCTATATTACGATATGAAAAAAAAGCGTCTCCCATATCAACAAAACCATCTAAGTGTAATCCGCCAGTCCAAATCACATATCCGAACACAAGAAGAAATCCTGTTAGCATTGGGCTTATATCGGTATATGTTTGAAGTATGTAAAATATGGCTGCCATACTAGCTCCCATTACTGCTCCGAGCCATGGCAAAAAGGAGAACATGGCGGTAACGGTTTTCTTCGTTAATGGTAATTCCTTATTGATTGGTACGACGGTGAAAAATTGAAATGCCAATAATATTCCATTTATCACAGTTTTCATCATTTCACCTCTCTCTATTTCCATCTGTGAACATGGCCATATTCCATTTCAATTGCTTGTGTTGCCTGTTGTACAAACCATTGATGAAGATTTCCTAAATGTTCCTGATAAAGCTTTACCTCATGACTTTTTGATATAGGCTCATCTAATACTTCGTTGGAAACGATGACGAGTGGGACTCTCATCGAATGTAGTTGTAGAATTGTTGTTTTCATTTCAGTTATCCGTTTTTCAAGTTTCAAAGGCTGCTGCCAATTGCACGTTCCTGTTTCAAAGCCTTCATAAAACTCATTGGTTAGCCATGTTGTTACACAATCCCAAAGCACAACGTCTCCCTGTTGGATACTTGATAACAGTTGCAGTAAATTTGTCGGTTGTTCCAACGTAATCCAATTGCATTGTTGCTTTTGGCGATCAAGTTGGTGTCTTGCAATCCTCTTCTTCATTTCGTTATCAAACGCTACACCTGTAGCCACATAAACAAGTCGCTTCGTATGATAGTTTTTTGCTAAAGACTGTAACTGTTGTTCAGCATAAGCACTTTTACCACTCCGCACTCCACCAGTTATAAAGATAAATTCTGTTTCAGCCATGAAGTCATCTCCTTTTGTAACATCTTCATCGCTTTTTCATCTTTCATCCCCACTCGAAACCATTCGCCATTCATCCCTCTAAAATTTTCTGTATGGCGAAGAACAAATCCTTTTTCGAGCATATCACGGAAGAATACCTTGGTTTGCTTCGGCTGTGGTAATTGAAAACTTACATAATTCGTCACACTCATAGATGTTTTACAGCCATATCGTTGTAAAAATGCTGTAAATTCATTTCTACTTTTCTGTGCATAGTAAATGGCTTCTTCTCGATAATCATTTTCTTCCAAACAAGTAGCGCCTATAACAGCTGCTAACCCGTTAATATGCCAATGAGAAGTCTTTCTTTGCAACGTTTCTATAATGTTTGGTGATGCAATCATATAGCCTAACCGAACACCAGCAATAGCATACATTTTCGTCATAGAACGGACGATCATAATATTGGGATAGTCATCTAAATAAGGAATCATCGATGCTTTTTCGTCAATCCAATCGATAAACGCTTCATCTAAAACAATAGAACAATTTGCCTTTTTCCCTTCTTCGATGAGCAAAAGTAATTCCTCTCTCGGAGGCAATACACCGGTTGGATTATTAGGTGTACAAAGATATAAAACATCCGCTTGCTGCATCTCTACTAATATTTGATGAATTGGAAGCTTCCAAGTTGCTATATCTTCCACTTCAAGATGAACCATTTCTACGTTATTTGCCGTTAAAGTCGCTTCGTATTCAGAAAAAGTTGGATGAATAATAATCGCCCTCTTTTTCTGAAATAATGTTGCAAGTAATGAAAAGATTTCTGCTGCCCCATTTCCAAGTAAAACTTGTTCCTCACTAACCCCATGATAATTAGCCACAGCTGATAAAAATGGTTGCCCTTGTGGGTCCGGATAGCGTGAGATAAGAGGAAATAATTTGTCCCATTTTTTTCTAATGAAAGTTGGTGGTCCAACAGGGTTCACATTTTCACTAAAATCAATAATTCGAATAGGTTCTTTAATAGATAATTGTTCATATAGGCGATGCGGATTAGCTCCATGACTAGGTAATGACAATATAAATCCCCCCTATAACAACACCGATAAACCAAAACCAGATTGTGACTGCATGCATCTGTTCAATAGCTATTTTAATATGTCTTGGCGCAAGTTCTGTTTCTGGCTCTCCCATTTTTGCTCGCTCAGAAATAATTCCCTTATAGCTATTTGTACCACCTAGTTGGATTCCAAGTTGATAAGCTGTTGCTGCTTCTAAAAATCCACTATTAGGGCTCGGATGCTTTTTCGCATCTCTTAACCAGCCTTTCAAACGATATAAAAATGAATGCACGGATTCTTTTTTCGTTCCAATTAACATGAGAAATCCTGTTATTCTGCTCGGTATGTAATTAAAAACATCATCTGTATGTGCCGCAACAAATCCGAAATCGCCGAATTTTTCATTTTTATAAGCAACCATAGAATCAAGTGTATTTACAGCTTTGTACATCCAAGCTCCAGCTGCTCCAAATAGAAATGACCAAAATAATGGTGCTGTAACGCCATCACTTGTATTTTCAGAAACCGTTTCGACAACACCTCTAGTTACTTCTGGTACGGATAACTTGTCCGTATCACGCCCGACAATCCAAGAAAGTTTTACACGGGCTTCTTTTATATCGCCCTCCACCAGTGGAGTGTAGACATCCATTGCCGCTTGTTGAAGGCTCTTTTGTGCTAATGCTATGGCAATCATAACTCCTTCTACTAATATGCCGAAGATTGTACCCACCATATAGGCAGCAATAACGATTAAATAGGATACGATTGTTGTAATCCCAACAACTAAAAGAACTAGAAGAAGCCCTTTCAACTTTCGATATTCCCCTTTATTTAGCCGAGTTGTTAACCACTGAATCGTATTTCCAATCCATCTTACCGGATGTGGCATCTTTGGAGGATCGCCAATTAGACGATCGAGCATGACGCCAAGCGTGCAGGCGATTAAATGTGCTAACAATTACAGGACCCCTTTCGCACGTTTATACTCTTGTAATGCAATGCATGTTGTTTCGAATACACCACGGCCGATTAATTTACCGATTCCTGTAATAGTCCCTGCATATTCGAAGAATGGTTCCCTTTGTGTAGCAGCAATTAGTACACTATCTGTTGAAGTTCCGGTTGCAGTTGTTTTTGAAACTGGGTCTTGAATATTCTCAATTGCTAAAGCTTTTACTTTCGCTTCAGTCGCTGTTATCATCGCTTGCATAAAAGATTCATCCGTTAATGTACCATTAACGAAAACCCATGTATTGATCGTTCCAATATGAGGTTTTTCAGAACGTTCATATGCTTTCGAAACATCAACTGCATTTCCCACACCCGCTGTTACGGCAACAACGATGCTTCCACTCGTAGATGAAAACTCCCTAACTACAACATGCTTAGATGCGACTGCTGTCATCATGGCTACTGTATTAGACGGTGAAAAACCATATTTCTCAAGGTATTGCTTTAATTCTTCATGTGCATCTTCAGCCATATAATTTTTGTTAACTGCTCGATTGATAAATGTTTGGAACCATCCAAAGCCTGCATTATGAACTGCAGAAGAGACCGTTTTTAAAGGAAAAGATGTTTGTAATTCAACAAATTCATCACGAATTTTTATTTGTTGTGCAGTGATTTTAGAAGTTCTTTGTCTTTCCTCTTGTAATTCTGGTATTAAGGTAACTTGTGGCTTCGGTAATACAGGGTGTGGATAACTCGAAACTTTCGTATGGTAGACCTCCATCACTTGCTTCTCTTTTAAAACTTCATGTGGTTCACCCATTGAGCTAATTTGTCCATTTTCAAGTAAAAGCAATTGATCACAATAAAGAGAGGCTAAATTCATATCATGGAAAATAGAAATAACTGTTAAACGATTATTTACAACCTCATGCCGAATCATATCCATTAATTTTCGCTGGTGTTCGATATCTAAATGATTAGTCGGTTCATCTAATAGCAATAAATCAGCGCGTTGTGCCAACGCCTGTGCAACAAATGTCCGCTGCTGCTCTCCACCTGACAGAAACTCTAAATGTTGGTCTTTGAATTGAGCAATTCCCGTTTGTTCCATTGCGGTTGTAACAGCTTCTTCATCCTCTTTCGACCATGTTTGAAACCAGCTATTTTGATATGGATAACGTCCAATTGATACGGTTTCACGAACTGAATGTGAAAATGCATGTGCATGCAATTGTGGCAATATAGCCATTTTCTGTGCTAATTCTTTTGTTGTATAATCCTCTCGATTTTTTCCATCTATTAGAACTGTGCCACTGGTTGCCGTCAATATTCCACTAATTACTTTAATAAGTGTTGACTTTCCACTCCCATTCGGGCCTAATATACCGACAAACTGTCCTCTATCCACAGTAAAGGAAATATTTTTGATAATCGGCTTTCTCGGATCATATCCACCACTAAGTTGGTTTACAATAAGCATTTCTATGCTCCTTTCGTTCTACGTTGACGGAAGAAAATATAAGCAAAAACTGGTGCTCCAATAAAGGCTGTAATGACACCAATTGGTAATTCTGTTGGAGCAATGACTGTTCTAGCCAGCAAGTCACATACGATCAGCAACGATGCCCCGTTGATAAAAGATAAAGGTAAAAGATGACGATGATCAGCTCCAAACAGTAATCTTGTCATATGTGGTACGACTAGACCAATAAAGCCAATCGTACCAGATACTGCAACTGCCGAACCAGTTAACATAGAGCCTCCGATTAAAAGCATTAGTTTACTTCTCTTCACATTAACTCCTAAATATTTTGCTCGTTCCTCTCCAAATAACATAGCGTTTAGTTCACGACGATTTAACCATAGTATTAACGAACCAATTACGATGAATGGCAAAATCATTTTGACATAAGGCCACCCACGCATCGATACGCTCCCCATCAACCAGCTAATTATTTGGCGAAGCTCTTCTCCTGTTAGTGCAATCATTAGCGATATGACCGAGCTTAAAAATGAACTCACTATGATTCCTGTTAAAATAAGCGTTTCCATCTTCATAGAGCGATCGACCAATCTAGCAAATCCCAAAACAGCAAACAATGATACCAATGCCCCTAACATACTGAAAATGGGTAATGTATAAATCCCTAATACAGGGGCTGTAATACTGAAAAAGAGCGTCATCACGGCACCAACTGAGGCACCGGATGACACTCCTAACGTATATGGATCGGCAAGCGGATTTTTTAACAATCCTTGAAAGGCAGCACCAGCAATAGCTAATGCAGCCCCAACAAGTCCAGCTAATATGACACGGGGCATACGAATATTCCATAAAATATTTGTTGCCGTTTCATCAGCTCCAGTATTCCATAACGTACTAATTGGTACCTTTACAGAACCTACAGAAATACCGAGCCATATACTCATCAATAGAATGAGTATGGCTACGATATATCCGACTACTATTTTCCTCATTTAAATGCCTCTGGATAAACAGCTTTTGCTATTTCCTCTAACCCATCAGCAAGGCGAGGACCAGTTCGAGCTGTTAAATTTTGATCTACTAGCACAACTGCGTTATTTTTAACAGCAGTAACACTGTCAAAGCCTGGACGTTTTTTTACTTTCTCTACGATATTCGGAACATAATCTTCCATCACAATAATAGTATCTGGATTACGTTTGATAATCTGTTCTGGATCGATTTTGAACCAACCTGACTGATCATCCGCAACATTTTTTATATTCGCTAAGTTGAAGATTTCTTGCATAAATGTATCTTTACCTGCTGTGTAAATATCAGGTACATCTGAGGTTTCAACAAAAGCAGTTCGTTGTTTAACATTCGCTACTTTATCCTGTACTTCTTTTACTTTCGCTTTCATATCAGCAACGATTTGATCTGCTTTTTGTGGTTTATTTGTAATTTGACCGAGTTGTTTGATTGTGTCATATGTTTCTTCAAAATTTGTTGCATTTTTTACAACAAAAACGGTAATCCCTGCATCTTTCAATTGTTGTAATCCTGATTCAATTGATTTTGCATTCGATTCATGTGCAAATACAACATCTGGTTTTAAACTTAAAACTTTTTCAACATTGAATTCCATACCGCCTACTTTTTCTTTTTTGGTAGCGGCTTTTGGATAATCATCGTTATCACTTACACCAACGATTTTGTCGTCTAAACCTAGTGCGAATAAGATTTCTGTATTACTTGGGATCAGTGATACGATTTTTTTCGGTTCTTCTTTGAATTCTACCTCATTCCCAAGTGCATCTTTTACTGTCATAGGGTATGTAGTTGTTTTGTCCGTAGTTTGAGTAGTCTTTTCACTTTTCTCAGTTGATGATTTTTGAGTTTCGCTTTGATTGCATCCAACAAGTAGAACAAACGCCATTGTTAGTAAGAAACCCAGTTGCCAAATTTTTTTCATCAAAATGCCTCCTTCATAAAAAAATGCCTCTCGTTTTTTCGAGAGACATCATGATTCCAGTATATTTAAGTACACTAGCACCCTTCTATCCTCGTAGTTATTGGTGATTTTAGTCCGGTAGGTATCCTGGCTTGTGTTCATCGCGTATCGCGCCTTCCCAAAAAAAATTTTTCAGTGGCCATGACGAATTGCTCACACATACAGTGGCGGGACCGCATCGGACTTTCACCGATTTCCCTTTTCAATCAACATTTTGTAAATGTCGAAAACCGTACTACTTATCTATTGAATTGTTTATCATTATACCGAATATTTGTTTTTTATGAAAGACAAGGTTAGATAATAGTTTTTTTCTATAGCATTTGAAACAAAAAATGACCTTAAAATAAACAGCAGTAAGCTTCTCCTCTTTGGAGATTTTACTGCTGTCCACGGTTTCAATCTGAATCTATTTCATAAATCCATTTTTGTTTTTAAATAGGATCATTTCAACACATTAACTTTTCAATATATAGATTTTGAGTATTCCGCTGCAGACAGGCGCTTTCCGCGG
>NZ_JBCMNM010000033.1:0-41279 GCF_050459865.1 Rummeliibacillus pycnus
CGAATCTCGTAGGGGTCATACTAAGAAATCCTTTAGAATCTTTTGATTCTAAGGGATTTTTTTTGTTTTTGATATATGAAAACTTAAATGTGTTTAGATTAGAAATGTGTATATTTAAAAAAAAGAGAAAAATAAAGATTGACCTTTACGCAACGTCAACCTTTATAGTGAGATTATGGAGGTGATTGAAGTCGAATATACAATTCAACAGCTTGCTAAGCTCTCCGGTGTAACTACTCGAACACTACGATATTATGATGAAATTGATTTACTAAAACCGCTAAAAATAAGTGAAGCAGGCTATCGAATTTATGGGTCAAGGGAAGTTAAATTATTGCAACAAATTTTGTTTTATCGAGAATTGGGACTAAAGCTAGAAGAAATTAACAAAATATTATGTGATTCAAATTTTGATATAAAAAGAGCATTACTAGATCATAAAAAGAAATTAAAGGATGAGAAAATAAGAATAGAGAAAATGTTGCTAAATGTAGAAAAGACAATTCAATCAGTGGAAGGGGTATATGAAATGAAAGATGAAGAACGTTTTGAAGGATTGAAAGAAGAGCTCATTCAAGAAAACGAAAGTCACTATGGTGATGAAATACGTGAAAAGTATGGTGATGATGTAGTCAATGCATCAAATGAGAAACTTCGTGGAATGACTGAAGTACAGTTTAAAGAAAATCAAATTCTTGAGAAAAAAATAATTGAATTATTGAAAGAGGCAATGCAACAAGGTGAGGTACAAAGTAAGACTGCACAGGAGGCCGTAGAATGCCATAGAAAATGGTTAACACAATATTGGCCAACTTATTCTAAAGAAGCGCATAGAGGGCTTGCTGATATGTACGTAGCTGATGAACGTTTTACTGAATATTATGATCGACATCAAAAAGGGATGGCGCAGTTTTTACGTGATGCAATATATGCCAATATTTAATTTGAGCAGCAAGGAACTATATTTTGGTTCCTTGTTTTTATTTTGTAAAGGTAAAATAACCACGAAAATAAATTCATTTTTATTTATTTAAGAATAGATGCTTTGAAAATAATCAATTGGGGAATAAATAGTACAGAATGGAGGCTGAACAATGACAGATCAACAACTACAAGAATTAAGGAAAACATTGCAAGATGAATTAAAACGAATTAAAGCGAGACCTGATAATGATGAAATATTTATATCGACTGAGCTTTCCAATTATGACAATCATCCAGCTGATCAAGCGACAGATTTGGCAGATCAGGCAACCGAACTCGCGGTGGATAACTTCAACGAATTTCAAATAGGGAAAATTGAAAATGCTTTAAGGGCAATAGATGAAGGAACATATGGAGTCTGTTCAGTTTGTGGTAAAACAATCCCTTTTGAGCGTTTAGAAGCTATCCCAACTACATTAACTTGTGTAGAGCATTCAGAAAATACAGCAGGTACACAAGAACGACCTGTTGAAGAAGGCATAATAAATGCTACTACTTCCGATCCAAGTAATATGAAGGACTACAGAGTAGACGGTGAAGATAGCTTCCTTGTTGTCGAGGAATACGGATCTTCTGATACTCCTTCTGATAGAGGATATAATAATCAATAAAATCATATACCGAAATCTTTTAATGCTACTTGCAGTTGAAGATGATTAGGAGTTGTTCAAATAAATTTTTTTGGGCAACTCCCTTTTATTTTACGTATAATGAAAATAAAAAGTAGGTACGCTTATGAATATCATTGACTTACATTGTGACGTGTTATACAAATTATCAACAAGTGAAGAACCAATTGAATTTTCTCAAGCATATCAGCTTCAAGCAAGTAAGGATAAACTCCAATTAGGGCATGTAATCGTACAGGATTTTGCTATATTCATCGATAAGCATGTACCTCAAGCTGAAAAATTCACAGAAGCTATGCGTCAAGTTGAACTCTTTCATACAAATGTATTACAGCCAAACCCTGAAATGGTTCATATTACTGACTGGAATCAACTTGAAACATTAGAAGAAGGTCAGATTGGTGCCATATTAAGTTTAGAAGGTTGTGATGTGATTGGTGAGGATCTTTTTAAATTACAATCACTTCTTGATGCAGGTGTGAAGTTAGTTGGGCTCACATGGAATTTTGAAAACGGCGTTGCATTTGGAGCAGAAGAACCACCTGATAAAGGTTTGAAGCCTTTTGGGAAACAAGTGATCGAGTTATTAAATAAACGAGATATTATCATTGATGTTTCCCATTTAAATGAACAAAGCTTTTGGGATGTATTACCATTGGCAAGGCATATTATTGCAAGTCATTCAAATGCTAGAGCACTTTGTGAACATACACGAAATTTAACGGATGAACAGGCGATTGCCTTAGTGGAGCATGGTGGTCATATTCATGTTGTGTATTATCCACCTTTTATAAAAAAAGACACCGATCATGTAACATTAATGGATTTAGCTGAACATGTGAAATATTTGGCAGATTTGGTGGGCGTTGAACATTTAGGGCTTGGTTCAGATTTTGATGGTATTGACAGAACGATTGTCGGTTTAGAGAATACAGCACAATCACAAAATTTGATTGCAACTTTATTGCAACAATTTTCAACAGAAGAAATAGAAAAGATAACAAGTAAAAACTTCATAGAGTATGTGAAAAATATAGAATCAAGTCAAAGCATTTAGAGTGATTTTCCTCTAAATGCTTTTTTATATGACTTACTACAAAGTAAATAAGTGCTGAATCAAGTAGAAAGATGTATGATAGTATAGGATACTTAAGTATGTACGAGTAGAAAAGCAATATTTTATCTACTGACGGAGGGAATTTTCATGAATCGTAAGTTGTCGACATCAACCGATGGCCAAGAGACAGACAAGTCGACACTGCAATTTTTTTCAGAAACAATTGAAGTGAATCGATTATCAGCATTAGCCTTTTTTGAAGCAGGGGAAGAAACCTTTGCTGGTCAGCGATATTATTGGCAAAATCGTGAGAAAACGTTTACGCTCGTTGGCCTAGGTCATGCGTATATGATTACAAATCAGTCAAAGGAACAACGCTTTGACGATGTAGAACAACAATGGAAAAAGCTAACACAGCATATTGTGACAAATGATCAAGCGTTACAACCAATTCTGTTTGGTGGTTTTACCTTCGACCCTGAGAATGGAGTTTCAGGGGAATGGGAAGGTATGCCTCAAGCATTTTTCGCAGTTGCTACATATCAACTTGTAATGCGTAACGACCATGTTTATATTAGCACGAACTATATTGCAGAGCAGGAAAATCCACAAGTTTTTGAACAACTTTGCAAAAAGCGTGAAGAGCTTATGCATACAGCTCAAGTAAAAGCATTAAAAACATATGCAAAACCACAAATAAAGAACAGTTTTGAACCATATAAGGAAGAATACTTGGAATCTATTAAACAAGTGACATCTTTGATTCGTCAAAAAGAAGCAGAAAAAGTTGTAATCGCTCGCTCACTTGCTTTGCAATTTGAAGAAGCTATTTCTTCACCAAATGTATTATCGCAAATTATTTTAGAGCAACCGGAAAGTTATTTATTTGGTTTAGAACTTGAAGATAAGCTGTTTTTCGGTGCTTCACCTGAAAGATTAGTAAAAGTTGAACATTCTTATGCCTACTCTTCATGTGTTGCAGGATCAGTAAAACGGGGTAAAACAGCAGAAGAAGATGAAAAATTAGGGCAGGATTTATTAAATGATGCCAAAAATCGTTCTGAACATCAATATGTTGTAGACATGATTGGTAATACATTTAAAGAAAATTGCTCAAACTACGATATTCCATCACAACCAAAGCTTTTAAAAATAAGAGATATTCAACATTTATATACACCAGTAGAAGGTCAATTGAAAAACAATGCGACCATTTTACAATTATTGAAAACATTACACCCAACACCAGCTTTAGGTGGTGTACCAAGAAAAAGAGCAATGGAAGTAATACGTGAATACGAACCAATGAACAGAGGCTATTATGCAGCACCAATTGGTTGGTTAGATGCAGAAGGAAATGGAGAATTTGCTGTAGCGATTCGTTCTGCATTATTACATCAAGATGAGGCATTTTTATATGCTGGTGGGGGAATTGTGGCGGATTCAAATCCACAAAGTGAATATGAAGAAACACTAGTAAAATTCCGTCCGATGATTCGTGCTTTAGGAGGACAATTACATGACTAATAAGGATATTCTAACAAGCTATGTATACAAGCTTGTTGCATCTTTATATCAAGCAGGGGTAATAGATGTTGTAGTGAGCCCAGGTTCACGTTCAACACCTCTAGCTTATGCATTCGCACATTCGGAAGAATTCCAAATGTATCGACAAATAGATGAACGCTCTGCAGCCTTTTTAGCACTAGGTTTAGCAAAAGCAAGCGGACGTCCAGTTGTACTATTATGTACATCAGGATCAGCAGCTGCAAATTACTTCCCAGCCATTGTGGAAGCAAAATTATCACGCGTTCCATTAATCGTATTAACGGCAGACCGCCCACATGAACTTCGCGAAGTAGGGGCACCACAATCCATTGCACAAACGAATTTGTATGGCAATCAAGTGAAATGGGCAGTTGATTTTCCAATTCCAGATGAATTTCCAAATACTTTACCATTTATCGAACGCCATATAGCTCGTGCTGTCGCAATTGCTGAAACCGCTCCCGCTGGACCTGTACATGTAAATGTGCCATTGCGAGAGCCTTTATTAATTGATTTTCAAGAGCAATTACCAGAAGTCTCATTTACAGCAAGTATAATTCAAGAATTACAACCAAATGAGCATGCCATGAATGTGCTTGAAGCTGCAATTGAAAATGCGCAAAAAGGTATTGTGATTTTTGGGGAAATAACACAAACGACAGATTTTGAAACTATTTGGAACTTTATACGCCATCTCAAATGGCCGGTATTAGTAGAAAGTTTGTCACAACTTCGTGCAAACGTACCAGATGATTGTGCAGAATATATTATCGATCAATATGATGCATTATTGAAAAATGAAACATTTATAACTGTAGCAAATTTAGATACAGTTATTCGTTTTGGAGCACAACCTGTTTCAAAACCGCTAATGCAATTTTTGACAAAGGTTCATCCACAAACCTATTTAGTTGTAGATGAAGATCCGATGTTCCGCGATTCATTGGCAGTGACTACTCATCATATACAAGCAACGGTTGGTAGATGGCTAGACGATGTAACAATTACAACAGCTCATACTGATCAAACATATGTACAAGCTTGGATTGAAGCAAATGATATAGCTACTCGCCATGTAAAATTCTATTTACATGAAGCATCAGATGAAGGTGCACTTGCTGCAACTTTATTTGAACATTTACCAGAGCATAGTGATTTATTTGCAAGTAGTAGCATGCCAATTCGTGATGTTGATACTTTCTTTAATAAAACGAAAAAGGATGTTCTTATATTCTCAAATCGTGGTGCCAATGGTATTGATGGAGTTGTATCAACTGCAATTGGAACACAATTAGCAACAAAACGCGATTCATATTTATTAATTGGTGATTTAGCTTTTTTGCATGATTCCAACGGTTTGATCGCTTCGCGTTACCAAACTTGCGAAATAACTATCGTCGTGATGAATAATGATGGTGGAGGGATTTTCTCTTATCTTTCACAATCTACTGTTGAGGAACACTATGAAGAGTTATTTGGCACACCATCTGGTTTACAATTTGCAGATTTAGCAAAAATGTATGATGCACAATATGAAGTAGTAGAGACAAAAGAAGAACTCATTCAAGTGGTAGAGGCACAGAAAGAAAAAGCTCTCCGCATAATTGAAGTGATGACAAATCGCTCTGAAAATGTTCAATCACACCGCAGATTATGGGACTCTATTGGCAAGGAGCTAGATGAAAAATGGCAAGCGTGATGACATCTATAAGAGGCTTAAATGTCCATTACCAAATTATCAATCCACAAGCTGAAAAAACACTTGTTTTTCTTCATGGTTTCACAGGCAGTACAAAAACATGGGATTCGGTAATTCAGTCATTTCAAGATACTTATCGAATTATCACTATAGATTTAATTGGACATGGTTTAACGGATGCGCCATTCAATGTCCAACGTTATTCGATGGAAGAACAAGTTGAAATACTGCATGATTTCTTTAAAGCAAGAAAGATTCCTTCATTTACATTAATCGGTTATTCGATGGGAGGACGTGTGGCAATTGCTTTTACGATGAAATATGTGGATATGGTGGAGCAGTTGATATTAGAAAGTTCATCACCAGGTCTTCCAACATCAGAAGAGAGAGCAGCAAGAAGAAAAAGTGACCATTTATTAGCAGATCGTATTGAAAAAGATGGAGTAGAATCTTTCACAGATCATTGGGAGAACATCCCTTTATTTGACTCTCAAAAAGGATTACCCGCTCCAACTAAACAAGCCATTCGAAAAGAGCGGTTAGAACAACGTGAAATTGGATTAGCAAATAGTTTACGAGGTATGGGAACAGGACATCAGCCTTCTTATTGGGAAGAGTTGCAAAGCTTTACAAAACCCGTACTTTTAATAACGGGTGAATTAGATAGGAAATTTGAAGAAAAGGCTTCTGCCATGAACAAAAGGTTCCAATGTTGTAAAAATGTTATTGTGGAAAACGTTGGTCATGCAATACATGTGGAAAATCCACAAACTTTTGCTACAATAATAGAGGAGCATTTAGAAATTATTTAGGAGGACAAATTAATGACTCGTGAATGGGTAACTGAACATGTCTATGAAGATATCAGATATGAATCTTTTAATGGCATTGCTAAAATTACAATTAACCGTCCAGAAGTAAGAAATGCATTCCGCCCAAAAACAACTGCAGAAATGATTGACGCATTCTCTCGTGCTCGCGATGATGCTAAAATTGGTGCAATTATTTTAACAGGTGAAGGCGAAAAAGCATTCTGCTCAGGCGGAGACCAAAAAGTACGCGGTAACGGTGGTTACGTAGGTGAAGATAACATTCCTCGTTTAAATGTACTTGATCTACAAACTTTAATTCGTAAAATTCCAAAACCAGTAGTAGCTATGGTTGCAGGTTATGCAATCGGTGGTGGACATGTACTACATATCGTATGTGACTTAACAATTGCTGCTGATAACGCTCGCTTTGGACAAACAGGACCAAATGTTGGTTCATTTGACGCTGGTTACGGTGCTGGCTATTTAGCACGTATCGTAGGTCACAAAAAAGCTCGTGAAATCTGGTACCTATGCCGTCAATATAACGCACAAGAAGCACTAGATATGGGTCTTGTAAACACTGTTGTTCCTTATGAACAACTTGAAGATGAAACAGTTCAATGGTGTGAAGAAATGCTAGAAAAATCACCAACAGCATTGCGCTTCTTAAAAGCATCATTAAACGCAGATACAGACGGCCTTGCTGGTTTACAACAACTTGGTGGCGATGCAACTTTACTTTACTACACAACTGATGAAGCAAAAGAAGGACGCGACGCATTCAAAGAAAAACGTAAGCCAGACTTTGGTCAATTCCCACGTTTCCCATAAACTTAAACGGAAGCGGTTTGTTCAAGCTCTAAAATATTTATAAACATAAATCTACTCTCTTTAAATAGGGAGTAGATTTTTTTATTAAGAAAAATAGTGTTCTTTGTGGAATTCAATATAAAAATCAAAATAATAGATCGTTAGCCAAAAAATTTTTGACACCAATTAAACAATTGTTTATAATTTAAACAAAAGTAACAAAGAGGTGATGGCATGACGGATCGAGAACAGGCATTAATACGTTTAATTCGCAGTAATCCATTTATGTCTCAGCAAGAAATGGCTGAGAAACTGGATATGTCACGTCCAGCCTTAGCAAATCTCATTTCTGGATTAGTGAAACAAAGGAAAATAATTGGACGAGCATACATATTGCCGGAAGAGAATAGTATCGTTTGTATAGGCGGTGCGAATATTGATAGAAAATTTCATATACGTGGACCTGTTCAATTTGGTACATCAAACCCTGTTTCTTCTATGCAAAGTATAGGTGGGGTTGCTCGTAATATAGCGGAAAACCTAGGGCGATTAAACAATAGAGTTAGTTTAATAACAACTGCAGGAAAAGATACTGACTGGCAAGCAATTGCTACTGCATCAGAAGCTTTTATTAATTTAAAAGAGGTAGAGCTTCTTCAAGATTTTTCAACTGGTTCCTACTCAGCGGTTATGGATGAATCGGGAGAATTGATACTAGCCACTGCAAATATGGATGTATATGAGGAGCTAAAACCTATTATCTTGATGAAGCATGATGTGTTATTATCTACAGCTCCTTGCATTATTGTCGATTTAAACTGTCCAAAAGAAACAGTAGAGTATGTTCAACAATTTGCGATTGCTAGAAATGTTCCATTAGTAATTGTACCGGTATCGTCTCCAAAGATGAATCGCTTACCTGATAATTTACATGGGGTTACTTGGTTCATATGTAATACGGATGAAGCAGAGACATTATTACATAAGCAAATTCAAACTGCAGCTGACTATTTACAAGCTTTACCTGAAATCATGAAGTTAGGTGCAGAAAATGTCATCATAACTGCTGGTGCTAATGGTGTTTACGTAGCAAGCAATAATTTAAAACCAACACATTTTAATGCGAAAGCAGTAGAAGAAATAAAAGATGTGACTGGTTCAGGTGATGCATTTGTATCTGCGGTTATTCACGGCTGGCTTGCTAATATGCCTATTGAGAAGGCTGTGGAAGCTGGTTTAATGAATGCAAAACGCACATTAGAATCACCATTTACTGTAAGACCAGAGCTAACAGAGGACTTATTAATAAAAGAGTTGGAGGATTAATTATGCAACAATATATCGAATTATCAGCAGAAGTTCAAAAAGGGAAAGAACTAGGACTACCAATCGTAGCACTTGAATCAACAATTATCTCACACGGTATGCCTTATCCACAAAATGTACAAACAGCTCGTGAAGTAGAACAAATTCTTCGTGATAATGGCTGTGTACCTGCGACAATTGCTTTAATCGACGGTAAAATCAAAATTGGCTTATCTGATGAAGAATTAGAAATGTTCGGTAATGCCAAAAATGTAGCAAAAGCTTCACGTCGTGATATCGGATACTTACTTGCAACAAAGCAAACAGGTGCTACAACTGTAGCAGCTACTATGATTGCATCTGAACTTGCGGGTATCGAGTTATTCGTAACAGGTGGAATCGGTGGTGTTCATCGTGGTGCAGAAACAACGATGGATATTTCAGCGGACTTAGAAGAACTTGCAACAACAAAAGTAGGCGTTGTATGTGCAGGAGCAAAATCAATTTTAGATATCGGTTTAACTTTAGAATATCTTGAAACAAAAGGTGTACCGGTAATTGGTTATGGTACAAACGAACTTCCAGCATTCTATACTCGTCAAAGTGGCTTCGATGTCAACTTCCGATTGGATACGCCACAAGAAGTAGCAGATATGCTTCGCACAAAATGGAATTTAAATTTACAAGGTGGAGCTGTTATTGCCAACCCAATTCCTGAAAAAGAAGCATTAGATCATGATTTTATTACAAATATTATTGAAAAAGCTTTAGCAGAAGCTGAAGAAAAACATATTCATGGTAAAGAAGTGACACCATTCTTACTTGGTAAAGTAAAAGAACTAACAGAAGGTAGTAGCCTTGAAGCTAATATTGCCCTTGTGAAAAATAACGCACTAGTTGGCGCTCAAATTGCAAAAGCTTTAAATAACAATAAATAATCTTAGTTCACATTCACTCGTATCACAATTGTGGTACGGGTTTTTTCAATTTTTAATGGATAATGATAAGATAAAAGGGATGATTTTATATTAAGGTGGCATATACATGATTCCAAACTGGATAATTCAACGTTCAACATTGACCCCGGAACGTATAGCATTACGGTTCGAAGGTAAATCGTGGACATATAACGAAATAAATGATTTAGCTTTACAACAAGCACGAAAATTAACAGCACTTGGGGTTAAACCACATGATCGAGTTGCAATATATGCGACTTCAACTCCGCAAATCATTTTCATGATCTGTGGCTGTATGCATTTGCAATGTGAAATGGTGTTATTAAATTTACGTTTAAGTAATACTGAATTAGCTTATCAAATTGAAGATTCCGAAGTAGTTTCGATATTTTCTGAAGATGAATTAGTGGAAAATTTGCCAAAGACAGCAGTCAGTATTCATACATTTTCTGAAATAGAACAAACAACGCTTGCTGAGTTCACGCCAGCTATAGAATGGTCAGAGGAAGATACGATGACCATAATGTACACATCTGGTACGACAGGATATCCAAAAGGGGTACGTCAAACAATCGGTAACCACGTATCGAATGCTACATCTTCATTGTATAACACTGGACTAGTTGAAGATGATGCTTGGTTATGTACAGTGCCTCTATTCCATATCAGCGGATTTTCAATGTTATGTAAATGTCTGTTGCACGGCATTCGTTTAGATTTATATCGAAAATTTGATGTTGATAAGGTTGTAAATCAACTAGTGGAAGGCTCTGTTACACGTATGTCTGTGGTTGCGGTAACATTAGAACGTATTTTATCAGAGCTTGAAAATCGTAATCAACAAGTATCGAAACGATTTTTAACCATGCTTGCAGGTGGCGGTCCAGTACCAGTTGATTATTTAAAAAGAGCAATAGAGCGTGGTATACAGGTTTCACAAACATACGGAATGACAGAAACCTCCTCACAGACCGCAACATTATCAAGTGAAGATGCATTACGAAAAATTGGTTCGGCAGGGAAGCCTTTATTTTTCAACCAAATCAAAATTGCAGATGCCAAAAAGCCATTTGAACAGGGTGAAATATTAATTAAAGGAGCACATGTAACACCTGGTTATGTTGGACGTTTTGTAGAGAAGCCTTCTCAAGCAAATGGGTGGCTACATAGTGGTGATATAGGCTATTTGGATGATGAAGGATATTTATTTGTTGTAGATCGACGTTCGGATTTAATCATTTCTGGTGGAGAGAATATTTACCCTGCAGAAATTGAAAATGTATTAACATCTCATCCTAGCGTAAGGGAAGCAGGGGTTTGTGGAGTAGAAGATGATCAGTGGGGACAAGTACCAAACGCATTTGTTGTTTTGAAAAATGAAGTAGATGCAGAAGAACTTTTAGTATTTTGTAAAGAACATTTGGCTTCTTATAAGGTTCCTAAGAAGGTCTATTTCGTCAAAGAGCTCCCTCGTAATGGCTCAAGTAAATTATTGCGCCGTAAATTACAGGAATTGATATAAAATATATATAGCCATCAAAAATATCATTATTTTTGATGGCTATTTTAAAGAAAATCAATATTAAAATGAATTAGATAGAAAATGATAAGTCGAATTTAAGAGAATAAGCAAGAAATAAATATTTCCCTGGAAATATTCACGCTCAATTATTTAGTGAATCTATATCCATAACGAAAGCAACTGCTATCGTATGTTTTTTATGATGTTCTTTTTAGGGTATGCTGGTTTTACTTCTGCAATAAGAATAGCACTCAATATCAACACCGCACCAATAATCATGCGAGTTGTTAGGACTTCATGTAAAAATAATACCGACATCACCATACCAAAAAATGATTCCATTGAAAGAATAATGGCAGCTTTTGTTGCGGTTGTATATTGGTTTGCAATATTTTGGAAAAGATAAGCAATAGTTGTTGAGAAAATAGCTAAATAGATAACCGGGTACAAGCCTTCTTTTTCTAATGTTAATGGCGCATCTCCTTGAATAAGCACCACTAAGTTGCTAATTACAGCTGCTGTTATAAATTGAATAATCGTAAGTAGTATAGCATCTTCCTTTTTGACAAAATGATTTGTACAAAAGATATCAAAAGCAAATCCTACAGCACAAGCAAGTGATAACGCATCACCTATGTTCATAGTGAATGAGCCTTGTAAGGTTAAACAGCCAATCCCAATAATGGCGAGAATTGAACCAATTATTTCATACCCATCAATACGGCGTTGATAAATGGCATACGTTATGATTGGTACAATTATTACGTTTACAACTGTTAAAAAAGCATTTTTGGAAGGTGTAGTGTATTGTAAACCTACTGTCTGTAAGGCAAAGGCAATATACAAAATAATTCCTAACGTTACACCTTTCCAAATAACTGACTTGGTAATTT
Organism: Rummeliibacillus pycnus; assembly: GCF_050459865.1. Classification (GTDB taxonomy): domain Bacteria; phylum Bacillota; class Bacilli; order Bacillales_A; family Planococcaceae; genus Rummeliibacillus; species Rummeliibacillus pycnus_B. The sequence goes on from NZ_JBCMNM010000033.1 coordinate 12,219, forward strand.
TTTTAAGTTTGTAACCAAAAAGAATGATCAGGATAATAGAGGCTAATAAAAATCTACCGGCCATTATCTGGTAAGCTGTTATATATTTTAGTGCAATATCAGTGAAGACAAAGGCACTACCCCAAACGATGGCGGTAATGAGTAGTAGGCCATTGGCTATGTATGGTTTCATCTTCGTTCTTCCTCCTAACTTATATAAGGATAACATGAGATGAAAGACAATAATTTGTATTCAATTCTAAACTTTTAGGTGAATTTTTGTACTTATTCAAAAACGATTGCAGATTTTTCGATGCGATTATGGAGCAAGTGCAATTTAATCGCTGCAGATAACTGTTCATAAAAAACAAAATCATTATCTGCGGGTGCAATTAACTGGCGTATTTTTGTCATTCGATATCGAATTGTATTTGGATGACAAAAGTGCGAATTGGCTACTTCTTTGATATTTCCTTTTTTAAGAATATAGGATATAGCTGTTTGGATTAAATCCGGATCTACCTTCTCATCTAAAAGTGGATCGAGATACTTGTGCACAAATTTCATTGCAAATGGGGTATTCTCTCGATAGAGCTCAATAAGTAAAGTATCAGTTGCAAGTTTTTCATAATGGCAAGTAGGCTGAACGTTAATTTCAGCCATTATACGTGCAAAGAAAGCTTCTCTAACTGCAAGATGCAGTGTCTTTTGCGTGCATTGCACTTGGCTATATCCAATGATAAATGATTCTTTTGGAATAGCATACATTGTCATCCATTCATTTAGAATGTTTTCAAATTGGAAATACTTAGATGTATTAGTCATTAAGATAAAAATACTTTTTTTATAGGTACATATAATGCCTGATTTTAGTAATGGCTCTAACTGAAAAAGCGAATCTATCCATTCAGTATTTTCAGTTGTATCTATTTGAAGATTTGCAGCAAATACATATTTTTCGAAAGGTTTATTCAGTTGTTGTAGAAAGGAATGTATCTGTTCTTCATTAACTTTCTTTTCAATAAGCTTCTTTATAATAGTCTCTAATTTATGTGCTTTATCCTGTTGTTTCGTATAAGCAACTACCTCTAATATGATATCTTCAAAAAATTCATCCCCTCCAAATTGAAGGATGGGGAAGTTTTGATTGTTTGCGAAGGCAACCACTTCATCAGGTAAATTCTGAAATATAACGGGTTTATAAGCTAAAGCACTAACTCCAAGCTCAATTAGGTTTTTAATCGTATCTATTAAATATTCTGGTTTTTGCCTTGCGAATAACAAGCTACTCAATACAACACTATGTCGATTAAAAATAGTCTCTCTTACTGTTTGAATATCTGGTGAAAATTCAAAATCGAGGATTTCAACGCTATTTACAGGATTAGATAATCCATGAATCCCTGCAACAATTGAAAAGTCCTTTGTAATCGGTAGTTGCATAAAACTTTTTACATTCATTTGTGGATCAATCAACCTTTCGTGTAACGATTATTTAGTATCTTAACATCTTTTAGTATGAATAACGTAAAGTATTTGTTAACTTTTAGAATGTTTTCTTAGGTGCATTAATACAAAATAGTGAAATAGGAGAAATAGTAGTCATATGCTTCATGCTTGTCCCATACATCTATAATAGCGGAAAAGTTGAATAGTGTTTGGTCAAGCGTACTGTAAGTGTTGCTAAAACCTAAACAGAGAATTGGCAAACTATCTAGGGGGGAGTTTTATCAATAGAAATGGCTCAAACAAAATTAGAAACAGTGTATATACACTAGTTACTGGAGAAGTAATTTTACTGGCTACAACATTAATGACTCAAAAAATTAGTATAGCAATGATGTTAGCTATCCTTTTTTTAATGGCAGTCCAATACATTTGTTTAACAATGGTTAATTCTGAAAGTCCGCAGGTAAATCATGACATTCAATGGTTTCTCACACTATTTACTTGGTTCTTATATATTCCAATATTTATCACTACTGCAGAGAACCTAATCCAGCCAACTATAGGCTACTTTATACGATTTTGTGCAATTATAGAGATTTCTTATGTACTTATTGCGGTAAGCGCGATTTTTTCTGTAAAGTATCAGTTTGAAAAGAGTAAAACAGGTAAGAGGAATAAGGAAGAAATTTCAAACTAATAAATGAAGAGGATACGCCTCGTGAATAGGGGCATATCCTCTTATATTTTTTATCCATTTTTTTGCAACCATTCCTGTAAAAACGGTATGAATTTTTTACTAGGAGGGGATAGACTTTGCACAGTTGAATTCGTTAGAATACCAATTGTGCGCACATAATTTCCTTCAATTGGTTTTGCACACAGCTCTGGTAAATGATCTTTAATGAGCAATTCAGATAGCAAACTAATACCTAAACCTTTTCTTACCATTGCAATAATTGCCTCATCTCCACGAATTTGATAAGCAATATTGGGCGAGATTTTTTCTTTTTTAAAGATGAATTGCACATCGTGGTGTGAATCCTCATATGGCATGATACATGGTTCAGTAGTAAATGTTTTCAGCTCGACTGAATCATGACTTGCTAATAGATGGTTGCTTGGTAATATGGCTAACATTCGATCTTCTTTCAAAGGTATAAAATTAGGGGGGGGATTGATTTGTGTCGTGCCTATACCAAAATCAATCTTACCATCTACCAGCCATTGCTTTATTTCTTGTGAATTTCCTTCATATAATTGAATTTGAATTTTGGGGTAGCTTTTGTTAAATAGACTTAAAACAGCAGGCATCCAATGAACGCAAACGCTAGTATATGCACCGATTCGTATTCTCCCAATTTCCATTCCATTAATTTCATTTATGGTTTCAGATAATAGTTGATTACGTTTTAATATATCCTGCATAATCTGTAATAAGACAAGCCCATTATCTGTAGGGGCTACTCCAGATTTCCCTCTTATTAATAAAGAAAATCCATATTCATCCTCTAAGCTACTAATCATGTGACTAATACTTGGTTGTGTGTATTCAAGTATTTCCGCAGCCTTTGTCAGACTTCCATATTCGACAGCTGTTATATAAGCCTTTATTTTATTGATTGACATATTATTATCTCCATCTATAAAAGTTTTCTATATTTGATATGCAAAATATTTAATTTACTTATGGATAAAATACCATTACACTGGCAATAATTCAATCTTGTTGTTAGGAGCTAAAGTTATGGGATATGTAATCCAATTTATCATCGGTGGCACAGTCATGATGTTTGCCGCTATGTTGAGCAAGTCGAAGTATTTATTTTTATCGGGGGTCATTACTCTATTGCCTATTTTGACTTTAATGAACTTACATTTGCAAGTTCGTAATATGACAGAAGAAAAATTCCACATTACTCAGCGTAATGGGATAATCGGAGCGATCGGTATGGTCGTTTTAGTAGGAGGAATATATTTTCTTTCCAATTGGTTTAAACCAGGTCAATCTGTACTAATCGCTTTAACTGTATATGTAGTGTTTATGGTTGGATCGAGATTTTTAATTGCATAGGTAATTAAGGAGTTTAGAAAAATTAATTTTCTAAGCTCTTTTATATTTTTTTAGAAACAATAAGTAGTCAAAAGAGCAAAAAAATCCTTCAAGCATATGATGAAAAGAATACCTTGAATAGTACAGGGAGGATTTTATGCATTGGATCACGATTATTCTTATTGGATTCGCTGCGAATTTAGATAATCTAGGTATTGGACTTGCATATGGTGTAAAAAAAACGAAAATCCCATTTACTTCGAATATTACGATTGCGTTTGTATCAATGTTCGTTACGTATTTATCCGTAATGATTGGGAGTGCAATGATTGACTATATCACACCACATAAAGCAAATATTGTTGGGAGCCTTTTGTTATGTGTAATTGGCGTATATACAATTTCATCGAATAAGTTTTCTAATCCAAAATCTGCAAAAAATTTAGAGGAAATTGATAAGGATCGTAATAATATCATCTCTATTAGAGAAGCGACTGTTTTAGGATTAATTTTATCTGTAAACTGCTTAGCTGGTGGCATAGCCATCGGGGCAAATGGTATTTCAGCTATTTGGACAGTGATTTCAATTGGATTCTTCTCCATTTTAACGTTTGCAATCGGAGGTCATTTCGGCCTTCTGCTTTCGAAGACGTTTATTGGAAAATATTCAACAGCAATATCAGGATTGATGCTTATTTTTATTGGGATATTTGAGATGTTTATTAAATAGGGTTTTATTTAAGATATTTGTGATTCGTATCTATTGATCTCCGATATAGGCTGACACTTTCCACGGGTGTGGTTTAAGCCCTTCGCTTTGTTGAGGTTACTAGAAAATTAAAAGTAGCTTGATTTTTATGTTAAAAATCTTGTATAACCATCTTAGTTGAAGTGGAATTAGCGGAGACTCCTGTGGGAAAACGAGCTAGACGAGACCCCGGAGCAAAGCGAGGAGGCTCGTCAGTTCGCCCACGGAAAGCGGAGCTAATTCCACTTCATTCAATATCGGATATATACTATAAATATTTGTGTTACTACACTTTTTTTATGGCTTCTTGCTTCGTGGAGTCTCATGGTTCATGTTTTTTCCGCAGGAGTCACCACCATCCACTGCAATCAACAGGCATCAAAAAATTAGCTCCTATCAAAAGAGAGCGGATTTTTTACTGTTTTAATTCAATATTCTTTCTTGAAATAGATTTATTAGACAGCTTTTTCAAATTTCTTTTTGTTTAACATGCATCGAAATGTGGAATAGTAACTGGGGAGTTTAATAAAAAACAAAGGAGCGTGGGAGTTTGATGTCGAATCTACAGAAAGAATTAAATCAATTAGTGGCTTCATGGTCTGTTTTATATGTGAAGTTACATAATTTTCATTGGTATGTAAAGGGAACTTCATTTTTTACTCTTCATGAAAAATTTGAGGAATTGTACAATGAAGCTGCAGTAAATTTGGACGAAATTGCTGAACGAATTCTAGCATTAGGTGGACAACCTGTTGCAACATTAAAGGAATATCTAGAAATATCAGAGATAAAAGAGGCAGTAGGTAGTGAAACAGCCGAACAAATGGTAAAAACATTGATTCAAGATTTCGAAACGATGATGAAGAATTTAAAAAATGGAATGTCTGAAGCGGCAAATGAGAATGATGATACGACTGAGGATTTACTAAATTCGATTAATCAAAGCTTAGAAAAACATGTGTGGATGCTTAAAGCATTTATTTCATAATGAAACAATAGGTGGCTTAGCATAGAGATTCTTAAACAAAAGTTTATTTTATCTTGTGTCTAATATAAAGCCAAAAGAAAAGCCCTGCAAATTTGCAGGGCATTAAACTTATTTCTCTAATGCTTGCTCAAACGTTTTAATATTTCTATGCATCAAAGTAAAATAATCTTCTTTATTCTTAATGTCATCGTTTGTTAGTACACTTAAGTTATGCAGAGTAAGCGACTTAGCACCGACATCTTGTTCAATTACTTTTGCCAAATTTGAAGATACATTTTGTTCAAATAGAATGTAGTGAATGTGATCTTTTTTCGCTTGATCAACGATTTTTGTTAGTTCTTTTTGAGATGGTTCGTCTTGTGAATTTAAGCCTGAAACAGAAACTTGTTTGAGTCCATATGTTCCAGCTATATATCCAAATGCAGCATGTGAGACGAAGAATGTTTTATTCGGTACTTTGTTAGCCATTGTTTTAAAATCACTGTCTAAGTCTTTTAAATCTTTAACAAGTGATTGATAGTTTTTTTCAAATTCTGCTTTGTTATTTGGTTGAGCTTTTACTAATGCATCTTTTATTGAAAGAGCTAAGTCTTGGCTAATGATAGGAGACATCCAAACATGTGGATCTACATGGTTATTTTCTTTACTATGTTGACCAGCTGTAGCATGAGCGTGGTCCTCATCGTCATCATGTCCTGTGCTGACAGCCAATTTATCTTTCGAGACATTCGCAGCTGCTTCAACAAATTTTACATTTTCATTTTGTAAGGATTTTTTTGCATTTTCAACGAATCCTTCAAGGCCTAATCCGATATAAAAGAAATAATCTGCATCAGCGATATTCATCATATCTCTTTGAGTAGGTTCAAAAGTATGTTCGTTTGATCCAGGAGGATAGATGGAAGATACTTCTACATGATTGCCACCAATTCGTTCTGCAAAATATTCAAGTGGATAAACAGTTGTATAAATTTTAAGTTTGCCATTATTATCTTTGGATGTTCCAGCTTCTTTGTTTGCGCCACAAGCTGTAGTAAAAACAGCTAATAAGGCTACAAGAAAAATGGAAAAGATTTTTTTCATTTTTACACCTCATAAATAGTAATCATTACGATTTGTTTTTCGAACAATAATTACTATACAAGATTTCTATAAAAAAAACAATAGAAAAACCTCCGAAAGGTTATTTCTTTTTCGGAGGAAATTCTTCAGGGACAGGATCATAGCCACCTTCACAAAAAGGTTGGCATCGTAAAATCCGACGTATAGCTAGGTATACACCCTTTATGGCACCATGTTTTTCAATTGCCTCAATACCATAGTTAGAGCATGTTGGGTAAAAGCGACAACTTGGTGGTTTTAAAGGTGATATCACTTTTTGGTAGAAGCGAATGGGTAATATAAATAGTTTTTTCACTTCATCTCTTCTTTCTTCGAATCGTAGTAAAAATTCTCAGTTGGTTTTGGATCGATTGTTTTATGGGAATTTTTTTTATTGTTTTTTGCAATAAAATATATTAAAACACTTGCTAATGCCACTGTTAGAATAACAACAGGCATAATAGCGATCCATGCAATTGACATATTATTCACTCCATTGTTTAATTCATTTCTATTTTATCGAAACTTCATTGATAGATATAGTATAGTGCTTACAAATTGAAAAGACGTGTGAACTTTTCATGAAACCTTCTAAACTTAGACCAGAATTATTTATACTTACTAAATTAAACAACCATTTGACTAGTCTTTGTTTAAGAAAAAATATAGAGATAAATTTCTCTTATTAATAAAAAGAAATAGACAGATAAAGCATATCATCTCAGCATTATTCACCATTTTTTTAGATATCTAAGAGAATCACTAGATTCTTGGGTTGCATAGAATTACTGATAAAAGTAAAATGATTTAAAACAAGGAAAATATAGTATATGATGTTGATGGTAAAAATAAATGCATAGATAATGTAAAATAATTATCCCAAAGTACCAAAACGCTATGCACACAAACCGTCAACTATTAAATTTCTCAGAGCCCAGACTATAAGATACTATTTTGAATAATATATGGAAGGAGTTGCAAGGGGAATGGTTTCATCTACAACATCGGAAGTGGCAACAATTCAAAAAATAGATCAAACGTTAAAAGTAACAGGACAAATGAATGTTCGTAAAGGTGCAGGTGTAAAATACCCGAAAATTGGGCAAATTGATCAAGAAATATTTGTGAAAGCAACGGAATTCTATAAAGGTTGGTACAAAATAAGTCATAATGGCCAAACTGGCTGGGCACCAAGAAAATATTTAGAAAAGGCACCTGAAAATTACAAAGAAGCAGGACTAGTTGAGTTAACGGAAAAAGATGGATTTATCATCGATCTGAGGTATGCAACAAAGAAAAATTTCATGGAGTACCGATTATATCCCAAAAAAGCGAAAGCATTGATGACAAAATCTACAGCAAAAAAATTAAAAAAAGCAAATAAATTAGCGAATAAAAAAGGATACAAAATTAAGATATGGGATGCTTACCGACCAATAAGTGTACAGTGGGCAATATGGTACAAAATACAAAATCATATGTATGTATCTTATCCATTAGAGGATTCTAAACATAGTAAAGGTGTAAGTGTTGATGTAACTCTAGTCGACCACAAAGGGAAGGAACTGAAAATGCCAACTAAGTTCGATTCCTTCTCAGAAAAAGCTGGTCGTAGTTATACAGAGAATTCTAAAAAGGCTCAACAAAATGTGGACTTATTAACGGAGATTATGTTAGAGGCAGGTTTTACATCCATTAGCTCAGAATGGTGGCATTATGATGATCCAAATGTCGATTTTCCTACTCTTGATGTACCCGTAAAATAAAAAATTATACATAACATTATCCTTTCAAAAATAATAAAAAAATCCTAGTTTAAATTTGCAAAGTTAGGGGAATATAAATTGAGCCGAAAGAAAGGAAGATGCTAATTGTTTAGTTTTATTTGGTATTTAATCATCGGAGGTATTTTAGGTTGGTTAGCGGGCCTTATGATAGGTAAAGATATTCCTGGTGGCATTATCGGAAATATTATTGCAGGGATTATAGGTGCCTGGATTGGTGGAATGCTATTCGGTAGTTGGGGACCAAAAATAAGCGATTTCTATATATTACCGGCTCTGATAGGTGCGGTTATTTTAATTGCGATCATAAGTTTTATTTTTAAAGCAATGAATAAATAATCGGGACGCGAATTCCAATTTAGGAATTCGCGTTTTTTTAGACACTTAAAGTGTTGTATTCTTTAATTTTAGCAATAATTTCTTCAGCTACATTATGAGCTAACTCTAATTCGGATGTGAACCCAACACAAGAACAATTCATTTCACCAAGGACATAACGATCATTTCCAAGTTCATCTGTATCTAAGATGAAGTCCGCAGTCCAAATCAGAGGTAAATCATAACCACCTAGACGTTCCATCACTTCTGGCAATTGACTGAGGAAAGTATCAACTAGTTCCTGCCAATCTTCTGGTTTATCGTATCGGTAGTTGGCTCCAGAGAATAATGTAGCACTAAAGGCATCTTCGCTATCAGCTGGTTTTTTGTGTACGACATTGATTGGTTTGTCATGCAACATGAATAAACGAATTTCGCCTTCTTTAATGCGAGGTAGGAATTGCATGTCAACAAGCATTCCATTGTCACCAACAATATATTGCTCACAGAAATCCATGAAAGTAGCTAGCTCGAAATATTCAACATGATTATCTTTTGCCTCTGTGCATTTTATCTTTGCGGTGAGTGGTACTTGTGTTGTATCTGATGCAAGCTCGTCCACTACTTGCACACGCCAAATACCTTCACCTGTTGAACCACGATTTTGTTTTAACACACGTATACCATGAGCTAATGATTTTGGAAAAGTATTTTTGAATTCTTCAATTGTATAGTAAGCATACGTATCGCTAGGTACAAGAGAAGTATTTGCTAATTTTACTAAAGCATCCTTCGCACCATAACCAATCATTGCATCTGGATGGGGCATACCGATTATGCCTTCATCGCAAAGCTGGCGTAACATTGAAAAGTAAGCAGATTCATCTTTTAAATTTCCAGGGTTAATACGAGAAACATAAGCGATTGCATTTTCTTTTACATACTCAAAAATTTCTTGTTTCTTTGCTACTTCAAAGAAAATCACATCTGCATCTTGACCATGTTCTTTTAAAGCATGAACCATTGGCATTGTATCTTTTCTATAGCCATCTGGACCTTTGTCGCTGCCGCCTTGCACTTCAAAAAATATAACTTTCTTTTCCAATAAAAATCCTCCTTTAATACAATTGTAATTCTATCTATAGAATACAATAATAGTAGTTTTTATAAATGAAATAAATGTATATTTTTTATAAAAAAATAATTATTTTGGAACTGAATATGATTGTTAAAAGAAAAATAAACGAAAAATTTGATAACAATAAGATGTTTTTAACATTAAATAGAATATTCATTTGCATGAATAAGAAAGTCGAGGAAGTTAGTAGTAAAAATAAATAAACTTGGTAAACTTTAAGGGGGAAATTAGTAGAAGATGATATACATTTATCATTTCAGGGGACTTCATACCTATTACATGGTGTAATAGGTTAAGAAATATTGATAACCATATTGTATCATTAAATATTCATTTTCGTCTCGAAAAAATAGAGAAAAGAAATTTTTTTCTAGTTTATTTTTTACCCAATCCTATAGTATAAATTAGTTTCAATGGGTCAAGATAAATTTAATACATGTCCTTGAAGTAAGCTCCAAATTCTTAAATCAAATGCCCAACTCACTTGCAATTGTAATTCATATAAATATGTAAACATCTCCTAGCATTAAACGTGGATGCTGGAGATTTCATATAAATCCCCCACAAATGAGAAGATCATTTTGTGGGGTTTTTTATGGAAGTAACAATTATCGAATTATACATAAATTTGTATATTTTTTTATTGTAATTAATATACAATTATTTCTATATTTCAACTTGAATTAATTTTATAATGCAAAATTCATATAAAATATACGAACATTTAATGATATCCAATTTTGTTCTTTGTGGAGTGAGTATAGCAATATTTGTTGATGTGGAATTAGCGGAGAGTCCTCGAAAATGCATTCGAATTTTCTTCGTGTGATGTTAATTCAGTGATGTTCATTCAATGTCCTGTGGGAAAGCGAGCTAGACGAGACCCCGGAGCGCAGCGAGGAGGCTCGTCAGTTCGCCCACGGAAAGCGGAGCTAATTCCACTTCATTCAATAGCTATATATACTATAAATTTTTGTGTTACTACACTTTTTCAGTGCCATCAAAGTATGTAGTGGAACGTCAAAATTTGAATGTGGGAAATTTCATGAAATTTATTCATTTTAAAAAATTAAAAATAATTGCAACTTTTTAATGAAGTTATTCGAGGATGTAATGAAAGGAGGATTTGGATGGATTTGGATGATATTTATAGGCAATATTTACATGATATTTATCGCTATTTATATTCACTTTGTCAAAGTAAGCCTTTAGCTGAGGATTTAATGCAAGATACGTTTTACAAAGCACATTTTGCATTGTTAAATGGAACAATTCAAGATATAAAACCTTGGCTCTTTAAAGTTGCTTATTATACTTATATTGATCATGAGAGAAAAAATAAACGAATTACAATGGAAGAACAAGTAGATATCATCCATTACATAACTCCTGAATCTCAAATTGTTGAAAGCGAATCATTTCAAATTCTTATTCAGTACCTGAACACATTATCGTTTAATGAAAAACATGCCATCATTCTTTGTGACGTAAACGGTTGTTCACATGAGGAAGCAGCAGCAATTTTAAATTTAAAAATAAATACGATTAAAAGTCATTTATTTCGTGGCAGGAGAAAGATGAGAGAACTAATAAAAGAAGGGGTTGTTAATGATGGATGATTATGAAAAATTACTTCAACAATCTAAAAACGATTTATCAAGTGCCTTTGATGGAAAAAAAGCCGATAAAATATTAAAGAAAAGTGTAGAAAAAACGAGATGGACACTTATTTTAGGAAGTATTACAGCTATTCTTTTAATTGTACCTATCATATATTTATTTACATTTTTGTATTATTCTTTTGGTACGCAGACAACGACATTAATGGATGTTGTAAGTGATACTTTATATGTCACTGATCCGAATACAAGTTTAAAAAAAATTGAATTTGATATGAGTATCAAGCCACTTTCAATGCAGCTTCAGTTTGAACAATATAAGAGGATAGGTGAAGAAGATTATAAAGCTGGAACATATAAGATGAATTTTTTACTAAATAATTTGAATTCAAAGTCGTTTGATTCCAACTTAGAAAGAGTAAAACCAAAGTATCCAACTGAAAACAACGTTTGGATTGTACATCCGAAAAATGTTAATGATGTCAATGAAAATCGTGAATGGCAAGTTGTCAATGGATTACCTAAAGAAACCGTTGTTGAAGCATATCTTTCATTTGATAAATTAATGAGTGTTAAGGATGTTCAAAAAAAATTACCAAATGTTGATGTCGTGTGGGCAGCAGTTGATACTGGTGTAGAAGAGAAAAACTTAAGTAAAGATGGAGATGTGGTTTCACCAATAGGTTTTCCGACAATAGAGGACAAAACATATTGGTCCCCTTTTAATAGTGATAAAAGTCATGAGACAGTGTTTAAGGAAATTCTAAATAACCTTCAAAAACATGAAGAAACGGCCGTAGCAGTTTCGAATGCTAAAAACTTAGATTTGGCAGAACGTATTGATTATATTAACAAAAATGGTATTAAAACATATGGCGTTGTTGTGACGGGACCAGCTCAAGAAATTGCAGCGTTAGAAAAGGTAGATTTTATTCGTAAGATAAAAATTGGGGAGGTTAAGTTATGGAATTGGTCGCGTTAAAAAGTTTTGATAAACTGTATAATTTTGCTGGATGGTTTTCCGTATTATGTGGAATTGTTCTATTAGTATTTTTGAATCTTAGTTTTTTAACAGATTTCTACCATAGTTTTGGCCTAGCATATCAACTTTTCATCTTATTCAATCTTGTATCAGGTGGAATCGCCATCCTAAAACGAGGAAGTCGATCATTGGGGATATGGGGGATTGCAATTGGTCTTTTTACTATCTTATTTATAGGAGCAATTTTCACACTAGGATGGATGGTTTATCCTTTCCCATAGATTGTCAAAAAATAAACCTGAGATGCCTTCGCTTGGGGTGTGGTGTCTCAATCTTTACGCTACCTCTACAGTAGTCATAGCCCAAAACGTAGATCTACTTATAATTAAAATTAAAGAAAAATTGCTCTTCTTCATAAAAATGAGGAAGAGCAATTTTTTACTAATTAAACAATTACATCTCTTATATGCCATATCTATTAGAACATTAACTATGAAGCGCCATCTGGAGCGGCATAATGAAATATTAACCGAATTATTGAGTTGTTTATTTAGAAGATATATTCTTATTTTTTAACTAGAAAAGCATTTATGAAATTGATTCAAAGTAAACTAAATAAATATATTACAATAACAAGTACAACAATCACAAAATAAACAAATTTCTTACAAGAAGCCTTAATGCCCAATAAACCTAATAGAAGAGCTGTTGTATATATACCTACACTAAAAAATCCAATAGCGATACCAGTAGAACCACTTACTAAAAGGCTAACGATAAATATGAAGATAGCGATTACAAAGTTAATTGAAATCCTGTTCCCATGGCTTAGTTTTATTGGAAATAAATACGTAATTGCATCAATAACTAGCCCAATCATTAGTCCAGCTAAATACATATAAGTAAACAGATGCACGTACCATCACCACTTTCGGAATTTTCTGAATGTTACTTTTAGTATATGAGGACTTTTTTGACAAGTAATAGTACTATTGCCTATATAATTGTCATATGTGAACGTGATTGTTGAAAATCTTTAAGTTGGTTTTATATGAATAAAGAAGCCCTCGAAATTTACGGAATCGAGGGCTTTGTTTTTTATTTTATCGGATGATCTAAAGCGAACAATCTTTTATAACGGGCACTTTTTGAAAGCAATTCTTTATGCTTGCCTTTCAAGTGAACAGTGCCTTCTTCGATGAAAATCACTTGATCCATTTGATTAACACCTGCAAGATGGTGTGTAATCCAAATGATTGTTTTTCCTTCTAAGGTTCTCAAGATTGTATCAATTAATTGATTTTCAGTGATAGAATCGAGACCAACAGTAGGTTCATCGAGAATAACGATTGGTGTGTCTTGTAGCAAAATTCGTGCTAAGGCAATACGTTGTCGTTCACCACCGGAGAAACGTTCTCCTAGTTCTTGCATTCGAGTGTCATATCCATCAGGAAGAGATTCAATATAATCATGCATTTGGACTTTTTTAGCTACTTCAATGACTTCTTCATCAGTAGCATGTATATTACCTAAACGAATATTATTTAGTACTGTTGAGTCAAATAAATGAGGCTTCTGTTCAAGCACCCCTACAATCGTAGAAATATCATCATGAATTGATGAGGTATCTTGATCGTTCAATTGCACAATACCTTTTGTCGGTTTTATTGCACCTAATAATAAATTTGCTAATGTACTTTTACCTGACCCTGTTTTACCCAAGATAGCGATCTTTTCTCCTTGATGAAACTGTAAATCAAGATGATGCAAAACATGTTGATCTGCACCACTATATTTAAAGGAAACATCATGAAAGGTAATTGTTAAAGGTTGATATTTCATATCCATTACTTCTTCTTTTTTAGATGGCAAGCTTTCTTTGCTAGATGCTTCAATTTCGTCTAATCGTTTTAAAGATGTCTCATAATTAGGTAAGTGATTAACTGCATCAGAAACGGGTGCAAACGCCTCTGCTAATGGAAATACAACTAATACAAAGGCGGCAATCCATATAAGTGCGAATTCCCCAGTATTTGCACTTGTTCCCGCGAAAACAATCATTACTAAAGTCACAATTGCAACAATGGATTGGAACAATAAATTACGTCTACGATTAAATGTATCCAATTCAAATTCTAAGGCATCTTGTTTTTCTTCAATTTCTTCATAAGCAGTTAAAAACTCTTGATGTTTTCCGCTAATTTTCCAATCACTCAACCCCATAAATGCATCAGTGAGAGATGCATATAGTTCGCTTCGAAGTGATTTCATTTGTATCATTCGTTTACGGTTTACTAATAAAGAGACAAGCGGAATAAGTACCACTAGTACAAATAATAATAAGGCAACCAATAATGCAAATGGAATAGAGAAGAACCCTAGAGCAACAACTGAAATGATATATAAAATGAAAGCAAAGACACTAGGGAAAATCGATTTTAAATATAAATTTTGTAAATGTTCAATATCATCAGCTAATACACCAAGTAAATTACCAGTTGAAAAGCTGTTAGAAAGTGTTAATGCTTGGGTTTCTAATTTTTTATATAAACGAACACGCATTTTGGAAAGAATTTTTAATACAAATGAATGGCTCGTTAATTGCTCAACGTAGTTAAATACAGGTCGGAAAATACCAAATGTCCGTACAAGTACAATCGGTACATAGACTAATAAAATATTTTCTGGACGTGTGGCTGATTTTGAAATCAAGTAGCCAGAGGTAAACATTAAAGCACTTGCACAAATAAATGTCATGGTTCCCAATAATAATACAAGCCACAGTAGTTTCTTATTTTGTTGTAAATACGGTTTTACCCACGTATGTTTGAGGATATTTGGTTGTTTTGTCTTCATGGTTTCTATGCCTCCGATCCATACGTTTGTTGATAAACTAAATCATAGTAATAGCCTTGTTTTGCAAGGAGTTCTTCATGAGTGCCTTGTTCAACAATTTCACCATTTTTCATAACAAGGATCATATCCATATCTATCATCCAATGGAGACGATGTGTTGCGAAGAATACTAAGCGATTTTCAAATAACGGAAGCATACGTTGTTTGATTTCCCATTCGGTCTCAATATCTAAATGGGCTGTTGGTTCATCAAAAAGTAAAATCTTACGAGAATCATCTAAGAATGCACGAGCAAGGGCGATACGTTGTTCTTGCCCTCCACTCAGCGCCCGACCTGTTTCACCGATGATTTCATCAAATCCGTTTGGTAATGAGTTAATTACTTCCGTTAATCCAGCTAGATCACATGCCTTCCTAATTTGCTCATCTGTGGCATCCTTTGTATAAAATGCGATATTATTACGAACGGTATCATGAAACAAATAAGGGTGTTGTGGGATATAGTAAATTTGTTTTTGCCAGTTTCTATTTATAAATGAATTGATAGATTCACCATCTAATAGGACTTCTGAAACATTCGATTCTGCAAAGCCACTTAATGCATGGATTAATGTAGATTTGCCAGAACCACTTGCTCCGATAATGCCTACTTTTTGATAACCTTTTAAATCAAAGGATACCTGGTTTAATGAAGGAGTATTTGATCCTTCATGTTGAACCGTCATATTTTTTATCGATATAGTAGATTGGTCATTCCATGTTGAAATGGCTGTAGTATCTTGTTTAAATGATGGCTGTGCCATGATAGACGATATAGCAGTAAATGCATTTTTGCCATCTAATGTTGCATGATAATCTGAACCAAAATCGCGAATCGGTGCGAAATATTCTGGTGCCAAAATTAAAATGATTAACGATGGCAATAACAAAAGTGATCCTTTGATTAATCCTAATCCTAAAAATAAGGCAACAATTGCAATCGAAATGCTTGTGAAGAATTCTAGAGCAAATGTTGATAAGAAAGCCACTGCTAATGTTCCCATTGTAGCTTTGCGATATTGCTCACTGACATTGCGAATATTACGATCGTATTTTTTACTTAATCCTAAAAAGCGTAAAGTTTGTAAACCTCGAAGTGAATCTACAAAGTGATTAGATAACACTTGATAAGATTCATATTGTTTATCTGCCTTTGCTCTTGCTGCAATGCCTAGAAGAATTAGGAAGAAGATTAATATAGGAAGAACGAGCAAGAGAATAAGAGCAGATCTAATATCGATTGTTAAAGAATAAATGAAAATCATGACTGGAATGACAAACATATTCATTATCTTTGGTAGAAATAATTTCAAGTATTGTTCAACATTTGAAATACCTTCTAATGCCATTGTCACCATATTTCCTGTACCTTCTGTTGCAGTTATGTTAGGGCCGAGATTAAATAACTTAGCTGTTAGTTTTTTTCGTATATTAGAGCCTGTTTTCATTGAAAAACATGTCATATATTTTTCTCTAAAGTAGATCACGATATGTTTAGCAACGAAGCAAACAAAGAATAATGACATAGGGAGCAGCTGATCAGCCAGCTGCTCCTTATGGAATAAGTTTGTAATTGTCGTCGCTAAATAAATCGCTTGGAGAATAGTGAAAGTACCTTGAAGTACCGCCATTACCGATAAGAACACAAAAGTTTCTTTTATTCCACTGAGTTTAAATAGCGCTTTGTCAATCATTTATGTTCACCTATTTCTTAGGGCTAATACGTTTACGGAATACGTAGTAACTCCAAATTTGATAGCCTAATACGAATGGAAGTAAAGTACAAGCTACTTTTGTCATGACAGATAATGTGTAATGTCCACTAGCTGCATTTTCGATTGTTAAGTTAAAGGATGGATCAATTGAGCTGATCATCACACGTGGGAACAATCCGATAAACAGCATTGCTACTACAAAAGCTATAGCAAGACCTGAGGCTGTAAAGGCGAAACCTTCACGACCTTTATTAGCAAATAACATACCTAAAACGGTTGCTAAGACTGTTAATCCTAATAATACTGGTGTTGTGACAGGACGTACATCAAATAGATCTGTTTGGAAGTAAGATAATACTGCAAAGAGTACTTCACCAATAAATAATAGGATATACACTTTATTTAACAGAGAGATTGCTCTTTTGTGTACATCACCAGTTGTGCGTAAACCGATAAATGTTAATCCGTGTACGAGTGAAAGTAATACAACTGCAAGGCCACCAACCAATGAGTAAACATTCACGAAATCAGAGAATGAACCAAATAGGTGCATGTCACCATCAATCGGCATACCATGTACAAGACTAGTGAATAGCATACCTAGTAAGAAAGGTGCTACAAGGCTACCGATAAAGGTTAACCAATGGCAGAGGTTTACTCCTTTATCTGTTTTGGCATGATGACTAAATTCAATCCCTACTCCACGGGCAATTAGTACAAGTAAAAGGATAACGAATAATGTGTAATATCCAGAGAACATGGTAGCGTACCAGTTAGGAAATGCTGCAAATAGCGCACCACCTGCTGTAATGAGCCATACCTCGTTAGCGTCCCAGAAAGGTCCAATTGTTCCGAGTAATTGTTCACGTTCATGTTTGTTTCTAGCAAGTAAGCGTGTTGCCATACCAACCCCAAAGTCAAATCCTTCTAGGAAGAAGAATCCGACAAAGAGAACTGCGATTAGTACGAACCATAATGTTTCTAAACTCATTCTTCAAACGCCTCCTTGTCCATCAAATCTACTTTCGTATCTAATTTTTTCTTAAGAATGGCATCTGGGCCTTGTTTTGCTACTCGAGCTACCATCATAATCATAATCACTGCTAGGATGACATAAGCCGAACTAAATGAAATTGTTGAGAATAGGATTTGTCCTTTAGAAACATTTGGTGAAATAGATTGGGCAGTTGTGTAATAACCAAAAACTGTCCAAGGTTGACGGCCAATCTCTGTCATAATCCATCCTGCTGTGTTTCCGATAAAAGGCAATGCAATCGACGCCATCATGACACGTAAAAACCATTTTTTATTTTCTAAAGTCCCACGGTTTGCGAACCATAAACCTAGCAATGAGATCACAATCATCAAGCCACCAAATCCAGCCATCACGCGGAAACTCCAAAATACTGTTTTAACAGGTGGAATATAGTTAATGTCTTCACCATATAATTTTTCGTACTTCGCTTGTAAAGTCTTCATACCTTCTACAGAACCATCGAACTCACTATATGCTAGATAACTTAATAAGTAAGGAATATTAACTTCCCATTTATTTTCTTTATTTTTTGTATCAATATCACCAATTAGTGTCCAAGCTGCTGGATCACCAGAATCATTCCATAATGCTTCTGAAGCAGCCATTTTCATTGGTTGTGATTCCATTAAATGTTGAGCTTGCGTGTGACCAGAAAATGCAATACCAAAACCTGCGATGCATGCTACGGTCATTGCATAATTAAATGACTTTTTGAAAAATTCAGTATTACGCTTTTTCAGTAAGTTATAAGCGCTAATACCACCAACGACAAATCCACCAGTTGCAAGTGCTCCGAATATTGTATGCGGGAATTCAACTAACAATTGCGGATTCGTTAATAACGCCATAAAGTCAGTTAAAACCGCTTTGCCATTTTGAATTTCAAATCCAACTGGTTCTTGCATGAAGGAGTTTGCTGCTAAAATCCAAAGTGCAGACAGCATCGTTCCAAATGCTACGAGCCAAGCTGATAAAGCAATAACCCATTTAGGTAATTTATTTCGACCGAACATCCAAACACCGATAAATGTAGATTCCATAAAGAATGCAAGTAAAGCTTCTACTGCAAGGGGTGCACCAAATACATCACCCATGAAGCGAGAGTATTCAGACCAGTTCATCCCGAATTGGAATTCTTGTAATATACCAGTTACAACGCCAATTGCAAAAGATAGTAAGAAAATTTTGCCCCAATATAAAGACATATCTAGGTAAATCTTTTTCTTCTTCCATATATACATGGTTTCAAAGATTGCCACTAAGAATATCATGCTAATTGAAAATGGAACGAAGAAGAAGTGGAAAATAGTAGTAATCGCATATTGAATGCGTGCTAAATCTAAAACTTCCATATGAACTTCCTCCTAAGGGAAAACGAATGTTATTTAAACTTCCCTTTCAGTATACGACCTGTTTCTTATTTTGGAAGTATAAAATGAGTACAAAGTGTCACGATATTGTGGTCATATTGTGGCGATTTTTATATAACCATAGTTAACACTATTTGAATAGTGTTTATTGCTGATATATCAATGGATATATATAATATACTATCCTATTTCTGTTAATTATTATCTTGTTTATCGCCAAGGTTTATTGTCTATTTGTATTGAATTACTAATGATTAAACTTGGTGTCACAAAATATTCAAAAGTGAAATTAATACAGTTGTGAAGGAAGTGTGAAGTTTGTTGAGGTGTTGAAAAATGGAAGAGCATACTCTAGTTAAAATCAATTAATTAAATTGTTACAAGTTCAGATAGTTTTTAGCTGTCTCAACTTCTGAAAATATAAAATGCGTTTTTGTATGAGCATATAATTGTAGATCGTCAATTATAGCTTCAGCACTTTGGAATGAAGAAAAATTCATCTTCAACATAAAACAAGCATCCCCTGCAATACGATAACAGAAATCTACATTCGAATAGGATTGGATGAGTAGTTTAAAATCGTTATAACGATTATTTTTAATTGTCGCTTCAATGATGCACTGAATGGTATAGCCAAGATCTCTGTCATTAATAAGAGTTGTATATTGCAAAATAACCCCTTGTTCTTCTAGCTGCTTGACTCTTTCTTTTACAGCTGGAGCTGATAAATGGACGCGACGCCCTAATTCACTCATTGATAGACGACTATCTTTGGATAGCTCTTGTAATATGGATTTGTCTATTAAATCAATCATGTCTATTTTCCTTTCTAATTTAAAGTATTTTAGTAAATTACTTTAAATGCTAAATGTGAATTTTATATCTTTCATTTTACAATAAATGAAAGGAGTGATGCAAAATGGCATTCATAGCTTATTCAAGTAATGGCTCTACGCCCTTTCAAAAGCTTTTGGGGCATAACGAAAAAGTAATGGATAGTTGGAATAATCTTGGAGGAGAATTAGAAAAGGATGGTTTTTTATCTGCTGAGTTAAAAGAACAAGTTAGAAGAACACTGGCTCAAGGAAATGGTTGTGTTTATTGTAAAGCAAAGGGGAAACCAGATGAAAAACAATATGACGAAAAGATAGCCGTCAGTGTTGGTTTTGCACAAGCCTTTCTTACTTCAAAGGGGCAAACATCTCCAACCGTAGTAAATGTATTAAAAGAATATTTTTCTGATGAAGAAATAAGTGAGCTTATTGCATTTATTTGTTTTACAACGGCTTCACAATATTTTGGAGCATTAATGCAGTTAGAGGAAGTTAAAGGAAGTTATAGATAGAACAAGCTAAATAGAATAAGTAATTCTTATTGCAAATCATTGTATATATAATATTTACTTATAATCCTTATATTGTAAAATGGATATATCACTTATTTTGCAAGGAGGTATAGCATGGCGATCGATTTTCACAGTAAAGATAATCGTTCTTCCTATTCTTCAAGAGACGCAGATAGCAGTTGGATTCAAAAGATAAATGAAATTTGTGATGTGAATGGGAAATCCGTTTTAGATATTGGGTGTGGTGGAGGAATTTATACGAAGGCCCTAGCTGATATGGGGGCATTGACAGTAACTGCTCTTGATTTTTCTGAGCAAATGCTTTCTACCGCAAAGGGAAATTGCAAAGGATATCCTAACATTCGATATCAACTAGGTAACGCTTTAGATACAAAACTGGAAGATAATCAGTTCGATATGATTCTTGAACGTGCTGTTATACACCATATTTCAGATTTAGATACATGTTTTAGGGAAGCTTATCGAATTTTAAAACCAGGTGGAATCTATCTTATTCAAGATCGAACACCAGAAGATTGTTTGCTTAAGGGTGATTTAGAAAATATTAGAGGTTATTTCTTTGAAAAATACCCTAGTTTAATCGAAAAAGAAGTATCTAGAAGACATTCTGAAGAAAAGGTATTACAATCTCTTCAAAAAATAGGATTTCAAGATACTAACCAATATCAATTATGGGAAACAAGAAAAATTTATAATACACAAGAAGAATTATCAGCAGACATCTTAAGGAGAACTGGGCGTTCTATTCTCCACGAATTAAATGATACACAAATACAAGATCTTGTTAACTATATAAATAGTCAATTGATAATAAAAAATAATGAACCAATTGTTGAAAAAGATAAATGGACTATTTGGAAAGCTGCGAAACCCCTTTGAGGAGAAAATAAAATGAGTTATATTATGAATTTACGGAAAAAAGTGGGGACTGATCCTCTAATAATGGTTGGAGCTTGTGTATTAATTTTCAATAATGAGAATCAACTTTTAATGCAATTAAGAAAAGATAATAAATGTTGGGGGCTTGCCGGTGGTTCTATGGAATTAGGGGAAAGTCTTGAAGATGTTGCAAATAGAGAGATGCTTGAAGAAACAGGTCTAAAAGCGAATAAATTAGAATTACTAAGCACTTTTTCAGGCAAGGATTTTTATTACCAATATCCCCATGGAGATGAAGTATATAATGTTGTAACAGCTTTTATCTGTAGAGATTATTTTGGTTCATTGAAATTTGACGAATCCGAATCTACAGATATTCAATTTTTTGATTTAACAAAACTCCCTAATAATATAAGTCCTCCAGATAAACTAGTTATTGAACGGTATATAAAATTGTAAATTAAGACGCTAATGTTTTAAATGAAGGTTTACGAATACTTGGTGTAGAAGCGCCAATGAAATGTAATAACTCAAAAAATCGTATGATATGAGGTGATTGCAATGGTATTAAGATCTTATTTAAAATCGGATTTTCAAAAATTACAACGCTATAAATTATATGAAGAACAGAAACTTTTAACGAAAATGCCACTAGAAAGCTTAGAAATATGCAATAATGATTTTTCACGTCATCCAGTAGTTTTAGAAAAGGATGGGGAGATTGTGACCTTTTTCGTTTTACATGAGAAAGATGGTGTTGCACCGTATAGTACAGCAGAGGATGCAATATTGTTGCGTTCGTTTTCTACGAACATGATGCATCAAGGTAAAGGCTATGCTAAAAAAGCACTACAATCCTTGCCTACCTATTTAAATGAACACTTTCCACATATTACTACGATTTTTTTAACTGTTTATCCATTTAATGATCGAGCAAGAAAATTATATGAAAAAATTGGGTTTGTTGATACAGGAGCCCGTGAAGAGGGGAAAATAGGAGAGTTACAAGTGATGAAATGGGTATTCTAAGTAAAAAAGAGGATGATGAGAGGATATTAGAAAGGAAAGTAATTGTGACAGAGCTGTTTTGCGCTGAGCTACACTTGCCAGACTTTCGAGAGTTCACAGAAGTAAACTTGATAGCCGTTTCTATCCATTAAAAGAGTCTTTTTAAAAATAATTAATATCTCTCATATTTATCCGATACTATTGCTGTAAAGGAGTGAGTAGAATGGATTTGAATTCTATAATGTCAATGCAGCTTTCTGATCTTCAACAGACTGTTCAAATGAGCGTTTTACAAAATGCTATGAACATGCAAACTGTTGGTGTTATTCAGTTATTAGATCAAATGCCTGAACAACCTCAAGCTACACATCCGTTTAAAGGAACCATAATTGACGCACAAGTTTAATCGAGATGAATCCACAATCTATCGATTAATATGACATGACTTTACAACTCCAATGAAATCAGATTGTTCATCCGAACAATCTGATTTTTTTTGTATAAATTTCCCCTGAAAAACTAAACTAATAAATAAAAAAGGAGAATGTTTATGCCAAATGTTGATGTATATGTTTCAGTAATGCACAAATATTATAATTTTTCGCCGCATCACTCTCCATGGGAATTCCACATAAAAGTAGATCCGTCTATGTTAGAAGTATTTGATCATCTGTTTGGGCAACTGAAGAGTTGGGATAATGATAGTATTTGGAGAGCTCAAATTCCAGCAGTACCATATCATTTTGATCAGCAAAATGATGAAGTAGATAAGCGTTTAATGAAGTTATATGCACTTATTCATGAGTATGGAGATAAAGAGACAAAAAAATTCATCGAACAAATGCCTTACTACAGTTGATAGAACGTGATACCTTCGTTACACTAAATACAATAAGGAGTGAGCGAAGGTATGTTTACATATACAGATTTGAATGGTAATGGTTGTGAATTATCTTTTAAAAAAAATGCATTTCAAATTAACCCCAAGCATGTGCTTGTTTTGGCGAAGTATGAAGGGGAATGGTTACTTACAGAGCATCCTGAACGTGGATTTGAATTCCCTGGCGGCAAAGTAGAAGAGGGAGAAACATTAGAAGAAGCTGCAGTAAGAGAAGTATTTGAAGAAACGGGTGCGAGAATTACCGATGTTGAGTGGCTTGCAACATATATGGTACAAGAAAGAATTCCTTTTACGAAAGCGGTTTTTACTGCCTCTGTTCAAAAAATCGTTAATAATCATCTGAACATGGAGACAAACGGAGCTGTACTAATGAACGAAGAAGAGTTATTGGAAAACCAACAATTAAGTTTTTATATGAAAGATTTAGGTATGAAGAAGATTTTAGAGAAGGTGAGTGAACGTGAAGATAAATGGTGAAATTGAAAATGTAAGAGATTACCCATCACCTAATCCGAAAGTTAGGTTAACGGAAATCACTTATTGGTCAGAAGGGCTTCGTGTAAAAGGATTGCTAGCTACACCAATTACTGAAGCAAAGTATGACGGAATCCTTTATTTGCGTGGTGGTATGCAAGGAGTTGGAATGGTAAGACCTGCTCGTATTACACAGCTAGCTTCACATGGATTTATCGTCTTTGCGCCATATTATAGAGGAACACGTGGTGGTGAAGGACGTGACGAATTTGGTGGTCAAGATCGTTTTGATGCAGTAAATGCGGTAGATGTGTTAAAACATTTTTGTAATCTTGAACGAATTCATATTTTTGCATTTTCAAGAGGAGGTATGATGGCGCTATGGACGGGAATATTGCGCGATGATATAACTTCCATTGTCACTTGGGGTGGCGTTTCAAATACGAAATTCACATATGAAGAACGAGTAGATATGCGAAGAATGATGAAACGTGTATTAGGAGGTTCTCCTCAAACAAATCCTTTCGCTTATGAAGAACGGACACCCATTTCTCGAATATCTGAAATTGATACACCAGTATTAATCATCCATGGCATGCTAGATAAAAATGTAGGATTTAAACATGCGCAGCTTTTGGAAAACGGCTTGAAGTCTTTAAACAAGCATGTAGAAACTTGGTATTATCCAGAATACACACATTTTTTCCCGAGTGAAGTTAATCGAAAAGTTGTAGACGGTGCTTGCCAGTGGATGAAGTTGCAGCAATCGTAATGATGGGGTGATGATTTGGGCTATATTAAAGCAAGAGTTGATCCAGAAAAGCTGAAAAATAAAAAGTTGGATTTTAACGAGAAATATCCCTATTGGCAAGAATTATGGACAAATTACACGAAACCCTATTCAGAAGTTCAAATTCAAAATTGGAAGGAAGAAACTCAAGCAATTGAAGAATTAGAACAAATCAGCTTTGTATCACGAAATGAAGGGCTTGTTAAAATCCAACGTATCATGTTAGAAGATGATACTCGAGATTACTTAAAAAACAAGTCACATATAGATGGAGAACTCAAATGGTTTTCTATCCTCTTTCATGATGATGAAATGAGAGAGGGAATTGAAGTCCGCAATCACGGAGAAGAAGTTTTCTTTAACCGAATAACGAAGGATGAAGCGGAGCCAATTGTCGAGATGTTTGAAAAACTTCAATTGATAGTAGAATATGTACCAGATGATTCAGATTAAACTAACACTACAACTATTGTTGTGGTGTTTTTGTTTATGAGCAAATTTAAAAATTAAATTGGGTTTTGATTATTTTAGGATGTAACCATGAGCTTTATCTGAGGAAAAAAGATTAACTAACAATTATAGTCAACCTAAGACTTTAAATGCTAAGAGAGCGAATACAATTTGGAAAGGAGCGAATAAAGTAACAAAAGGAGCGAATAAAAGGTGTTTAGGAGCGAATAAAGTAACCAAAAGAGCAAATAAAAGGCGTTTACGAGCGAATAAGATCAGCGGTCGCGCTCTTTATCCCAAACAAAAAAACGAGCAGAGGTTCAGCTGCTCGTTTTTATACGATATGGATTACTTATAGGTTTTTTTAAAATTAAGCGATTGGTGCACCTTTTTTAGCGATTTCTTCAGCGACTGCACCGAATTTCTTGAAATTTTCACGGAACATACCAGCTAATTCAGTTGCTTTTTTGTCATAAGCTTCTTTCTCAGCCCAAACGTTGCGTGGATTTAAAAGTTCTGTTGGAACGCCTTCAATTGAAGTTGGCATTGCAAGACCAAAGATTGGATCTTTATCAGTAAATACATCATTTAGTTTACCATCAATTGCAGCGCGAACCATTGTACGAGTGTAAGAAAGTTTCATACGACTACCTTCACCGTAACTACCACCAGTCCATCCAGTGTTTACTAAGAAAACATTTACTTGATGTTCGTCAATTTTCTTACCTAACATTTCGGCATAAACTGTCGCATGTAATGGGAAGAATGGAGCACCGAAACAAGTAGAAAATACTGGTTCTGGTTCTACAACACCACGTTCTGTACCAGGAGTTTTTGAAGTAAAGCCTGATAAGAAGTGATACATCGCTTGTTCTTTAGTTAATTTACTGATTGGAGGTAAAACACCAAAAGCATCAGCTGTTAAGAAAATAACTGTTTTTGGGTGACCTGCAACAGATGGATCAACGATATTTTCGATATTTTGGATTGGATACGCAACGCGAGTGTTTTGTGTTAAAGTTACATCATCGTAATCAGGAATACGAGTTTCAGGATCTACAACTACGTTTTCTAAAACTGTACCGAAGTTAATTGCGTTATAAATTTCTGGTTCTTTTTCGGCAGTAAGGTTAATCGTTTTAGCGTAGCAACCACCTTCAATATTGAATACACCGTTATCTGACCAACCGTGTTCATCATCACCGATTAGTTTACGGTTACCATCAGCAGATAATGTTGTTTTACCAGTACCTGATAAACCGAAGAATAGTGCAACGTCACCTTTTTCGCCAACATTTGCTGAACAGTGCATTGAAAGAATATCTTGTTTTGGTAATAGGTAGTTCATGATACCGAAGATTGATTTTTTCATTTCGCCAGCGTATTCAGTACCGCCGATTAAAATAATGCGTTTTTCTAGAGATACGATGATGAATGTTTCTGAAGATGTACCGTCAACTTCAGGATCTGCCTTAAATGTTGGAGCAGATACGATTGTGAAATCAGCTTCATGAGTTTTTAGTTCTTCATCAGTAGGACGGATGAATAGTTGGTGAGCAAATAGGTTATGCCAAGCGTATTCATTAACAACTCGAATTGCTAAGCGAGAATCCGTATCGGCACCTGCAAAGCCTTTAAATACAAAAACTTCATCTTTTTGTTTTAAATAGTTAACAACTTTGTTGTATAATGAGTCAAAGACTTCTGCAGAAATTGGTTGGTTAACTTTACCCCAATCAATATCATCTTTAGAAGATTCTTCAACTACCATATATTTATCTTTAGGTGAACGTCCTGTATATTTGCCTGTTACTGCACGAACAGCACCATCAACTGTTAAGATTGCTTCACCGCGTGAAGTTGCTTTTTCCACTAATTGTGGGACTGAAAGTTGCTCCAAAATATTTTGACCTTGTAATAAATCCTTCAGCTCATTCGCAATTTCTACTGAATTCATCTTAGTTCGTACCATCCTTTTTATATTATTCCCCTGTGAAAAGGGTTTCTGTAAATCGTTTCGAGAATTAGTATAACACATTCAGATTAATAGTCTATACTAATAGCTAATTAT
Organism: Rummeliibacillus pycnus; assembly: GCF_050459865.1. Taxonomy (GTDB): domain Bacteria; phylum Bacillota; class Bacilli; order Bacillales_A; family Planococcaceae; genus Rummeliibacillus; species Rummeliibacillus pycnus_B. Next base: position 39,330 of record NZ_JBCMNM010000033.1, read on the forward strand.
TTTTGTAAATTTGTTTTTTAAAAATGAAAATAAAATTAAGTTTGACTTTCAAATCAATATCACTTACTATATGCAATAGAACGGATACTCTTATCCCGAGCTGGTGGAGGGTCAGGCCCTATGAAACCCGGCAACCTGCATTATCTTTCATGTAATGCGTTGGTGCTAATCTGATGCAAGGATACATTCCTTGAACGATAAGAGTGAAAGGTGCTTACGAAACATATCCTTTCCTCATTGAACTTCGATGAGCGAAAGGTTTTTTTTTTCAAAAAATAGAGGCAAATCTGATTTGTTTCATTATTATATGTGATTTGTAGGATTCTATTTATATTTTGTACTGGCACTTTCTATATCCTCGTGTTAAAAAGCAGCTAATAGCTGGCTTGTCGTTTAGCGTAATTACTTAAACGGACATGGGTAATGAGTACCGTATCTTTTTTTCGAGAGGATCTCGTTGATAATAGGAGGAAACCAAATGACAAACAGAAGATTATTTACTTCAGAAAGCGTAACAGAAGGACACCCGGATAAAATTTGTGACCAAATTTCAGATGCAATTTTAGATGCCATTATTGCAAAAGATCCGAATGCACGTGTAGCGTGTGAAACAACAGTTACTACTGGTTTAGTACTTGTAGCAGGTGAAGTAACAACATCTACATATGTAGATATTAAAGGAATTGTACGTGATACAGTTGCAGAAATTGGCTATACTCGTGGTAAATACGGTTTTGATGCTGAAAACTTAGCAGTGCTTGTTGCAATTGGTGAACAATCACCTGATATTGCACAAGGTGTTGACAAAGCATTAGAAGCTCGTGAAGGTTCTATGACGGATGCAGACATTGAAGCAATTGGTGCTGGGGACCAAGGTTTAATGTTCGGCTATGCTTGTAACGAAACACCTGAATTAATGCCACTTCCAATTAGCTTAGCACATAAATTAGCACGTCGCTTAACCGAAGTTCGTAAATCAGGTCAATTAGATTACTTACGTCCAGATGGTAAAACACAAGTTACAATTGAGTATGATGAAAATAACCATCCAGTACGTGTAGATACAATCGTTATTTCAACTCAACATGATGAAGAAGTAACATTAGAGCAAATTAAAAAAGATATAAAAGCAAAAGTAATCACTGAAGTAGTTCCAGCTGAATTACTTGATGAAAACACGAAATACTTCATTAATCCAACAGGACGTTTCGTAATTGGTGGACCTAAAGGTGATGCAGGTCTTACTGGCCGTAAAATTATTGTTGATACTTATGGCGGTTACGCTCGTCATGGTGGTGGTGCTTTCTCTGGTAAAGATGCTACAAAAGTTGACCGTTCTGGTGCATATGCAGCTCGTTATGTTGCGAAAAATATCGTAGCAGCAGGTCTTGCAGAACGCGCAGAAGTTCAACTTGCATATGCAATCGGTGTAGCGCAACCAGTATCCATCTCAGTTGACACATTCGGCACTGGAAAAGTAAAAGAAAGCGACTTAGTAGAAGCAATTCGTGAATTCTTCGATTTACGTCCGGCAGGTATTATTAAAATGCTTGATCTTCGTCGTCCGATTTACAAACAAACTGCTGCCTACGGACATTTTGGCCGTACTGATTTAAATGTTCCTTGGGAAAATACCGATAAAGCAGAAGCACTGAAAGCTAAATTTCAGTAGAAGCTTAGTCGGCTAATCACACAGTTCAATAAATCTAAAAAGGTCGTTCACTTTTATAGTGAACGACCTTTTTAGTGTGTTCTAATTTCTAATAAAAAAACTGCTTTTTAAAAATAATTGAAGGGAGGTTTTTTTAGGTTATTTTTTTAGACTCTCTAACGAGTCAATTTCATAAATACTTGAATATTTTCTAAATAAACAATCATATTTAACTTCCAGTATTTACTTAGGATGCCGCTCCAGATGGCGCTTTCCGCGGGCGAGCGTTGAGCCTCCTC
>NZ_JBCMNM010000034.1:0-50207 GCF_050459865.1 Rummeliibacillus pycnus
CGCTATTTCCACATCAATAAAGATAGCTATACAAGATCTTTATTATAAATTTCATATTAATTACTAATTCAGAGCATTCACTACGTTCACGGGGCATTCAGTTCCAGCTTTTCTCATCGAACTATGAATGATCCTCACTGAATAAACATCGCACGAAGGAAATTCTAATGCATTTTCGAGGAATCCCCATAGAAAGCGTTGAAATGACAAAAATTGAATATCATGAAATGGTTATATATTTTTTATAAATTTTGCAGTATTAAATTGAGTCAATCAAAGTATTTTAGAAATATTTATTTAGCGAATCATTATGTATGGAAATGGCTCAATATTTACTCTCTTTAATGTTACATACTCCCCTCAAACGTGCAATGGCGAAATGCATTTTTAGCATTTCGCCTTTTTTTGATGAACAACAATTGAATAATCTTTAGACTGGACTAACACCATGCTTACGATCTGTAAATGTTATTTCCTTCGATTGATAAACTTCTAATCTTTTTTCTAACGTATCTCGCAGATCATTTGGCTCAATTACATCATCAATGATTAACTCCGAAGCCAGACGGTACACATCAATTTCCTCGCGATATTCATTGCGGCGTTCCTCAATGAATTTTGCTTGATCTTCTTTTGGCAGTTCAGCGATTTTATTTGCATACACTGCATTTACTGCTGCTTCTGGACCCATAACTGCTATTTGTGCTCCAGTTAATGCAATACAAACATCCGGTTCAAATGCTGGACCTGCCATTGCATATAGTCCTGCACCATACGCTTTTCGAACAATTACTGTAATTTTTGGTACAGTTGCTTGGCTCATTGCAAAAATCATTTTTGCTCCGTGACGAATAATCCCCACTTTCTCCACTTGCGTACCAATCATGAAGCCAGGTACATCTGCAAGGAATAGTAAAGGAATATGGAAAGCATCACAAAGGTTTATAAACTTTGCAGCTTTATCCGCTGAATCATGGAACAGCACACCACCTTTAACTCGTGGTTGGTTTGCAATGATCCCTACAGATTGCCCATTTATCCGTGCAAATCCAGTAATAATTTCCGCGGCAAATAATTTTTTCACTTCACAAAATGACCCTTCATCAATAATACGATTGATTAAATCATACATATTAAATGGAACATTTTGATTAGTAGGAATCAATTCTTCAATCGATTTCTCGAATGTAGCAGGTAGTTTCGGTTGTTCAATTGTTGGTTTGTTTTTGAAATTGTTTGGGAAATAACTGATATACTGACGTGCATAGGCAATTGCTTCTTGTTCTGTTTTTGCTAATACATCTCCACAACCTGAAACTGAACAATGCATCTTAGCACCGCCCATTGTTTCAAGATCCACTTTTTCACCGATCACCATTTCAGCCATTCGAGGAGAACCTAAATACATGGATGCATTGCCTTCTACCATGACAACAACATCACAAAATGCTGGTATATAAGCCCCACCCGCAGCAGAAGGACCGAATAGTAAGCAAATTTGTGGAATTCGTCCTGATAATTTTACTTGATTATAAAAAATACGTCCGGCACCGCGACGACCTGGGAACATTTCTAATTGGTCGGTGATGCGTGCACCAGCAGAATCTACTAAATAAAATAATGGAACTCCAAGCTTATCAGCCGTTTCTTGAATACGAATAATTTTTTCTACAGTACGTGCTCCCCAAGATCCTGCTTTTATGGTTGAATCATTTGCCATGACACAGACTGTACGACCGTGTATTTTTCCAATTCCCGTAACAACTCCATCAGCTGGTAAATCTCCAGCAAGTACATTGGCAAAGGTACCATCTTCCGCAAGTATCCCATCATCAAATAAAAGCTCTAAGCGTTCACGAACAAAAAGTTTCCCTTGCTCCTTATTTTTTTCGTGATATTTTACTTTTCCACCACTAAGAATTGTATCTTTTAGTTGTTTATGTTTGTTTTCAGCTGTTAATTCTGTCATTTCTTCCATCCCCCTTTTATTTGCCAAGATAAACTGGTGTTCGCTTTTCTTTGAAAGCATTTAAACCCTCAAGTCGATCCTCTGTTTGGAGTAAACGACTATAAGCTAAAGTTTCAATTTGCAGAGCTGTTGCAATATCAGTTTGCATGCCTTGATTCATTGCTTTCTTTGCTTGAACAAGAGATAATGGTGCATTTTTCGCCATTTCACTCGCAAGTTCTTTTGCTTTTAAAACTAATTCCTCAGGCGCTACAACATGTTCAACAATTCCATAATCCTTAGCTTCTTCAGCAGATAATCGACGTGCTGTATAAATCAGCTCTTTTGCTTTGCCAAGCCCTATTAACCTCGGAAGGCGTTGCGTACCTCCAGCTCCTGGAATAATACCAAGCGAAGCTTCTGTAAGACCCAATTTTGCTTGACTACTCGCTATCCGAATATCACAGGCAAGCGCTAATTCTAAACCTCCACCAAAGGCAACACCATTAATAGCTGCAATCACTGGCTGAGCTAGTGATTCAAACATATTTACCGTTTGACCAATCATTGCAACTGTTTTTCTAACTTCTATTTCATTCATTCCGTTTCGTTCTTTTAAATCTGCACCCGCACAAAAAGCTTTTTCTCCTTGTCCAGTGACAATAACGACACGAACCTCTTGATGGTATTGAATTATTTCAAGTGTTTCTTTTAACTCTCTTAACATTTGAACAGATAATGCATTTGCCGCCTCAGCTCTTGATAATGTTAAATTTGCAATACCTTGATCAATTTCTAGTTGAACGAACTGTAACATCATAGTTCCTCCCCTCGTGCAACTGCCACTAACTTTGAATTTAATCGCTTTCCAATTTTTTGTTCTATAAATAATGCGCTTTGCTCGATTTTATCAAGACTGACTCCTGTTTCAATACCCATCCCATGAAGTAAATACAACAAATCTTCTGTGGCTACATTGCCTGATGCTCCTTTTGCATAAGGACAGCCACCTAGTCCTCCAATTGAACTATCGAATTTATGAATTCCATGAGAGAGACTTGTCATCACATTTGCTAATGCAGTTCCACGAGTATCATGAAAATGCATAGCTAATTGATTGACATTAAAATACTGTAACATCTCATTTAGAAGAGCATCGACTTGTGTTGGTACACCAACCCCAATGGTATCTCCTAGGGAAATTTCGGTAATCCCCATTTCAAATAGCCGTTCAGCCACTTTTACAACTTGAGAAGGACTTACATACCCATCATATGGGCAAGCAATTACCGTTGAAATATAACCGCGCACTGTTTTCCCTGAAAATATCGCACCATCTACTACTTCCTTTAAAATAGGAAACGTTTCATCTATGGTTTTGTTGATATTCGCTTTATTATGTCCTTCACTAGCTGACATAAAGATACTAACTTCATCTACGCCTGCTTCTAATGCACGTTCCAGCCCCTTACTGTTTGGCACTAGTGCAGCATATGTAATGCCTTTTTTACGTTTAATAGCTTTTAATACTTCTGTAGCATCTGCTAGTTGTGGAATCCATTTAGGATGAACAAAGCTCGTTACCTCTAAGTAATCGAGCCCTGTTTCACTTAAACGATCGATAAAAGCGATTTTGTCTGTTGTTTCGATAAAACTTTTTTCGTTTTGCAGACCATCACGTGGACCAACTTCTTTCAGTTGAACTCTCTTCGGAAGTGCTATCATTATTCAATCTCCACTAAATCGTCATCCACATTAATGAAATCACCTTCTGTAGCAATTACCTGCTTTACTGTTCCTGTCTCTTCTGCTGCAATTGGAATTTCCATTTTCATAGATTCTAATATTACGACATCTTGTCCAGCTTCTACTTTTTCCCCTTCAGAAACAAGAATTTTCCAAACAGTCCCCGCCATACTTGCTTTTACCATTGTCATATAATATCCCTCCATTTAAATTTGTTTATTATTTGCAATTTATCAGTTCTAGTTTATTTACTGATCGTTGATTTATTAGGTATATAAAATTCCTCTACGAATTTTGTCGTTGTTACTCCACTTTTGAACTGTTCATGCTTGATAACATCTAATAACATAGGAATATTTGTGTGAATCCCTTCTATGACATAATTAGAAAGTGCATCTATTAATTTTTCACAAGCTTCGGTACGAGTTGGAGCCCAGACGATTAATTTGGCAATCATTGGGTCATAGAATGGAGTGACTTCGCTTCCTGTTTCGACTGCCACTTCATGACGAATGCCATCACCTGAAGGTAAAACTAAATTTGTAATCTTACCTGGTGAAGGGAAAAATGTAATCGGATGCTCTGCATAAATTCGCACTTCAATCGCATGACCATTTTTCTTTAAATCTTGTCTAGTAACCGTTAAAATCTCACCATTTGCAATTTTTAATTGTTCTTCAACTAAATCAAGTCCTGAAATTTCTTCTGTAACAGGATGCTCAACTTGTAATCTCGTGTTCATTTCTAGAAAATAAAAATTTTGATTAGTATCAACTAAAAATTCAATCGTTCCAGCATTTGTATAACCGATTGTCTTCGCTGCGTTTACTGCTGCATCTAACATTTTTTCACGAGTTTCTTGTGAAATAAACGGTGAAGGTGCTTCCTCTACCACTTTTTGATTTCTACGTTGAATTGAACATTCTCGTTCAAAAACTGGAAGAATATGACCATGATGATCTGCTAAGATTTGTACCTCTACATGATGTGGTTCAGCAATATATTTTTCGATAAACATCGTTCCGTCTCCAAAAAAACTTTGGGCGCGTTTTTGATTTCCCTCAAATGCTTTGCGAAGTTCCACTTCATCATGAACAAGTTGCATTCCAATACCGCCACCACCAGCTGATGCTTTTAACATAACTGGATAACCAATTTCTTGAGCAATTTTTGCTGCTTCATCTGTATCAGCAATCGGTTCATTGACACCTTCAACAATCGGTACGCCAGCATCTGCCATTGTTCTACGTGCTTTTAACTTACTACCCATTGCCTCAATCACTTCTGATTTAGGTCCAATAAATATAAGTCCTTCATCTTCTACACGTTTTGCAAATGTAGCATTTTCAGATAACAATCCGTATCCTGGATGAATCGCTTCTGCTTTCGACTTTTTAGCTATATCGATGATTGCATCTATATTTAAATAACTTTGAGATACCGGTGGCTTCCCAATACAGTAGCTTTCTGTTGCCTCTTTAACATACAAACTTTCTGCATCGGCTTCAGAGTAGACTGCTACTGTTTCAATCCCTAGTCTATTACAAGTTCGTATTATCCTTCTTGCAATCTCGGCACGATTTGCTATCAGCACTTTTTTAAACATGAGAACCCTCCTTATTTTAGGGATTTTGCAAACCCATCGAACTGTTGGCGTAGCTTAAATTTTTGGATTTTACCTGATGCTGTCATTGGATATTCATTGACAAAGTAAATATAACGAGGGATTTTATGACGAGAAATCTTCCCATCACAAAATGCTCGAATTTCCTCTTCAGATGCTGTTTGACCATCCTTTAAAATAATCCAAGCAGTTGCCTCTTCCCCATACTTTTCATCTGGTACCCCCACAATTTGAACATCTAAAACTTTAGGATGTTGATACAAAAATTCTTCAATCTCACGTGGATAAATATTTTCTCCACCACGTATGAACATATCTTTCAACCTTCCAGTTACACGAACATAGCCATTATCATCCATTGTTCCAAGATCTCCGGTATGCAGCCAGTCTTCTTCATCAATTGCTTCCCTTGTTGCATCTGGATTTTTATAATAGCCTTTCATCACAACATAGCCACGTGCGCAAATTTCTCCCTGCACACCTCTAGGTAGTTCAATATTTGTTCCTGGCTCCATAATTTTCACTTCAACATTTGGCAAAGCTCGACCAACTGTCTCAACTTTTAAGCTAATCGGATCCTCTGTTCGTGTTTGAGTTAAAACAGGAGATGATTCAGTTTGTCCGTAACAAATCGTAATATCTTTCATCCCCATGATATTCATAACATCTTTCATCACTTCGATTGGACAATTGGACCCTGCCATTACACCTGTCCGCAGAGATGATAAATCGAAATTTTTAATATTCGGTAAATTCAACTCGTTAATGAACATCGTTGGCACACCGTGGAGTGCTGTACATTTTTCCTTTTCAACTGTACGTAATACTTCTTCTGCTTTAAACTCCTGCACTGGTACCATTGTTCCTCCAACAGAAACAATTGCTAATGTTCCAATTACACAACCAAAACAATGGAAAAACGGTACAGGAATACAAAGTTTATCTTCACTTGTTAACTTCATGCACTCTGCAATATTAATTGCATTATTGATTAAATTGGAGTGTCGTAACATAACACCTTTTGGGAAACCAGTTGTACCAGATGTATACTGAATATTAATAACATCTTCATAGGATAAGGACTTTTTGCGCTCTGCAAGTTGTTCATCAGAAATCTTTTGACCATTTGAAAGAAACTCATCATAACTAAACGTACCAGGATAATGTTGATCACTTATTACGATAACAGTTTTTAAAAGTGGTAGACGTTCACTTTCAAGTTGCCCTGGCTCACTTGTTTTTAACTCTGGACAAATTTCGTAAAGTGTTTCGATAAATGAGTAATCCCGTAATTGATCAATTAATACAAGTGCACGTGAATCAGATTGCTTCAATAAATACTCTAATTCTGAAGTACGATAATTTGTATTAACAGTTACTAGAGGAGCCCCCATTTTCCCAGATCCAAATTGTAATCCTGGCCACTCTGGTACATTACTTGTCCATACAGCAAAATGGTCACCTTTTTCTAGACCAATTGCCATTAAAGCTTTTGCTACCTCATCAGCATGCTCATTAAACTGTGCATACGTCATCCTTAAATCGCGATCAGCATAAACAAGTGCTTCTCTGTCAGGATCCAATCCCTTTTTTTCTTCCAATAACTCGCCAATAGTTTGATAAACAAGTTCTGCCATGCAAATATCCTCCTCCTATTTTTTCATTTGTTTTAAAACTAACAACCTAAAATACGAGAAATGACAACTCTTTGAATCTCAGAAGTTCCTTCGCCAATTTCCATTAACTTAATATCACGTAAATGACGTTCTACATCGTATTCCGCCATATAACCTGAACCCCCATGGATTTGAATGGCTTGATTACATGTTCTAAAGCCCGTTTCAGAAGCAAACAATTTTGCGAATGCTGCTTCTTTTTTAAATGGCTTACCATGATCTTTTAACCAAGCTGCCTTCATTACCATATTACGGGCTAACTCAATTTCCATCGCCATATCCGCTAGTTTAAAGCTTATTCCTTGGAATTTTGAAATAGACTGACCAAATTGTTTGCGTTCTTTTGAGTAGGCCAATGCTTTATCAAATGCTGCTTGTGCAATTCCAACTGATAGTGCTGCAATGGAAATACGTCCACCATCTAAAGTGTTTAAAAACTGACCAAAGCCTTTTTTCTCATCACCTAGCACATTTTCTTTTGGCACACGGACATTCTCAAGAATGATTTCACATGTATTCGATGCACGAACTCCCATTTTTTTGTAATCAGAGCGAATTGTTACTCCCGGAGTATCAGTTGGGACAATAAGAGCAGAAATAATATTTTTTCCTCTTTCATTTTGACCTGTCACAGCTGTTACAACGATTTGGCGAGCATACGAAGCATTGGTAATCCAGCATTTCTCTCCATTAATCACCCATACATCACCATCTAAGTACGCTTTAGTTCTTGTACCACCAGCATCAGAACCTGCATTTGGTTCAGTTAACCCAAATGATCCTAGCGTCTTCCCTTCAGCCATTGGGACTAAAAATTCTTGCTTTTGCTCTTCTGTACCAAAGTTATAAAAAGGAGTTGCACCTAAACTTACAGCTGCTGCATAACTTAATCCTGTACCGCCACAAGCACGGCCAATTTCTTCAACAGCTAAAGCATATGAAATAGTGTCACCACCTGAGCCACCGTATTGTTCAGGAAACGGAATTCCGAAAAGTCCTAAATCAGCCATTTTGTCAAAGCTTTCTTTTCTGAAAGTATGTGTTTCATCAAGTTCACGTGCATGTGGTTCAATTTCCGCCTTTGCAAAATCTCGTACCATATCACGAATCATTTGTTGTTCTTTAGTTAATTCAAAATTCATGTTCAATTCCCCTTCCATTTCCCCTATTATTTTTGTGACCGACTAGTCGGTTTTTAAATCTGTTTATAAACCCCTTATTTGGTTGCTACATTAACTAGTAAATGTTGAAGTGATAATGCTTCTTCATAACCTTTATCTGTTAGAATTCCTCTAAGTATTAAATCATTAAAATACAAGGTTATTTGTTCCATTGTTAATGATCCATTCTTTCGGTACCATTTATACGTCCAGTTGACCATACCAATTATCGCCATTGTTGTAATCGTTGTAGAAATTTCTTTTCGAAAATATCCACTCTCCTTTCCGTCTTCTATTACTTGTTCGATTAACTTTCGGTACTCAGTTCGTTTCTCTTTCATGATCAGTTTATAATCTGGTGGTAAATAGGTTCCTTCCTCATAAAAAACAATGATATGCCGATTATATACATCAAATACATTTGTAAATGTATACAACATAGCACTCACTTTTTCAATCGGGTTATCATGATTTTCATAGGCTTCTTTTGTTTGTTGTAAAACAAAGGAAATAAATACATTATGAATTTCGTATAAAAGGGCATCTTTTGATTTAAAGTTATGATAAAAACCCCCTTTTGATGTTCCTGCTTGTTCAACAATTTCATCTACCGAAACACCGTGATAACCTTTTTGTTGAAATAAATCCAACGCTGTTTCAAGAATGCGTTCTTTAATCGATTGCTTGGACATTTATATCTCCCCATTTGCAAATCCTTGTGTATGAATGCCGCGAAAATATTTTTAGAAAATTCTAATAACACAATTAAAATACACCAGCATCTAAAATGAAAGTCTACTATATGTATACTTTATTCTCTAAAAATACGAAATATTCTACTATATTCTATAGAATATTATATTTATTTTGTTAAATTTTCTTTGCTTGAATATGAAATCCCTTGTTACTTTTTAAATTTGACACTTTCGCTAAGCTCCCTTCCACTGTAAAACTATCGATACAAGGACAATATAAAATGTCGTATATGTACTTCAGCTCATATTCTAAGCAAAAAAAATGATTTCAACATATTAGTTCCCCTTAAAATATGTTGAAATCATTAATATGAATTAATTTCATAAATCCATTTTTGTTTTTTAAACACCAACGTTATATCGCATGTACTTTTCAATATCCAGATGTGGATGTTCAGCTACAGACGGTCGCTTTTCGTGGGCGAGTGTTAAGTCTACTCGGCAGTGAAATAGAATGAACATCGAAGAAAGAAATGCGAATGCATTTTCAAAGAGTCGCCGTCGAAAGCTTTGCAATGAGATAACATTAAATGTTCGTATATTATATATGAATTTTGCTTTATGAAATTGATTCATTTAGTTATGTTTAGAAATAAACAACCGCAATGCAGTTAGTTGCATAATGATTAAATGTATAACAGTTCAACTTTCATCTTCCTTAAATACTCTTACTTTCAATTCTACCCATTCCCCTTCGTCGTCACCTCTTAAAATATGGTAGATGGGTGAGTTAATCTTGTAATTATGTTTCGCTGCAAATTGAAACAAATCATCGTATGCTAGTTCCGTTTTCGCTTCAAAATCTTCTCTTACTCTTGTCATTAACATTTCATCAATATAGAAATAACTTTGAAAATATAAATCCGAATCTTTCGAAACACAGGATTGTTCAACGGGAATGTAGATATCTATTAACATTCTTTCATCAAAAGGAATGTTATATAATGCGTAAAAAAGTGGACCTGCAACCGTTAAATTCGCTTTAACTAGTTTGTTATTAAAATCCTCCATTGCGAGTTCAAATTGGCGATAATGTATTTCATATGTATGCCACACAACGTTTTTGTGCATAATCGTTTCGAAATCAATAACCATTTCTCACCCTTCTTTCACTTGAGCATAGATATCCATAATCACACGATCAAATGCATCAAAACATACATGGTAAAAAGACTCCTCAATCACTAAATCATTCTCACCCGCATAATTTCTTAATAGTTTGTATGCTTCCTCTAATTCATCAACTTCTGCACAACGCACATAAATAGCAGGTGTTATCTCCAAAAACTCTAGCTGTTTAAATTCTGCATCATCGCTCACTTCAACAGCTGCGTTTAATCCAATATAGTAAGTATATTTACCAAAAGCAGGCTCATTCTTCATCTCCTCTGCTTTAAAAACAACTGGACTCGTATAATAAATATCTTTATTGACTAAATTTCTACGTAAACTCAAAGCCGGTAAATACCATTCCTCATGTGGAATAATTTCCTCCACACAAATGACATTCTGAATTACTAATGATTCTTCACGTACAATCATCTTAAATCCCCTTTCTAATCTAGAGTAGGTATATGGAATTTCTAGTTATCTTTTGTTCTTCTTTTTCTTCTTTCTTAGATTCTTATGATTTACGTATTGTTGCTTCTTCTGAGGTGGATTAACTGCAAATGAAGGGAAGCGGAAAATACAATATGAAACGAAGATAAATTCACAAACTGCATAGGCCAAGCAAATAAGCAGTACAATAGCTACAATTAAATAAATAATATTATCAGAACCTGGAATATTACGAATTAGTAAAAAAGAAAAGATGACGAATGCAAAAACAATAGGGAATAAAACAAATTTCTTGTTGCTATTATTTGATTGGCTCTTTATTGAGGTATTTAATGCATACTCACCTCTTTTAATTTTTCGTATCCAATGATAAAGAAAAATACAATGGAGTATTAATCCTATTAATAAAATTACCGCTAAATAGAATTTTACATTTTCATACGCCCCTCTATCCATTGCTATATAAGAAATAAAAACAAACGGATCAATTGCCATTTTATAAGCATACGTAACGATTGAGACACTTAATATTTTCTGAGTAAAATTATTTTCAAGAAAACAAAAAAGTAAGATTAATAGTTGCAGTATTAATAAGACTCCCTCTATTTTAAAAACATTTTGAAAAAAAGGAGTTAATTGTTCCCAACTAATAGTATTCAATTTTCGGATTTCATAATAAAAAAGAATGGAATTCCAACCGTAATACCTGAAAATAACAATGTACTAATATTAAAAGTATACATTCCACCATTATTAAGTCTGTCTTCTGAAACATATTTGAAACCTGTAAAATATTTTTCACTTAAATGATTCATCTTTTCACCACTATCATTTTACATAAAAAGCTAAACACTTTTTATCTTTTACTCTTTTTTCTTTTTTTATTTATGAATGCTTGCTTCTTCTGAGGTGGATTAACTGAAAAGGACGGGAAGCGGAAAATGCAAAACGCTGCAATTATAAATTCACATACTGCATAAGCCATACCAATAAGAATTATTATTGATCCTATCACCAAAATAACGATTTCAAATTCTGGTATTCTTCGGATTAATAAAACTGAAAATGTAAGAATTACAAATATTATAGGAAATAAAAATTTGAAACTATTACTAGCTTTTTTAGTATCCTTATTTCCATTTAAAGAAAAACCGCCTTTTTTCAATTTACTTATCCAACTATAAAGAAAAATAAAATGTAATAACAATCCTAGTAAAAGAATAAACAATAAATAGATTTTTATATTTTCGAATCCTCCCCGATCCATTGCTGCATAAGAAATAAATACATATGGATCGATGGACATTTTATATCCATAAATAATTATTAAGATACTTAATATTTTTTGATTAAAGTTATTTTCCTTCCAACAAAAAAGGAGAATTAAAATTTGAAAAGAAGCTAGTACTAATTCAAAACAAAAAAATAATTTCCAAAAATCAGAAATTTGACTCCAACCGATAGTTTTCCAGTCTTCTGAATTCGCAATATTTAACAATGGTATCCCCACCATAAAACATGTTACTAGGAAAGTTCCAAAAAGAAATCTACGCATACCTTTTATATTAAGACGAGTATCTACAATTTCTTTAAAGTCTGAAAAATATTTTTCACTAATACTGTTAATTATTTCACTCTCACCCTTAAAAATTTGTTGCAGTATCATTTGTTACCAATAATATCTGCTCCCCTTAAAAAGAAGTTCATGCTAAGAGTTTCTGATAAAAATTTTTAAAATCAAATAATTAAAAGATTGAGGTATAAGATATATCTTATTTTTTTCTTTTCTTCTAGGTTTTATTTACATATTTTTGCTTCTTCTTAGAAGGATTAACTAAAAAGTAGGGAAAGCGAAGAATACAATAAGCAGCTGTATAAATTCACAATTTCCAATTAGCATAGCTATGTAAACACAATTGTAAAAGATATAATCATAAATAATAGGTATAGCTCTTGAAATAATTCATTTTTTGTTATGATAGTTGTTAAAGTAAAAAAATAATAATAGTCTACCTTTTTGCATTTCATATTTCACATTTGAAAAGTTTTTCATTATTACTTTTGTCATTTACTACCTCTTAACGGACTTAAATAGAATTCTTTTACAAATTAAAACTATTTTCAATAATTATTCCTCTTTCTTTTTTTCTTTTTTTGTTTCTTATTATTTAAATATTGCTGCTTCTTCTGAGGTGAATTGACTGCAAAGGATGGGAACCGGAAAACACAATAAGCTGCAATTATAAATTCACATTGTCCTATAAGCATTGCAATATAAACTACTGACGCAACTACAAAAATAAACGCAATTTCTTTATCCATGAACAAATTATTGTTAAAAATAGTTCCAACTAAAACTGCAAATAAAAATAAAACTGGAAATAATAATTTCTTTTTTGTTTTTTTATTTCTTAATTTATTAATCCCCTCTATTCCTTTTATCCAATTTCTTAATACAATTATTTGAACTATGAATCCTATTGCAATTATCATTAATACTAATGGGGCATAAAAATCATATATATCCCTATCTTTTGAAAACATTAAAATAGCAATATATTGATCTAGTGCTGTTTTATATGTAAACAGAATAATTGCTATTACTAAAATTTTTTGATTAATATTATTAATTTTCCAACAAAATAAAATGATCAATATATTTATAGCAAATAAAATCATCTCAATATAGTAAATCGTATGCCAACCACTAGAGAGTGTTTCCCATCCTACATTGTTACCAGTTGCAGCAAATAATGAAACACCTACCGTAAATCCAGAATATAAAAGTACCCCCAAAAGATATGTTCTAATTCCTGGTATTGTCAATCGACCTTTCTGTAGTTCATATTTAATATTAATACAATCTTTTTCGGTCAAATGTATCATTTATGCACCTCTTAATCCTTATTTAAACCAACCTACTACTTTTTTACTTATATTTTTTACAGTATTAACCCCTTCGTTAACAAGATCTTTTGTTTTATCTGTTATACTTTTTGGTGGATTTCCTCTCTTAAGATTTACTAAACTACTTACAACTATTCCTGTTCCAGCTCCAACCACTGTACCAATTGGAGGGAAAAATGCAGATCCAATTGTTGCACCTGTTGCTGCAGCTCCCGCACCAAAAGCGCTATCTACCAATGTACCAACTACAACCTTTTGTGTATCTCCTTTGTAAGTTTTATAATTATCCACTGCACTGATTCCTACACCAAGTGGCCCTAGTCCTTTCCCCATAACTTTCATACTTTTTCCTAATGAATTCATACCTTTAGTACTTTCCTTAAAACTTTCTGCAGCATTTTTATAGGCTATTTTAGGATTTTTCCAACTTGGTAATGATTCAATTGTCTTTTTGGTTGCTTTATATTTTTTTCCCGCTAATTCATCACCAAATGTGGTTGCCAATTTTAAAGTTTTCTTGGATAGGGATAATTTATTGAACTGTCTATATTTATCTAATCCGAATAATTTATCGTACTCTCGAAGCATTGCAAGTTTTCCGCGTTCTTTTCCGTATGCCTCTAAACTATCTTTCAAAACTTTATAATTATCTTCAGTAAAAGCCTTTGTTTTAAATCCCCCTAAATGATGCATAAATTCTTTCGTTTTGAATTTATATAAAGTAGTTGAAAGTAAGTTATTAAATGCTCGATATTGTTCCTTTGTAAAAGCATGTACACCTCTATTTTTTAAAATTTTCCGAGATTTTGGGTCAAGCTTGTAATAGACATATAGTTGTGCAGCAGCAGTCATCAGTGTATTTGCCTTATTAATATTTTTTAGTACTTTAGCAAAAGATTTACTTCCAGCCACCATTGCAATTAACATAGTAGCCAACTCAAATTCTCCATTTTGATCCACTTTTCCAAAGTCTTTTGGATTTAGTTGAGGAAGTTTACTTGATCCTGTTACACTATTTGCGGCGTATTCTGCAATTTTCTTCATCACATTTTCCACTTCTTGCTTTGTGTTTTGGACAATGTTTAGTGCCTTTTGGTCAAAATGTTGAAAATTCTCATTTACTTCCGTAACATGCTTTTTTGAATAACCTACATTGTTATTAAAGGACGAAATTGAAGGTACTTGTAAGGCTATAATATCTGATACACTCGTTATGATTTGCTCACCCTCATGGTGTGTATCTGTAACGTCTTTTTTAAATGTTTTCATATCATTGTTTAAGTCAAGCAAGTAATCTTTTGTTATGATTGCACTTGAAGAATGATCTACCATTTGTTGAAAGGTTGTAATAATCTGAGAATAGTTTTTCTTTAAATGTAGAGCCGTTTGTTGTAAATCTTCTATTGTATGACCATGAACAACTTGAAAATATTTTTTTGTTGAAGTTGCTGCTTCACCTTGAAATGAATGTAATTTGCTAATATTATTAGTTTTTTGTTTTATTGTATCTAGTTTAGCAGTGATATTTTTCACGTTATTGTTTAACTCTAATTGAAGATCTAGCAATTCTTCCATCGCTACCTTCATGATTTTCAACTCCTAGCATGTTATTTTTTTATAAGATTTGCTAGTTGTTCATCTTGTTGTACCATAGAATCCCCTATTGCTTGCAGCTTGTTTAAATCTGTCTCAAGTAATTTGTTATATAAAGTTAATGCATTTTGAAAATCCTTTATAACGTTTAGCTGTTCTTTTATGCTCTTTAAATCTGTATCTTTTAATGTAAAATTTATCGCTTTAACTCCCTCTAAATCAGTTCTAGCCGTTTTTGCATGGCTAACCATTGAGTTAAAAACCGATTGATTTATAGAAACTTCCCCCATGTACCATCACCTTTCCTTTGCTTTTTCAATAGAATGATTGAGGCTTGAAATACTAGATTGTAAAGAGGCGATTTCCGAATAACAAAGATTTAACTGATTGGTCAATCGATCAATTTCATCTTCCATTTTATTTTCGACTCCCTTTAAATCACGGATATAATCACTCAAAGATTGTTCAATGTTATGAACTAAATTTTCATACTTATTTTTAGTGATACCTTTCCAAAGAGTTGTATCTATAGTATTATTTTGAATTTTTCTTTTATAGTTATTACTTTCATGTATGACTTCGGTTAGTTGTGCTTTTGCAGATTTAAGTCGTTCGATTTTGCCACTTAAAATAGTAATTTGCTGTCTCTTTTGCGCTATTTGTCCTTGCAAAGCAGATTTTCTACTAATTAGTTCCGCTTTATCCAAATTCACACCTACTTTCAAAATGGTTATATGTATTATTTTCCAACATTTACACTTCCTGAATCAAGAGTTTTCCAAATAACAGAACTTTTGTCATGTATTTACCAATTAAAATATTCCTATATTTTTCGATTTACATAAGTAATTTACCTTATTCATTATTATGGATTGCCGTTTTATTCAAATATTGATTTGAGAAATAAGTAGGATTTTCAAACGCGATTACTACTATTATTTAAATTCACCTTCAACGAATAATCTTCAAGTAACCTGCATCGTTAATAAAAAAGCGTCTTCATTTAATCGGATTACAGAAGTTCCCTATATTTATCTATAAATGTAAAAAAGATAAGCTGTTTAGAGAAACTTATATCTTTTTTATGACGATTGTAGAAATAGATTGTAGAAATGAGCATTTTATGGCAAGCTAGAGGGGAAATAGAATCAATTGGAGGAAAGAAGATGGAACAAATTCCAAATTGTCCACAATGCCAATCGACATATACTTATGAAGATGGATCATTATTCGTTTGCCCAGAATGCGCACACGAATGGACAGCACATGAGCAACAAGAAGCAGAAGAGGCGAGCATTATTCGCGATAGCGTAGGCAATCCTTTAACAGAAGGAGACACCGTAACCGTTGTGAAAGATTTAAACGTCAAAGGTGCAACGTCAAATATTAAAGTAGGAACGAAAGTAAAAAATATCCGTTTTGTTGATGTAGATGGACACGATGTAGAAGGTAAAGCTGATGGATTTGGCGCCCTTTATATCAAGTCAATATATGTAAAAAAACTGTAATTTTACCATAAAAAGGTTCAACTTCAAAAAGAATGGCATGAATATATAAGAAAGATAACTTGCGAGAGGTGCTTGTTAGGATTGTTTCCAAACAACTGCTTTTTATAGAGTGATCTTTTGCCAATATTGAAAAAGAAAAGCATCTCCAAAGAATCGTTACAAATTTCTTTGAAGATGCTATTTCTTTTGTTTTAGGCTCTTTTTAATTTCCCTGGAAATTTTTGAACTGTTGCGAACGTTAGTTTTACATTTCTTTATAGCTTTATCCTATCCGACTTCGGAAAGCGCCTGTCTGTAGCGGAACATCAAAATCTGAATATGGAAAAGTAATTGTTTTGAAACGTTCTTATTTAAAATCGAAAATAGACTTATGTTACTGATTCATTTAAGTTCGAAATATGCAGCTGAGTTAGAATTTCTTCTATCAATGGATCTAATGGATTTAATATTCCTTCATTCGTACTTTTCCCCGCTTCTACCATTGACAACTGAGCAAGAGCTAAGTAATCTGGATGATTGCTTTTAAGTTCAGTTAATTTCTTAACAACTATTTCATTATGTACATCAATATTTCCATCCATTAAATACCCAAATGCCTTAGGTATCAATTTAATACTATAGTTATTTGATTTATTGTTTTGATGTAAGTAATGATTAAGTCTTTTGGTTGTTCCATCAACCGTTTCATGATTGGTAAAAATCAGTGTTCTTGGCGAAGGTAACTGTGAAAAAGCTTTGAAAAATGGTTCGTCAATTTTGATGATAGGTATACTCCACTTACTTGCATCATCTAATATGGCAATATAATTTGTACATGTGATAACAATGGCATCTACTTCACTTGCTGCTATCCAATCAATTTGTTCCAATACCTTTCTCTTTGCTTCTTCATGTGTGAGGTTTGGATCATTTTTTATCCGTATCATCAAACCAGGATCTACAAAATGATGTAGAGCAATTGGATACTCTTCAAGAGCTTTTTCAAGATAGTTAATATTTGAATAATGTGCGTGTAAACATCCTAGTGTTTTCATTCCTTTTTCCCCTACTTAACACTCTTTTCTTCAAAAGCATTTAAGAAATCTGTAATTTGCTGAAAATGATGCAAATCATGTTCAATTAAACCCTCAAAATATTCTCCCAATGCCAAATTACTTTTACCGATTTTGAAAGCTTGATTAAATACTTCATTTGACAAATCATTAAGGATTCTTAATAATTTCCATCTTTCATCTATGAATTCTTGAATAACATCCGCTTTCAGCTTTTCTTTACTCTCAGATGCCGCTATCGTATTCATTTCATGTACATTTGGACTTGTCACCTTTTTATTTTTAATGAATAAATTCGGTAGTCTTATATCTGTAAGAAATCTATCCCATGAGATTAAATGCCCTATGATTTCACAAGTAGACCACTTTCCCTCGACAATTGGCGTAAACCATTGAATTTCTGATAAATCTCTTAAACCTTCAACATATTGAATTGATGTTTTATAATGATGCAGCATTTTCTCTTTCGAATTGATTTCAATTATCCCCCTTTCTGATTAATTGTTTTGATGGAGTTTTAACTTTATTGCACGCTTATTGTATTAACCTCTTTTTTGAAAAATCGCTGTTAGCAATCCTTCAACCCCAAAAACAGGTTCATCTTCATTCACTTTCCGCATTTTTCGAATTTCAATACAATCGAAATCATGAAATATTCCTTTTAATTTATCTTCAGTAAATCCTAGACCCCCTTGCAGGCTTTTCACTCGATACACTTCCCAATCGGAAATATCCGATCCACCTAGTGGTCCATTTTCAATAAAACAATTTAATGCAAAGTATCCACCTTGTTTTAGAGATTTTTTTATCAGATGAATATAGTCCATTCTTCTATGTGGAGCTATATGGTGGAAGCATCCTGAGTCATATATCAATTCATATTTGGATTCTTCAGCATTCAATTCAAAAATATTTTGATTGATAAAATTGATTTCTAGATTTCTTTCCATTGCTCTTTCAGTTGCCCATTTTATGGATTGTTCTGATAGGTCTACTGCATCCACTTTATAACCATTTTCAGCTAGGAAAATTGCATTTCTCCCAGGGCCACATCCTAAATCTAATGCTTTTCCGGCGTTTAGATATCCAAGCTTAAAATAACTAACTAAGTTTTCATCCGGTTTATTTTCAAAGAATGGGATGTTTCTTTCACGGTTAGAGTAAAATTCATTCCAAA
This sequence comes from Rummeliibacillus pycnus, assembly GCF_050459865.1. Taxonomy (GTDB): domain Bacteria; phylum Bacillota; class Bacilli; order Bacillales_A; family Planococcaceae; genus Rummeliibacillus; species Rummeliibacillus pycnus_B. Next base: position 18,707 of record NZ_JBCMNM010000034.1, read on the forward strand.
ATGTTTCAGAATCACGTAAAGAACAATCTAGCATCTTTTTTAGATCTTCATCATTTGTAATATCTTTTTTTATTCCATTCATATTATGTTGTTCTTTTTTAGAAGATAAAGCCTCTTCAAGAATAATTGACGCAATTTCATGATCTTCTATTACATATGGGACTTCTGAAGGTTCGACCCAAATACGAGTTTCTGCTTCGTTTTCTCTTAAAAATGAATCACAGGCTTTAATATCCATTCTATAAAAAGCTTGATAACCAACAATTGGGTATTTTCCATGAATATCAAAAAACGGATTTCCTTTGTGATTGACTTCTATTACGCCTAAATAAGTAATATCCCCTTTGACATATGCTTCTTCATAGACTTCTCGATGAAGTGCTTCTTCTGGTGATTCGCCTTTTTCAATATGACCCCCAGGGTAGTTAAATCCTCTATCTTTAATTTTTGAGAGTAATACTTTATTATTTTCAATACAAATTGCGTGAACACTTGTAACGATATCTTTTTTTTGCAATTGATAATTTGGCAACCAGGTTAAATTTACTTTTTGACTTCCCCAATCAACAGTTATTGTTTTCATCCTAAATACCTCACAGGAAGAGACTTTTCTAATACTTTATTTTTTAAAGTTACCCGGTAAGCTCCTGCATTCGGTCTTGAATTAACGATTTCCTTAATTTCTTGATTAATATAGTGAATAGCTACACCATCATCAACTGCTACACCTGTTTTAATCATATTTGTTCCAATAAGATGTTGATAAGACGGTCTTCTATTCATTTCTCCGTTATAGTGAGGACAATAACTCCCCTTTAGAAACCCTAAACATTGTATGGGTTCAAGTCTCTCTCCGAAAGAATCCGTTAATCCATCCTCAAACCAACAAATTGCTCCAGCGCTAATTCCTGCTAAAATAATTCCATTATTCCACGCTTTTCTTAAAACCTTGTCTAAGCCCCACTCTTTCCATAAAGCTAGTAAATTCTTTGTATTTCCTCCTCCAACATAAATAATATTTTTCTCTAGTAGGTAAGTTTCTAAATCTCTGGTTGGTGGATTAAATAAAGACAAATGAGAAGGATCACAATCTTGTGTTCTAAAAAAGTCATAAAATCCTTTAATATAGTTTTCTGCATCTCCACTTGCTGTTGGCAGAAAACAAATTTTAGGATTCTCTTTTTGGGATTGGCTTAATATGTATTGATCGAGTAAAGGATTTTCCGGCTCCATCGAAAATCCACCTCCGCCTAAAGCAATAATTTGTTTCATATTTCTCCCCCCTAATATGATTTCATAAATAGTAACTCATCACGATTAATTCGCCCTTTTTCCCCATAGTACGTACGCCTTCATCGATAAAGCCACTTTTTTTATAAAGAGATTGTGCAGCGCTATTTGCTACATTAACAGCTAATACGATTTCATCAACGTTAGAAAATTCATTTTTGACAAACTGTGGCAATTGCTCTAAAGATTTCTTCGCATACCCTTGTCCTTGATGTCTTGCGTCTGTTGAGAAAGCACGTAATAAAATAGCCTTGTTATTTTGACTATAGTCTTTTACTCCTTCATTTCTATGTAACACGAAGAAAGTTACTAGCTGTTCTTGCTCAATAGCTAATATTGAGCAACGATCAGTATCCTTCTTAGATAATTCGATGCATTCTGTTGGAGCTCCTGTAAAATTCAGCTGTTCTTCAGTTAATTTGTAATTTTCAATCAATTGATAATATTGATCTGTATATATCGTAAGTTCCATGTAAATCACCCTCAATTTTTATTGTACTTTTTGTACTATATATAATAAATTTTCAAATAGTCTATACTTCTAATTTCAACATATTAAAAAAATTCATATAACCCATTATTGAAATAAGTAAATTCTTTATCCTGAATTTTATTTCGTGTATACCCTTTGTAAAATGCCTCTTTTTCTTGTTCTGTAAATTTTCTTATTGCAAGTGCTTCATCATATCGTGGATCACCGATTGTCATAAATGCAACATCGATAAAAGCAATCACTTTATCGTTATAAACCATTACATTATCTGTTGTGCAATCACCATGAATCCTTACTTGTTTAACAAGTTTTGGACGATTATTATTGAGCTTTTCTAAAAGTTCAAGAGAACCATCACATAATCCATTTTCAGCATAAATTTTTGCTTGTTGCAATTGTGAATCTAACCATTCTTTTTGTATCTTTTGATTTGCAATTGGTTGTTTGTGTAACTGACATAAAAATGTACCAAAGCTTTCGATCAATTGGAATTTTTCTTCATCATTTTCTGCTAAAATTATTGCCTGCGTTAGATTGATACCAGGTATTTTAGACATAAGTAAATATGCACGCTCTTTGTCTTCGAAAAATCCAATAAACTGAGGAACTACATTCTTATAGCTATCTTGAGCCATCTCTAATATGTTTGCTTCTTTTCTAAGCCATTCTTTGTATTTTGGCTCTTCGCATACTTTCAAAATATATTCACCTTCAACATCCCTAACTTGAAATACCGTTGAAGTCCATCCTTGCTGTGAACCTTTCGTTATTTCAAATGGAAGTCTTAAATATTTTTCTAATATTTTATTTAAAATAGTCATATATTCTCCTAACTTAGCTAGCAATTCTCGCTTTCTAGAAAAGATTTTTTCGGACTCTTAATCTAATACATATTTAACTAATAAAGTTAAATATACCAATAATTCATACAATTACATTATCATACTTAAAGAAAAACAAAAAGACTTAGCAAACTATTGCTTGCCAAGTCAATCAGAGTTCTTAGAAACCATATTTATAGTTAGGCTTTAGCACGATCAAATACTACGCGTCCAGCAACAACGGTCTTCACTGCTTTTGATTTAAGTATGTCTTCAGATGATCCTTCAAACAAGTCACGGTCAAATATAGAAAAGTCAGCAACGTAACCAGGTTTAATAAGTCCACGCTCATGTTCTTTACAGATTGCTTGAGCACTGCCGACTGTGTACATTCGAATAGCTTCGAAACGTGTCAGTTTTTGTTCTGGAATATAGCCATTACACTCCTCACTTGGCTTTTTCCGTTCTACAGCTGCATAAATCGTTAGGAGTGGATTGATATCTTCAATCGGAGCATCTGTTCCTGCTGCACACATGACACCACTATTTAATAGTGTTTTCCAAGAATAAACATAATCTAATCGCTTCTCACCCAAGCGCTTTATAATCCAAGGAAAATCAGATGATACAAAGGCTGGTTGAGCATCTACAACAACGGGTAATTTGGTAATCCTACTAATTAAATCTTCACGTAATACAGATACATGGATTAAGCGATCACGTTTCCCCTTTGGTACTGGGTATTTTTCGATAGCATTCAAAATTTGTTCAGCTCCAGCATCTCCAATCATATGAACAGCAATTGCTGCTCCATATTTGCGTGCAAGCTTTACTAAATTTTCGAGCTCTTCATCCGAATGAATTAAAAGGCCGCTATTTTCAGGGTTATCTGCATATGGTTCTGAAAGTGCTGCTGTAGAACCTCCTAATGAACCATCAGTAAAAATTTTCATTGCACCTGGTTCGATGAAGGGCTCATCATACTCTACATTTGCTTCTATCATTTCTTTGAAAACAGCATTATGACGCAATAAATTTACTCTGAAATGATGATTTTCGCCAATTACACGACGAAAAGCAGTAAATGGATTGATAAATTCTCCGAAATAATGCATATCCTCAGTGTGACCACCCGTTAAACCAAGTGACAACATTTGATTGACAGCAAGATTAAGTTCCGAAGTCAGCATATCAATATATGCTTCCCCTTCTCTTGGGATGGCCGCAGTAACGAGTTCTGCTGCATTTTCATATAACAGTCCATTTAATTTACCATCTCTGCCTCTTCCAATATCTCCTCCTGCCGGTGATTCGCTTATTTCAGAGATCCCACCTGCTTCAAGAGCTGCTGTGTTACACAATACAACGTGATGACAGACTCTTTTTAAGAGAATCGGTTCCTTACGAATCGCATCAAGCTCGTCCTTAGTAGGAATTCGTTTATCTGCAAAGTTATTTTCATTCCACCCATCAGCAAATAACCATTTATCCTCTGGAATGGATTGTGATATCTCTTTCACCATTTCTAACATTTCTTCAGCAGAGTTTGCTTTTGATAAATCCAGCCAAATCAATTTTTCACCTTGAAAAATCATATGGAGATGACTATCCACGAATCCTGGATACATTATCGCACCCTGTAAATTAATTTGTTCATCTGCCTGACCCTTTAATTCTTCAAATAATCCTACGGCTAAAATTTTCTCTTTTTCAACTAGAACAGCTTCAACGATTTCATTTTCTTGTTCCATAGTATAAATGGTTCCGCCATACCAAAGTTGTTTCATTTTTCAATTCACTCCATTTTTTCTAATTATTCAAAATTCTATAGTTGGATATATTATCTTATTTTGATTGTTTTTTGGCAACGATTGCATGTTTATATTTTTTTGAACTATTCGTTCTCTTTCAATTTGATGAAGAAAATACTTATCATGCACTACTCTAGCTACTTTGTACATTAATAAAAAATACAAAAAACCCACTCCATTGTAATTCACAAAAGGAGTGGGTAAATTATATCTTTATTCTCCGCGTAATGCGTCGATTTTTTCTGGCATAAATTTTTCAGAACGGAACATTTCAATTTCGTATGCATATGGTGCTTTTTTGTTTTTAGCATCTGTGCCAACCCACGGTGTTTCAAGGATTTTCGGAATTCCTGTGAAAGCATCATGATGTACGATTCGATTTAATGCATCAAAACCAATATGGCCGAAGCCGATATTTTCATGACGGTCTTTTGCAGCACCACAGACATTTTTGCTGTCATTAATGTGAAGTACTTTAATACGTTCAACTCCAATGACTTTATCAAATTTCTCTAAAACACCATCAAAATCATTGATAATGTCATAGCCTGCATCATGTGTATGGCAAGTATCATAACATATAGATAGGCGTTCATTGTTTGTAACACCATCAATAATTTTGGCTAGTTCTTCGAATGTACGTCCACATTCTGAACCCTTACCAGCCATCGTTTCTAAAGCAATTTGAACTGGGTAATCAGCAGATAAGACTTCATTCAAGCCTTCAATAATTTTCGCGATTCCCACATCTGCACCAGCACCAACATGAGCTCCTGGGTGTAATACGATTTGCGTTGCACCAATTGCCGAAGTACGTTCGATTTCTTTTTGCAAGAAGTCCACACCAAGCGCAAATACTTCAGGTTTGGTAGTGTTCGCAAGATTAATGATGTACGGAGCATGAACGACGATATTCGATAAACCGTGTTGTTGCATATGCAGAAGTCCTGCCTCGATGTTCAATTCTTCTAAAGGTTTACGACGAGTATTCTGAGGGGCTCCTGTATATATCATAAAGGTAGAAGCACCATAAGAAGCAGCTTCCTCACTCGAAGCAAGGAGCATTTTCTTACCACTCATCGATACATGAGAACCAATTAACATATGGGTTTATCCTCCTTTTAGCGTTGGCGGCGGCGTTTTTTACGTTCTTTCTTCTTAATTTCTTCCATTTCCCAACGCATATTGCGCTTGTATCCTGGTTTTACTTTTTTCGGCTTACGTACTTTTGATTTTGCAATACGGTCGATTTCATCTGATTTTTTCTCACGTTTTTCACGTGAATGGCGTTCTTTCATTTCAACGATTTCGCCATTTTTGAGGTCTTTTGCGACAAATGGAATACCCATTTTTTCTACGCGTGCAATTGCATCTTCATCAGAAGGTTCGAAAATTGTAATCGCAACACCCTTATTACCCGCACGTGCAGTACGACCAACACGGTGAACGAAAAATTCAAGGTCTTGTGGTAATTCGTAGTTAATAACATGGCTAACCCCTGGAATATCAATACCACGAGCAGCTAAGTCTGTTGCAACGATGTATTGGAATTCTAAGTCGCGAATTTGTTTCATCATTTTTTTACGATCACGTGGTGTTAAATCACCATGGATACGTCCAACACGATGTCCATTATTTGATAGGAAATCAGCAACATAATCAGCTTGTTTACGTGTATTCGTAAAAATAATTGCTAAGTAAGGATTAATAGCATGCATTACTTCTAATAGCTTACTGTTTTTCGATTTACTACGAGTAGGGATTAAATAGAAATCTAAGTTTTCCGCTACTGGTTTTTTATCATCCATATGTACATGGATTGGTGATGTCATATATTTTTTCAAGAAAGGTTGTAAGCTTTCTGGAATTGTTGCTGAGAACACATACATTTCAAGATTTTCAGGCATTTGCGATGCAAATTGATCAATATCTTCGATAAAGCCCATGTCAAATGCAAGATCTGCCTCATCTATAACGAGCATTGAAGCTGTATGCACAAGTAACGCTTGTTCTTTAACTAAATCACGAATTCGTCCCGGTGTACCAACGACAATTTGTGGTTGTGTTTTTAGTTTGTCGATAGAACGTTGCTTGTCAGTTCCTCCGATAAATAATTTTGACTGAATATCTGTTCCTTCAATTAACTTTTGAAGTTCGATATTAATTTGTGATGCAAGCTCACGAGTAGGAGCAGCAATAACAGCTTGTACCTCTTGTTTATCTTGACGGATTCGTTCAACGATTGGGATTAAGAAACTGTGTGTTTTCCCTGTACCTGTGTGGGCTTGGCCGATTGCACTTTTACCTTTGAGGATGAGTGGAATCATTTCTTTTTGAATCGGGGTTGGCTCTGTAAAGCCTAATTTCTCTATAGCCTCTCGTAAAAAGGGCTGGAAATTATAATCTGTATATTTGGACATATATTGTCCCTCCTAACTTACTACATTCATTGTAACACGATTCGTACATTAAGTAGACCATTTGCATATGATATCTATTAATAGAACATTCGTCAATTCCTCGTGACGTTTTTTCCTAAATTGCTTTATCTCGCATTACAGGTAATACGGCCTTGTTTCAAGTCTTTAGTAAAAAAATCGAGGAAAATGATGTGAAATCATTTATTTAAAAGGACAGAATTGTTCAACTAATAATCCTAGATAGGATGCCCTTCACCTGTGTGAAGTCATACTTAATTAGATTATTTTTACAAAATGAAAGGAGAATCTTATGGTTTACCAATCCTATTTCCCTTATGGTAACTCTTACCAAGGAAGTTTTAATCCATATCCTATGCAACAAATGATGCGTCCGATGCCTTTTCCTTCACCAGGAAGATTTGGTAATTTTGCTGGTCCCCCTCAAGATATTCCTAGGGGTCCAGGTAATTTTGCTGGTCCTACTCAAGCTATTCCTAGAGGTCCAGGTAATTTTGCTGGTCCTGCTCAAGCTATTCCTAGAGGTCCAGGTAATTTTGCTGGTCCTGCTCAAGCTATTCCTAGAGGTTCAGGTAATTTTACTGGTCCCGCTCAGGCTATTCCGAGGGGCCCAGGTAATTTTGCCGGTCCCGCTCAAGCTATTCCGAGGGGCCCAGGTAATTTTGCTGGTCCCACTCAAGCTATTCCTAGAGGTCCAGGTAATTTTGCAAGTGCGGCTCAATCGCTTGCAAGGGGTATAAATAATTTTAATAGTGCTGGAAGAGTCGCTGACGCAGCAGGGAACGCGGCTGGTTCTGCAAGAGCATTTGCTAGAGGTGCTGGTTTTGGCGGTGCGGCAAGAGCGGCTAATGCAGCAGGTAATATGGCTGGTGCGGCGGAAGCTGTAAATGCGGCTGGTGGTGCCGGAAACGCCTTTGGCTTCGCTAAAATAGAACAATATTTAAATACTGCTGATCAATTATTTAATACTGCACAGAAATTTACTCCAATGGTAAAGCAATTCACACCTATGTTCCAAAATCTCCCTGCACTTTACCGAATGTATAAAGGCTTTCAGTCAATACCTAATGCAAACACAAACTCACCTGCTGATCCTTCTCAGGATGGAGGAAGACAATCAAGAGGTCCATTTAAATTTAAATTTGGCAGAAATAGAACACAGCAACAACCACAGCAACAGCAACCAAAACCACAAGCATTTACACAACAAACTCGGCCTTCGAAACCTCGCATATTCCAACCTCCTTTCTAACAAACTAAACGATTATTTTGTATTCAAATAAGGAGTCCGTTATAATAAACGTAGCGAGCATTGAAAGGAGTTCGAATCATGGAAGTCATAAAAATCACACCACGAGGTTACTGCTACGGCGTTGTTGATGCAATGGTCATCGCACGCAATGCGGCCTTAGACAAAACATTACCAAGACCAATCTATATTCTTGGTATGATTGTTCACAACAAACACGTAACCGATGCATTCGAACAAGATGGCATCATCACATTAGACGGTAAAAACCGCTTAGATATTTTAAAAAATGTAGATAAAGGTACAGTCATTTTCACCGCTCATGGTGTTTCACCTGAAGTTCGTGAATTAGCACGTAAAAAAGGATTAATTGCAATAGATGCAACCTGTCCTGATGTGACAGTAACGCATGATTTAATTGAAGAAAAGTCTGCACAAGGCTACGATATTATTTATATCGGTAAAAAAGGGCATCCGGAGCCAGAGGGTGCTATTGGTGTTGCTCCAGGGCATGTTCATCTTGTGCAAAGTATTGAAGACATTGATCACTTGCAACTTCAACGTGATAAACTACTTGTTACAAATCAAACAACCATGAGCCAATGGGACGTTTCTCATTTAATGGATCGTTTAGAAGAAAAATTCCCAAATATTGAAGTTCATAAAGAAATCTGTTTAGCAACTCAAGTTCGACAAGAAGCAGTTGCAAATCAAGCTGGTGATGCTGATTTACTTATCGTTGTCGGAGATCCAAAAAGTAATAACTCTAACCGTTTAACGCAAGTCTCTGAAGAAATCGCACACACGACATCTCATCGTATCGCAGATTTATCTGAGCTGAAATTAGAATGGCTTGATGGAATTGAAAAAGTCGGTGTAACTGCTGGTGCTTCAACGCCAACACCAATTGTTAAAGAGGTTATCAAATTTTTAGAACAGTTTGATCCAAATGATCCATCCACCCACGATTTATCTCGTACTGTTACTTTAGAAAAGATTTTACCTAAGATAAAACAACCAAAACCAGTTGAGAAAATCTTACCTTATAATTTAACAGAAAAATAGAATATAACTTTGCATTTTCTTAAACAAATAAAAAGTGAAAAATAACAAGAGCGTCTAATTGGTTCAAACTAATTAGACGCTCTTTTTACATGTATATTAGATAAATTGGAATGGTTCTGTTGAAAGTTTTGAAGGAATAAACGTGCAATCAATTTTTCGCTCAGCACAAAGGAACGTCATTTTTTCTGTTACGCCAACTTTCATTATGCTTTCTACATGATGACCTGGATCAACTATATGTAATCCCATACTTTCAGCATCTTGAGCGACATGAAAATACATATCTCCTGTTACAAATACATCAGCACCTGCTCTTTTTGCAGCGTAGATGTATTTATTTCCATCACCACCAAGTACAGCTATTTTTGAAACTTTCGAATTTATATCACCCACAACTCGAACCTTTGGTGCATTTAAAGATGTCTTTACATGCTCTGCGAATTCTTTTAAAGTCATAGTGTTTACTGTACCAATTCGTCCTAAACCCATTTCTTTTGCAGGTGTTTCTAGTGCAAATAAATCAAATGCAGGTTCTTCATATGGATGATGATTAAGCATGGAGCGCAACACTTTATTTTTATTTGATTCTGCAACAATTACCTCTATTTTCACTTCTGGCTCTGTATGCAACTTACCAATTTCTCCAGTAAACGGTTGTGCTCCTTCTAATGCTCTAAATCTCCCTTTCCCAGAAATAGTATAACTACATGAATCATAGTCACCTATTTGTCCAGCACCAGCACCTGCTAAAACTTGGCGTAACTCATCTGCATGGTCTTCAGGAACGAAAACTGCTAGCTTATACATTTTTTCAGAAAAAGTTGGTACAAGTACTTCACAATTTTTCAATTGCAATGCTTCTGCTAGAAGGTCATTTACCCCACCTTCTGCAACATCCAAATTTGTATGTGCAGCATAGACAGCGATATCATTTTTGATACATTTTTCAAGTAGTTGACCCTGTGGAGAATCCGTACGTAGATTTGCCAGTTTTCGAAAGATAGGTGGATGATGAGCAATGATTAATTCGCAATTATTTTCAATTGCTTCATCTACAACAGCTTCATTTACATCTAAAGTGACTAATACTTTTGAAACTGGTTTATTTAAAGTACCAATTGCTAAGCCAATAGGATCTCCATCCATTGCCGCAATTTTCTTCGGAGACCAGGATTCAAAAATCTGGATAATCTGTTGTCCATTTGTTTGCTTCAAATTATAGAACCTCCTTAACCATTTCAATACGATGATGCAATTCTTCCACCTTTTTGATAATTTCATCCGATTGTTCTGCTTTTTCGAGTGCTTTTAAAACATGCTGCCATTGTGTTATTTCACGGTTCCATTTTTCTTTGAATACATCATTTTGTTGTTGCATTAATACGGGACCTAGTAAAAGTTGACTTTCGGTTAGCGATTCTTTGCCAAGTTCAAGTACTAATACTTCATAAATTTTGTCGTCTTCTTTTAAGATTGCTTCATCAATGATTTTCCAGTTATGTTGTATTGCCCATTCACGAATAGCTATCGCATGAATATTCGGTTGTAATATTAATCGTTCTACGCCTGTTAATCGTTCTGGATCTTTTTCTAAAATAGATGAAATTAATGGTCCACCCATTCCTGCGATTGTGATAGCAGTTACATGGTCTTCTTTTTCTATTGCTTGTAGCCCATTCGCTAGACGTACTGTAATTTGCTTTTGTAATCCTTCTTGTTGTACTTCATGACATGCTGATTCATAAGGTCCCTTTACCACTTCACCAGCAATTGCACCTGTTACAAGGTTATTTAAAACTAGATAGCATGGTAAGTATGCGTGATCGCTACCTATATCAGCGACAATTGCATTTCGTGGTACAAATGACGCCACTTTTTCAAGGCGCTTTGATAATTTTTGTGCATTCATAGATTCGTGCACTCCTTCCTTGTAGTATTGTATCGAAAATTGATGTTTTTTCATAGAAAATTGATGTTTTCCAACACATGATTTACATTTATGGTTCTGCGTATATTATCGGGAATTGATTGAAGTATTCTAACGAATCTGTTCAGGTGAATACCCCCTCCCTTCCTCTATCTGCCGATCGATTGCCGAACCTTCGCTTTCGAAATCTTTGCTCCTGCATCGCTTGGCTAGCTTCGTCGCAGAAAACTCCTTTTGCAGAGTAAAAGAATTTTCGCTCTCTGCAGGTTCTCGGCATTCGTTTTTCCTGCAGAATATCGGGGTAATTCACCTCCACTTTTCTACTTCAGCTCTCTCAAATTGTGTGATAATCACAATTTGTATAGACTCAAAAAGTGATCAGTTTCTAAACCATATTCACATCAATTGGGCACAGAAAAACCCTTATCCAATCGAGGATAAGGGTTTGGAAAATATATAAGAATTAATTATTTTAATTCAGAGATATATTTAGCCATAGCGTCAAGTTCAGCACCTGAAACTAGTCCAGCAGGCATTCCGCCTTTACCTTTAGTAAGGATTTCTTTAGCTTGAGCTTCAGATAAACCTGTACCATGTAAGTTTGGACCTACATTACCTTTAAGGTTATCACCGTGACAAGAGATACATTTTTGTTTTGCAATAGCTTCTGGATCTGCAGCACCTGCTGTTTCACCTTTACCAGCTGTTTGTTCAGTTTTTGCTTCTTTTCCGCCTTTTGCGATTTCGGCTTTTTTATCTGCTCCGTCAATAGACATGAAGAAGATTAAACCTAAACCGAATGCCATGATTAAAATATACGGAATAATAGGATTCTTTTTCATCAAATTACCTCCCTCATAAGTTCAATCTATTTCTATAAATAGAATCAGTCAACACTTAATATTGTACTTCATTACTGGAAAAACGAAAAGACCTTCAGTACAAGTTTTCGCTTTTTTGTGTCAAATTTGACACATTCGGTACATTAACACCTAATTTGTCTAACTATTGCCATTCTATTGACTTTAGAGGCACCTTCTCCAATTTCCAACAAATTTTCACCCCTTAAGTACCCCCTCATTATTTACCAAGATTAGAGATTAACATCTCTATCTCAATTTTGTCATTGAGGCCACTTTCGTAAATGATTTTTCTTGGGATTATTCCTAGTTTAAATCCTTGATCTTCTATACCCAATAAATACTTTTTTGGAACTTGCACATCCTGTAAATAAGTTCTGTGCTTGTGCTTGCCTTTGTTATATAGACTTTACTTCCAGTAATTTTCTATACATCATTTTCAATTTTTGTCGTAGTTACATTCCCTCCGGCATCAGAACCTTCGTTAGGCTCTGTTAAACCAAATGGACCTTAAGAACCTCCTGTACAAATAGGTGTTAGGAATTTTTTTATGTTCTTAATAATTGGAGTGGAGCACCTCCCAATTTAATAATGAGCAGTATCGTAATTCCTGTCGATACACAAGTTCAACTTAATTCTTCTGTAATGATTGCAAAACTAATTGTGATTACACCTGCCTCACTATAAGTTTCTTCAAAATGCAATTCCATTATTCCCATTTCACCTAAATGTTCAAAATTTCTTTTTGGAAACTGCTTCGTACGAACTCTTTCAACTGTTCGAGGTGCTACTTCTTCATCAACGAATTCTTTCATCATCTGCAACATTTTTTGCTTATCCTCAGAACTAAATTCAACTAAATCTCTCTAATTGAATTTGCTTTCAAAAAACTATATAAATTAATTTCGTTTCAAAATAAAAAAAGAAGCTATTTTTATCAATAGCTTCCAATAGAATCAGTTTCATAAATCTAATTTCAATTATTAAATACGAACATTTCAAACATTAAATTTCCAATGTTCAGATTGGAAGTTTCGCTACAGATGGTGCTTTCCACGGATTTGGCTTCAGTCTCCTCGATGAAGTCTGCATCGCGTAGCACACTTCGACTTAGTAGCACGACTTTGAGTGCACTGAATAAGTAAAAACAAATAAAATTCACAATAAAATCTTGGATAGCTATCTTTGTTGATGTGAAATTAGCGAAGACTCCTGCGGGAATGCAAGCCAGACGATACCCCACAGCGAGATTTTCTTTGCGACGAAGCTAGCGAAGCGATGCAGGAGCACTAGCGAGGAGGCTCAACGCTCGCCCGCGGAAAGCGAAGCTAATTCCACATCATAAGAAACCAGATTAATACTATTAATATTTGTATTGAAACACTTTTTCAGGACTCTTACTGCGTTCATGCAGGGCTTTCAACTCAAGCTTGAAATTCGAATGCATTTTCGAGGAATCGACGTCTTCGCTCCACAATGAAAAAAATTGGATAGCATTAAATGTTCGTATATTTTTTATGAAATTTGCATAATGAAATCGACTCAATAAAATATCATATAAAAAATTATTATCAATAATCCGACTACTCCTGAAATTTTAAAATAAATCAAATTCAACAACTTACCAAAAATCAACCATAATAGACAATTTCCGACAAGTACTCCATAAAGTATGGACATTTTAACATCTGAAAAAAGATTAACGAATTTAATAGAGACACTTAAGATTAACAATGCTACTGTTGCATAGGAAAAGGTAGTTATAATTGTTTTATTGTTTGTATATTTAAAAATAAATATTAAGATACCGATAATTGCACTAATGCTTAATATCACTGGTATAAGAACAAATGGTGCTTTTAATACAAATAATGTAATTATTAAAACAGCGGTAGCAATAGATGAAAGTAGTATTTTCCAATTATTTCTTGTGGAAGCTAATATGGAATTTGTAGCGCTGACTTCCAATCTTGTTTGATCCTTTACTTCTTCACCCTGAGAATATAATGTTATAAGAAAATCACAATAGTGTTCAGGTAATAGTTTGTTTTTTTTCCAGAATAAGATTTCATTTAGGATTACTTCTTTCTTTTGACTGTTCATTTAAATACCCCCAGCTTCAGAAACCGTTTTCACCCATAATTTTACCTTATTCAATTAAAAAAGACACCCCTTTTCGGGGTGTCCTTTTTCCTATTCTAAAAAGTCTTTTAATCGTTTACTACGAGAAGGGTGGCGCAATTTTCTTAGAGCTTTCGCTTCAATTTGGCGAATACGTTCTCTTGTCACACCAAATACTTTTCCTACCTCTTCAAGAGTACGAGTACGTCCATCATCTAAACCAAAACGTAAACGAAGTACATTTTCTTCACGATCTGTTAAAGTATCTAGGACATCTTCTAATTGTTCTTTTAAAAGTTCATAAGCTGCATGATCTGATGGTGATTGTGCTTCTGAGTCTTCGATGAAATCGCCTAAGTGCGAATCATCTTCCTCACCAATAGGCGTTTCCAATGAAACGGGTTCTTGAGCAATTTTAAGGATTTCTCTAACTTTTTCTGGAGCTAAATCCATTTCTTCACCGATTTCTTCAGGAGTTGGTTCGCGACCTAAATCTTGAAGTAATTGACGTTGAACACGAATTAACTTATTGATTGTTTCAACCATATGAACGGGAATACGAATCGTACGAGCTTGGTCTGCGATCGCACGAGTTATCGCTTGACGAATCCACCAAGTAGCATATGTTGAGAATTTGAACCCTTTGCGGTAATCAAATTTTTCAACAGCCTTAATAAGCCCCATATTACCTTCTTGAATTAAATCAAGGAATAGCATACCACGTCCTACGTAACGTTTTGCAATACTTACTACCAGACGTAAGTTTGCTTCAGCTAAACGTTTACGGGCTTCATCGTCACCTTGTTCAATTCGTTCAGCAAGTGCAATTTCTTCCTTTGCACTTAATAAATCAACACGACCGATTTCTTTTAGATACATACGAACCGGGTCATTTATTTTGACGCCTGGTGGAACACTTAAATCATTCAAGTCAAACGTTTCATCTTCCTTACCTTTAAGTAGGCGATCCAAATTTTCTTCATCGCCATCTTTGCCACCTAATTCAATACCATTAGATTCAAGTTTTTCAATGAATTCTTCCACTGCGTCAGCTTCCATTTCATAGGTTTGCAATTTATCAGCAATTTCCGCATATGATAATTCACCGTTTTTCTTACCTATATCTAGTAAGAATTTTTTTGTTTCTTCTAATGTATGTTCAAGTTCTACTTCTTTTACTTCATTTTCTTCGTTTGAACGTTTTGACTGGTCCGCCACAGGTGTTTCCTCCTTCTAACAATCACTATCTAATTACACTCTTAATAGTGATTTCTTTAAATCAATAACTTCTTGTGAAAGCTGCAATGCACTTCTTAAATCATGCATTTTCTCCGCTTCTTTTATAGCATGGTTTTTGTCTTGTATTTGTTGTTCGATTCTAAATTTCTTTACTTGTTTCAAGCAATCAGAAATTTCCTCTTCAGCATGATTCGGATCACGCTCTACAAGAGCAGCTTCCATGATGATTTTTCGTAACTCTCTATCACCTATGACTTCAGCAAATCGCTGATAATCTGCCTTTTGATGTTCTTCATAAAAACCGATAAGGTGGATATAGATTGCCATGTAATCATCCCGTGCAAAGGGATTTGTGTTCTCTTCCTGGCGAATTCTATCTACAGCGTCAATGTTGTGTAACATATGTGCTAAGAGAAGTCTTTCTGCACGATCAATCGCTGTGACTTTTTTCTTTGGAAGAGTAATTTGTTCAGTTTTGGGTTGCATTTGTTGTTCAAAACGTTTAGAGCCTTTTGCAACCTGCGCTTCTTTTTGACGTAATTGCATTTGTAAAGTTTCTTCCGAAATATTCGTGTCCATTGATATCTGTTTGATATATAATTCTTTTTCAATAGGCGAAATTCCTTCAACTAAATAATTCAAAGCCTCATCTACATATTGCAATATGTCATTTTGATATTGGAAATTTTTGTTACGTCTTGCATACATCAGCATGAATGCGACATAACTTTGAGGTTCACTTATTACTTTCTCTTTAAAAGCTTCTGGACCAAATTGCTGAATATATTCATCTGGGTCTAAACCTGTAGGAAGCACTGCAACTTCTACGTTTAATCTTTCTGCGTGTAACATTTCCGCAGCTTTTCTTGCAGCTTCCCAACCGGCCTTGTCGCCATCATAGCAAACAATTATATGATCAGAAAGACGTTTTAACTTTGTCATATGTTGCACTGTAAGGGCAGTACCCATTGATGCAACTCCGTTAAAGACGCCTGCCCTTTTTGCTGAGAGCACATCCATAAAACCTTCAAATAACACAACATTCCGTTCTTTTCGTATAATTGGTCTTGCTTGATCCAAGTTATATAATACTTGTCCTTTATGGAAAATTGGCGATTCTGGACTATTTAAATACTTGGCATCTTCTCCGCCACTGTCAAGAATACGACCTGAGAACGCAATGATTTTGCCTTGCTCATCACGAATTGGGAACATTACGCGGCCTCTAAAACGGTCAAAATAACCTGAACCGTCCTCTCGTTTAATAATTAATCCGCATTGTTCCATTTCTTCTAAGCTAAAGCCTTTTCGTGTTAAAAGTTGAGTTAACGAATCCCAATGGGGAAGGGAAAAACCAATCCCATTCGTTTCAATCTCTTCTTTTGTAAATCCTCTTTGTTGCAAATAGTTTAGCCCTTGCTCGCCTTCTTCTGTATTTAAAAGTAAGTGCTGATAATATTCAGCTGCAAAAGAATGGGCTTCTTTCATACGTCCCTCTTCTGGAGAAATTGGGTGAATATGATGTTCCGTTGTTGATGAAACATCGACATGAACGCCGACACGTTCACCAAGTTTAGCAGTAGCCTCTTGGAACGAAAGATTCTCAATATCCATTAAAAATGTAATGGCACTTCCTCCAGCACCGCAGCCAAAACAATGGAATATTTGTTTATCTGTAGAAACTGAAAAAGAAGGCGTTTGTTCTCCGTGAAACGGACACAACCCAAAATAGTTTCTTCCGCGTTTTGTCAACTGTACATAGTCGCCAACTACGTCCACAATATCCGCTTTTGAACGTATTTGTTCAATAATCTCTTCAGGTATTTTTTGCGCCATTTCATCACCAACTTTTTTTTGCTCAAATACTCAATTCGAGATAAATACAATAAAGTCCTTCATTTTTCGACAAAAAATTTTTATTTACGTTATTATGGGCAAAATCCTTGTAATTATTTTTACCACAATTTTTCATTATAAATCATTTCACACTAAAATTCTATCACTTTTTTGTCATTTTCTTTAAAAACACAAAAAAACCTCCCCGAAAAGGAGGGCTCATACTCATATCATTGATTTGATAATTGAATACGATGGATAATATCATTTGCTGTTTCTTCTACAGCCTTGTTCGTAACATTGATTACTTGGCAACCAATTCGATTAACTACATTATTAAAATGAACAATTTCATCATTTATGCGTTCAAGTCTTGCATAGTTTGCACTATCGTCTAATCCTAATGCTAGTAATCGTTCTTTTCGTATGCTATTAAGTTTTTCAGGAGATATAACAAGACCAAAGCATTTTTTAGGATCCACTAAGAATAATTCTTCTGGTGGCTCTACTTCAGGAACAAGCGGCACATTCGCTACTTTAAATCGTTTATGTGCTAAAAATTGCGAAAGTGGCGTTTTGGAAGTACGTGACACACCGATCAACACGATATCTGCTTTTAATAATCCTCTTGGATCACGACCATCATCGTATTTTACGGCGAATTCAATTGCCTCTATTTTTTGGAAATAGTCATCATCTAACTTACGTACCAATCCAGGCTCCTCTAATGGTTCTACTTGTAGTGTATCCCCAAGCATTCCCATAATTGGTCCCATTATATCTACTGCTGGGATTTCTTTTTTTTGGCAAATGTCACGTAAAAAATCGCGCATAATTTCTTTCACTAATGTGTAAACAATAATTGCATTCTGCTCAACTGCTAAGTGAACAATTTCAGTTAATTGTTCCTTACTTTCGACATGAGGGAATCGTTGTATTTTAGTATCCTGCATTCCCGGTCTAAATTGACTAATTGCTGCTTTTGTTACTAAATCGCCTGTTTCTCCTACAGAATCTGAAATGATAAAAACGGATAAATTATTCATGGTAGCATCACCTCACAAATCATGATTTTCAGCAAGCGATAGGAACGCTCGCGTAATATTTGTTTTTGTCAAACGACCTATGACCTCGAAGCCATCTGGATGTTCGATTACTACCGGTAATGCATCTATTTGTCTTTCAATAAGTTTATGAGCTGCCTGAATTAAACCGTCTGTTTTTAAACAATATGCAATATTTGGCATCCTCGTCATGATTATATGTACGGGAATATGATTTAAATCTTGACTACCTATACTTGTACGAAGTAAATCTTTTCTTGAAAGGACACCCGTCAAATAAGAATTATGATCTACAACAAATAATGTACCTACATCTTCCAAAAACATTTGACAAATGGCATCATATACAGAAACATTCTCAGAAACTACAACCGGAATCGATTGAAAGTCTTTCACCTTCATGTTCGTCATGCTATCGACAACAGCTTGGTTTGTCTTTTTACCTGAGTAAAAATAACCAACACGCGGTCTAGCATCCAAAAAACCTGCCATTGTTAAAATGGCTAAATCTGGTCTAAGTGTCGCTCTAGTCAGTGAAAGACGCTCAGCTATTTGTTCCCCAGTAATAGGGCCATTTTCCTTTACAATTTCTAAGATCTCTTCCTGACGTTTGTTGAGTTCTATTGGACTCACCGCCTCAAAAAGTGTTATACTCAATTCCTAATTATTATATACTACTTTTGAATATATTGCGAAGAAAAGTATCGCATGTTACAATTGTCTTCAATACGAATAAGCGATGAACGGTCAATAAGTATGATTTCATCTATTTTAAAGCGAGTAGAGATGGTGAAAGTCTACACGAAATCAGAAAAAGGCAGCCAGGAGCTAACATTTTGAAAGAGGATTACTTAGAAATTTCAGGTAATCAATCGGGGTGGAACCGCGGGTCAATAGCACTCGTCCCCGGGTACAAAATTTGTGCCCGGAGACGGGTGCTTTATTATTTAACGGAGGGATATTATTATGGCAAAAACAATGGAGAGCATCGTAAGCTTAGCCAAACATCGTGGCTTTGTCTTCCCAGGTTCTGAAATTTACGGAGGTTTAGCAAATACTTGGGATTATGGTCCACTTGGTGTTGAACTTAAAAACAATGTAAAAAAAGCATGGTGGCAAAAATTCGTTCAAGAATCACAATATAATGTAGGTCTTGACGCTGCCATCTTAATGAATCCAAAAACTTGGGTAGCGTCTGGTCACGTCGGTAACTTTAACGACCCGATGATTGACTGTAAGCACTGTAAAGCTCGTCACCGTGCAGATAAATTAATTGAAGATGCAGCACTTGCAAAAGGTGAAGAAATTATTGTTGATGGTATGCCTTTCGATAAAATGGCAGAAGTCTTAAATCAATATGACGTACATTGCCCTGATTGTGGTGAACAAAATTTCACAGAAATTCGTCAGTTCAATCTTATGTTCAAAACATTCCAAGGTGTTACTGAAGAATCTACAAACGAAATTTTCCTACGACCTGAAACAGCACAAGGTATTTTCGTAAACTTTAAAAACGTTCAACGTTCTATGCGTAAACGTACTCCATTTGGTATTGCTCAAATCGGTAAATCATTCCGTAACGAAATTACACCAGGAAACTTCACTTTCCGTACACGTGAGTTTGAGCAAATGGAACTTGAATTCTTCTGCAAACCAGGTTCAGAACTTGAATGGCATGCTTACTGGAAAGAATTCTGTAAAAACTGGTTATTAAATTTAAGCATGAATGAAGATTCTATGCGTCTTCGCGATCACGAAGATGAAGAACTTTCTCATTATTCAAATGCTACAACTGATATTGAATTTAAATTCCCATTTGGTTGGGGTGAACTATGGGGCGTTGCATCTCGAACAGATTTCGACTTAAAACGACATATGGAACACTCTGGTGAAGATTTTACTTATATTGATCCAATTTCAAACGAGCGTTATGTTCCATTCTGTATCGAACCATCGCTTGGTGCTGACCGTGTAACATTAGCATTCTTATGTGATGCATATGATGAGGAAGAATTAGAAGGCGGAGATTCACGTACAGTGCTTCGATTCCATCCTGCTCTTGCACCATTTAAAGCTGCTGTATTACCACTTTCTAAAAAATTATCAGAGCAAGCTACAGATGTTTGGGCTGAATTACGTAAAGCATTCCCAGTAGACTTTGATGAATCTCAATCAATCGGTAAACGCTACCGTCGTCAAGACGAAATTGGTACACCGTTCTGTATCACATACGATTTTGATTCAGTTGAAGACGGTCAAGTAACAGTTCGTCATCGTGACTCTATGGAACAAACACGCATGCCGATCGTTGATGTTAAAGCCTATATTGAAAAACATATTACATTCTAAAACCGAAATTTAAACTAACCAATTTTTCTCTTACAACTAGATAAGTTAATACCAACAACCTGTTAGAGGGGTGACATCAAGTCACCTCTCTTTTTTTGTCAAGTTCACCTATTATTCAAATTCTCATTAAACATAGCCTCGACTATCTAATTGAGAAGTGTTATCATAATAAATAAAAAGTACTATCCTCAACTGTTGGAGGGATTTGAATGTCTCTTAATGAATTAAAACTTGGAAAAAAAGCAGTAATTATCAATTTATCAAATTTAAATAAATATGTAAAACGTAGATTACTTGATTTAGGAATATTAGAAGGTGAAGAAGTAATGCTTAAAAATCGTATGCCATTTCATGGTCCGTTCATGCTTGAGCATAATGGACAAATTTTAGGAATTCGTTATCAAGAAGCAGCACTAATTGAGATTGAACCATCATGATGAATATTGCATTAGTAGGTAACCCCAATACAGGAAAGACCTCATTATTTAATTATCTGACTGGTTCTTATGAATTTGTCGGCAACTGGAGCGGAGTTACCGTTGAAAAAAAGGTTGGCACATTAAAAAACAAATCAGGACATCTCATCGATCTGCCTGGAATCTATACATTAAGCCCACTCTCAAAAGATGAAAGTGTTGTTTCAAATTTTTTCATTTCAGAATCCTTTAATGGCATTGTTAATATAGTTGATGCCTCTCAGTTAGAGCGAAATTTAATCTTAACGATTCAACTTCTTGAATATGGAAAACCTATTGTCATTGGATTAAACATGTCAGACGTTGCAAAGCAAAGAGGTATATCTTTAAATGAAGAAAAACTTTCGAAAGCTCTGCAAACACCTGTTATTTCAATAGTTGCTCGATCTGGTAAAGGCTGTAATGTAATGTTGGACCAAATTTCTTCTATCGAAACAAAGGAGCAACAACCACTTAAACTAGATTATGGAGTTGCTGTGGAAAACGGAATTGACAAGCTGTTTACTCTTTTGTCTTCACAAAACGTTCAACAATTTCCCAACCGTTTTCTTGCACTGCAATTTTTTGAGGGAAACCAAACCATACGAAGTTATTTAAATACTTTAACTTCCAGTGAAGAATTGGATAATCTATTTGAAGAAGTAGAAAGTCAAGTGAAGACTTCACACCATGTGGGAAGTCTATCACATTGGATATATAGTGTGAGAAAGAATTATATTTCTTCTATTTTAGAAGAATTTGTTGAAAAAGAACGTTCAGATAAAATTCCTTTAACTGATCGAATCGATTCAATTGTTACGAATAAATATTTAGGAATTCCGATCTTTCTAATATGTATGTTGTTTATATTTAAACTTACATTTGATTGGTTAGGGACTCCCCTTTCAGATTTACTTGATGCTTTTATTTCTGGTCCATTGAGTTCCTGGTTATCTACATTACTCCAAAATTTGGGAACTTCCGAATTTATTCAATCTCTAGTGTTAGATGGAATTGTCGCTGGTGTTGGCGGAGTAATCGTGTTTGTTCCACAAATCTTTATATTATTTTTCTTTATTTCTTTTCTTGAAGATTCTGGGTATATGGCGCGTGCAGCACTTGTAATGGATAAGCTTATGGAAGCAGTCGGATTAAACGGTAAGGCTTTTATTCCAATGATTATTGGTTTTGGTTGTAATGTACCTGGTGTTATGGCAGCAAGAACAATTGAACAACCAAAAGAGCGTTTAATTACGATTCTATTGACACCATTGATGTCATGCTCGGCACGATTACCTGTTTACGCGTTATTTATTGGCGCATTTTTTGCAAAATATCAAACGATGATTGTCTTTTCTCTTTATGTTTTAGGTATTGTTTTAGCACTTCTAATGGCTAAATTATTTTCTAAGATATTGCTAAAAAACGAAACATCTATTTTTGTTGTGGAACTGCCACCTTATCGCGTTCCACAAGCAAAAACATTGATTCGAAGCACATGGGATAAAGGTAAAGGTTTTATTCGTAAAGCAGGTACGTTTATTTTTGGTGGTTCAGTCATTATTTGGTTGCTTTCGTACGCAGGTCCTAGTGGACTTGGTGTTGATATGGATCATAGTTTTCTAGCAATAATCGGAGGATTATTTGCTCCTATTCTTGCACCATTAGGATTTGGTACATGGCAGGCAGGAGCATCACTATTAACTGGATTTTTGGCTAAAGAAGTGGTTGTATCCAGTATGAACATTATTTATCATGCACCGAACATGGATAGTCTACAAGGATTATTAACACAAGCTTATACGCCACTTTCGGCATTCGCTTTTACAGTATTTATTCTATTGTATATTCCATGTTTGGCTACTGTTGGGACAATAAAAAAAGAAACGGGTTCAAACAAATGGACCTTCTTCTCAATCATTTATGCGTTAATATTAGCCTATATTATTACGTTCATCATTTACCAATTTGGCAAATTATTAGGATTTTAAATGAAAGGAAGATGAACAATGGCAGCAAGTATAATTATTGGTATCGTTATTTTTGGATATGCTGGTTGGACAATCTACCGACATGTTCAAAAAAGTAAAGAAGGTAAATGTGCAGCTTGTGAATTGAAAAAAAACTGCCAATCTGGTTGTGATTTAACAAGCATTAATCCTAAAGAGAAACAAAATTTGAATCTACATTCGTAAGCAAATCAGCTTTTAATATTAAATCCCCCATCTTTTTGTAAGATGGGGGATTTTTAAGTTTTTAAATTGGTTTCTATGACAAATATTTGGGGCGATACTTTGATATATCTACAAAGGAATGTCACTCCCTTTCCGCCAACCGAATACAGAGTCTCCTCATTCTATTACGCTTTTTGCGTGAGCTCGGTAGCCAGTATTTCGGCAGGAGTGTCGGGGCAATCACCTTCACTTTTCTACTTGAAACCCCAACAAATAATATGGAACCTTAAAATCTAATTTTTAGTAATACTCATAAAACCCTTTACCACTTTTTCTACCTAAATTACCTGCTCGTACATGTTTTCGTAAAAGAGGTGGAACTCTATATTTTGGATCCCCAGTCTCTTCAAATAACGTCTCGGCAACAAATAACATTGTATCAAGACCAATCATATCAGCAAGTGCCAAAGGTCCAATCGCATGGCTTGCACCAAGCTTCATACCTTTGTCTATGTCTTCCGCTGAAACTACTCCTTCACTAAGCAAAAATATAGCTTCATTGATCATTGGTACAAGTATTCGATTTACTACAAATAACGGTGTATCCAAAATTGAAATACTTTCTTTTCCGATTGATTCTACTAATCCAATTACAAATTCATAGGTAGGATCTGATGTATTAGAGCCTCGGATGACTTCTACTAAGCCCATCACTGGTACCGGATTGAAAAAATGCATACCGATTACTTTGTCTGCTCTTTTGGTTACTGCACCTAATTCTGTAATGCTTAATCCTGATGTATTCGAAGCTATGATTGTATTGTCTTTACATATTTTATCTAATTCTGCAAATAGTGATTTTTTTGCATCAATGTTTTCTATGATTGCTTCTATAACTAAATCTTGTCCTCGCATTTCTGTGATGTCAGTGGTAAAAGTAATTCTCTCAATTACTTCACCAATTTCATTTACATCCTTTTTTTGTCTCTTAAACACTCTTATGAGATTCGTATCAATCGTATTTTTAGCCTTTTCAAGAGCTACTGAATTATTATCACATAAAACAACTTGATAACCAGCGGTTGCCATTACTTGTGCAATACCGTTTCCCATAGTACCTGAACCTATGACGCCCATTTTCATATTCTAGCACCTCGTATCATGATAGATAGTTTTATTTGTTGCGCAATACATTCTTCAATACTTTTCCGCTTGCATTTCGAGGAAGGCTTCCTACCAACTCAACTTCATGTGGTAGCTTATATTTTGCTAATCGTTTAGAGCAAAAAGCGATAATATCTTGTTCTGATAGTTGTTGTCCTTCTTTTAATACAACGAAAGCTTTTGGAACTTCACCGTAAATTTCGTGTGGAATCCCTATCACAGCGCCTTCCAACAATTCTGGGATTTGATACAATACTTCCTCTACTTCAACTGGATAAACATTTTCTCCACTACGGTTAATCATGTCTTTTTTCCGATCGACAATGTAAAGCAAACCATCCTCATCAAATCTTCCCAAATCTCCACTGTATAACCAGCCATCTTTTAAAGTTCTTGTGGTAGCTTCTTCGTTCTTCAAGTATCCTTTCATCACTTGTGGACCTTTTACAACGATTTCCCCTACCAATCCAACTGGCAATGGTTTACCAAACTCATCAACTACCTGAACTTGTGTTCTTGGAAGAGGTGCTCCCACTGAACCAATTTTTTCAAGTGCTTGATGGTCTAGTAGGGATGTTGCAGCAGGAGAATTTTCAGTTTGTCCATATAAATTTTGAACTTTCACATTAGGATAAAGAGTTTTTACTTTTTTCACTAATTCATAAGGCATTGGAGCAGCTCCATAAGTAAAGAGACGAAGATTTGGTAGTTGTAACTCTCTCATTCTAGGTGTATTCAATAAAATACTGTACATCGCTGGTACACCAAAAAAGATGGTTATATTCTCTTGTTCCAGCGTATTCATCGTCAATTCTTTCGAGAAAGCCTCTTCTATTACGATGGTTCCCCCAGCATAAATAACTGGAATACTTAATACATGACTTGCTGCACAATGGAATAATGGCGTGACAATTTGCATTCGATCGTCTCCATTTAAGCCCATTGATTCGCCCCAAATTTCTGCAGCTGCTTCGACATTTCCAACTGTCAACATGACACCTTTTGGCTTCCCAGTTGTTCCAGATGTATAGAAAACTACCGTTGTTGTATCATCCTCAATCTTCTGTTCTTTAAACTGGATGGATTTATCTACTATTACTTCTGCGAAAGTATCTTTACCACCAACCTGTAGATAATCCTTAAATCTTGTGAATGCTTCTGGCACTTCATTTAGAATTGATTCCATTTCAGTATCATAAATCAATGCTTTCGCTTCAGAATGTGTAAAAATATATTCTACTTCTGGAGCTGCAAGCTTTGTATTCACTGGCATGACACTAAACCCACCTAATTGACATGCGTAATAACAAACAAGAAAATAATCAGAGTTATTCAAGTAAACTGCAATAATATCTTCTTTTTGATAGCCTTTTAACTGAAAATAACCAGCTAATCGTTTTGCTTGCTCATAAAACTCTGCATAAGTCGTATTTCTTCCGTTAAATTGTGTAATTAAATGATTTGGCTGTTGTTTTGCATGGTATGCTAATTTTTCAGCAACTGACATTGTTGTTCCTCCTTTTTTTTAATACATTGGTTTACTTAACTACTTTCATTAAATACTCTTCATAAATCTCTTGTACCTCTTCAATTTTCTTTTCACCATTTGGTTTGTACCATTGTTGAATCCAATTCATAGCACCTAGTAAAATCATACGAACAATTTTCAATTCTTTTATCTTAAATTCCCCTACTTTTACCCCTTCTTCAATTACTTGATCAAACCAACTAGAGTATTCGTTTCTCTTTTGAAGAATAGGGTTTAATTGCTCCGAATGAAACGTCTTTTCCGGTTTAATGATCATATTAAATGTTTCCTTTTTTTCAATGGCAAATCGAATATGTGAAGCTATCATCAGCTTTAACTTTTGCTCGTTCGATATTTCTCTATTGAAAATTACTTCCAACTCTTTTATCCCTTGATCAAGAACCAACACATGACATTGGAAAATTAAATCTTCCTTGTTTTTAAAATAATAATAGAGTGAGCCTTTCGTCATTAGAAGCTCTGCAGCAATTTCTTCCATCGTTGCACCTTGGTATCCCTTTTCGTTTACAATTTTTACAGCAGACAAAATGATTTCTTCTTTCTTTTTTTGTAACTTTTTTTCTGAGAGCTTCATTTTGACTCTCCTTTCGTGAGATAACCTCCATTCAATATGAAGTTTTCTATTTTGGAACTATTATACTTATGATGCATCTTAAGTATGTCAACTTTTTGGATATTGTTTAAATTTTGAATACTACTAACTAAGTTCATTGTTGTATCTAATTAGCCTTAAGTGAATTTGCGATGTTTCTGTTTGAAAATTGAATATCATTTGAACAAAAAAAATTGTCCAAATGGTTCTTATGGACAATTCCTTAACTACTGGTAACTGGGGTTCCCAATCAGTAATTATATTTGCAATATATAAATATGGGGTGTTTTAAAAGCGTTTATTATACTTTTTTAAAACACCCCAAATAATAAATCGGACGCTGGTTATATTACACACTCTCAAATAAATAGCTTTAATAACAAACTTTGAAGATTGATATATAGTTTATTAAACAAATTAGGGGTGTTAAAGCGGATGTTACATCTTAAACTACATTATGGGTAATTCTCCTGTAAACTTACCAGAAAAATGCTGAAGCTAAACCAATTCCAATAATTGTACCAAGTGCTATACCAATACCGAATGCACCAATAACACGACGTCTACGGAAACCAAAAAATGGTCTATTAAAACCGAATCCCGGTCCGTCAAAGCCAAATCCTAAACCATATCCCCCCATATTCCCATGTGGGCGAATCCATACCATATCGCGATTAACACGTGTAATTTCTCCCATATGAACACTGCCATCTCTGCATCTAATTCTTACCATTTTCCCGTGATAACGACTACATAAATTGTATACATCTGACGGATTCATTCTTATCCCCCCTCCCAGTTTTTTTACATACGAGTATGCCTTGCTATTATATGAAGCGGCGGATTGTTACCAATGGACAACGGTCTATATTAATTTAAGTTGTAACCCTTCTAAAATTCCAAAAACAATACGGTTACTGCTACATATGATACAAATAAAAAGCAAAAAAGGATGAGGTACTTGTCAGTCATTCAAACTCAAAAGTGGCTATATGAATTTGTGAATCAATGTAGTGGGAAATCAATGGTAGATTTTGCTACTATTCAATGTGAAACCCTTTGTAATCCTTTAAAAAAGGTATTTCCGAAAGTACATCCACAAGCTATGCAAAATGAATTATTTATTCATGGATTATTCGGGCCATTTGAATGGTATAAAATAGAGGCAGTTGTTAAAGAGCTCGAAAAACAAAACGTTTGGAAAATAGTAGAAAAAGAGTTTCAATACTTAAAAAACATATGGAATGGACCTGATGTACCAATTTATATTTTTCCGATAAAAAAAGGGATGTTGGGGTTTGGAAAGAATTTACGTAAAAATGGCGTTGCTTATAAAGAAGCGGTTTTTTTATTTTTATCTACCGATCTCTCAAAAGAAGAAGTAAAAGCCATGTTTGCACATGAATACAACCATGTTTGCCGAATAAATCTGATCAAACTTGCTCCCGAAAGAACACCTTTAAAAGATTCTCTTATCATCGAAGGCCTTGGAGAGTATGCGGTAAAGGAATTGTATGGCGAAAAGTTGTTAGCACCATGGACAAATCTTTATCCATTTGATCAAGCTGTTGATATTTGGAAGCGCCATTTTTTACCTTCTCTAAATATGAAAGGCTTAAACAATCATCATCCTTTTTTATATGGTCAAAAAAGTAGACATCTCCCTAAATGGATTGGTTATCATATCGGTTACCAAATTGTGAATACTTATCAGGAAAAAAATGGTCCATTCAAAAATAATGAATTATATAAGAAATCAGCTGACACTCTTATAGCTGGATCGAAATTTCCTAACAAAGAATAATGGTTTTACTATCGAATCTATTTCATAGATCCAATTCTGTTTTTTAATACGAACATTATCAAATATTAACTTTTCGCTATAAAGATTAGGATGTTCCGCTACAAACGGTGCTTTCCACGTGCAAGTATCCTTCTTGATTTCTGCATCGCTATGCTAGCTTCGACTTAGTAGCACTAAGTTGAAGGTACTTAAAATGGAAAAAAAGATGAAAGATTATATAAATATCTTGTATAGCTATATTTGTTGATGTGGAATTAGCGAAGACTCCTGTGGGAAAGCGAGCCAGACGAGACCCCACAGCGAGATTTTCTCTGCGACGAAGCTAGCGAAGCGATGCAGGAGCACTAGCGAGGAGGCTCGTTAGTTCGCCCGCGGAAAGCGAAGCTAATTCCACATCATGCAGAAAACAGATTAATAACTATTAATATTTGTATTTAAACACTTTTTCAGTACCCTCACTACGTTCCTGCGGCATGTTGACATTCTAATACACGATACTTAATGAGATGACCATATTGCTCAATAAAGTGAATATGTTCTTCCCATAAATCATAAAAATCAATCGAAATATTTTCAGATATGTCCATTTCTTCTATATCACTTGGAACTAATATGGAAGGTGTGCTGATTTTTCGAATTTTCTGGAATCCATTTTGTTCTAACCGTAAAACCCACTCTTTTTCATTTAAAACTTTATCAATCCCATAAAGCTTACTTACCTTTCTTTGTAATTTTTCTGATAAGATTTGTTCTGCCGTCATTTCAATCATGATCATGCTTCCATCTTCTTTCAATACTCTCGATAGTTCATGTAGTGTCTTATCAATATTTGTAAAGGATATAACCGATTCACTAATGATGAAATCGAATGTATGATCTGCAATATTCATATTTTGCACATCTCCTAAAATGACATCGATTTCAAGTCCATCATTTTCAAAACGTTTTTTTGCTTTCTCAATCATGATTTGATTTACATCTATTGCCGTCACTTTACAGCCAAAATTCTTTGCTAAAAAAGCTGCCGTTTGTCCTGTACCACAACCTATATCAAGCACATGATGATGTGGCTGAATTTTTTCATTTTCAAAAATTTCTAATGTCAGTGAAAAACCACCTGGATGAGCACCGCCTATTCCAAAGTAGGCCAATAAATCTAAATAGCTATTAGACATTCATATCCCCCTCACATTTTACATCTATTGTATGCACGTAGTAGATGTGTATCGATAGGCAATGAACCTTAATGGCAGCTGTTAAATCATATAATCATTTCAAGTGAGAATCATAAAAAAAAATCTATTCGGAATAATTTCCAGATAGATTCTTTTTCAATATATTCATAACTGATTTAATGCTCATGGTCGTGAGTATGCTCGTGTTTTGAATCCAAATTACATAAAATTGTATTTTCATGTTTATGCGAATCCATTTCAAGTTGAACAGTCATATGCCCAATTCCCAAATGATGTAATTTATGCTCGAGTGATTGAAGTATATCTTGGCTCTCTTTGATGGTTAATGATCCGTCAACGACAATATGGCAAGAAAGTGCGTTTTGCCCACTTGTAATCGTCCAAATGTGTAAATCATGTAAGTCAATGACACCTTCTGTTTCACGGAATGTCCGAATAATATTGTCTATTTCTACATTAGAAGGCGTACCTTCCATTAACACATGAACGGAATCTTTTGTAACGCGCCATCCACTCAATAATACAAGTACCGCGACAATGATACTTGCTAGAGGATCTGCCCATTCCCAGCCAAAAAACATGATGAACAATGCTGCTATAATAGCTCCAACTGAACCAAGCATATCACTAATTACATGTAAAAAGGCTGCACGCATATTCAAATTATCGTGTGTATCGCCACCTCGCATTAAGATCCATGCAACTAGAATATTAACTAATAGTCCAATAATTGCTATAATCAACATGCCATTTGATGCTACTTCTGGTGGATTAACAAAGCGTTGAATTGCTTCAACAAATATAAATATTGCGATCAAAATTAATGTTACACCATTAAATACGGCAGCTAAAATTTCAAATCGTTTATAACCATAGGTATTTTGATAATTAGCTACCCTTTCGCTAATAGAAAATGCTAGAACGCCTATACCAAGCGAAATCGCATCACTTAACATGTGTCCAGCATCTGATAATAATGCCAAGCTATTTGTGATAAAACCTCCAACAACTTCAACAAACATATAAGCTGTAATGATGATAAAAGCAATCAATAAAGTTTTTTTGTTTGCCCCATGTGTATGATCATGCCCATGACCGTCATGTGAATGCCCCATATACTCATTCCCCCTCTACTCTAATTATGTTTAGCATGATCAATGGTTTGATGTAAGATAGCCATGACATGTTCATCATCTTGTGAATAATAAAGTGTAGTTCCCTCACGACGGAATTTCACTAATCTTAAATTTTTTAAAAAACTCAATTGATGAGACACGGTAGATTGTTTTAAATTTAATGTTTCACTTATCTCATTTACAGAATGCTCTCTTTTACATAATAAATTTAAAATCCGAATACGAGTAGGATCACTAATAGCTTTAAATGTTTGTGAAACTAGAAATAATATTTCTTCATCTAAGTCTTCAGTTTCAAACGGTATTTTTTCTTCGTTCAAAATAACAGCTCCCTTCAATAAATGTTACAGTACTAATTGAATATATGATTATCTATTCATATATTCATATTATATGTGCTTCATTTGAAAAATGTCAAAATAATTACTAAAAGATAATCAAGCGAATCAATTTCATAAATCAATTTCCAGTTTTTAATACGAATATTTCAGCACATGAACTTTTCACTATTCTGATTTGGATATTTCGCTACAGACAGGCGCTTTCCGCGGGCAAGCATCAAGCCTCCTCCTCACTTCGTTCGTGCGGGGTCTTGATTTGCTTGCTCTTCCCGCAGGAGTCGCCTGCCTTTCGCTCAATTGAGAACTATTCATCAGTATATGGCATCAATCTTTGAATATCTAAATGAATCAATCTCATTAATCCATTTTCTTTTTTTAAATAAGTCTAGCACGCTTGCCTAGTAGTTTTGACTTAGTAACACTACGTTGAAGGCGCTTATTAAGGAAAAAAATCAAAATTAATAATAAAAATTTTGTATAGCTAACTTTGTTGATGTGGAATTAGCGAAGACTCCTGCGGGAAAGCG
>NZ_JBCMNM010000035.1:0-14750 GCF_050459865.1 Rummeliibacillus pycnus
CCTGTGGGAAAACGGACTAGACGAGACCCCACAGCGAAGCGAGGAGGCTCGTCAGTTCGCCCACGGAAAGCGGAGCTAATTCCACTTCAAGCAATAACGAATTTGTACTATAAAAAATTATAAACATTCAAAAGACGAGACTCGAAGGGAGTTTGACAACAATGATTCAATTGGATGGCAAACATTTAACAATTGCAGATATGAAAGCTATATTATTTGATGATGAAAAGGTTGAAATTGCTGAATCAGCTC
This sequence comes from Rummeliibacillus pycnus, assembly GCF_050459865.1. Lineage (GTDB taxonomy): Bacteria > Bacillota > Bacilli > Bacillales_A > Planococcaceae > Rummeliibacillus > Rummeliibacillus pycnus_B. The sequence goes on from NZ_JBCMNM010000035.1 coordinate 253, forward strand.
GTGCTGCTGTTGAAAAAAGCAGACTTGCAGTTGAACAAATTGTCCAACATAAAAAGACGGTTTATGGCATTAATACAGGCTTTGGCAAATTTAGTGATGTTAAAATCGCAGGAGAAGACACAAGGGTTTTACAACTACATTTAATTCGTTCGCATGCTTGTGGTGTTGGGGAACCTTTTAGCGAAAGCATTTCAAGAGCTATGGTCGTGTTACGTTTAAATGCATTATTAAAAGGATTTTCAGGTATTCGTTTAGAGGTACTCGAACGCTTAGTTTATATGGTAAATAATCGAATTCATCCTGTTATTCCACAACAAGGATCACTTGGTGCATCAGGAGATCTTGCTCCACTTTCACACTTAGCGTTAGTACTAGTTGGCGAAGGCTTTGTATGGAAAGAGGGAAAATCTGAAGCAGCAACTGAAATTTGGCGTGAACATCAATTAGAGCCGATTGAATTAGAAGCAAAAGAAGGATTGGCACTTATTAATGGCACACAAGCTATGACAGCACAAGGTGTTGTTGCTTATATCGAAGCAGAGAAGCTTGCATGTGATAGTGAATGGATTGCAGCTATGACGATTGAAGCATTACGTGGAATTACCGACGCATTTCATCCTGCAGTACATGAAGCGAGAGGTTATAAAGAGCAAGTTGATGTAGCTAAAAGAATGCGTGACTGGCTAAAAGATAGTGAACTCACAACAGTTCAAGGAGAACTTCGTGTACAAGATGCTTATTCATTAAGATGTATTCCACAAGTTCATGGTGCAAGCTGGCAAGTATTGAGTTATGTGAAAGAGAAGCTAGAAATTGAAATGAATGCAGCAACGGATAATCCATTGATTTTTGATGATGGTGAGACGGTTATTTCTGGTGGTAATTTTCATGGTCAGCCGATTGCATTTGCAATGGATTTCTTGAAAATTGCTATGGCAGAGCTAGCAAATATATCCGAAAGAAGAATTGAAAGATTAGTGAATCCTCAATTAAACGAAGGATTGCCACCATTTTTGAGCCCTGAGCCAGGGTTACAATCAGGTGCGATGATTTTGCAGTATTCAGCAGCAAGTCTTGTATCTGAAAATAAAACATTGGCACATCCTGCATCAGTCGATTCGATTCCTTCTTCAGCAAATCAGGAAGACCATGTTAGTATGGGAACAATTGGTGCTAGACATGCTTATCAAATCATTAAGAATAGCCGAAAAGTCTTAGCAATCGAAGCGATTTGTGCGGCACAAGCAGTTGAATATAGGGGTGTTGAATATATGGCACCAAAATTGGGCGGTAAATGGCAAGATGTTCGAAATGTTGTACCGAGTATCAAAAGAGATCGTATGTTTAGTAAAGACATTGAAAAAATGGCGGATTATTTATGTAAATAATGTATTTGAATTTTTACTAAGTTACGCAAAGCGGAAGAATTTTTTTCTAGAAAACTTAGAACATTTTTAAATTGAAATAGAGTATATTGGAAGCTTCTTTGTAAACTATTTTTGATATAATATAAACTTATCAATGTAATAGTTTACGAATGGAGCGAGCATTATTTTGGATAAACAACAACCTCATTTATTAGTAATTGATGGTATGGCACTTCTTTTCCGATCATTTTTTGCAACAGCACCCATGCATCAATATTTTAGAAAAGCAGATGGCACTCCCACAAATGGTGTACAAGGTTTTGCGAGACATGTATTAAGTGCACAAGCGATGATGCAACCAACCCATTTGGCAGTTTGTTGGGATATGGGCGTTCAAACATTTCGCAATGAACTCTTCGATGGTTATAAAGCAAATCGACCAGCGCCACCAGACGAGTTAAAGCCTCAATTTGATATGGCACGTGAAGTTTCTGAAATGATCGGCTGGAAGAACTTTGGAACAAAAGGTATGGAAGCGGACGATACAATCGGTTCGATTATCAATAAATGGAAAGACGAAGCAAAGATCACGGTAGTTAGTGGTGATAAAGATTTACTACAATTACTTAATCCATCTACTACGATTGCTTTAACGAAAAAAGGTTATACAGAATATAACGTTTATACGGATCAACGTTTCAAAGAAGAGTATGAAATTGAACCACCGCTTTTTGCTGATATGAAAGCCTTTATGGGCGATTCGAGTGATGGCTACCCTGGTGTAAAAGGAATAGGTCCTAAAACAGCTTTAAAGTTAATCCAAACATATGGATCAGTTGATGGTGTGTTAGGATCTCTTGAGGAGTTAAAACCAGCTCAACGTACGAAGATTCAAGAAGATGAAGAAATGCTCAAGCTTTCTTTACAATTAGCTAGAATCAATACAGAAGTGCCAATTGATGCAACGATTGATGACTGTGAGTTACCAATTTGGGATCAATCGAAATTTGAGCAACTGACAATGGAAGGATATTCTTTAATTTCACGTCATGCTCGTTCATTGGTTTAATGATTTAGGCGCTATTTTGACAAAGCTTAGTATTTTACGATTTTTTTGATAGGAAATTTCTCGGATTTGACTATCACGGTTACGTTTACCGTTATCATGGATGATTAAGACAATATCATCTTCCTTTTTTTCAAAGCCAATTAACGGTACCCAGTGATAGTTAAAATCTCCTTTAAAGAAAAAGTGAAGGGAGAAGTATCGATCAAATTTCATCGCAACAGGGCGACCTGCCTCAATTTCTTTTAGAGCATCAATTAGACTACAATTGCGAATTTCAAAAAATGGCCCAAGAATCTTTTTCATATTGCGAATCATGCGATGTGAAAACAATCCGATTCTTGTGCAACCAAGCAATTGATAGAGCTGATTGATGCTTTTTTGTTGTGTTTCGGGTTCTAGGTATCTGAGCAAGACATATGCAGTTGTGGGGCCACATGCGGAGTTTTGATATTTCTTATTAACAGATGCGGCATACTGGGATTTGCCCTCTACTGGTAGCTGGATTCGCATAGTTTTCCTCCGAGTTTTTTGACTTGGAAATTAGGTTAGATAAAGAAACTTTGGTAACAAAGCATATATTAAGCTAAGCGATTATTGGAATTGTGGAAAATTTTTTCGTTAATCCTATTTTGTGTCATAAGCTGATCCTTGTCGAGAATATTTCATAATAAAAATCTACAAGAAAGTAGCTCTAAGAGGAACTAAGTTGTGCTGAACGTGGATACAATTTGTTTTTTCGTGGATAGGGGAACTTAATTCGTGGATTGGGAAGCGTTTTTCATGGATAGAATCTATTATTCCGTGGATAGAACTCACCTATCCATAAAATTGCTGAAAAGAAATAAAGACCTACCAAAATTTTTTGGCAGGCCTTAAAAGAAAAAACTATTTTTGAGCATCCAAGAAAGTTGTTACATCTTGAGGAGATTTTGCATTTGCACTGTGTAAGTGAGCAAGTTTTTCTCCATCTTTGAAGACTAAAAGACTTGGAATTCCCATAACTTGATATTTGTCTGATATCTCTGGGAAATCATCGCGGTTGATTTCGTACCAAGTGAATTGATTATATTCTTCGATAATTGGATCGATGAACATATTCATACGTGTGCAGTCAGGGCACCATCCAGCAAAGAATTTGACGATTACAGGTTGTGAAGATGAAATAATTTCGTTAAATTGTTCTTCTGATAATATTGGTTTCATGTGTAAATCCCTCCTATCCACATAGTCTACACGTTCTATTGGTTTAGATGCTAGTAAATTGTTTGCAAAATAATGTGGATATGGTGTGTTCCAGCATATTTCTCTATTAATATAGTAATTTCATACATTTTCTTATAAAAATTAGATTTTTTCGTTGCAGAAATTCACCAAATAGTCTAAAATTAATTCCAGATAAGGAAGTTTTATTTTTTTTAACTTTAAAATGAATGAGCATTCATTCAAAAAGGGGAAAGGGAGGATTTGCTCATGGCTTATCATATTAGAAAAGCAGCTGTACTTGGTTCAGGGGTGATGGGTTCTGGCATTGCCGCACATTTAGCGAATATCGGAATTCCAACATTACTGTTAGATATTGTTCCAAAAGAGCTTTCAAGAGAAGAGGAAGCAAAGGGATTAACTCTAGAAGATGCTAATGTAAGAAATCGCTTTGCAGCTGGTGCAGTGCAAAAACTATTAAAACAAAAACCTGCTCCATTAACGACGAAAAAAAGCTTAAATTTAATAACAGTTGGTAATTTTGAAGATGATTTAGATAAATTAAAAGATGTTGATTGGATTATTGAAGTAGTAGTTGAAAACTTAGACATTAAGAAAAGTTTATACGAAAAAATTGATGCAGTTCGTACACCCGAAACAATTGTGAGTTCAAATACTTCGGGTATTAGTGTTAACGCTATGGTAGATGGTCGTTCAGAGGATTTTAAAAAGCATTTCTTAGGAACGCACTTCTTTAACCCACCACGTTATTTGAAGTTATTAGAAGTAATTCCTGCTCAAGATACGTTACCTGAAGTGGTTGAATTCATACACCAATTCGGAGAAAACCGCTTAGGTAAAGGGGTAGTACTTGCAAAAGATACACCAAATTTTGTCGGTAACCGTATTGGTACTTACGGGTTACTGATCACATTACAAGTGATGAAAGAAAAAGGTTATTCAGTTGGTGAAGTAGATTCTGTAACGGGTCCTCTAATCGGTCGCCCTAAATCAGCGACTCTTCGCACACTTGATGTAGTTGGATTAGATACTTTTGTTCACGTAGCTAACAACGTCTATGACAATACAACTGGTGAGGAACAAAAAGTATTTGAAGTTCCTGAATATCTTCAAAAGATGGTCGATAACGGATGGTTAGGTGCTAAGTCTGGTCAAGGATTCTTCGTAAAAAAAGGAAAAGAAATATTCGAATTGAATGTAGATACTTTCGAATACGAACAAGTGAAAAAGTTGCAAACACCGTCAATTGAATTCGCAAAACAACAAAAAGGTCTTGCCGCTAAAGTGAAAACATTAACCTATGCAAAAGACCGTACTGGCGAATTACTATGGAGTATATTCGCACCAACCCTTTTGTATTCTGCACAATTACTTGGAGAAATTGCAGATGATATTGTAGCTATTGATAATGCTATGAAGTGGGGCTTTGGCTGGGCGCAAGGACCATTTGAAATCTGGGATGCTATCGGTGTAAAAGAATCTGTAGAAAAAATGCAAGCAGAAGGGTATGAAATCCCTGCGTTTACAAAAGCATTGCTTGATAAAGGATACTCAAGCTTCTATTCAGAAATTGATGGAGAATTAGCTTATTTTGATGGCACTGATTACAAACAAGTACCATTCAACGAAAAAGTAATCGACTTAAAACGTTACAAGAAAAAACATGGTGTCTTAAAAAGTAATGCTAGTGCTAGTTTAATAGACTTTGGTGATGAAGTACTGTTATTAGAATTCCATTCAAAATCAAATGCACTTGGTTTAGATATCATGCAAATTTTAAACTATGCTTTAGATTTATTGAATAATTCGGATTATAAAGGAATGGTTATAGGTAACCAAGGCAAGAACTTTTCAGTTGGTGCGAATCTAGCCATGATTTTAATGGAAGCGCAGGACGATAATTTATTTGAATTAGATCATATTGTAAAGACATTCCAACAAGGGACGCTACGCATTAAGTACTCAGATAAACCAATCGTAACAGCTCCTTTTGCCATGACACTTGGAGGTGGAGCAGAGGTTTGCTTACCATCTGCACATATTCAAGCAACAATGGAAACCTATATGGGCTTAGTAGAAGCTGGAGTTGGATTAATACCTGGCGGTGGCGGAAACAAAGAACTTTATATGAAACATTTAAAAGGTCTACCAAAAGGTGTAGAAATTGATCTTCAAGCTGTTGCAAACAAAGTGTTTGAATCTATTGCAATGGCAAAAGTTTCAACATCTGGAGAAGAAGCGAGAGAAAATAATTTCTTAAACTTCGCAGATGGAGTGAGTGTCAACTCAGATCATCAACTATATGATGCTAAACAAGCGGTATTGGCATTAGCAGAATCAGGGTATAAACCACCAATTCGTGAAAAAGTTCCGGTTGTAGGCGAAACGGGTTATGCAACGTTATTGTTAGGGGCGCAAAACCTATTGCAATCAGGCTTTATTAGCGAACATGATGTATACATTGCTAAAAAATTAGCTTATGTCATTGCAGGGGGAAGTGTTCCATACGGCACGTTAGTGGATGAACAATACCTTCTGAATCTTGAAAGAGAGGCATTCATAAGTCTTGTAAGTCATCCAAAATCACAAGCAAGAATGCAGCACATGCTAATGAAAGGAAAACCACTACGTAACTAATTGTTATGTAGTGATAAAGGGGGAAATCATATGCGTGAAGCCGTAATCGTAGCAGGTGCAAGAACACCGATAGGAAAAGCGAAAAAAGGATCATTAGCGACGGTTAGACCCGATGATTTGGGTGCTTTAGTCGTAAAAGAAACAATAAGAAGATCTGGTTACGAAGGTCCAATAGATGATTTAATTTTAGGGTGTGCCATGCCAGAAGCAGAGCAAGGAATGAATGTTGCTCGTAATATAGGTGCATTAGCAGGTTTACCAGATACAACGCCAGCTATTACAGTGAACCGTTTCTGTTCATCTGGTTTACAATCCATTGCATATGCTGCAGAACGAGTAATGCTCGGTCATTCAACAGCCATTATTGCAGGCGGTATCGAATCGATGAGTATGGTACCTATGATGGGAAATGTGATTCGTCCAAATGTGAAGCTTGCTGAAGAAGCGCCACAATATTACATGAGTATGGGGCATACAGCGGAAGAAGTAGCGAAGAAATTTGAAGTAAGTCGTGAAGAGCAAGATGCATTTGCTGTTCGATCACATGAACGTGCTGCAAAAGCAATTGCAGAAGGAAAGTTTGTCGATGAGATTGTTCCGGTTGAGGTAGAAAGACACTATGTGGATGAAAATAATAAACCTCAAGTAAAGAAATTTACTTTTGCGATGGATGAAGGGGTTCGTGTCGGGACTTCAGCAGAAACACTTGCGAAATTGCGTCCTGCATTCTCCGTAACAGGTAGTGTAACAGCAGGAAATGCTTCTCAAACATCAGACGGCGCAGGTGCAGTACTTGTCATGGATCGTGAAGAAGCAGAAAAACAAGGTCTTAAACCAATGGCAAAATTCTTAGGATTTGCAGTTGGAGGCGTCCCACCTGAAGTAATGGGAATAGGCCCAATTGTAGCAGTTCCAAAAGCGTTGAAAATCGCAGGGTTATCAATTGAAGATATCGATTTATGGGAAATTAACGAAGCATTTGCTTCTCAATCTATTCAAGTCGTGCGTGAATTAGGCATCGATTTAGAAAAAGTAAATGTTAATGGTGGTGCGATTGCGCTAGGACACCCGCTAGGCGCAACAGGTACAGTATTAACTCTAAAGCTAATCCATGAGTTAAAACGTCAAGGTAAAAAATACGGCGTAGTCACAATGTGTATCGGTGGCGGTATGGGCGCAGCAGGCGTATTTGAAATTCTCTAAATTCTTTCAAAAACTAGAGTCAAACAAAGGGGAGAAATGAAAATGGCAGAAAATACTTTAAACCTAATTAAAGGTGGTAGCTTTTTAACAGAGGATATTGATTCACAACGTGTGTTCACACCAGAAGATTTCACAGATGAACATAAAATGATTGCAAAAACAACGGAAGAGTATGTACAAAATGAAGTATTACCAATTGTTGATAAATTAGAAAATCATGAATTTGAAAACTCAGTTCGTTTATTGAAAACAGCTGGCGAGCTTGGATTATTAGCGGCTGATGTTCCTGAAGAATATGAAGGGCTTGGCTTAGATAAAATTTCTTCAGCATTAATTGCTGAAAAAATGTCTTTAGCAGGTGGCTTCTCGATCACTCATGGAGCACATGTAGGTATCGGTTCACTCCCAATCGTATTATTCGGGAATGAAGATCAAAAACAAAAGTACCTACCAAAATTAGCTTCAGGCGAACTAATTGCAGCTTATGCTTTAACAGAACCAGGCTCAGGATCTGATGCCCTAGGTGCAAAAACAACTGCAAAACTAAATGCAGAAGGTACTCACTATATTTTAAACGGTGAAAAACAATGGATTACTAACTCAGGATTTGCGGATGTCTTTGTAGTCTATGCAAAAATTGACGGAGATAAGTTCTCAGCATTTATCGTTGAACGTCCTTACCCTGGTGTATCAACTGGTGCAGAAGAAAAGAAAATGGGGATTAAATCATCTTCAACTCGTACATTGATTTTAGAAGATGTTCCTGTACCTGTTGAAAATTTATTAGGTGAAGTAGGTCGAGGACACGTAATCGCCTTTAATATTCTAAATATTGGTCGCTACAAATTAGGCGTAGGTACAATTGGTGCTTCAAAACGTGCACTTGAATTAGCTATTTCGTATACAAATGGGCGTCAACAATTTAATACACCTATATCATCATTCAATCTAACAAAAGAAAAACTAGCTACAATGGCTTCTAAATTATATGCTTCAGAATCTTTAATCTATCGCACAGTTGGCTATTTCGAAGATCGAATGAATCAATTAAGCGACGATGAAAAAAATGATGGGAAAGCAATCGCAGCATCAATTGCTGAATATGCAATTGAATGCTCAATCAACAAAGTATTTGGTTCTGAAACATTAGATTATATCGCAGATGAAGCAGTTCAATTACATGGTGGTTATGGATATATGCAAGAATACGAAGTAGAACGTATTTACCGTGATTCTCGTATTAACCGTATTTTTGAAGGAACAAATGAAATCAATCGCCTAATCGTGCCAGGTACTTTCGTGAAAAAAGCAATGAAAGGTGAGCTTCCATTACTTCAACAAGCACAAAGCTTACAATCTGAATTGTTATCTATGGTACCTGAAGAAATTGGTGATGAATCACTAGCTCAAGAAAAATATTTAGTGAAAATGGCAAAGAAAATTGCATTGCTAGCAGCGGGTACAGCTGTACAACGTTTTGGTCCAAAATTAGAAGTAGAACAAGAAATCCTTGTAAACATTGCAAATATCGCGAACCAATTATTTGCGATGGAGTCAGTAGTGTTACGTACTGAAAAAGCAATTGCTCGTGATGGTGAAGAAAAAGCAGCACAAAAAATTCTTTATACAGAAATCTTCACCCAAGAGGCATTTGATGAAATTGAAAAAGAAGCAAAAGAAACGATTATCGCTTCTGTAGAAGGTGATGAAGCACGTATGTTGTTATCAGCATTGCGTAAACTTACTCGCTTTACTCCATATAACTTAATCACGAAAAAGCGCCAAGCTTCTGTTAAGTTAATTGCGGCAGAAAAATTTACTGTTTAATGAATAGGTGAAAAAATTAAATATACCATCAAATCAGTGAGATTCATTCATAGTCCTACGGGAAAAGCTTGAGCTGAAAGCCTCACTGGAACGTAGTGAAGGGCACTGAAAAAGTAAAAATAGATGAAAATTAATAATAAAAATCTTGTAGAGCTATCTTAGTTGATGTGGAATTAGCGCAGACTCCTGCGGGAAAGCGAGACAGGTGAGACCCCACAGCGAACGAAGTGAGCGAGGAGGCTCAACGCTCGCCAGCGGAAAGCGAAGCTAATTCCACATCATGTAGAAAACAGATTAATACTATTACTATTTGTATATAAACACTTTTTCAGTACCCAAAATTTAGTGACGAGGAGAATGAAGCCAAGCCCGTTGAAAGCGCCGTCTGTAGCGGAATTCTGCAATCTGAATATTTTCTATGAAGTTATGTTTAATTGTTTGTATTAATAAAATAAAAATACATTTATGAAATTGACTTTAGTGTATAAAAAAGAGAAATCCGACCATAATTATTTATGATCGGATTTCTTGCGTGTCATCGTCAGTCACTCTACAATTGAAGGAGAAGAAAACTGATTCAAAAGGAGTTTTTATATGACGATTAAAATGATTCACTATCCAAATTGTACAACTTGTAGAAAAGCCCAAGCTTGGTTAAAAGAAAATGACATTGAATTCAACCAACAACATATTGTAGAAGAAACCCCTACTAAAGAAGAACTAACAAAGTATTGGAAAATCAGTGGTCTACCATTAAAAAAATTCTTTAATACGTCAGGAATGAAGTATCGTGAACTTCAATTAAAAGATCGCCTAAACGAAATGTCTGATGATGAACAGTTAGATTTACTTGCTTCAGATGGCATGCTAATAAAAAGACCGATTGTCACAGATGGTCAAAAAATAACATTAGGATTTAAAGAAAATGAATTTGAAAATACGTGGAAATAAGAATTGAATGACTTGTTTTTATATTAAGAATATGTCAAAATTGAAGTGTATATTAATACATATTTGGAGGGTTATTTGATGAGCATACCAGCAGAATTACGTTACTCAGAAGAACACGAATGGGTTAAAACAGAAGATGGCAAAGTACGCATTGGTATTACAGAATTTGCACAATCTGAACTTGGTGATATCGTATTCGTTGAACTACCTCAAGTAGGGGACGAATTAGTAGCAGATGAACCATTTGGTAGCGTTGAATCAGTAAAAACTGTTTCAGAACTTTATGCACCAATTTCAGGTAAAGTTGTTGAAATCAATGAAGAATTAGAAGACAGCCCAGAATTCGTTAACGAATCTCCATATGAAAAAGCATGGATGGTCGTAATCGAACCTTCTGATGCTTCTCAAATCGAAAATTTACTTACAGCTGAAAAATACGCAGAACTAATCGAAGAATAATGATATGAGTAAAAACGCCACACTTTTGTGTTGGCGTTTTTATGTATATACAGCGATTTGTATAAAATTGTAAGGAGGAATCGGCATGTCTGATAAAGTGCTCATTGTTGAAGGAAGGCAAGATAAATTGCAAATTCAACCCATATTAGCAGAAGATATACCAATTCTTTGTACGAATGGCACAATAAGTGCAAGTAAATTAGAAGAGCTCATCTATCCCTATGAAGAATATGAATTATATGCATTTTTTGACGAAGATTACTCAGGTGACTGTTTAAGAGCTTTGATGAAAAAAGAATATCCAGAAGCGTGTCATTTACGCACGCTTTCATTATATAAGCAAGTAGAGGCGACACCAAGAAAATATTTAGCTAGAATATTATTAGCTGCTGATTTTAAGATTCATCCAGCGTATCTTATAGAATAGGAATGACACTTTATGCAAGAATGGACGTTAGAACAATGGGAGGATATAAAGAAAAGTGAGCAATTATGCGCATTTTATTTATACACCCCGATGTGTGGAACGTGTATGGTCGCTTCCAAAATGATGGGAGTAATGGATCAAACGTTACCAAATATTCCAATGGGGAAAGCTAATTTAAATTATGTTGAACAAATCGCATTTGATTATCAAATTGAAAGCGTTCCTTGTTTGTTGATTGCTGAAAACGGAAAAATTCGAGACAAGATATATGCATTTCAATCTGTTTCGTATTTATTTGAAAAATTTCAAAAAAAGGATTGACGATACTTATTTAGAGTGGTAAAGTATCAAACATAAATTAAATAATTATTTTCGTTGCTCTTATTTAGAGAGGTGGAGGGAAGTGCCCTATGAAGCCCGGCAACCGTCACAGTGTGACACGGTGCCAAATCACGCAAAGTGTAAACTTTGGAAGATGAGAGAACGGTTTTCGTATATGTTACGTGGACCCTTCTGCTAATCTTGCAGAAGGGTCTTATTTATTTTATAGAAAAATATACAACAAAGAACCCAAATAGAAGGTGGTTTTGACAATGATTCAACTAAAGAATGTAGGAAAAAAATACAAAACCGCTAATGGATCTCTAACGGCAGTTAATGATGTTAATTTATCAATAAATGATGGAGAGATTTTTGGTATTATCGGTTACAGTGGTGCTGGAAAGAGCACGATGATTCGTTTGCTAAACGGCTTAGAAAAACCTACATCAGGTACGGTTACAGTAAATGGACAGAATATTTCAGCGATTAAAGGAAAAGAATTACGAAATGCTCGCCATAAGATCAGTATGATATTTCAACATTTCAACTTATTATGGTCAAGAACAGTTGAAGAGAATATCGCTTTTCCATTAGAGATTGCGGGTATCAGTAAAGCAGAACGTGAAAAGCGAGTGCTTGAATTAGTAGAGTTAGTAGGTTTAAAAGGACGAGAAAAAGCTTATCCTTCACAACTTTCAGGGGGTCAAAAACAACGTGTAGGCATTGCTCGTGCATTAGCAAATAACCCAGAAGTGTTACTTTGTGACGAAGCAACCTCAGCGCTTGACCCTGAAACAACGGATTCGATTCTAGACTTACTTGTTAGTATCAACGAAAAACTTGGACTAACCATCGTTCTAATCACACATGAAATGCATGTCATCCGCAAAATTTGTCACAGTGTGGCAGTTATGGAATCTGGGGAAATAGTAGAACAAGGTAATGTTCTAGAAGTATTCCAATCTCCAAAAGCAGATGTCACAAAGAAATTCGTTTCTCAAGTTACGGAAACAGCAGGGCATAAAGAGTCAATTGCACAAATGCTTGATAATTATCCAAATGATCAACTGATTAAGTTGTTCTTTGTGGGTGCAAAAACCGAACAACCTGTTATTTCACATCTCATTCGACAATATGAAGTAGATATAAATATAGTACATGGTAATATTTCCCCTACGAAGAGCGGTCCATATGGTACCTTAATTGTTCGAATAGTAGGAAAAAATGAGAATGTAGAAAAAGCAGTTCAATATTTAGAAGAGCAAGGTATTAAAACGGAGGTGATCAAGAATGCTTAATGATCTCTTTCCAAATGTAGACTGGGAATTAATGTGGGAAGCAACAAGAGAAACAATCTATATGACAACTGTTTCAACAGCTCTTACTTTTATCATTGGATTGTTACTAGGAATCTTATTATTCCTTACAAGTCCAACGCAACTGTGGGCTAATAAGCTTGTTAACTTATTAACGGGCTCACTTGTGAATATTTTCCGATCAATTCCATTTATCATTTTAGTCATTCTATTAATTCCATTTACAAAATTTATGTTAGGTTCTATTCGTGGAGCAAACGCAGCGTTACCAGCTTTAATCATCGGTGCTGCACCATTCTATGCTCGAATGGTTCTCATTGCTTTACGTGAAATTGATAAAGGTGTCATTGAAGCTGCGCGCTCTATGGGTGCTAAAACTTGGACAATCATTTGGAAGGTACTCATTCCAGAATCATTGCCAGCATTAATCTCGGGTATTACCGTAACAGCTGTAGCTTTAGTTGGTTACACTGCTATGGCGGGTGTAATTGGAGCAGGTGGTTTAGGGAACTTAGCGTTCATGGATGGTTTCCAACGTAGTCGTAATGATGTAACATTTGTCGCAACAGTATTGGTGTTAGTTATTGTATTTATCATTCAAATTATCGGAGATTTTATTACATCGAAAACCGATAAACGATAATTAGGTGTTTACGTTTTAACGTTCACATAAAGAATAGAAAAGGGGCAAAAAAAATGAAGAAACTTGTAGCAGGAATTCTAACAGCATCACTAGCACTTAGCTTAGCAGCTTGCGGTGGCGGTGATAAATCATCATCTGGTGATTCAAAAGAAACAAAATTAGTAGTAGGTGCTTCTAATGTACCGCACGCAGAAATCTTGGAAAAAGCAAAACCAATACTTGAAAAAGAAGGCGTAGATTTAGAAATCGAAAAATACCAAGATTATGTATTACCAAACAAAGATTTGGATTCAGGTGAAATTGACGCTAACTATTTCCAACACAAACCTTATTTAGAACAACAAATTAAAGATAACGGGTATGATTTTGTCGATGCTGGTGATATTCATATCGAACCAATCGGCATCTACTCTAAAAAATATAAATCTCTAGATAAGCTTCCAGATGGAGCAACAATCTTAATTAGTAACTCTGTATCTGACCAAGGTCGTATCCTTACATTGTTAGAAGCAAAAGGCTTAATCACGTTAAAATCGGGTGTTGATAAAGCATCTGCTGAAATCAAAGATATAGACAAAAACCCTAAACACTTGAAAATTGATGCAAAAACTGCACCTGAAATGTTAGTACAAATGTATGAAAACGAAGAAGGGGATGCAGTTGTAATCAACTCTAACTTCGCAATTGATGCAGGCCTAACACCAACAAAAGATGCAATTGCTCTTGAAGATAGCAATTCTCCTTATGTAAATATCGTTGCAGTGAAAAAAGGAAATGAAAATAAGGAAGCTATCAAAAAATTAGTGGATGTACTTCACTCAAAAGAAATTCAAGATTTCATCAACAAGGAATGGAAAGGTTCAGTTGTTCCTGTTTCAAAATAATTGACTATATATTAAAAGACGTTAGAGCAGATGAATTGTTCTAACGTCTTTTTTTCTGTTTGAATCAATTTCAGAATTCAAAGATTTGATAAAAAACACGAATATTAAATGGCATTATTAGATGCAATAACTATTAGAACATTGTCTATGTCTATGAAGCGGAAGATGGCGAC
>NZ_JBCMNM010000036.1:0-33018 GCF_050459865.1 Rummeliibacillus pycnus
GAGGAGGCTCAACGCTCGCCCGCGGAAAGCGCCATCTGGAGCTGCATACTAAGTAAATACTAAAATATTATCTAAATTATTGAGTTGTTTATTTAGAAAAAATTCTTATTTTAGAAAAGCTAATTCGTTTTTATTTAAATTGAGATAATCTAGAAAAGAAACTACTAACAAAGTCCAAGAAAATTTGTTCAGAAGGGGATAGTTCTCGATTGATCGGATAAATAATACCCACGTTACGTGTAAAAGGCGGTTCGATTAATGTTAGCTTTGATGTACCTCGTGGAGTAGCATCATAGAATACACTTTCTGGTAAAAGACTTACACCTATACCAGCTGCAACTAAACCTTTTATAGCATCCATATCTTCTCCTTCTGAGCTAATCTTTGGAGTATAGCCTACAGATTTACATGCTTCTACCACAACTTTATTTAATATGTAACCCTCTGGAAACAAAACAAAACCTTCATTACGTAACTCTGCTAATTGAATTTTACTTCTGTTTGCAAATGGATGAGTATCTGGGACTAGTGCCGCGATGTTTTCTGTAAACAGAATTTTTTTATCAATGGTTGCATCTTTAGCAGGAACAGGACCTAAGAATGCTAAGTTCAATTCACGTTCCTTGACCGCGTTAATGAGATAGCGATAGGATCCTTGTCTTAAATGGAATGAAACACTAGGGTGTTCTTTTTTAAATGCTGAAATGACAGTTGGTAAAAGAAAGCTTGCAAGACTTGTTGGAAATCCAATCTTAATCGTACCTTTTTCAGGATCCAAATATTCATCCACTTGTTTTTTGGCAAAATCAATTGCTTGTAACGCAGCAACTGTATGCTCAAGGAAAGTCTTACCGATTGGTGTCAATTTCACATTTCTACCAACTCGCTCAAATAATTCGATGCCTAATTCTTCCTCTAAATTGGCAATTTGTCGGCTTACTGCTGATTGGGCTACATGTAGATTTTCTGCAGCTTCGGAAATATGCTCTCTCTCCGCGACGGCAACAAAGTAACGCAATTGTCTTAATTCCAAGTCATGTCATCTCCTACTTATCTATTTTATAGATTAATCCTATCCAAATTATATATTGTTTATATGAATTTGAGAATCTAAAATATATTTAAGTCATTTTTTATATATAGAGGAGGGAATCATATGACATTTCACCAAATTCCAACAGCACAAGGTTTATACTCTCCACAATCTGAGCATGATGCATGCGGTATCGGTCTTTACGCACAATTGCAGGGAAAACCGACCCATGACATCGTGATGAAAGGCTTGGAAATGTTATGTAGATTAGATCATAGAGCTGGTCGCGGAAGTGACGGCAAAACAGGTGATGGATCAGGATTAATGGTTCAAATCCCGGATGCCTTTTTCCGAGAAGTTTGCATAGATTGGACATTACCTGCTGTAGGACAATATGGAGTAGGGATGTTATTTTTTAACAGTGATCGTCAAGTACAACAGGAAATTGAAACGAAACTAAATGATTTCATCGCAGAAGAAGGGCAAGAATTACTTGGCTGGCGTACTGTACCGATTAATCCTGAGCCTTTAAGCGACATTGCGAAGGAAACTGCACCAGTTGTTCGTCAAGTGTTTATAAAGGCTGTAAATACAAATAATTCTCTTGCTTTTGAAAGAAAACTATATTTGATTCGTAAACAAACAGAATTATGGGCTCAAAAAAATGACAATGAATTTTACTGTGCGAGCATGTCAAGTCGAACGATGGTGTTTAAAGGGTTATTAACTCCGGAAGAAGTGGCTGAATTTTATCTAGATTTACAAGATGAACGCTTCGCTTCTGCTTTTTCAATGGTACACTCACGTTACAGTACAAATACATTTCCATCTTGGGAACGTGCACATCCTAATCGTTATATTATTCATAATGGTGAGATTAATACATTAAGAGGTAATATCAACTGGATGAAAGCACGTGAGCAACAATTTATCTCTGAGGCCTTTGGGGAAGACCTAGATAAAGTGTTGCCAATTATTGACCAAAACGGTAGCGATTCATCAATGCTAGATAATGCGTTTGAATTTTTCGTATTAGCTGGTCGTACACCTGCACAAACAGCAATGATGATGATTCCAGAACCGTGGACAGAGAATCCACATATTTCGGATGAGAAAAAGGCGTTTTATCAATACCAAAGCTGTTTAATGGAACCTTGGGATGGGCCAACAGCTATTTGCTTCACAGATGGCAAACAAATTGGTGCGATATTAGATCGTAATGGTTTACGACCTGCACGCTATTATGTCACAAAGGATGATTACATTATCTTCTCTTCAGAAGTTGGTGTAGTTGATATAGAGGAAGAGAATATTGTTTACAAAGAACGATTAAGTCCGGGGAAAATGTTGCTTGTTGATTTAGAACAAGGACGGATTATTTCAGATGACGAATTAAAATCTGAAATGGCACAGGAAAAACCTTATACTGGGTGGTTAGAAGAAAACCTAGTTGTGGTTGACCCTTCAGAAGAACAACCTGAAGAAATAAATGACTTACTATTCAGACAGAAAATGTTTGGTTATACACATGAGGACGTACAAAAGTATATCGTACCAATGGTGGCAGGAGGAAAAGATCCGCTTGGTTCAATGGGGAATGATGCACCACTAGCTGTCTTATCTGACAAACCACAATCGTTATTTAATTACTTCAAACAATTATTTGCACAAGTAACAAACCCTCCAATTGATTCGATTCGTGAGCATATTGTGACTTCAACGATGACACTTCTTGGGGCAGAAGGGGATTTACTACATCCAAGTGCAGAAAATTGTCGTCGAATCTTTTTGGAAACACCTGTGTTGACGAACAGTCAATTCCAAAAGCTAAAAACACAGGATCCATTCGATATGACTGTTATAGACCTTGAAATGTCAGAAGATTTAGAAGAAGATTTAGCGAGATTAGCAAAAGAAGTAGATGAAGCAATTGCAAAAGGGGTTCAATTGCTAGTTTTATCAGATAAAGCTTTAAGCGTAAATACGCCAATGATTCCAATTTTACTTGCGGCAAGTAGTGTACACCAATATCTTGTAAAAACAGGTCAACGTACAAAAGTAAGTATCATTGTTGAAACTGGTGAAACAAGAGAAGTCCATCACTTTGCAGCGTTAATCGGTTATGGCGTTGATGCCATTTATCCATATTTAGCGTATGCTACAGTGGCTAAAGCAATTGAGGATGGCCATATCAATTATAGCTATGAAGAAGCAGTTAAACGTTACGTAAAGGCAACTGCAGAGGGCGTTGTAAAAGTAATGTCCAAAATGGGGATTTCAACAGTACAAAGTTACCGTGGAGCGCAAATCTTTGAAGCAGTCGGTATTAGTAAAGAAGTGATTGAAAAATACTTCACAGGAACTGTATCAAAACTAGGGGGTATTGATTTACCAACGATTGCTACAGAAGCTTTGAAGAAACATAGAGAAGCGGTTAAATCGATTGATTGTGTATTACCAGCAGGTAGTGATTTCCAATGGAGAAGCTCAGGAGAACATCATGCATTCAATCCAAAAACGATCCATACATTGCAACAAGCTACTCGTAAAGGTGACCTTGGGTTATTCCATCAGTTCTCTGAGATGGCTAACGAAGAACAAATTGGTTTCTTAAGAAATCTATTAACCTTTAAAAAGTCTGAATATACAATTCCTTTAGAAGAAGTAGAATCCGTAGAATCTATCGTCAAACGCTTTAAAACTGGTGCTATGTCTTTTGGCTCAATTAGTCAA
The DNA here is from genome assembly GCF_050459865.1 of Rummeliibacillus pycnus. Classification (GTDB taxonomy): domain Bacteria; phylum Bacillota; class Bacilli; order Bacillales_A; family Planococcaceae; genus Rummeliibacillus; species Rummeliibacillus pycnus_B. The sequence continues at coordinate 3,767 of NZ_JBCMNM010000036.1, forward strand.
GAAGCTCATGAAACACTAGCAATTGCGATGAATCGAATTGGTGGTAAAAGTAATAGTGGTGAAGGTGGAGAACATCCAAATCGCTATGAACTAGATGAAAATGGCGATAATCGTAGAAGCTCAATTAAGCAAATTGCTTCTGGTCGATTTGGTGTGAACAGCCACTATTTAGTCAATGCAGATGAGTTACAAATCAAAATGGCACAAGGTGCAAAACCAGGTGAAGGTGGTCAACTCCCAGGTAACAAGGTTTATCCTTGGGTTGCTGATGTTCGAGGTTCAACAACAGGTGTAGGTCTAATTTCACCACCACCACATCATGATATTTACTCAATTGAAGACATGGCTGAATTAATTCATGATTTAAAAAATGCAAATCGCGATGCTCGAATCAGTGTAAAACTCGTAGCAAAATCAGGTGTAGGTACAATTGCTGCAGGTGTAGCGAAGGGTGCAGCAGATGTGATTGTTATTAGTGGTTATGATGGTGGTACAGGAGCATCACCAAAAACAAGTATTAAGCACACAGGCCTACCATGGGAATTAGGATTATCAGAAGCTCACCAAACGCTAATGTTAAATGGACTTCGTGACCGTGTAACCCTTGAAACAGATGGTAAATTAATGACAGGGAAAGATGTTGTCATGGCAGCGCTATTTGGAGCAGAAGAATTTGGCTTTGCAACTGCTCCGTTAATAGTACTTGGATGTGTTATGATGCGTGCTTGTCATTTAGATACATGCCCAGTCGGTATTGCTACACAAAACCCTGAACTACGAAAAAAATTCATGGGTACAGCAGACCATGTCGTAAACTTTATGATGTTTGTAGCAGAAGAAGTACGAGAATATATGGCGATGCTTGGTTTTAGAACTTTTGAAGAAATGGTTGGACGCACAGATGTCTTAGAAGTAAGCAATCGAGCAAAAGAGCATTGGAAGGCCGGCCAATTAGATCTAGCAGCAATCCTCCATCAAGTGGAAGGAACAAGAACAAAACAAGTGCAACAAAATCATAAAATCGACGAATCTCTAGATTTACGTGAAATCTTAGGGAAAGTCGAAGAATCAATTATCGAAGAAAAATCAATTTCATTGCATTATCCAATCAAAAATACAGACCGAGTTGTCGGAACAATTGTTGGTAGTGAAATTTCAAAACGTTATGGTGCGAGAGGGCTTGCGGACGATACCATTACATTGAACTTTACTGGTTCTGCTGGTCAAAGCTTCGGTGCATTTATTCCAAGAGGAATGTTAATGCATGTTGAGGGTGATACAAATGATTACTTCGGCAAAGGATTGTCTGGCGGGAAAGTTGTTGTAAGCTCACCAGTACGAGGACAGGCAGAAACAAATGTTATTGCAGGAAACGTTTGCTTGTATGGTGCAACTAGTGGTGAAGCTTACATTAATGGTCGTGCCGGAGAACGTTTCGCAGTTCGTAATAGTGGTGCAAATGTTGTAGTTGAAGGTATCGGAGATCATGGCTGTGAATACATGACAGGTGGCCGTGTTGTTATCTTAGGCAATGTAGGTAAAAACTTCGGAGCTGGTATGTCAGGTGGTATTGCTTATGTATTACCAGAAGATATCCAAGAATTCAAAGCAAAATGTAACACAGAAATGATTGGTTTCGAAGGTATTCATTCTAAAGAAGATGAGGCAATTCTTCACCAACTCTTAGAACAACATGTTCACTACACAGAAAGTACAAAAGCAAAACAAATTTTAAATAACTGGGCAAAATATATAGTTCGCTTTATTAAAGTAGTTCCTACAGATTATAAAAAAATGTTAGACCGTATTAGCGAATATGAAGCACAAGGATTATCAGAAGACCAAGCAACGATGAAAGCATTTTTAGCAAATTCACCTAAAAAGGATTTAGTGCTTTCCAATAAGTAAAAGGAGGAGTTCTAGATGGGGAAACCTACTGGATTTATGGAATACAGTCGAGAAAAAGGGAAAGAACAGCCACCACTAGAGCGTATAAAAAATTGGAAAGAATATGCTTCGCGTTTGACAGATGAAGCTCTTCAAATCCAAGGTGCTCGTTGTATGGATTGCGGTACACCGTTTTGTCATATGGGAATGGAGATTCGTGGTTCTGCTGCCGGATGCCCGATTCACAATGTAATTCCTGAATGGAATGATTTAGTCTACCATGGGAAATGGAAAGAAGCTCTTGATCGTCTACTCTTAACAAATAACTTCCCAGAATTTACAGGAAGAGTTTGTCCTGCACCATGTGAAGGATCATGTACACTAGCTATATCAGATCCTGCAGTTGCGATTAAAAGTATCGAACGAGCAATTATCGATAAAGGATTTGAAAATGGCTGGATTACACCTCGTATTCCCGCACACCGTTCAGGAAAAAAAGTAGCTGTAGTTGGTTCTGGTCCTGCTGGTTTAGCAGCGGCAGACCAACTAAATCAGCAAGGTCATACTGTCACAGTTTTCGAAAGAGAAGACCGTGCGGGTGGCTTATTAACTTACGGAATTCCGAATATGAAATTAGAAAAAGAAGTTGTAGCAAGACGTGTACAATTACTAGCAGATGAAGGTATTCACTTTATTTTAAATACAGAAATCGGTAAAGACGTGACAGCGGATGAATTAAAAGCTCAATTTGATGCGGTCATTCTTTGCACAGGAGCAACAAAACAACGCCACCTTCATATGGAAGGGAGCGAATCAGAAGGTGTTGTTCTTGCAATGGATTATTTAACTTCTACAACTAAAAGTTTACTAAATTCTAATTTTGAAGATGGTCAATTCTTGGATACAAAAGGAAAGAATGTTATTGTCATTGGTGGAGGAGATACTGGTGCTGACTGTGTGGCAACGGCTATTCGTCAAAAATGTAAAACGGTCTTCCAATTTGGTAAGCATCCACAGTTACCTGAAAATCGTGATTCTGATAACCCTTGGCCAACAAATCCGCAAGTTTATAAATTGGATTATGCTTATGCAGAAGCAGATGCAAAATATGGTCGTGATCCTCGTGAATATTGTATCCAAACAAAGAAAATTGTTGCTGATAGCAATGGACGAGTAAAAGAATTGCATACAATTCAAATGGAAAAAATGATTAGCGATGATGGCTATGTTTACTTCAATGAACTACCAGGAACTGAAAAAGTTTGGCCTGCTGACTATGTCTTTGTAGCAATTGGCTTTGAAGGTACTGAACATGGAATTGCAGAACAATTTGGTGTCCAAATCACAAATAATCGAATTAAAGCCAACGGAAAAACATATTCAACAAATGTAGAGGGTGTTTTTGCAGCTGGCGATGCAAGACGTGGTCAAAGTTTAATTGTTTGGGCTATTAATGAAGGAAGAAATGTAGCAGAAAGCGTAAATGCATATCTCCTTGCACAAGCCATCGTGCAATAATATATAGGAAGAAAAGCTATCTCCTGTTTGAAATGTTTCGAAGTTGAGGCATTTTTAATAGAAAGGGGATAGCTTTTTCTTTTTGGTAAAATAGTGATTTTGAATACTATTCTATATTAAAATTGTTGCTATTCTTTTTCCCTTTTTCTTTGTGCATACTCTTTTGTTAGTGCTCGAACACTGAAAAAGAAAAAATAGACGACAACTTATAATGAAAATCTTGTATAGCCATCCTTGTTGATGTGGAATTAGCGAAGACTCCTGCGGGAAAGCGAGCCAGATGAGACCCCGCAGCTCAGCGAGGAGGCTCGTCGGTTCGCCCGCGGAAAGCGAAGCTAATTCCACATCATGCAGAAAACAGATTAATACTGTTAATATTTATATTTAAACACTTTTCAGTACCCTAAACGCAATTAGAGTTTGCCGCTTGTCACGGAAAGCGGAGCTAATTCCACTTCATTCAATAGTGGAATTATACTGAACTAAATTAGAAATTCTTTTTTCTAGTGCCGTCGTCCATCAACTGATAGCTTTCAAAATCTTATCTTAAAATTTCATAGAACAATTAATATAAATACTATAGAATTGCTTTAGAATATAAAATTCTAAACGTCGAATTATGTAGCGTGATGTATCATTTTCGTGTATTTGCAATATCTTTGTATATAACTAAATAAGAATATTGCTCCGTATTGATAATAGAAATACATAAATTTACAGTAAAAATATGTTTCTACTTCCGCCGTAGTGAAATCCATTCTCAATTAAAATACTTCTATTGAAAATCAATCCATTTTCAATAAACACTTAAACCAACGAGTCTTATAGGTTTCAGAATAGATATATACCAACACTCTTAGATTAAATTGAGAAACATTTTCAAATGATTTGCAAAGGGCTTTTTTTTAAGCTAAAATTAGAATGATATTAAATTAGAAATGGGTAAGCATTCATTTCATTGAAATTAAATGGAGGTAATAGAATGTCAACATTAGTCATCAAAGATCTTCACGTCGCTATCGACGGTAAAGAGATTTTAAAGGGTGTTAACTTATCACTCAATACAAACGAAATTCATGCAATCATGGGACCAAATGGTACTGGTAAATCTACTTTAGCTTCAGCTATCATGGGTCACCCAAAATATGAAGTTACTTCAGGTTCTATCACTTTAGATGGTGAAGATGTACTTGAAATGGAAGTAGATGAACGTGCTAAAGCAGGTCTATTCCTAGCAATGCAATACCCATCAGAAATTACTGGTGTTACAAATGCTGATTTCTTACGTTCAGCTATCAATGCTCGTCGTGGCGAAGGTAACGAAGTATCTCTAATGAAATTCATCCGTGAATTAGATGGAAAAATGGAATTCTTAGAAATGCCAGAAGAAATGGGCCAACGTTACTTAAACGAAGGTTTCTCTGGTGGTGAAAAGAAACGTAACGAAATTCTTCAATTAATGATGTTAAAACCTAAGTTTGCAATCTTAGATGAAATTGACTCTGGTCTTGATATCGATGCTCTTAAAGTAGTATCAAAAGGTATCAATGCTATGCGTGGTGAAGGCTTTGGTTGCTTAATGATCACTCACTATCAACGTTTACTTAACTATATCACTCCTGATCATATTCATATCATGATGCAAGGTAAAGTAGTTCGTTCAGGTGGTGCTGAATTAGCAGAAAAACTTGAAGCTGAAGGTTACGACTGGATTAAAAAAGAATTAGGTATCGAAGACGAAGAAACAACAGGACAAGAAGCATAATAAGGAGGACGAGCAAACATGACGGTTGAAACAAAATTATCTGTAACCGCTCAAGATGTACGCTCTTTCTCTGAAGCTAACAATGAACCTAGCTGGTTGACTGAGCTTCGTGAACGTGCATTAGCGGACGTAGAAACGCTACCAATGATAAAACCAGATAAAACAAATGTTGAAAAATGGAACTTTACAGAATTTCCTACACATACAGTTGAAAGTACAACATTTGCTTCTCTTGAAGAACTTCCAGAAGAAGTAAAAGCAATTGTCGATGTTGAAGGTCAACAAAATGTTTATATTCAACATAACAACACACCTGCTTTTTTACAACTTTCTGATGAATTAGCATCAAAAGGTGTCATTATGACAGATATTTTAACAGCAGCTCGCGAACATAGCGAACTAGTACAAAAATATTTTATGACTGAAGGCGTAAAAGTAGATCAACATAAACTAACTGCTTTACATGCAGCATTAGTAAATGGCGGAGTGTTTGTATACATTCCTAAAAATGTCATTGTAGAAGAACCACTTCAAGCTGTTTTCCTACATGACAATGTAGAAGCATCATTATATAACCACGTATTAATCGTTGCAGAAGCAAACAGTTCAGTTACTTATGTAGAAAACTATCTTTCTACAGTTCCAGAAGCAAAAGGACAAGCTAATCTTATTGCAGAAGTAATCGCAAATGATAATGCTCAAGTAACATTTGGTGCTGTTGATGTTCTTGCAAAAGGTTTCACTACTTATGTAAATCGCCGTGGTATTTTACATCGCGATGCTAAAGTTGAGTGGGCACTTGGTTTGATGAATGATAGCGATACAATTTCAGAAAATATCACATACTTAAAAGGTGATGGCTCTTTTGCAGATGCAAAATCTGTAGTAGTTGGTCGCGGAGAACAAAGTCAAAACTTCACAACTGAAGTTAGACACTGGGGTAAAGCTTCAAATGGCTATATTTTAACTCATGGTGTTATGAAAGAATCAGCTCGTGGTATTTTCAATGGTATTGGTAAAATTGAACATGGTGCTACAAAAGCTAATGCTGAACAAGAATCTCGCGTTCTAATGTTAAGCAAAGACGCTCGTGGCGATGCTAACCCAATTCTATTAATTGATGAAGATGATGTTACTGCAGGACATGCTGCTTCTGTTGGTCGCGTTGATCCAATTCAATTGTATTATTTAATGAGTCGCGGTATCTCTAAAGCAGAAGCTGAACGTTTAGTAATTCATGGATTCCTTGCACCAGTTGTAAATAAATTACCTATCGAAGGTGTTAGAAAACAACTGACGGAGGTCATTGAAAGGAAAGTTCGCTAATGATAAAAACAAATATTAAAAGCTATTTCCCTATATTAGATCAGGAAGTTAATGGACACCCACTAGTATATCTAGATAGTGCTGCAACAACACAAAAGCCTATCCAAGTTTTAGAAGCAGTAAAACATTATTACGAAGCTGAGAACTCTAATGTTCACCGTGGTGTGCATACATTAGGTAATCGTGCAACAGATGCTTATGAAGGAGCACGTGAAAAAGTTCGTAAGTTTATCAATGCGAAGTCAACTGAAGAAATTATCTTTACTAGAGGTACAACTGATAGTATAAATATGGTTGCTTCAAGTTTTGGACGTGCAAATGTAGGTGAAGGCGATGAAATCGTCATCACTTACATGGAACATCACTCTAACTTAATTCCATGGCAACAATTAGCGAAAGAAAAAAATGCAACACTTAAATATATTGATATGAATCCAGATGGCACATTATCGATGGACAAAGTAAAAGAAGCAATTACAGATCAAACAAAAATTGTTTCAATTGCATTTGCTTCTAACGTTCTAGGAACTGTGAACCCAATTAAAGAAATTGCTGCTGTTGCACATGCACATGGTGCAGTTATAGTAGTTGATGGAGCGCAAGGTGTGCCACATTTTAAAACAGATGTTCAAGATTTAGATTGTGATTTCTTAGCTTTTTCTGGACATAAAATGTGTGGACCAACTGGTATTGGTGTATTATATGGTAAAAAAGAGCACCTAGAAAACATGGAACCACTTGATTTTGGTGGTGAAATGATCAGTATTGTCGGTTTATATGAATCAACATGGGCTGACCTTCCTTATAAATTTGAAGGTGGAACACCTAATATTGCTGGAGCAATTGGTTTAGGCGCAGCTATTGATTTCTTAGAAGAAATTGGTATGGACAATATCATCGAACATGAGCATAATTTATCTCGTTACGCGATTGAGCAATTAAGCGCAATCGATGGAGTATCTATCTATGGTCCACATGATCCAACGAAACGTTCTGGACTTGTGACATTTAATATAGATGGCGTTCATCCTCATGATGTTGCAACAATACTTGATATGGAAGGTATTGCTGTTCGTGCAGGACACCATTGTGCTCAGCCATTGATGAAATGGCTTGAATGTACAGCGACAGCTCGTGCTAGCTTCTACGTATATAATACTGAAGCTGATATTGATCGACTTGTTGAAGGGTTGCGCACTGCGAAGGAGTATTTTGCTAATGTCAATGAATAAACTAGATCAACTATATCGTTCTGTCATTATGGATCATTATAAAAAACCACGTAACAAAGGTGTTATTGATGATTCTAATGTTTCAATCGATATGAATAACCCTACTTGTGGGGATCGCATACACTTATCTTTACAGGTTGAAGATGGTATTGTAGTCGATGCGAAATTTGAAGGTGAAGGCTGCTCAATCTCTATGTCTTCTGCTTCTATGATGACGCAAGCTATTAAAGGAAAAACTACTGAAGAAGCTGTTGAATTAGCGCATGTCTTCTCAGAAATGATGCTTGGACACGAACATGATGATTCACTAGACCTTGGAGATGTGGAAGCACTATCGGGTGTTTCTCAATTCCCAGCACGTATTAAATGTGCGACGCTTTCTTGGAAAGCAATGGAAAAAGGTATTAAAGAATCTAACTTATAATAGATTTAACTCTAGAACGGAGGAGAAAAAATGGCTAAACAAATGCCTGAAATTGGCGATTACGAGTACGGCTTCCATGATAAAGACGTATCCATTTTCCGTACAGAACGTGGGCTAACTCCTGAAATCGTAAAAGAAATTTCTAAAATGAAAAATGAGCCACAATGGATGTTAGATTTCCGTCTAAAATCATTGGACATTTTCTATTCAAAACCAATGCCACAATGGGGTGGCGATTTATCTGGACTTAACTTCGATGAAATTACTTACTATGTAAAACCATCTGAAGCAACTCAAAAATCTTGGGATGAAGTACCAGAAGAAATCAAAGCAACATTCGATAAACTAGGTATTCCTGAAGCAGAACAAAAATACCTTGCTGGTGTTTCAGCACAATACGAATCAGAAGTTGTTTACCATAACATGAAAGAAGAACTTGAAGCATTAGGTGTTGTGTTTAAAGATACTGATTCGGCTCTTCGTGAAAATGAAGATTTATTCAAAGAATACTTTGGTAAATCGATTCCACCACATGACAACAAATTTGCAGCATTAAACTCAGCTGTATGGTCTGGTGGTTCGTTTATCTATGTTCCAAAAGGTGTAAAACTTGAAACTCCACTTCAAGCTTACTTCCGTATTAACTCAGAAAACATGGGTCAATTTGAACGTACGTTGATCATTGTTGATGAAGGCGCAAGTGTACATTACGTTGAAGGATGTACTGCCCCAGTTTATACAACAAGTTCACTACACAGTGCGGTTGTAGAAATCATCATCAAAAAAGATGCTTATTGCCGTTATACAACAATCCAAAACTGGGCAAATAACGTGTATAACTTAGTTACAAAACGTGCTACATGTGAAGAAAATGCCACAATGGAATGGATTGACGGTAACATCGGTTCTAAACTTACGATGAAATACCCAGCTTGTATCTTAAAAGGTGAAGGCGCTCGTGGTTTGACATTATCAATTGCTATCGCAGGTCGTGGTCAAAACCAAGATACAGGTGCAAAAATGATTCATTTAGCTCCAAATACATCTTCAACAATCGTTTCTAAATCCATTTCAAAACACGGTGGTAACGTAACATATCGTGGTCAAGTGAAATTTGGTAAAAAAGCGATAAATGCGCGTGCGAATGTTGAATGTGATACGTTAATCATGGATAACCAATCTACATCTGATACAATTCCATACAATGAAGTAATGAATGACCAAATTGCTCTTGAACACGAAGCGAAAGTTTCAAAAGTGTCAGAAGAACAATTATTCTACTTGATGAGTCGCGGTGTTTCTGAACAAGAAGCAACAGAAATGATCGTAATGGGCTTCATCGAACCATTCACTAAAGAACTTCCAATGGAATATGCAGTAGAAATGAATAGATTAATCAAATTCGAAATGGAAGGTTCTATTGGTTAGTCCAGTAATTCCAATGTTTACAAAGGCTTCAAGCGTTATTAAATAATGCTTTGACCACAAAAATTTCATTTTAGGATTTTTTAGAGTAGATTTCATCTCTTTCAAATAGGTTTCAAACTTATTAATTGAGGTGATTTCTACTTTTTTGTTACATGCAAATAAGTAGCTGCTGTTGTTTGTAGAGTTAAATAAAATATTAAACAAATTGCAAAAAGTAATCCAAGTCTACATTCGTGTTTGTTTTTATATTTAGAGGGAAAAGTGAGGATAGAAATGATTCAGACTAAAAGAATTTATATCTTTGCTGGATTCATTTGGTGTTTCCTGTTTGCGCTAATAAGCTTTTACTGGGCTGGTGGAGGTATGATAGGCGTAAAATCATTAGGAGGATCAATCTATAAAAAAGCCATAGAAAGAGAATCGTCTTTTATAGCAATAGTTTGGTTTACTGGATTCGTTAAGTTATGTGGAGGTTTGTTTTTACTTTTACTATTAAGACAATGGTCTAATAGAACAAATCGTTTTTTATATTTTTTAACTTTAATAGCAGGAATCTTTTTATCTTTATACGGTTTGGCAAACTTTATCTCCCTTATTCTTTCAAGTATTGGTCTGTTATCTCTTCAGATTGACAGCTTTGCTCTAAAGTGGAGACTCTTTTTTTGGGAGCCTTTTTGGATGATTGGAGGAGTTTTTTTTATACTCTCTGCAATTGGGTTCAAGAAGGTAAACATATTATCTTAAATAACATTCCTTTGAATTTAGGTGAATGATGGAGTCTAACTTCATATTCAAATCTGTAAATAAGATAAGCCTAAAAGTTTTTATGATATCAACAGTATCTAGTAATCCGACAACTAAAAAATCTTATTAAAAATCATCGTTTTTTTCTCTTTTTTTATAAAAAAAAACATAAAATAGCAGAATTATGGTAAGATATAATAGTGGAAGTGTTCTGATTATTCAGAACTAAGATGCGAATTATGTATAATGGGGTGTAGAGTTTCCTATGCATTTAATGTCATCCGTGAGTGTACTACTTGTTTCAGATATAGAATTATCAAGACTCTTCTATCATACAGTATTAAGCTGTGAAGATATTGATGGTATTCTTTTTCGTGAAGATTGTGGATTGTCTATAAAGCTAGTACAAGCGGAAAAAATTGAAGATGTAAAACCAAATCGGAATTTGTGGAATGTTTTTAGTTATGTGGAAGATGAAGAGAGATTAGATACTATATTTAAAGAAGCAAAATTGCATGGAGCCCTTTTTGCCTATTATCCAAAAGAAAGTGTAATAGAAGGGGAAAGGTTAAGAGAATTTGCAATTCGTGATTTAGATGGATATTTAATCGGTTTTGGTACAAGTATTAATCAATAAGATGAAAGAGATATACACAGCAAAGTATCATTTGCAGTTATATCTCTTTTTTGATTGATCAAGTCTTTGCTTTTGATAGCTACCCAAATATTTAATATAGTTCCTTTAATTTGCTATGATATGATAAATATACTTAGCAGATTGGAGGGAGAGCAATGATACATATCGGCTTAACAGGATGGGGAGATCATCCAAGTTTATATAGTCAAACATCTTCATCTAGAGATAAGTTGTTCGATTATAGTGGTCATTTTCCAGTTGTCGAATTAGATACCTCTTTCTATTCCATACCATCTGTAGATAATGTGAAAAAATGGATTAATAAAACACCAGAGCATTTTCAGTTTGTGGTGAAAGCGTATCAGGGTATGACAGGACATTTACGTGATGAAAATCCTTACGAAACTAGACAAGACATGTTTAACGTTTTTAAAGAATCAATACATACATTTATGAAGGCAGGTAAATTAGCCCTCGTTCTTGTCCAATTTCCTCCTTGGTTTGATTGTCAACAAAAGAATGTCCAATATATCCGGTACATTAAACAACAGCTTTCCGAATTTCCAATCGCAATTGAATTTCGCAATCGTACTTGGTATAATGAGCAATTTATGGATGGCACATTGAATTTTTTAAGACAGCAGGAACTTTTTCATACTGTTTGTGATGAACCACAAGCGGGAGAAGGTTCTGTACCTATAGTTCCAGTTACAACAGGTGAAAAGGTATTATTGCGTATTCATGGGCGTAACGTACATGGATGGCGTAATCCCGGTAATAACGAACAATGGAGAAAAGTTCGTTTTTTATATGATTATACAAATGAAGAGCTTATCGGTTTAAAGGAAATAGTAGAAGCATTACAAAATGATGCAAAAGAGGTCTATGTATTATTTAATAATAACTCCGGATTGCATGCAGCATCGAATGCAAAGACATTACAGAATATGCTCGGTATTAAATATCATAATTTATCCCCGAAACAATTAGATTTTTTTGAAGGAGAATAATAATGGAATATGTATTATTGGCTGTAATCGGTTTATGCTCAGGAATAATTGGCGCACTTGTTGGATTAGGTGGAGGAGCTATTTTAGTTCCCGCAACATTGTTTATTGGATTAACTCTTGGTATGATTCCAGAATTAACACCGCAAAAAGTAGTCGGTATATCTGTTGTTATGATGATTGCTACAGGTTTAGCTTCTACACTATCGTATATGAAATCGAAAACCATTGATTATAGGAGTGGGTTTATTTTCTTTATAGGAAGTGTACCTGGGACAATATTAGGTGCTTATGTTAATAAAGGAATAGATTTGCCATCGTTTAACTTATACTTTGGTATATTACTTATAATTTTAGCAATCATATTACTTATTCGGGATCATATTAAGCCTGTACAATGGTTTGTAAAACATGGCAAGGAACAAACTTTTATTGATCCAAAGGATGGTAAAACATATGTTTATGGCTATCCAATTTGGTTTGCATTATTACTAACTTTTGGAATTGGTTTTGCATCAGGCTTATTTGGAATTGGTGGAGGATCGATGATTGTACCAGCAATGATCATCCTATTTTTATTTCCTCCACATGTGGCCGTTGCTACATCTATGTTCATGGTATTTTTATCATCAATCGTAAATTCAGTGAGTCATATTTATTTCGGACATGTACCATGGTTATATACAATAGCTGTTATACCTGCAGCTTACATAGGAGCAAAAATAGGAGCTGCATTGAACCAGAAAATCAATTCTAATACACTTGTACTTATTTTACGTATTATATTATTGATACTCGGAATACGCTCCATTTATGAAGGATTATTCTGAGCTTAGAGAGGTGTCTTCATGTTAGAAACAATTCATTTATATCATACAAATGATCTGCATAGCCATTTCAGTTACTGGCCAAGAATTCAAAAATTATTAAAAGAACGAAAAAAGTGGCATGAAGAAGTAGGAGATAGTTGTTATATTTTCGATATTGGCGATTTTATTGACCGTTCACATATTTATACAGAAGCAACAGTCGGTAAAGGGAATATACAAATGTTAAATGATGGGCTATATGATGCAGTCACTATTGGTAATAACGAAGGAATTACATTATCAAAAGCTGATTTAAATGAGTTGTATAGTAACGCCAAATTTGATGTCATTGTAGGAAATTTAAAATCAGAAAATAAAATTCCTGATTGGGCGAAACCATTTCGAATTTATAAAACGGCTCAAGGGACGAAAATAGGAGTTATTGCCGCTACAGCGGAATATCGAACATATTATGAACCACTAGGTTGGACAATTGAAGATCCATTACCAGTATTGCAAGAAATCGCAACCGAAATTCATCCATTAGTTGATATTCTTTTATGCATGTCCCATTTAGGTATTCAAATGGATGAAGAGTTAGCGGTGTTATGTCCGGAAATCGACGTGATTTTTGGCTCTCATACGCATCATGTGTTACATGAAGGTAAGCTAGTAGGCAATACATTATTAACAGGTGGAGGGAAATTTGGCTATTTCGTTGGGCATACAGAAATTCATTTTGATGTAAATTCTAAGAGTATTGTTGAGAAAAAGACGGAACTTTATAGAACTTCTGAATTGCCAGCTGTTATCGATGAAGATTATTTTGACAGTTCGCTTATTGAAGAAGGAAAAGCACAATTAAATCATCCAGTTTTTGATGCAGAGCATTATTTAAACAAAGAATGGTATCATCATTCTGCATTATCCCGATTCTTTGCAAAAGGTCTATTGCAATTTTCAAAAGCGGATTGTGCGTTGTTCAATGCTGGGATTTTTTTGAGAGATTTACCAAAAGGCAAGGTTACTGCATTTGATGTACATCAATGCTTACCACACCCAATTAATGCTTGTGTGATTAAATTGACCGGTAAAGAGTTGAAGGAAGCTTTAGAAACTGCACAACATTCTATAGATTGGCCTAGAACCGAATTGAAAGGGTTAGGTTTTAGAGGTGTAGTTCTTGGCAAAATTTTGACATATGGTTGTTCCCTTAATTCAGAAGGAGAACTGATTGTAAATGGTAAAAAAGGTAGTGATTATAAGGTTTACAAGTTAGTGACATTAGATATGTTTACTTTCGGTTATTTCTTCCCCCAATTTAAAAATTTACCAAAAACGTACTTGTTACCACAATTTTTACGTGATATTCTGATTTCATATGGACAAATCGATAATAAAAGCAAAAATAAATAAATTTGAATAGGCATTTTGATTCTTAAGATGAGTGGGGAAAAAGGCATGCGGTTGATATCAACAAAAGTTTTGCAAACAGGCATGGTTATAGGTAGAACAATTTGGAATGAAGCTGGAAGACCATTGCTGCAAAAAGGTGTAAATATATCAGACCATAGTATCCAGCGATTACAACAGTTAAATATTCAATATGTTTATATTGATGATAAAATTTCAACAGGTATCGAAATTAAAGAAGCTATTCCTAGAGAATTACGTCAACACGCAGTAAATCATATAACATCATCTTTTAACGAGTTAAAAAAACTAAAAGGGAAGGATGTTACCTATTGTCTGGATCAACAATCAAAACATTTTGCTGCCATCATTGATGATTTGCTAGACAATATTATCAAAAGTAAAGAAATCTTAACCGTATTAACCGATGCTTTTCTGTATGATAATTATATCTACCATCATTCTTTACAAGTTGCAGTATACGCAATTGCAATCGCGAAAGAGATGCATTATAATGCCGTAGAAATCCGACAAATAGGTATTGGAGCTATATTGCATGATGTAGGAAAAATAATGATTCCACAAGAAATTCTAAAAAAACCTGAGCGATTTACGAATGAAGAATATGAAATCATGAAAATGCATACAAAATATGGTTTTGATTTACTGCGAAACTTACATACAATTTCACTGCTATCTGCACATTGTGCTTTTCAACATCATGAACGATTAGATGGTAGTGGTTATCCAAGAGGGTTGCTTGATTTTGAAATTCATCCATATGCGAAGATTATTGCCGTAGCAGATGTATTTGATGCTGTTACATCGACTCGAGTATATCGTAAAAAAATGCTTCCATCGCATGGTATGGAAATCATTAAAGAGGGTAGTGGAACATTATACGATGAGAAGGTTGTAAATGCTTTTAGGCGCTGTGTAACATATTATCCGAATGGAACATGCCTATTACTTTCAGACGGGCGTAGAGGGATTGTTTGTAAACAAAATAGAGAACATATAGAACGGCCATGGGTACGGATTTTTCAAGAAAATGGAGAAGTGCTAAAGGCTACATATGAAATATTACTTGCTGAACAATTAGATCTTTCAGTTGAAAAAGTCGAAGTTGAATATCTAGAGCAAGTCGAATAATGGCGACCTCCTAAACATAATAATGATTAGGAGGTATCTTTTTGCGACTAATGAAAAGAAGAAAACAGTTGTTCACTAGAAAACGGCCGCGAATACTACCGGTTGTATTAGTTAGTATAGTTGGATGTATTGTATTACTTTTTTATTACATCAATATCCAACTAATGCCTACTTTTATGCAATATGCTGAAGTGGAGACAAACAAAATCGCTTCATATGTTATAAGTAAAGCGATAAGTTCAAGAACGTACAATGTTTTAGAAAGTAATGAAGTGATCGAAAGTGATGGCGAAAAAAATCAAGGTATGGTCGATACTAAATTAAATGCGGAAGTAATTAACCGAATAATGTCCGAAACGCAAACTTTAGTTCAATCACATTTAGAAGAAGCAGAAAAGGGTAATTTAGACCATTTACCCAAATTTGAAGAGATCGAGTATGATACGAATGCAATGGAGGAAGATGGAGGAATCGTTTTTTATGTACCGATTGGTCTAGCGACAGGTATGCCATTGCTAGGGAATTTAGGTCCTAAAATTCCTATTCGTTTTCATGTTATTGGAAGTGTACAAGTGAATCAGGAAAGAGAAATTGTCGAATTTGGTATTAATAATGCATATGTACAGATTAGTGTGCGAACGACGGTTAACGTACAAATTATCGTTCCTTTTGCAAGTAAATCAGTAACAGTTGAACAAAAGATTCCTGTAGCTATCAGTTTTCTAAAAGGAAATGTTCCTTATATTTATTCAAAAGATCGTTCCTCAACACAACCGTCGATTGAAGTACCATTACCAACAGCACCGCCTTCATCATCAACAACATCTCCACCACCATCAGTAAACGATCAGTAGTTATTAGAGTTAAAAGGATTATAAGGTTGTGAGAAAACCTTGAATATGTTAAATTGACAACAGTAATAGAATTAATAACTTGTCTAGTTGATGGGAGCTGACTAATCGTGACATCATGTAAACCAACAAAAGAAGAATATATTAGAAAACCTGATTGGCTTAAAATTAAACTAAATACCAACGAAGAATATAAAGGCTTAAAAAAACTGATGCGAGAAAAAAATTTACATACGGTTTGTGAGGAAGCAAAGTGTCCGAACATTCACGAATGCTGGGGTGAACGTCGTACAGCTACTTTTATGATTTTGGGTGATGTTTGTACGCGTGCATGCCGCTTTTGCGCAGTGAAAACAGGTCTTCCAAACGAACTTGATCTAGCAGAACCTGAACGCGTAGCCGATTCAGTACAACTTATGAATTTAAAACATGTTGTTATTACTGTAGTAGCACGTGACGATTTAAAAGACGGTGGTGCTGGTGTACTAGCTGAAACAGTTCGCGCTATTCGTCGCAAAAATCCATTTACATCGATTGAAGTTTTACCTTCCGATATGGGTGGAGTAAGAGAAAACTTACAAACTCTAATGGACGCAAAACCTGATATTTTAAATCATAATATAGAGACAGTACGTCGTTTATCACCAAGAGTTCGTGCTCGTGCAACATATGAACGTTCTTTAGAATTTTTACGTCTTGCAAAAGAAATGCAACCAGAAATTCCAACGAAATCATCATTGATGATAGGACTTGGTGAAACGGAAGAAGAAATTATTGAAGTAATGGATGACTTACGCGCAAATAACGTAGATATTATGACAATCGGTCAATACCTACAACCGACGAAAAAACATTTACCAGTGAAGAAATACTATTCACCATTAGAATTTGGTAAGCTTCGTACAATTGCGATGTCTAAAGGATTCAAGCATTGTGAAGCAGGTCCACTAGTACGTAGTAGTTACCATGCCGATGAACAAGTAAATGCAGCAACAAAGAAAAAACAAGCACTAGGCGAAAATGCGTAATCACCAATAACAAATGGATGGTGATAAAATGATTATTGCAGAACAGTTCATGTATGAACTAATAGATGAAGTTAAAGATGGATTTAAACAAGAGGACTTTAACGAACGTTTTAGCGATATATTATCGAAGTATGATTATATCGTAGGTGATTGGGGTTATGGTCAGCTTCGTTTAAAGGGATTTTATGAGGACAAAAATCAAAAAGCTTCATTCGATACAAGAATTAGTACACTACAGGATTATATATATGAGTATTGTAATTTTGGGTGTGCTTATTTTGTACTAAAGAAAATTGGGAAAATGCCAAAAACAGTAGAAACATTAGAAGAAGAAGTTGAGGAAATAGTAACAGAAAGTGAAGATCTTTTTTCTCAGGAGCTTTCAGAAACAAAGCAATTAGAAGGTCCAACATTGATCGAAGAAGTAGAACAACAAAAAAACATCGAGCAGGAGCAATGTTAAGCTCTCTCGATGTTTTTTTCTGTAAATAAAAAGGAGGTGACTACCTCCGACATAGATATACTTGATATTTTGATGCCATACCTAAACATTCATGGGCTCTGTTAAAGAGTATGTTGTAATATCTAGCGTAAACCATTTGCTTAGATAGTAAATGCTAAATGGTATTAATATAGCCTTTAGAAAAAGCTGAGTGGATTCGTTAGTCACCGAATCTTGATGATTTTAACCAATTAATTCATATAAATATTCGCGAATTTCCTGTGCTTCTTCCGCAGGCCGATTATAGACTTCTTCTAAATAGCCAGGTTCATCTAAATCATCAGATCCTAAAATGGCAAAACGATTGAGTTGCATATCTAATACAAGTACTTTGCCATAGAAACGAACGCTTTGTAAAATAGCTAAATCATAACGTTGGTTTTCACCCATAAAACTGACGAATCTCGTCTTGTTTTCTTCTATATCATCATATAAGAAAAATCTTTCCATTTCTTCGTAGCCCCTTCCGATACTAAAATTATGGTACTATAGAAGAGAACAAACTATCAACCTTTACTATTCGACTGGAGGAAGTACAGTGTATTTTGTTGATCGAAAAAAAATTTCAAATAACCTTGAATATATGGATTCTCTTATTAATATGTTTGAACAAAAAGATCAATGGCTGATTGATGATGTACATAAATTGGCTGTTGAACGTATCGCAAATGTATTAATTGAAGCAATTATTGATGTTGGTAACTCAATGATTGATGGATTTATCATGCGAGATCCGGGAAGTTATGAAGATATCATCGATATTTTAGTGGATGAAAAAGTGATTACACCTGAAATGGACCTACCATTAAAAGCATTAATCGGACTTCGACGTGGTCTAGTTCGTGATATTTTAGAAGTGAATGATGAAGAATTGGTTCAAGTTTTAACAGCCAATTTAGATGCAATTAAAGAGTTTGCTCCACGTGTCAATGATTATTTAATCAATGAGTTAGGACCAGTATCTGCATTTATCCCTGAGGAACAATAATGAAAAATTATAAAGCATATTGTTTTGATCTGGATGGTACTGTGTATAAAGGCTTAGATCCTATTTTAGAAGCGAAAGAATTTATCGAATACTTGCAACACCAAGGGATTGAACCATTTTTTGCAACGAATAATGCGAAAATGACGGGTGTTCAATTACAAAAAAAGCTGCATAAAATGGGAATTGAAGCAAAAGTTGATCATATCATGACTTCTGCAATGGCAACTGCAAAGTATATTGCAAATAATTTTCCAAATAAAACAGTAAAAGTACTAGGCGGAGAAGGGCTTAAACAAGCAATTCTCGATGAAGGCATGGAAATCGTAACTGAAGACCCAGATGTATTGGTCCAAGGGATGAACACTGAGTTGACGTATCAAATGCTAGCAGATGCATGTTATGACATTCAAAAAGGTGCTAAATTTGTTGCAACGAATGGTGACATTAAATTCCCGAGTGAATCTGGATTTGCACCTGGTAACGGTGCTCTTGCTGAATTGATTCATAATGTAACGGATGTGGCACCTATATATGTAGGTAAGCCAGCTCCTCATATGTTAGAGATTATTCGTCAGGAATTCAATTTGCAAAAAGAAGAAATGGTCATGATTGGCGATAACTACGATACGGATATCCTTGCAGGAATCAATTATGGTATCGATACAATACATGTAAATACAGGCGTTACGCGTACAGAAGCCGTCAAAGGAAAAGAACAACCTGCAACATATACAGTTGAAACATTGCTGGAATTGATTAGATAAAAGCCAAAAAGTAAGAGCAGTTTGCACATATAGCTAGATAAACTAAAAATAGTAATCTATAAATAAAGGGACCTAATAAGTCATAAACAGACTTGATTAGGTCCCTTTTTTCTAGTCTATACTATTTGTAGGGGTATTCACACAATTTAGTGGCAAGTAGATGACTTCCTCGATTCCTGCCGAAAAAACGGTTGTCGAGACCCCACAATAAGTGTTAGTGGAGATATTTCAAATTCTTCCCTGACATTTAGCATAGAGCTTTTTCCTTAAAATAAAGGATTTTCTTCAATGAATTGATAAATTTTTTTGGTTAATTCATCACTCGTATCAGCTTCAACCATTTCACCATTAACAAGTGCGTATAAAGTGTCAGAACATCGAGTACAATAGCTTAAACAGCCATATTCTAGTACATCTATATTTGGATCTTTTTCTAGCACTTCAAATGTTTCTTGGGAGCCGTTAGCCAAATTGCTGACGCAAAATTCAACAAGTGGATTCATCACACGTCACCTCACCCTTCGAATGCTACTATTATTTTTTTTATTCGTCAATTTTTCTACTTAAATTCTACTTTTATTTGTGAAACTTATCACAAACATATTGTGAAACTAATCACAATCAGCTATACTCGTTAAGGACAGATTAAATGTGACGAAATTGTTAATAAGGGAGATTATTATGAAACGATTAGTATTATTAGGTGGCGGCTACGGCAATATGCGCGTATTACTCCGCTTATTACCAAACAATTTACCTGAAGATGTACAAATTACTCTAGTGGATCGTGCACCATTCCATAGTTTAAAAACTGAATTCTATGCATTGGCTGCAGGAACAACACCTGAAAAAGATATCCGTGTTACATTCCCTGAACACGAAAGACTTTCAGCTGTATATGGAGAAATTGAACGAATCGATTTAGAAAATAAAGTAGTACTTCTCGATAATGATACAAAGGTTGAATATGATGATTTAGTTATTGGTCTTGGCTGTGAAGATAATTATCATAAAGTACCAGGAGCTGATGAATTAACTTACAGCATCCAAACAATGGCGCAATCTCGTATCACCTACAATACATTAGCAGGACTTCCATCAGGCTCAACTGTCGGAATTGTTGGCGCTGGATTAAGTGGTATCGAATTAGCAAGTGAATTACGTGAAAGTCGTGCAGATCTTAAAATTAAATTATTTGACCGTGGCCCACGTATTTTAAAAGACTTCCCAGAACGTCTAAGTAAATACGTGAAAAAATGGTTCGATAATCATGACGTCGAAGTAATCGCAGAATCCAATATTACAAAAATAGAAGATAAAGTTATTTACAATCATGAAGAAAAAATTGAAGTAGATGCAGTTGTGTGGACAGCAGGTATTCAACCAGTAAAAGTTGTACGTGATACTGGTCTTGAATTAGATCGTGGTCGAGTTGCAGTGACTCAATATATGAATGTACCAAACGATGAACATGTCTACGTGGTTGGTGATTGTGCAGCTTCACAATTTGGACCTAGTGCTCAATTAGCAGAAGAACAAGCAGAACATATTGTAAAAGTATTAAAATTGCGCTGGAGCAATCAATCACTACCAGAAAAAATGCCAGAGATAAAACTAAAAGGCTTTATGGGTGCTCTTGGTAAAAAACAAGGTTTTGTATATCTAGCTGATAAGACAGTAACAGGTCGTATAGCTCGTTTGATGAAATCAGGTTTACTATGGATGTATAAACGTCACAATGGATAATTCGAAGTCAGAAACGCTGATATAATAGTGTTTCTGGCTTTTTTTATAAATAAATATTTCAATGGGGGAGCAATCAACCACCTATATTTAACAATAAAAAAACTACCTTGCGAATTATAGGATGCAAGGCAGTTTTCCGTGTTTAATCTGAATAAATACAGTGAGAACTTCATCTCATCTTGAATGAAATTTCCTTTATTCAAGTGCTTGAAAGCCATGATGTTCAAGTGCTTGAAATACAGGCTTTAATTGTATGTAACCCTCTCCAATTACTTTGTCATTAATTAGTACTAGAGGATAAAAGAATTCATCATCTTTAACGCGTTGTGCCCAAGTAGCATGGCGTTCATTCTCAATTGGTTGCTCAATATCGATGTAAGTGATAGTGTAAGGTGTATTTGGGTACTTACGATCGATTGCAGCTTGTAGCCATTCATAAGTATCTTTTGAGGATGGTGCATTCACGCAACTTGCGCATTGTACGCTAGCTCCGTAGATTTCAATTGCAATTGATTCATTTGCCATAACAATTAACCTCGCATTTCTATAATGGATTTTTTCTCTTATAGACATTATAATAATTTTAGAGAAAGGAGTCGATAGCAATGACAGAACATGTTTCAGATATGCAATCACAAGTACAAGAAGTTTTAGATAAATTACGCCCATTTCTTCTTCGTGATGGAGGAGATTGCCAACTAGTAGATATAGAAGATGGTGTTGTGAAGCTACGTTTATTAGGCGCATGTGGTAGTTGCCCAAGTTCAACAATCACTTTAAAAGCGGGGATTGAACGTGCACTTCTAGAAGAAGTTCCAGGTGTTGTAGAAGTAGAACAAGTTTTTTAATATAATATAAGGCTGTCCATCATTTAGGTGAAAACCACTCATTCTGGACAGCCTATTTTTTATTTTTTTTTAGGTTCTAAGCAATTATTGCTTAATTTACCACTTCTTCTTTTTCATCTCGCATTTGTTGCCATTGGTCTTTTGCCATTTCAATTATTTTTGCTTCATTTGAAGAGCGTTGTTTTTCAATAACACGAGAGAAGTATCGAATTGCTTGTTCACGATCATCAATTCGTCGAGACAGTTCAGCGATTAAATAGATAACACGTATTTCACTCATTGATGTACCAGCGTAGTCTTCAGCAGAATATGCATCAATATATTGATCACGGGAAATTTTCATGAACCGTTTTTCCTGTTCTTCATTGACCATTAAACGATATAGCCATGCTGTACGAAGTGCAAGTCCAGCTAGTGTGATATGTTTTTCTTTTTTTATATCTCCGCAAACAAGCGCTAGTTTATATGCTTGTAAGGCATCGGAAATTGATCGTTCTCCTGAATAATTATGAGGAATCCAATGTGACGTAATATTCTCATCAATTACTTCTTTTACTCCTGGTGCAAAATACTTTGTAAAATCTTCAGTAAATGAAAAGCCACAGTGTTCACAAACGAATACATTATATAGTAAAGGATTTACATCATTCTCGTATATTGGATGG
This sequence comes from Rummeliibacillus pycnus, assembly GCF_050459865.1. Lineage (GTDB taxonomy): Bacteria > Bacillota > Bacilli > Bacillales_A > Planococcaceae > Rummeliibacillus > Rummeliibacillus pycnus_B. The sequence goes on from NZ_JBCMNM010000036.1 coordinate 26,501, forward strand.
AAGTCACTTTCAGTTTCCTTTACTTTCACAAAGTTCGTTCGTACTTTTATAGAAGTAAACTTCTTTTTACAATGAATGCAATCAATATGTTTTTCGTAATAAGGAGAAAGTTCCATATCATTAGCCTCACTTTTAACTCTTAGATAGGAGAATTATATCATATAAATATTGAAATAAATTTGATATTTTTGTGAGCATTTGATATTTTACTCAGCAACAGAAAATTGATATGATAAATATAGGAAAGAGGTGACACGGATGACACAAGTAGTTGATATTACAGAGGCTGCAGCGTTTCATATCCAAGAAATGATGCGAAACAATGAGGAAGAGGGTTCATATCTACGCGTATCTGTAAAAGGTGGCGGTTGTAGTGGTCTTTCTTATGCAATGGGCTTCGAAAAAGAAAAGCAAGACAATGACGAGGTTTTTGAAGAACATGGTTTACGAATTCTTGTATCCCGTGAGGATGCCCCAATTCTACAAGGAACTAAAATTGATTTTAAACAATCATTAATGGGTGGCGGCTTCACCATCGACAATCCAAATGCAATTGCTTCATGTGGGTGTGGCTCTTCATTTAGAACAGCGAAAGTCACTGGTACACCAGAAGAATGCTAATCTGTTTGGAAACTAAATTGAGATGAAAATCATTAAAATCTCCTTTGTTAAGTCAATTGATTGACATTACAAAGGAGATTTTTTTTTTCGAGAATGAATAAATGCAAATCAAAGAATAGTTTGAATTAAAGCTATAAAACAGATAGTATAGTATTAAGATAATATTGCTGATATATAGATTATTTGATAGACAATTAAGAATAAATGATACATATTGTTTTTTGTTAAAGATACATGAAAGATTATTTTTTATAAGAAGGTGGTTGGGTTTTCATGAAAAGACCGAATATATTGATTTTGGGTGCTGGATATGGTGGTTTAACTACAGCCGTCAATTTACAGAAAAAATTAGGTTATGATGAAGCTGAAATTACGCTTGTCAACAAAAACTCTTACCATTATGAATCCACTTGGCTACATGAAGCATCTGCAGGCACATTAAAGCCTGAACGCGTACGCTATGAAATTAAAGATGTACTAAATAAGAAAGTACATTTTGTACAAGAGGCTGTTGAAAAAATTGATATTAAAAATAAAAGGGTAGTTACAAATATAGGCGAATTAACATATGACTATCTAGTTGTAGGTCTTGGTTTTGAGGGAGAAACATTTGGTATCGAAGGCTTGGATAAATTTGCATTTGGTATTACGAATGTAAACGATGCACGAAAAATTCGTGATCACATTAATACACAATTTGCTGAATGGGCATCCCAAGAAGTTTCAGAAAAAGATGATTCGTTACTGACAATTGTTGTTGGTGGTGCAGGATTTACAGGCATCGAATTTTTAGGAGAGCTAGCAAATAAAATTCCAGAGTTATGCAAAGAATACGATGTACCAAAAGAAAAGGTACGTGTTATTTGTGTAGAAGCAGCTCCAGCGGTTTTACCCATGTATTCACCTAAGCTTGTAAACTATGCGATTAAGGCACTTACTAAGAAAGGAATTGAGTTTTCAGTAGGTACGCCTGTTGTGCAAGCTACAGAAGAAGGTGTCAAGATTAAAAAGGGTCCAAATGAATTTGAGTTCATAAAAGCTAGTACAGTTGTATGGGCAGCTGGTGTCCGTGGTTCTCGTATAGTAGAAGAATCTGATTTACCATCAAAACGTGCAAGAGTAGCTGTTGAGGACGATTTACGTGTTCCAGGTTATCCAGATATTTTTATGGTAGGAGATTGTGCGTTCTTGATGAACAAAGAAACTGAACGCCCATACCCAACAACTGCTCAAATTGCAATGCAACAAGCAATTACTGTTGCAGAAAACTTAGTTGCAATGGTAAAAGGAGAAGAAACAAAAACGTTTGTACCTAATCTAAAAGGATCTATATGCTCATTAGGTAATTCAGATGCGATAGGCAATGTATTCGGTAAAGAATTTACTGGTAAATCCGCATCAATTATGAAAAAGATAATCGATAATCGTGCCTTATATTTTATTGGTGGCACAAGTTTAGTTTGGAAAAAAGGCAAGTTAAATCTTTTTAAATAATGAACCATTCATACTCTCTCTGTTAACGTGACTTTAGAGAGAGCTCTGTAATTTTAAGGAGGGAAGCGATTGGACAGCAAGGATCGTACTAGAATTTGGCTAGGAGTAGCAGGCTTAGTAGAAAATGAATGTGGAGAATGGCTTGTCGTGATGAAGCGCTATGGAGGACTGGAGGGTATGTGGTCTTTGCCAGCTGGCTTTGTTGAACCAGGAGAAACCATTGACCAAGCTTGTCATCGTGAATTACTAGAAGAAACAGGGATTAAAGCTTCCATGCAAGGTTTACTAGGCATACGGACTGGCGTTTTAAGAAATGATATTAGTGATAATATGGCGATTTTTTACTTAACAGCGAATACACAAGAACAACAGATTAAAGTACAATTAGATGAATTATATGAAGCAAAATGGATGACACCTCAAGCGTTGAAAGAAGATCAACGTACTTCTATGCTACTATTAGAATTAGTAGATTTACCTTTAAAAACAAGACCGGCAACGATAGAAGAGATTGAAAGTGATAATATATTTGGCTATACAGAGTATAAATTATTCTTTTAAATGATAAATTTTGACAAAGAATAGAAAATCATACCTAGTCATTGAAAGCGTTGCCTCAATCAGTTACACTTATGTGAGAGAATATGGAGGTTTCAAACATATGACAGGTGGATTTTCTATTATCCAATTAATCCTATCCATGCTAATTTTCTTAGTTATGTTCTTTGGAATTGGATTCTTATTGAATATGTTACTTCGTTCTACATGGTTCATGGCAATTCTTTATCCAATTGTCGTGATTTTCATAGTAGATGATGTTAGTTTCCTAGATTATTTCTTCAAAGCAGGAACAGCATTCCCTGCTTTAGGACATAAGCTGGTATCATTACAACCTGCGGATATTCTTATTCTTGCTAGTGGATTGGTAGGATCAATTATCGCAGGGATTGTAATGAAGATTTTACGTAAAATGGGTTATCAAATGTTTTAAAAAGCAGCGAGCTATAATTGGCTCGCTGCTTTTTACTTAGGTGATATCTAATTGATTGTTGTTAGTAGGTTTTCGGGTCTGAACGAACAGCCTACATTTAAATATAATGTTGGCACTTTAGTTTTACTTAAAAGTATAAATAATCATAGATAAAACAATCCCGGTTAAGCAACCAAAAAATACCTCGATAGGGCGGTGGCCAAGTAGCGTTTTTAAATCTTCAATTTTCTCTTCACCATTTTTATCAGGCAAAGCCTTAGCTTTTACGATAAATGTGTGAAAGTCTTTACGCATTTGATTGATAATGATGGCCTGCTGACCAGCTTGATATCGAATTCCGGATGCATCGAACATTACAACTACTGAAAATATTGCTGAAATGGCAAAAAGAGGTGAGGATAGACCAGATTCAAGGGCAATGGCCGTTGTTAAAGCTGAAACGGCTGCTGAATGAGAGCTTGGCATACCACCAGTTGAAGTAAAAAGTCCCCAATCAATTTCTTTTGTAGCGATAAAGTGAATCGGAATTTTAACAAATTGTGCTATCAAAATACCGAGTAATGCAGCAATTAAAGGGGTGTTGTGTAAAAGTTCCATTAGAATCAGCACCTTTCAGCCTTCCTTGTTAAATTTAATATAACATAAGAAACAATCAACGTTCATCCTTTAAGTTTATCCGCTTTTAGAACATTTCGTATATTGAATTAATTTGTTATAATAATAAAATAAAGTTGGAAAGAGGTAAGAGGATGTTGATCAGTAAAGAACTTCAAAATTTTGAGTCTGCAAATGCAGATGTTCTAGTTGTAGGTGTTTCAAAAAATCAAAATAATGTAACGAATTGGAATCAGTTCGTCGATTTCTTCGGTCAACCAATAGAACAATGGATGAAGGATGGAGATATCCAAACTGATGTAAAAGCAATAACAAAAATCCCTTTTTTTTCATCGAAGGCAAAGATAAAAAGAATTGTATTTGTTGGATTAGGTAATCGTAAATCGTTAACTCCTGATACTTTACGTGAAGCATTTGGTTTAACAGGAAAAACGCTTAGAAAGCTTAAAACATCATCAATTGCACTTTGGGTAGATTCATTTGAAACAGATGATATCCCATCATCAGATGCGGTGATTATTGCAGCTGAAGGCATTCGTCTGGGGGCTTATACAGTAGAAAACTACAAAACCACATCGAATGCAGTAGATGTATCATTGGAACAAGTAAGCTTTATCTCAAATGCTAATATTGATGAGCTTGTAGCTGGTTTTGAAGTAGGGGAAATTTACGCGACTGCAGTAAATGAAGCACGTTCATTGATCAATAAACCAGGGAATATGCTAACATCTACCAAGTTAGCTGACTATGCTCTAGAGCTAGCTAAACAATATAATTTTGAAATTGAAATTCTAGATAAAGCACAGCTCGAAGAACTAGGAATGGGTGCTATCCTCGCAGTAAATAAAGGTTCAAAAGAGGAACCTCGTATGATTACATTAAAATACCAAGCAACAGATAAGTGGGAAGATGTGATAGGATTCGTCGGAAAAGGTGTAACATTTGATACAGGTGGTTATTCCATTAAATCTAAGTCTGGTCTAGTTGGTATGAAAGGTGATATGGGCGGAGCAGCTACCGTTCTAGGTGCAATGCGCATCATCGGTGAATTACGACCTAACAAAAACGTGATCGGCGTAATCGGTTCAACTGACAATATGATTTCTGGCGACGCTTTTAAACCGGATGACGTAATTACAACATTTAGCGGTAAAACAGTGGAAATTCTTAATACGGATGCAGAGGGTCGATTAGTACTTGCAGATGCTATTGCTTATGCTAAACAACAAGGCGCCAATTATTTAATTGACTTAGCAACATTAACAGGTGGCGTTATTACAGCGCTTGGCTATGATAAGACAGGTGCTTTAACAAATAACAAAGCGTTCTTTGAATCATTTTTAGAAGCTTCTGTTGAAACTGGTGAATTTGTTTGGCAATTACCTTTAACAGAAAATGATAAAAAACGTATTCGAAAAAGTGATGTAGCCGATTTAAACAACTCTCCAGGTAGTGATGGTCATATGATCTTTGGTGGTGGATTTATCGGTGAATTTGTTGGAGACACACCTTGGATTCACTTAGATATTGCAGGTACTTCGGATGCAATGAGTGCATATGATTTAGGGCCAAAAGGTGGTACTGGTGTAATGGTACGTACACTTGCTACATTTGTTGAACGTATGACACAAGAAGATATTAAATAGGCTGCGTCCTAGTCTTTCTCCTAACCTCTACATATGATAGAACAGAGAGGAGGAAGAAAATGTTCAGACACTTTCCTTTTGGTGGCGGTTTGTGGACAATAGGAGGACCATTCTTTGGCGGCTTTTTAGGAGGACTAGTCGGATCATCAATCCGTCCAAATTATCCACCATATCCGCCATATTACTATCCACCATGTTGTCCACCATACTATCCACCATATAGACCTTATTGGTAATGAAAAAAGCTTTTACCTACTCAGGCTTTGTAGGTAGAAGCTTTTTATTTAAGTTCTAAGTAAAAGGGAGAGGGGATCAAAATATCCAACACATTTGTTCTTCTTAATTCGCCGTCGTATATTCCACAATTGCTCTTGAAAGAGGGAGTAGTTTTTGGATATTATTGTAATGGGAAAAATAATAAAAAAATGAGGAATTCTAGTAATGAAAAATCCATATGTCTACGGATATTTGCCATTAATTACGATTATTTTGTTTAGTTTAACATTCGGAGTATTCACGGTGACAGAATCCATCGTATTATTCAAATCTATTGGCGTTTATTCAGGAATGCGAGAATTTCTATCTGACATACAAATGCGAATCTTTTTATTAGTAGTTTTTGCATTATGTTATTTTATGATATTCTCAGCGTTAAAACTAATAGGGGAAACGATTCATGAATTGGCCATGCTTTTTTTCTCAAAAGATATTGACGGAAAAACAGTACATGAAGCGCGTGGTGGGAATGTTATCTTTTTCTTTGGTGCTTTGGCTTCAGCAGTTGGTATTCAATCATTTTGGGTTCTTTTAGTTATTTTTATGGCTACAACCTTTGTATATTTTGTTTATGTTATATATAAATTAAGTAATTATATGACATTTGGCGCTACGGTGGGAGTTATGCTTTTTGAAATCGTAATATGGTTTGTCTTTTTAACATTAATCATCTACGTAATATTTAAACTTTATAACGGGATTGTCTCGAGCTTACCTTTTTCATAACTTTAAAGTTGAATACGCCAGTTACACAGTTAGTAAAAAGGCTTCACTCAAGTGGTACTGAAAAAGTAAAAAAGCTGGATTTTAGGATGAAAATTTTGTGTCGCTAACTTAGTTGAAGTGGAATTAGCGAAGACTCCTGTGGGAAAACG
>NZ_JBCMNM010000037.1:0-15133 GCF_050459865.1 Rummeliibacillus pycnus
TGAAGCACGGAACGGGCTTCCGAGGAGGCTCAACGCTCGCCCGCGGAAAGCGAAGCTAATTCCACATCATGCAGAAACCAGATTAATACTATAAATAGTTGTATTTAAACACATTTCAGTACCCTATCTGCAGGGCCTTCATCTCACTCTTTTCCCATCGGACTATGAATGCACCTCAAATAATATTTGATATCAAACATCACATATTAAAAAAACTCTCACCGAAATAAATCGGTGAGAGTGAATGTACGATTATATTAATCTTCAACTTTATCTTTTAAATCCCATTTAATATGAAATTTAACAAGAGACTGTTTTGCTTTGGTTTCTTCATAACATTCAGTTAGGAAACCGCTGCATTTTTGTTGTTGTTGTGCTAGAAACCCTGCCTCTAAACGGAAACAGCGTTGTTCAAATTTAAGTACTTCAGGATCTCCTGTTAAAGTACAAAAGGCTTCACTAGTAGAAACTTTATCGAAGACTAAATCTCCCCAACCGGCTTCTTTAAAGAAGGATATTGCTTCATCTAATTCATATAATGGGAATTTACGTGCTAACTCTTTACCGCACCAATATAATATATCATTTTCGTTCTTTCCTAAAATAGAAGATAGTACGTGATCACGGATTAACTCATAACCAAATTGAGTAGTTTCATTTTTTTGTTGAGTGGACATGAAAATCCTTCTTTCATAATATTTTTGTCTAAATTATGTCCAGAAAAGAAGTAATGGTTCTAAGGGAGAAAATATGTATCTTTTCGAGAATAATAGAGGTTAGGACAACTTCAAGAAATAGTCTCTGTTACCTTGACGCTATTGAGGGATGAGAGTACAATAAACTTGTCATAATATTGTACCATTATGAAACAAGCAGTCAATAGATGCTAAGTTACAAAAGCATGGCAAAAAATTGACACTCTTGTTTCCAGTACTTAGGGGGGTAACAGTCTTGTCGAAAGATCGAGAGTTTTATTGGCGTCGTCTGCATTCTCTTCTTGGAATTATTCCAGTAGGGTTGTTCGTGACGCAACACTTGTTAATCAACTTCCAAGCAACACACGGTGCAGAATCATTTAACAAAGCAAGTGAATTTATGGGAAATCTACCATTTTTATGGTTCCTTGAATGGTTCGTAATTTACATTCCTTTAATGTTCCATGCATTTTATGGTGTGTACATTGCATTTACTGCTCAACCAAATACACAACGTTTTGGCACATTCCGTAACTGGATGTTCGTATTACAACGTTTCACTGGTGTATTCCTTGTAATTTTCCTTGCATGGCATATTTTCCAAACACGTATTCAAAAAGCACTTGGCACAGAAGTTGATTATGATATGATGGTTCAAGTTTTATCAAACCCAATCATGGTTGCATTCTATGCATTAGGTATTATTTCAGCTACTTTCCATTTGGCTAACGGTATTTGGTCATTCTTAGTAAGCTGGGGTATCACACAATCTCCAAAATCTCAAAAAATTGCAACTTACATCACTATGATTTTCTTTGTAGTGTTATCTGTAATCGGTATTGGCGCTCTACTTGCATTTGTGCAATAAGTCTTGTATAGACTTGTAAGCGCTTGATTACAAATTGAACGAGGAGTGAGAAAAAAACATGGCTAAAAGCAAATTGATAGTCGTTGGTGGCGGTTTAGCTGGCTTAATGGCTACTATGAAAGCTGCTGAAATGGGCACAGAAGTAGAATTATTCTCATTAGTTCCGGTAAAACGCTCACACTCTGTATGTGCGCAAGGCGGAATTAACGGTGCCGTAAATACAAAAGGTGAAGGGGATTCTCCATGGATCCACTTTGACGATACAGTTTATGGTGGGGATTTCTTAGCAAACCAACCACCAGTTAAAGCAATGTGTGATGCTGCACCTGGTATCATTCATTTATTTGACCGTATGGGTGTTATGTTCAACCGTACACCAGAAGGTCTACTTGATTTCCGTCGTTTCGGTGGTACTCAACATCACCGTACAGCATTCGCTGGTGCGACTACTGGTCAACAACTTCTATACGCTCTTGACGAACAAGTACGTCGTTGGGAAGTTGAAGGATTAGTTACAAAATACGAAGGCTGGGAATTCCTAGGCTTAGTTCTTGATGATGAAGGCGTATGTAAAGGTATTAAAGCACAAGACCTTACAACTCACGAAATCAAAGCATTCCGTTCTGACGCTGTAATCATGGCTAGTGGTGGTCCTGGTATTATCTTCGGTAAATCTACAAACTCAATGATCAACACTGGTTCTGCTGCATCAATCGTGTACCAACAAGGTGCTAAATATGCAAATGGTGAAATGATTCAAATTCACCCAACAGCAATTCCTGGCGATGACAAATTACGTTTAATGTCAGAATCTGCTCGTGGTGAAGGTGGCCGTATCTGGACATATAAAGACGGTAAACCTTGGTACTTCTTAGAAGAAAAGTATCCTGCATATGGTAACTTAGTACCTCGTGATATCGCTACACGTGAAATCTTTGATGTATGTATTAATCAAAAATTAGGTGTCAACGGCGAAAACGTTGTGTACTTGGACCTTTCTCATAAAGATCCACACGAACTTGACGTTAAACTTGGTGGTATTATTGAAATCTACCAAAAATTCGTTGGTGATGATCCTCATAAAGTACCAATGAAAATCTTCCCAGCAGTTCACTACTCAATGGGTGGTCTATGGGTTGACTACGATCAACATACTACAATTCCTGGTGTATTTGCTGCTGGTGAATGTGATTACTCTCAACATGGTGGTAACCGTCTTGGAGCAAACTCATTACTTTCAGCTATTTACGGTGGTTCTATAGCAGGTCCTAAAGCTATTGAATACATTCATGGATTAGACAAGCATGTTGATGATCTTCCATCTTCTATTTACGATAATGCTGTTAAAGAAGAACAAGGTAAATGGGATGAAGTTTTACGCTTAGATGGTACAGAAAATGCATATTTACTTCACAAAGAACTTGGTGAAGTAATGACTAACAACGTAACTGTTGTTCGTTACAATGATAGACTTGAACAAACTCTTGTGAAATTACAAGAATTAAAAGAACGTTGGAACCATATTAATATTAACGATACATCTAAATGGTCAAACCAAGGCGTTCAATTCACTCGTCAATTGAAAAACATGCTTGCTTTAGCAAATGTTATTACTAAAGGTGCTTTACTTCGTGATGAATCTCGTGGAGCTCACTATAAACCAGACTTCCCAGAACGTGACGATGAAAAATTCCTTAAAACTACAATTGCTGAATTTACACCTTCATTTGATCCTAAAATTAGCTACGAAGAAGTTGATATTTCACTTATCAAACCTCGTAAACGTGACTATTCGAAAGGAGCTGCTCACTAATTATGGGAAACGAAACTCAAAAATATGTTGAGGTTGAAATTCAACGTCAAGATGATGCGAACTCTAACCCTTATTGGGAAAAATTCAGAGTTCCATATCGTCCAAACATGAACGTAATTTCTGTACTGATGGCAGTTCGTGAACATCCAGTAACTGTAGAAGGTAAGAATACTACACCAGTTGCATGGGACATGAACTGTTTAGAAGAAGTTTGTGGTGCATGTTCAATGGTAATCAATGGTCGTCCTCGTCAATCATGTTCATCATTAGTTGATCAATTGACTCAACCATTGAAAATACAACCAATGAGTACTTTCCCTGTTATTCGTGATTTACAAATCGATCGTAGCCGCATGTTTGACTCATTGAAAAAAGTTAAAGCATGGGTTCCTATCGATGGTTCTTACGATTTAGGTGAAGGTCCTCGTATGCCAGAACGTAAACGTGAATGGGCTTATGAGTTATCTAAATGTATGACTTGTGGTGTTTGTTTAGAATCTTGTCCGAATGTAAATAGTCATTCAGACTTTATCGGACCAGCTCCACTTTCACAAGTACGATTATTCAACTCACACCCAACTGGTGCTATGAACAAAGACGAACGCTTAAACGCAATTATGGGTGAAGGCGGTCTTGCAAATTGTGGTAACTCACAAAACTGTGTAGCTGCTTGTCCAAAAGGTATTCCTTTGACAACTTCTATCGCTGCATTAAACCGTGCGACATCAGTTCAAATGTTCAAGAACTTCTTTGGTTCTGACCATATGGTTGACTAGTAATCTGTATAATATGAAACTCCGTACTATAATGGTACGGAGTTTTTTTATTGGTCTATGTTAAATACAATAATGATTATTTTTTTCGCTAATTAAATGGAGTGGTCTACTTAGGAGTAGGAATTAATTTTAATTCTTTTGAAATATTTTAAGTGGAAGTCTTTAAACTAAAGTATTATTAAATTATTTTAAGTATTGAAGGTAGTTTCTACGGATAGCTTTCATAATAAAGTTTTTGTTATAATAAAATGAATGGTTATTCATTTTAACGAACAAGGGGGATATGGGGATGCAAAAAAGTTATATAAACAATGTTGAAGAATGGAAGCAAGAATTTTCTTTCTATGTACCAATTCAAGTGCGATTTTCAGAAACAGATATGTTTGGACATTTGAATAATACGGTACCTTTTATTTATTTTGAGCAAGCAAGAATTGAATTTTTAAATCATTTAGGATTAATGCAGACATGGATGAGAAATGAAACAAAAAGTATTCCGGTAGTTGCTGACTTGCAATGTGATTATGTAAAACAAGTATTTTTTGAAGAAAAATTAAAAGTGTTTGTAAAGGTTGCATCTGTAGGTAATTCCTCAATGGATCTGCATTATTTAGGGGTAAATAATCAAGATGAAATTTGTTTTACAGGTAGAGGAACAGTTGTACAAATAAACCCGGAAATAGGAAAATCGGTGCCATGGGAAGAATCTCAAATGACTCAACTATTAATCTAAGTTTGTAAGTAACATAATTCTCTAAAATTCATCGGGCAAATGCCGTCACCGCAAACAGTCTCCTTACATACTTTACAGTGTGAGGGGATTGGAGGGGCGCACGTAAATGAGTCGTTTTCATCATTCAATTTTAACGAAAAGAGAACACGAAATATTTTTTTTATTAATGAAGGATTATACGACAAAAGAAATTGCTACTGAACTAGGTATAAGTGAAAAAACAGTTCGTAATCACATTTCGAATACTATTCAGAAATTGGGCGTATCTAGTCGCGCGCAAGCAATGCTCGAATTAATCCGTTTAGGGGAGTTTACTTTAGAATAAAAAGTACACTTGCCATTTTTAAAAAAACACTTCACAATAGGAATAAGTAATCCTTTTGAGGAGTGGAATAGCTACATGTCAAACCAGGAGCATCAGAGTAATACACATGATATTGAACAAATAGCATTGTTTGAGAAAGAGTTACGCCATATTGCAGCTCTTATCAAACAAAAAGGTCGAGAAATTTTAAGTAATTATACGATAACACCACCACAGTTCATCGCTCTACAATGGCTTCATGAGCTAGGGGACATGACAATCGGAGATCTTTCGAATAAAATGTATTTAGCGTTCAGTACGACAACAGACTTAGTTGATCGTATGGAAAGAAATGAACTAGTACAACGAATTCGTGATAATCAGGATCGTCGTGTCGTTCGCATCCATTTGCTTAAAGAAGGAGAACGCATTATTGAAGAAGTAATTGAACAACGCCAAACTTATTTGGCTGATATCGTAAAAGATTTCCAAAGCGAAGAAGTTCAATCTCTTTCAATATTATTAAGCAAACTATACAAAGAAATGAACCAGGATAGAGGCGGTTAAAGTGAATGCTCCCATTGGAGTAATTGATTCAGGAGTCGGTGGGCTAACCGTTGTGAAGGAAATGCTTCGCTATTTACCAAATGAATCGATAACCTATTTAGGCGACACAGCTCGTTGCCCATATGGTCCCCGTTCTAAGGAACAGGTGATTCAATTTACTTGGCAAATAGTCGATCAACTTGCAAAAATGAATATAAAAATGCTCGTGATTGCTTGTAATACCATCACAGCTGTAGCTTTAGAAGGGCTACAAAAACATTGTAAATTCCCAGTAGTCGGGGTGATCAATGCAGGTGCTCAAGCAGCCATAAAAGCAACTAAAACACATGATATTGCAGTAATTGCTACACAAGGAACAGTCAAAAGTGGTGCATATGAAAATGCACTTTATTCATTATATTCTTCTAGTAACGTAACAGCACTCGCATGCCCAAGATTGGTACCGCTTGTAGAAAGTGGTGAATACGAAGGCGGGTTTGCAAAAAAATTAGTAGAAGAAACACTTGCACCTTTAAAAAACTCAAAGTTTGATACAATGATTTTAGGATGTACACATTACCCGATTATTCAAGGACTAATTGAAGAAGTAGTGGGCGATCAAGTTCATGTTGTCTCTTCTGCAGAGGAAACAGCGAAGCATGTGAAAGAAATTTTACAGTTCCAACAAATCACTAGAACTGATCAAAAACCTCCTGAGTACCTTTTTTATACAACAGGTTCAGTGCCTATTTTTCAATCAATCGCAAGTAATTGGCTACCCTTAAAAGAAGTGCAAGTTAAACGAATAAAACTATAGTGAATAGGGGCTGTCAAATAAGTTCTTTCTACTTATTTGACAGCCTTCTTTCTAATATATATACATTAAGTATTAACAATAAACGTAACATTTGGAGGTTTTTTTATGAAACAAGTTATAATCGCCACAAAAAACAAAGGAAAAGCAAAAGACTTTGAGGCAATTTTTGCCCCACTTGGATTTGAAGTCTTAACATTATTTGATGTAGCCCCTGATTTGGATATTGAAGAAACAGGTACTACATTTGAAGAAAATGCAATTTTAAAAGCAGAAGCCGTTGCAAAAAGATTAAATACATTTGTTATTGCTGATGATAGCGGCCTTCAAATAGACGCATTAAATGGCGAACCAGGTGTATATTCTGCAAGATATGCAGGAGACCATGATGATGAGGCGAATATTATTAAGGTAATAAAGAGTATGGAAGACGTACCGGTTGAAAAACGTACTGCTCGCTTCTGCTGTTGCTTAGCCATTACTGGCCCAGTACATAAAACAGAAACCGTGTTTGGAACATGCGAAGGAACCATCCTAACAGAAAAACATGGAGATAACGGTTTTGGTTACGATCCCATTTTTTATGTCCCATCAATGAAACGTACAATGGCAGAAATGACACCAGAAGAAAAGGGCTCTATTTCTCACCGTGGTAACGCAATACGCAAATTAGCTGAGGAATTACCATCTTGGATTAAATAGGGGGAAATAAGGTGAAAATACTCGTAATGAGCGATACACATAGTGATAGCGCGGTAATTACTCAAGTAATTGGCCAAAATCCAGATGTAAATGCTGTTTTCCATTGTGGAGATAGTGAACTAGCCTATACTGCGCCTGAACTTTCAGGGGTTTATAAAGTTAGAGGAAATTGTGATCACGATGTAGATTTCCCAACTGAAGTAGTAGAAGAAATTGATGGTCATAAAATCTTTATGACACATGGCCATTTATTTAACGTAAAATCAAGTCTTACAGCACTATCCTTTAGAGCAAAAGAAGTTCAAGCAGACATTGTTCTTTTTGGACATTCTCATGTTCTAGGTGTAGAGCTAGTTGATGGAGTTTTATATGTAAATCCGGGAAGCCTATTACTCCCAAGAGGCAGAAAAGAAAAAAGCTTTGCCGTCATTGAAAATATTGAAAATGGCTGGCATATCTTATTCTATACAGAAGAAAAAAATGTAATTGAAGAAAAAACTTTATTATATTGATAAAATAGCGTTGACATTTTTTCCAATGATGCTATAATAAATATTGTCCTCCTGATAATACATCAGGAAGGCATCCTGTCTCAGTAGCTCAGCTGGATAGAGCATACGCCTTCTAAGCGTACGGTCGGGGGTTCGAATCCCTCCTGGGACATCGAAGGGTTCAGACAACAGAAGTTTGAACCGATAAGAAGATGCTTCAAGCCTTGATATAAAAAGGTTTGGGGCATTTTTTAGTTTTTAAAGAAGAAGAAGGGGGTAGGGAAATGAAAGAAATCATTCAAAAGAAATTGCTAAAAATAGAAGAGAAATATAAGGTAAAGATTTTATATGCAGTCGAATCTGGAAGTAGAGCATGGGGCTTTCCTTCAAAAGATAGTGATTATGATGTTCGATTTATTTATATTCATCCACCAGAATGGTATCTCTCGATTGATCCGCAAGGTATTGGAGAAAAGAGAGACGTAATTGAAGAACCAATTAATGATTTATTAGATATAAGCGGCTGGGAAATAACAAAAGCGCTACGTCTTTTTAGAAAAAATAATCCACCACTTTTAGAATGGTTAAGAAGTGATATCATTTATTATCAAAAATACGCATTTGTTGATAACATACGTTCATTGGAATCGACTGTATTTTATCCGAATTCGATGCTCCACCATTATTTAAACATGGCAAAAAATAATTACCGTGAATATCTACAAGGTTCAGAAGTAAGAATCAAAAAATATTTTTATGTACTTCGACCAATATTAGCTTGTAAGTGGATTAAGAAATATAATACTGCCCCTCCAATTGGCTTTCGTGAATTATTAGAGGATATTATTCCGAATGGTGAATTAAAAAATGAGATTGAACATCTTTTAAAACGGAAACTAATAGGGGACGAGTTAGATATTGAACCTCGTATTGATGTAATTAATGATTTTGTAGAAAATGAAATGGTGCAACTCGAAGTATATGTTAAATCACTCAGAGTTGAAGTGAAAGATCCGACGAAAATACTAGATGAATTGTTTAGGAATACATTGCAGGAAGTTTGGAAATAGTATTCTAGTTTTTGCACACAATTACGTAACAATCGATATCAACGCCTTTTGGCGAAATAATGGAGTTCCTTATGGAACTCTTTTTTCCTTGACATAAAAGGTAATACATCGAATGAATTGTTTTTCAACTATAATAAAATTGTGATATATAAATAAGTTATCACTCTGAAAGAGAGAACTCTAATATGATTACAGTTATAAATGCAAAAGCTTATTTAGAAACGATACTGGATTTTGAAAATGATACGATAGCTGCGATTTGGGAGAAGTTTAAAGTATTTTGTAGAGAAGATATTCAGGGAGAAGAAGAAAAAGAAATCTTATTTGAATGTGGCATTTTTAAATTTACAGGAGAGAAGATGCTCCACTTTGATTTTGTCCGCCAATTTACAATTTATGAAGATGATGAGTACGAAGGAATGGAACAATTACATTGTGAATTTTTATTTGAATATACAAAAGAAGTAAAACGTTTAAAAGCTACAAAATGGTCAATGGATTATGAAAGTTTAGATGAATTTTTCGCATCTGTAGAAGATTTAAAAGCATTTCAAAAAGTACTTCAATTGACACCTATTAAACGTGAGTTATACCAAGAAGAAGTTTAAATATAAGCTCCATAACCATACACACGCATCTGAAAAAGGTACTCTTGGGAGAGATAGAAAACGCACAGACACTGGGAAATCAATGTTCTGCGTTTTTTTGATTAGCGTTTACACACGTTTTTATTCATGCTTCCACAAACGTTGAAAAATCATCGTAAATAGAACAAAGAATATAATCTTTAATCTTCAATTCTTAGTTTACTAGTGTGTTCAATAAGAAATATTATTTGACTACTAATAGCTTATAATTATATACTTACTTACGAATAGTAAGCAATTAACAAATAGGAAAAACTAGGTGAGAATATGACAACATTACAAAAAACAATAGATTTTTTACAAGATAAAATGCAATTTACGAAACGTTCAGAAACAGAAAATATATGTGTTGTAGGGCCGGTAAAGCTGCCAGTTAAACAAGGTGATTTTGATGCGACTTTTCAGTGGTATTCATGGCATGTTGTGGATGCAAAGTTATCTAAAGAAGAAGTAATTGATTCACTTGCTTCGTCCAACTTAGCTTTTGGTCAACAATCATCAGTGCTTGCATATGGTGATTTTGAAAATGGTGATGAAGCACTTATACGTATGCACAGTATTTGTCATACTGGTGATATTTTTGGAAGTCAACGATGTGATTGCGGATACCAACTACATGAGTCTATGAAAATGATTAAAGAGCATGGCTGCGGGGCTATATTTTATTTAGCGAATCATGAAGGCCGTGGTATTGGTTTGTTTTCAAAATCGTTGGCTTATTTATTACAAGACCAAGGTTTTGATACTGTAGAAGCGAATCATGCACTTGGCTTTGAAGATGATACACGTAATTATGAAGACGCAATTCGTGTTTTAGAAGTGTTACGCCAAAAACCTGTAACACTCATTACAAACAATCCAAAAAAATTAAAAGCATTAAAAGAACATGGATTATTAGCGGATGGGCATATACCACTTTGGGGTGGATTAACAGAAACCAATAAATTTTACTTACAAACAAAAATTAATAAATCAGGTCACATTCCACAACAAAAAGTAACGGTACAGTAAGGAGCTACGCAACATGAAAACAGATCAAGAGTATATGCGTTTAGCGTTAGAATTAGCAACAAGTGCTAAAGGAAATACAAATCCGAATCCACTTGTCGGGGCAGTTATCGTCAAAGATGGTGTGATTGTTGGTACTGGACTACATCGTAAAGCGGGAGAGCCTCATGCGGAAGTACATGCCTTTAATATGGCAGGAGATCATGCAGAAGGTGCAACATTATATGTAACGCTTGAACCATGTTCGCATTACGGTAAAACACCTCCTTGTGCGAATCGTGTAGTAGAAGCGAAAGTGAGTCGTGTTGTTGTGGCAATGCAAGATCCAAATCCACAAGTAGCAGGACGTGGTATCAAACTTCTTAGCGATGCTGGTATTGAAGTAGAAGTTGGTGTGATGGAAGAAGAAGCTAAGCGTTTGAATGAACGCTTCATACACAATATGATAACCAAACGACCATTTGTCATTTCAAAATTTGCGATGACACTAGATGGTAAAATCGCAACTCATTCTGGTCACTCAAAGTGGATAACTGGAGAAGAGGCTCGTACGAATGTGCATGAAATTCGTCATGAAGTGGACGGGATTTTAGTTGGGGTTGGAACAGTACTAGCAGATAATCCATCATTAACAACTCGATTACCTCAAGGTGGCAAAAATCCAATTCGTATTATTCTAGACAGTAAGTTACGTACACCACTTGATGCGAATGTAATGAATACAAGTGAAGCAAAGACAATTATTGTGACAGATAAAGCGATTGATCATACAAAAGTAGCCGAATACGAAGCAAAAGGTGTTCAAATTTTGTATGTTCCTACTAATGAGCAAGGTATCGATTTAAATGCGACATTAGAGGCTCTTTATCAAGAGGGGATTACAGATATCTTAGTAGAGGGTGGCGGTGCGATTCATGCATCGTTTGTACGTAACAACCTTGTCGATAAATATATTATTTATGTTGCACCGAAAATTTTAGGTGGCGAACATTCGATTTCTCCAGTTCGAGGGGAAGATTTGGACTTGATGGATGCTGCCTCTCTCTTAACATTTGAATCATTTGAGAAATTTGGCGAAGATCTTCGTATCATTGCCTATCCAAAGGGTGAGTAATGTGAAAGTAGATATATGTGTAGTAGGCGCAGGTCCTAGCGGTACATTACTTGCCTATTTATTAGCAAAGAAAAATATGTCTGTACTGTTAATTGAACGTTCAGAGACAATCGGTAAATTTTTCCGAGGAGAGCATATCAACGAAGATGGCGAAGCGATTTTAAAGAAGCATCATTTATTTGATGGAGTGGAAGAACTAGGGCTTTTACGTATGAAGCACATTGAGTATTGGCATAATGGGGAGCTTTTTAAAACGATTGAACCAGACCCTACAATCGGCCATCTTAGTATGCACGTACCGCAAGCGAATTTGTTAAAAGCCATTTTAAATGAAGCACAAAAACTTCCGAACTTTCATATGTGGCTAAATACGATAGTAAGTGATTTAGTACAAGATGAATCTGGCCGTTATATAGCAGTAAAAACAAAGCATGGCGAAGAAGTACAAGTGGTTGAAGCGGACTTAATCGTCGGAGCAGACGGTCGTTACTCAACTGTTCGTAAAAAAGCTAGTTTAGATTCAGCGACTCGTAAGCATGGCTTTGATTTACTATGGGCTAGAATTCCAGCACCCACAAATTGGTCACCTTCGATTAAAAATGCATCCATTGATGATCTTCAATTGGCTGTCTATACACAAGCGAATGGCTTTATTCAAATAGGGTGGAATATAAAAGAAGGTTCATATCCAACCCTGCATAAAGAACCGATTTCGCCGTTTATTGATAAATTGATCGAAGCATTTCCTGAGCTAGAAGAAACGGTTCGCAACAATATTCAATCTTGGCATGACTTTGTGCTTCTCGATGTATTTAGTAGTATCAGTGAAGAGTGGGAGAAAGAAGGTTTACTATGCATTGGTGATGCAGTGCATACAATGACCCCAACAGGTGGATATGGACTAAACTGTGCATTAAAGGATGCCGATGTATTGGCTGAATTATTGCATAAAGAAAATATCGCTCACGTTGATTTTACTAACTTTATAACAGAACGTAAAAAAGAAGCCAAAAAACTATTAGCTTCTCAAATTGAAATGGAGCAAACATTTTTAGAGAATTTTGCTGTTTTATCATAAGAGCACAAAAATCTAATACAAATTTAAAAGGATTTTGATGAAGCTTAGTAATCCAAACTTTATTGAAGTGGAATTAG
This sequence comes from Rummeliibacillus pycnus, assembly GCF_050459865.1. Taxonomy (GTDB): domain Bacteria; phylum Bacillota; class Bacilli; order Bacillales_A; family Planococcaceae; genus Rummeliibacillus; species Rummeliibacillus pycnus_B. The sequence goes on from NZ_JBCMNM010000037.1 coordinate 12,737, forward strand.
CGTAGACTCCTGCGGGAAAGCGAGACAGGTGAGACCCCGCAGCGCAGCGAGGAGGCTCAACGCTCGCCCGCGGAAAGCGGAGCTAATTCCACTTCAAGTAATAGCTGATAAGAATGTATTAGTTATTTGCTATCATAGGAGGAACATTTTTTGAAATTTGGATTTGATATTGATGATACATTAATTAATTTACGTGAACATGCTTTTCACTTATACAATAAAAAGCTAGGAAAAGAAGTAGGAATTGAAGTATTTCGCGCATTAAAGACGGTAGAAATTCACGAGGCATTCGGTTTAACACAAGAACAAGGAAGTCATATGTGGTCATCCTCTTTAGAAGACATTTACTTCACGGATTGCTCGGTTTTTGAATTTGCATTAGAAACACTGCAGCAGTTAGATGAAGATGGTCACGAAATTTATTTCATAACTTCTCGTCCGAAACAATATTGTGAAAGAACGCGTGAGTGGATGAAAGAAAAGGGTTTCCCTGTAAAAGATGAACGATTTTATTGTGGTATGCAAGACAATGAAAAAATCGATACAATCAAATCACTACAGCTTGATTACTACTTCGATGACAAACCAGCAGTGCTGTTAACGATTCAAGACGTCCATACAAAAGCCGTTGTTATCAACCAATCCTATAATCAAGATGTCAACTTACCACGCATGTTTTCATGGTCTGAATTTAAGTCTTTTATTAAATAAATAGAGGTAATATACCTAATAGGTTTATATAAACATTAAGTCTCTCAATAAAAAATTCTTTCTAGCATATCAAAAAAGCTTCAAATCCTAATTATAGTTAGGATTGAAGCTTTTTTGCTGAATGAAGCTAAGAATAATGAACAGGCTGCAAAGACATATAGCTAAAGTTCCTAGTTAGCAAATTAAGTGTCATTGCAATTCTTCCAGAATCCCCTTGATCAATCCAACAAATTTTTTATTGACTTGACCAGCAACTTCAATTACTTCTTCATGATTTAGAGGTTGGTCAAGGATTCCACATGCCATATTAGTTAAGCAAGAAATACCAAGTACTTTCATGCTTGCATGGGTTGCAACGATGGCTTCTGGTACTGTTGACATTCCTACAGCATCAGCTCTTAAAGTACGAATCATACGAACTTCAGCAGGTGTTTCATAAGTAGGACCGCTCCACCAAGCATAAACACCTTGCTGTAACGAAATATTATGTTTCTTCGCTACTTCTAAAGCGACATTTCGTAACTCTTTACTATAAACTTCAGACAAATCAGGGAAACGTGTTCCTAATTCATCGTTATTTGGTCCGATTAAAGGATTTGAAGCTACTAAATTAATATGGTCTGAAATTAACATTAAGTCCCCAGGTGCGAATGATGTATTAACAGCGCCACAAGCGTTAGTAATGATTAAATTTTCAATGCCAAGTGCTTTCATGACACGTACTGGGAATGTGACTTCATCTAACGAGAATCCTTCGTAATAGTGGAAGCGGCCTTTCATCGCTGCTACTGTCTTCCCATTTAAAGTACCGATGACAAGCTCATTGGCATGTCCAATAGCACTAGATTTTGCAAAGTGTGGTATTTCACTATAAGGGATGCTGGTTGGATTTTCAATTTCATCAGCTAGATTTCCAAGTCCAGATCCTAGAATCAAACCTACTTTAGGAGATTGATCCGTCTTACTTAAAATGAAATCTCTAGCTTCAATAATATCTTGGATGTTATGCATCAAAGTTTCCTCCTTGAATGGCTACTTTAGAACATAAATAGCAATTTCTCAATAAAAGCTTAATTCATAAAAGAAGCGTTGTAAAATTAAAACAACTAATTTGTAAGATAATAGTAGAGAATGTGGAGATAGATCTATTTTACTCAGCCAATCTCTTTTTCTTTTTAGTTTGTAGATAAGCAATAATCGTTGTTTTTAGTGCTGCGTAATTTCCAATTGCTGCATAGCCATAAAACCATCCCATGAATAAACCTGCAATTAGATTCTGGCGATGGCTGATAAAGACGGAAATCAATAATCCAAGAATCAAGGGGATTGCTGGAACGTACTTTTTTGGAATATGAAAAATGATTTTTAATATTTGAGTAAGGATCATGATAACGGGTATCGCTATAACAGCATCCCAGAAGTTTGTATGGATTATCGGAAATAGTTCCATCTTTTCACCTCTTTCAAAGGAACGAAATATGTAGTAATTGCTCTTAATAGTTGTTCCCTGAAATATGGTATTTATTCTCTGGAATAAGCTATCTTTGTTGATGTGGAATTAGCGAAGACTCCTGCGAGACAGCGAGACAGGTGAGACCCCGCAACGCAATTAAGGAACGGAGTCTAAGAACGCCACGTCCTGTGGCAACGACTCCGTGACCAACATCCTGTTGTCCCGAGGAGGCT
>NZ_JBCMNM010000038.1:0-3457 GCF_050459865.1 Rummeliibacillus pycnus
TAATTCCACATCATGCAGAACATATAGTGATTATCTATATTATCCATTCACTATACTCATGCCTTCACTCATTATTCTATTCAATAAATGGAAAGATTTTAAATCTATCAAGCTGCAATAGGAAAATTGAATTATAACATTGACTTCTTAAGCACTTATTTTTAACTAAATGAGTGCTTTTTCTATTTTTTTTAATAAAAAAATTATGTATTTTTGAGAAATACAATTGTATTTCTATAAAAAATTTATTAAACTAAAAGACATAAATAAAGTTGTTCTAGAACACAATATAGTTTTGGTTTAAATCTTTAGGCTTTGTTTCAATGAACAAAGGATTAGAGAGCTGTGATTTTTCTTTACGTTCAATATAAAGTAGCGAACATGCATCTGTGTTAAACATTAGGAGGGGAATTTATGGGTAACAAAGAGTTGAAGAGGGGTTTAGAAGCAAGACATATTCAAATGATTGCGCTTGGTGGAACAATTGGTGTCGGTTTGTTCATGGGGTCAGCAAGTACAATTAGTTGGACTGGACCATCCGTTATGCTTGCTTATGCAATAGCAGGAATTTTTATATTTTTTATTATGCGTGCAATGGGGGAAATGCTGTATTTCGAACCGAAAACTGGTTCATTTGCAACATTTGCTCATGAATATATTCACCCTTTAGCTGGTTATTTAACAGCTTGGAGTAACTGGTTCCAATGGGTCATCGTTGGGATGTCAGAAGTTATTGCGGTAGGTTCTTACATGCAGTATTGGTTCCCAGATCTTCCAGCGTGGGTACCCGGAATTGCTGTTATGATAATACTAGGTGTTGCTAACTTAGTATCTGTAAAATCATTTGGTGAATTTGAATTTTGGTTTGCGTTGATTAAAGTCGTTACGATCATTTTAATGATCATTGCTGGTTTCGGATTAATCTTCTTCGGCATTGGTAATGGTGGACATGCTATTGGTGTTTCAAACTTATGGTCACATGGAGGATTCTTTGCAGGTGGTATTAAAGGCTTCTTCTTCGCATTATCACTTGTAGTAGCAGCCTATCAAGGTGTTGAATTAATCGGTATTACAGCTGGTGAAGCAAAAGATCCTCAAAAATCAATCACAAAAGCAATTAATTCAATTATTTGGCGTATTTTAATTTTCTACATTGGTGCAATTTTTGTCATCGTAACTGTTTACCCTTGGGATGAACTAAAAGCAGTAGGTAGCCCGTTTGTAGTAACATTTGCGAAAATTGGTATTACAGCAGCTGCTGGGTTCATTAACTTTGTCGTTATTACTGCTGCAATGTCTGGATGTAATAGTGGTATTTACAGTGCTGGACGAATGATTTATACACTTTCTGAAAATGGTCAAGCACCTAAAATCTTCTTAAAAGTTTCGAAAAACGGTGTACCATATTGGGGTACAATCGCAGTTTTAATCGGATTGGCTGTTGGTGTTATTTTGAACTTTGTTGCACCTTCAAAACTTTTCGTTTATGTATATAGTGCGAGTGTATTACCAGGTATGATTCCTTGGTTTGCATTGTTAATCGCTCAAATCCGATTCAGAAAAGTACATGCGAAAGAAATGGCAAATCATCCATTTAAAATGCCTTTCGCACCAATAAGTAACTATGCAACCATCATCTTTTTATTAGTTGTATTAGTCGGCATGTGGATCAACGATGAAACACGTATTTCGTTAATCGTAGGGATTATATTCTTAGCGCTTATGACAATCCTATTCTATGCATTTGGTATGAATAAACGCGAATATAAAACAAATAAGTAAAACATATAAAAAACCGGAAAATCCTTCGATAAGGGATTTATCCGGTTTTTTTAATATTCATTAGAAGCGATAGATGGCTATATTGCTTTCTTTGAGGTATTTACATTTTGTCCAAATTTAAAAATTTATTCTTTATATAATTCAATTCAATATTTTATAAGGAAGGTGTTAAAATAATGACAATACTAAATCATTTAAAAGTGCTTGATTTTTCTGCTTAATAGCCTTTTGAAAATGGTGGTGTAAAACGACAAATCGCAAGTCCTATCAAATCAAATGTATTTAAGCAAGTAGACGAACATATTGGACAACAAGCTGGTTCAAATAATACAGAAATTCTTGGTAACGATGTTTTAACTGACTCCATAATAAGGAAGTGAAAAGATTTGCAAATTATTTCTAGTAAGGAGCGTCAAGTATATCCAATTATTTTCCCAACATCATATGGACTTATTGGAACGATTAACTTTTTTGTTATCAATGATGGGGAATCTTTGTCTTTAATTGACGCTGGTATCGACCATGAAGATTGTTGGGAATATTTTAATTTAGCATTGGCAGAACAGGGATATGCGGTAACGGATATTGATCGTATCATTTTAACTCACCATCATGAAGATCATGTAGGGCTATTAAAACGAATATTAGCTTTAAAAGATATTCCTATTTATGCTCACCCACTTACTATTTTAAGATTACAAATGGATGCAGATTTCTTTATGATGCGTTACCAATTCTTCCATGAACTTTATAGAGAAATGGATTGCCTTCATGATGCACAACCACGATTAGAAAAACTAAGTCGAACATTAAACGAATTAGATGAAAGAAAATTAATCGCAAATTATATTCCAATTCAAGCAGGGGATTTTGTTAGTGGCTTAGAAGTTATTGAAACACCTGGTCATTCACCAGATTCTATTAGTTTATACGATAAGGAAAGAAAATGGCTGTTTTGTGGTGATTTAGTTTTAAAAGAATCATCAACAAATGCAATAATAGATCCTAATCTAAATGGTGTTCGCTTAAAATCAGTAACAGAGCAACGACAATCATTAACTAAATGTGAGGAACTTGATGCATTGCTTGTCTTTCCTGGCCATCGAACAATCATAGAAAACCATAAACAATTAATTAATCAAAAGCTTGAATCGATGAATCGAAAATCTAAAAGAATGTTGGCATTATTAGCAAATGAACCACAAACAGCTAGTTCACTAGCAAAGCAATATTATAAGTCAAAATATAAAACAGAATTTTCACTTGTCATGTCTGAAATAATAGGCTATCTCGATTACTTAGAAGACCATCAATTTGTGATAAAAGAAAAAATAGATGACGTTTGGATTTATTCTGTTCCAAAACAAATACAGGATAAGGATGGCTTATAAAATTAATTTTTAGGATAGTCTTTTTAATATGAACTATGTATTGTTATCTACACTTTGAATAAATCTCATAATGCAAAATTCATATAAAATATACGGAATTTCATGATATCTAATTTTGGCCATTGTGGAGCGAAAGACAGGCGACTCCTCGAAAATGTATACGAATTTTCTTCGTGCGATTTTAATAGTCCTACAGTAGTGAATACACTGATAAAAGCTAAAAAAGAGATGAAAGTTTATAATAAAAATCTTGTATAGCTATCCTTGTTGATGTGGAATTAGCG
>NZ_JBCMNM010000039.1:0-117401 GCF_050459865.1 Rummeliibacillus pycnus
TAATTCCACATCATGCAGATGCAAATTAATACTAATACTAATACTATTAATAATTGTATTTAAACACTTTAAAGTTTTGGTAAGTTAAATTTCGTTAAGTATTTAGCAGGTAGACGCAGATAATAGATTTGAAGTCCAAAATAAGACCAAAATTTAATAGCATAACTATAAGTGTTTTTATCCATAATGAAGAAGGCTATCAATTTTATAGAAAATAAAAACAATCTATTTTGTCGTATGAAATTGTTTTAGCTCTAAATAAAAATATGCTATGATGATACTAGGGAGAGTGAACACAATTGCGAAGAAAAAGAGATAAACTTCAAAAACATCAAAATGTTATTGTGTTCCCTGGAACAATAGAAAGGCTTATTGCAGAAGGACAGCGATATGCTGAAAATTATCAATATGATAAAGCTGTCGTTTCGTTACGTGAGGCATTGCAATATACAGAAGGTGACGAAAGTCTATTGAGTATTTATGCCTTCTCTTTGTATGAAACACGTAATTTTCAAGAAGCTAAACTTATTTGCGAGAAATTGCTAGCCATTGGTCCACAGTTATACATAGAAACCATGGAACTTTATTTAACGGTGTTGATGGAATTGAAGGAGTTCAAGCAAGTAGAGGTATTAATTGAATCCTTGCTTGAAGAAGATGTCATACCACCAGAGTCGCAAGATAAATTTATTCGTATCAAAAACTTGAATGCAATGATTGCTGATACGCAAGATGAAGAACCGTCGGACATAGTAGAGATTGAAAAAGCATGCGAACAATTTGAAGCAGACCCATTTTTTTCTCAAACGACTTTACAACAAATGCAGCAATTGCAAGCATTTCGTGAAGTGAATATTCGTCCGTTGAAAGAACTTGTGGCCGCTATTATTGAAGACCCACGTGCTCATCCAATGATACAAAGTTTTGCATTATACTTACTTGTACAGCAAGAGGTTGATCTTGAAGTGAAAGTAAAAAAGTTTGATGAATTGCGTATTGTAAATCCATCACAGTTACAATTTCCTGATGAGATGCCAGTCGCAAAGCAAGTTTTAAAACTTGTTGGAAGTGCCTTGGAAAAGGAGCCATCTTCTTTAGAAATGGTTCAATATCTCATTGCGAGACATATATTCGTGACTTATCCTTTTGAATGGTTTGATTATCACTCAGAAGAGATAGTAGATGGGTATATAGATTTTGTACATGCTATGTTTGGCGAAATTAAAGAAACAGATTACGATTTAATGGACTTATTAAACCTGCTTGAAGAGCAGTCAGAGCTGTTTGATGTGTGAAATCAGTTGAAACTATAGCTATCTATGATATACTAAAACAGTTGTGAAAGTCGTATTAACGAATGAAAAGTCCAACATTTGAAATTAATCTTGGAGGTATTATAAATGTCAGCAAAATGGGAAAAACAAGAAGGTAACACTGGATTATTAACAGTAGAAGTGCCTGCTGAAAAAGTAAACGAAGCTTTAGATAAAGCTTTCCAAAAAGTGGTAAAACAAATTAATGTACCAGGCTTCCGTAAAGGTAAAATGCCTCGTCCAATGTTCGAAAAGAAATTTGGTGTAGAATCATTATACCAAGATGCTTTAGAATTTTTAGTAAACGAAAACTATCCTTTAGCAATCGATGAAACTGGTATCGATCCAGTTGATCAACCAGAAATCGATTTCGAAATGGAAGACCTAGGTAAAAACAAAGACTTCAAATTTACTGCAAAAGTAACTGTAAAACCAGAAGTAACTCTTGGTGATTACAAAGGTTTAGAAGTAACTAAACAAGAAACTTCAGTATCTGACGAAGAAATTGAACAACAATTAAAAGACCAACAAACTCGTCTTGCTGAATTAGTTGTAAAAGAAGAAGGCACTGTAGAAGAAGGCAACACTGCTGTTATCGATTTCGAAGGCTTCCAAGATGGCGTAGCATTCGAAGGTGGAAAAGGCGAAAACTATTCACTTGAAATCGGTTCAGGTTCATTCATCCCAGGATTCGAAGAACAATTAGTAGGCGTAAAAGCTGGTGAATCTAAAGATGTTGTTGTAACATTCCCTGAAGAATACCATGCTGCTGAATTAGCTGGTAAAGAAGCTTCTTTCAAAGTAACTGTAAAAGAAGTAAAAGCAAAAGAACTTCCAGAATTAGATGATGATTTCGCTTCAGAAATCGATTCAGAAGTTGAAACTTTAGTTGAACTTCGCACTAAACTTAAAGAAAAAACTGCTACTGAAAAAGAAAGTGCTGCAGAAACAGCTTTACGCGACGACTTAGTTGAAAAAGCTGCTGAAAACGCAACAATTGATATTCCAGAAGCAATGGTTGAAACAGAAATCAACCGTATGTTACAAGAATACGATCAAAGCTTACAAATGCAAGGTATGAACCTTGACCTTTACTACCAATTCTCAGGTCAAGATGAAGCAGCTCTTCGTTCACAAATGAAAGCTGATGCTGAAAGCCGCGTACGCGTATCTTTAGTTCTTGAAGCAATTGCTGAAGCTGAAAAAGTTGAAGTAACTGAAGAAGATATCAACGCTGAATTAGAAAAAATGTCTGAACAATTCAAAATGGATGTAGAGCAAATCAAATCAGTTCTTGGTGGCACATCTGTACTTGAACATGATGTGAAAATTCGCAAAACAGTTGAATTATTAGTTGAAAACGCTAAAGTAACTGAATAATACAGTTCAATTTTAGTAAACCTGAACAAGGTACGGGTTTTAAATCCGTACCTTGTTTTTCTAACATATAAATGAAAATTTAGAATAATACATATTTATGAGTAATGTGTGACAAGGAATCATAATATTTGATAATATATATAGAATCTTGTAACATTGTTGCTTGAATAGGGGTGAAATAATTGTTCAAATTTAATGATGAAAAAGGCAATTTAAAATGCTCATTCTGTGGTAAACCACAAGAACAAGTCCGTAAACTAGTTGCAGGACCAGGCGTATATATTTGTGATGAATGTATCGATCTATGTTCTGAAATTGTTGTTGAAGAACTTGGTACTGAAGAAGAAGTTGAGCTAAAGGACATACCAAAGCCAAAAGAAATACTAGACATTTTGGATGATTATGTCATCGGACAAGAACGTGCAAAAAAAGCGTTATCTGTAGCAGTCTACAATCACTACAAACGTATTAATTCTAACAGTAAAGTAGATGACGTAGAGTTATCAAAATCTAATATCGTGTTAATCGGGCCAACTGGTAGTGGTAAAACATTATTAGCTCAAACTTTAGCGCGTATTATCAACGTACCATTTGCGATTGCTGACGCGACTTCTTTAACAGAAGCTGGTTATGTAGGAGAAGATGTTGAAAATATTCTTCTTAAACTAATTCAATCCGCTGATTATGATATTGAACGAGCTGAAAAAGGAATTATCTATATCGATGAAATAGATAAAGTTGCACGTAAATCTGAAAACCCATCAATTACACGTGATGTGTCTGGTGAAGGTGTTCAACAAGCATTATTGAAAATCTTAGAAGGTACAACAGCAAGTGTTCCTCCTCAAGGTGGTCGTAAACACCCTCATCAAGAGTTCATACAAATTGATACGACAAATATTCTTTTCATTGTAGGTGGAGCTTTTGATGGAATTGAATCAATTATCAAACGTCGTATGGGTGAAAAAGTAATCGGTTTTGGTTCTGATGTTAAAAAACAAAATGCAAATGATAAAGATTTGATGAAACATCTGATTCCAGAAGACTTACTTAAATTCGGTTTAATCCCAGAATTTATCGGTCGTTTACCTGTATTGGCAAGTTTAGAGCAGCTAGATGAAGATGCACTTGTTCAGATTTTAACAGAACCTAAGAATGCACTATCTAAGCAATATCAAAAGATGTTAGAACTTGATAATGTAGAGCTTGAATTTGAAAAAGACGCATTATATGAGATCGCAAAAGAAGCGATTGAACGTAAAACGGGTGCTCGTGGCTTACGTTCAATTATTGAAAATATTATGTTGGATGTAATGTTCGAATTACCTTCTCGTGATGATATCGCAAAATGTATTATTACGAAAGAAACTATTACAGATAAAGCTCGACCAAAACTTCTTTTAAAAGATGGCACTGAGCTAGATCCAGATAGCGAAAAAACGTCTGCATAAGATCTGATTGAATAGCTGGCTTCGATTAAGTGCCAATCAGCACTTTCTCGGTCGCCAGCTTTTTTTAACTAAATTACTGTGCATTAAAAGTGTTTTCGGAAACATACTTATAGCGTATTGAAATATACTCCTAAGATAATTAATAATATGAAATTTACACAATCACTCGGAGGTGTTCACCCGTATGGCAGAAGTAACTAGAACGAAGGACATACCGCTTTTACCACTTAGAGGGTTACTCGTTTATCCAACGATATTATTACATATTGATGTAGGTCGTGAACGCTCTATAGAAGCATTGGAAAAAGCGATGGCGGATGATAATTTGATATTTCTTGTAACTCAAAAGGTCATGAGTGTTGAAAATCCGGAACAAGATGATTTATATGAAGTGGGTACTGTCGCTTATGTAAAACAAATGTTAAAATTACCAAATGGTACATTACGAGTGCTCGTAGAAGGTCTTAACCGAGCAAGAGTAAAGAAAATTATAGATCATGATGATTATATTTCGGTGGATCTAGAAAATTTAGTGGATTCGAATGAAGTCGATATTGAGACAGAAGCATTGATGCGTACATTATTATCCTTTTTTGAAAAATATTCAAAAGCTTCTAGTAAAATTTCGAACGAATCTTATGAAACCGTAGCGGATATAGAAGAACCTGGTCGTTTTGCTGACACAATTGCATCCTATTTACCATTGAAAATGCAAGCAAAACAAGAAATTCTGCGTACAATTGACATTAAAGAAAGAATCAATATTTTAATTCAACGTTTGCATGATGAACAAGAGGTGCTAAATCTTGAACAGAAGATTAATACCAAAGTTAAACGTGCAATGGAGAAAACGCAAAAAGAATTTTACTTGCGTGAACAAATGAAAGCAATCCAAGAAGAACTTGGAGACCGTGAAGGGAAGCAAGCAGAAGTTGAAGAGTTAAGAAAACGAATCGAAGCTTCCAAAATGCCAGAAGAAACGATGAATGTTGCATTAAAAGAATTAGGTCGTTATGACAAAATACCAACTGCTTCTGCTGAAAGCGGAGTTATTCGTAACTATTTAGATTGGTTAATTGCACTTCCGTGGAAAAAAGCTACTAAAGACCGTCGAGATATCAATGTTGCAGAGAAGATTTTAAATCGAGATCATGAAGGTTTAGAAGAAGTAAAAGAACGTATTTTAGAATACCTTTCTGTCCAACAATTAACCAATTCACTTCGAGGGCCAATCCTTTGCCTTGCTGGTCCTCCAGGAGTAGGGAAAACTTCATTAGCAAAATCGATTGCTGAATCTTTAAATCGCAATTTTGTTCGAATCTCACTTGGTGGTGTTCGAGATGAGTCCGAAATTCGTGGTCATCGAAGAACATATGTCGGTGCAATGCCAGGTAGAATCATTCAAGGTATGAAAAAAGCAGGTACTATTAATCCTGTTTTCTTATTAGATGAAATTGATAAAATGTCGAATGACTTCCGTGGGGATCCATCTGCAGCAATGTTAGAAGTATTAGATCCTAACCAAAATAGTACATTTAGTGATCACTATATCGAAGAACCATATGACCTATCGAATGTGATGTTCATAGCAACTGCGAATGATTTAAGTACAATTCCAGGGCCATTACGTGATCGTATGGAGATTATTTCGATTGCCGGTTATACAGAGGTAGAAAAACAAGAAATCGTAAAAAATCATTTAATACCAAAGCAAATGAAAGAAAATGGATTAACAAAATCACAACTACAAATTCGTGATGATGCAGTACTTGATTTAATTCGTTTTTATACACGTGAAGCGGGGGTTCGTAATTTAGAACGTCAAGTTGCTTCACTATGTCGCAAATCAGCAAAACAAATTGTCTCAGGCGACAAAAAACGTGTTGTTATCACTTCAAAAAATTTAGAAGACCTATTAGGAAAACATCGATTCCATCATGGACAAGCAGAAAAGGAAAATCAAATTGGTGTTGCGACAGGTCTAGCCTATACTGTTGTTGGTGGAGATACACTACAAATTGAAGTTTCACTTACTCCAGGTAAAGGAAAGATTCAATTAACAGGTAAATTGGGTGATGTCATGAAGGAATCTGCACAAACGGCATTATCTTATGTACGATCCAAATCAGATGAATTGGGTATTGAAGATGATTTCTTTGATAAACACGATATTCATATCCATGTACCAGAAGGAGCTGTACCAAAAGATGGTCCTTCTGCTGGTGTTACAATGGTTACTGCAATCACTTCTGCCATAACAAAACGACCAATTCGTCGTGAAGTAGGTATGACAGGGGAAGTTACTTTGCGAGGACGAGTATTACCGATTGGTGGATTAAAAGAAAAATCACTTGGAGCTCATCGTGCAGGGTTAACAACAATAATTTTACCGAAAGACAATGAACGTGATATTGATGATATTCCAGAAAGTGTTCGGAAAGGGCTCACATTTAAGCTCGTGTCAAACGCAGATGAAGTATTGAATATAGCGTTAGACGGAGGGATTTTATGAAAGTCAATAATGTAGAGATGGTAATCAGTGCTGTTCGACCAGCTCAATATCCAGAGGACGGTCTGCCAGAGTTCGCTCTTGCAGGTCGTTCTAATGTTGGTAAATCTTCTTTTATCAATCGAATGATTGGCCGAAAAAGTATGGCTCGTATATCTTCAAAACCAGGGAAAACCCAAACACTAAACTTCTATAAAATTGAAGAGCAATTATTTTTTGTAGATGTACCAGGTTATGGTTATGCAAAAGTTTCTAAAACTGAACGTGAAGCTTGGGGCAAAATGATCGAGCAGTATTTAACTGGAAGAGCAGAGTTAAAGGCAGTTGTTCAAATTATCGATATTCGTCACGAACCAACTGACGATGACTGTATGATGTATGATTTCTTAAAGCATTACAATATTCCAACAATTGTTATTGCTACAAAAGCAGATAAAATTAAAAAAGGGAATTATGCCAAACATATAAAAATGGTCGAAGAGGGTTTAGACATGGATCCGGATGACCCACTTATTTTATTCTCATCTGAAAAGGGAATGGGTATGGAACAAGCATGGGCGGAAATTGAAAAAAGAATGTAGTAGATTACATAACCTGTAGAATTGAAATGTTCTACAGGTTTTATAGTTTATTTAAATCAACAAAAAATTTGATAGACTCTAATATTAAGCATACCCAATAGAAAACTGGAAAGATGCTTTGGATAATCATGTCAGCATTTATACAAGAATTTTTACAATAATGTTCAGAAAATTTAATAATAGAGCAACATTATTGTGATTCAGTGTATGTTTTGATAAAATATAGATTATAATAATTCTAAAGAAAAATGTCGATTTTTATGTCATAGCCTGTTCACAAAATTGAAGCAGGATTATTTATAATTTATGTTATAATAAGAATCGTTAATTAGAACGTGAGAGGTGTATAATTTCATGCATACCATCGTAGTAGGCTTGAATTATAAAACAGCGCCCGTCGAAATTCGTGAGAAATTCTCATTTAACGAAGAAGAACTTCTCGATGCGATGAGAGCATTAGAAAGTCAAAAAAGCATACTAGAAAATGTAATTGTCTCAACTTGTAACCGTACTGAAATATATGCTGTAGTCGATCAACTGCATACAGGACGTTATTATATTAAACAATTCTTATCAAATTGGTTTCAAGTTCCAGTGAATACTTTTGAACCACATCTTTATATTAGTGAAGAAGATAGTTCAATGATGCATTTATTTAAAGTTTCATCTGGGATCGACTCAATGGTATTAGGCGAAACACAAATTTTGGGACAAGTTAAAGGCAGCTTTTTAAAAGCTCAAGAAATCGGTGTTACAGGTACTGTTTATAATAAATTATTCAAACAAGCAATCACATTTGCAAAACGTGCACACGGAGAAACAGCTATTGGTGAAAATGCCGTTTCGGTTTCTTACGCAGCTGTAGAACTTGCAAAGAAAATCTTTGGCTCATTATCAAATAAACATGTAGCTATTTTAGGCGCTGGTAAAATGGGTGAACTTGCGGCTGAAAATCTATATGGTAGCGGTGTTTCTAAAGTAACTGTTATTAACCGTACATTCTCAAAAGCAGAAACTCTTGCTGAGAAATTTAATGGTACAGCAAAATCTATGCAAGAGCTTCAATGTGTACTACTAGAAGCAGATATTTTAATAAGTTCAACTGGTGCTACAGATTATGTAATCGATTATGAACTTATGAAACATGTTGATACTTTACGTAAAGGAAAACCAATATTTATGGTTGATATTGCTGTTCCACGTGACTTGGATCCACGTATCGGCGATCTTCAAAATGTTTTCTTATATGATATCGACGATTTACACGGTATTGTAGAAGCAAATCTAGCAGAACGCCAACGTGCAGCCGAACAAATCACATCTATGATTGGTACTGAAGTCGATGAATTCAAAGATTGGATGGGTACTTTAGGAGTTGTTCCTGTTATTTCAGCACTTCGTCAAAAAGCTGCTCGAATCCAAGCAGAAACCATGCAAAGTATTGAAAATAAAATGCCTGATTTAACAGAACGTGAGAAAAAGGTATTGAATAAGCATACGAAATCGATTATTAACCAATTGTTAAAAGAACCTATTTTGCAAGCAAAGGAAATGGCTGGTTCTCAAAAATCAAAAGAGCAGTTAGCGTTATTCCAACAAATTTTTGGAATTGAAGAAGAAGTAGAAGAAGAAGCTCGAAAACAACAACTTCACCAAAAAGAACGCATGCAAAAATCAGCATTAGAAGTACAAACAACTGATGCTAAATTGTCATATTAAAGAATTTTTCTGAAGGCGTTTTCGTGTCTATGTGGTAAACTAATAGGTGCGAAGGCGCTTTTTTCATCTTATGTATAACACGACAAAGGAGTTTGTTATGACTGATTTGACGATGACAAGGCTACATGAAGCAATGGTCGTCTTATATGCGATCAGTCTTGTCTTTTATTTTATAGATTATCTCAATAAAGATGCTAAGGCGCATCGAATTGCATTTTGGCTTGTATCGATTGTATGGATTTTGCAGTCCGTTTTTTTAGGGTTATATATTATAGAAACACATCGATTCCCAATATTATCTTTATTTGAAGGGATTTATTTCTACGCATGGCTCTTGGTTACAATTTCCATATTATTGCATTGTTTGTATCGTGTCGATTTACCGGTTTTCTTTTTAAATGTAATCGGTTTTATATTTATGTCGATTCATACGTTTGCACCAAATCAAATTGCTCAGTCGCCAGTAGGACATACTCTGGTATCTGAGTTACTTTTTATTCATGTGACGTTCGCAATATTGTCATATGTTGCATTTTCTTTGTCATTTGTTTTCTCCACATTATATTTAATCCTTTATAATGTACTTAAGAAAAAGAAATGGACAAAGCAATGGACGAGATTACCTTCTTTAGAGCAAGCTCAAAAAGGTATGTCTGGTGCATTATTAGCAGGTATTCCATTCTTATTAATTAGTTTAATATTAGGTTTACAATGGGCTTACGTCTCATTGGAAAATTTTACAATTTTCGACGTGAAGATTATTGGTTCATTTATATCGTTATTAATCTATTGCTTAATTATATATGGAAATCGAAAAGGAAAACTTCATACAACAATGTATGCTTGGACACATATTTATGCGTTCTTGATTGTTATTATCAACTTCTTCTTAGGAAGTCGTTTATCAAGTTTTCACTTTTGGTATTAACAGAAAGGTTGGATTGTAAGTGCGTAAAATTATTGTAGGTTCTAGAAGAAGTAAGCTTGCTTTGACTCAAACAAACTGGTTCATCGACCAATTAAAAAAAGCGGGTGTACCATTTGAATTCGAGGTGAAGGAAATTGTCACAAAAGGTGATAAAATCCTTGATGTTCAGTTATCAAAAGTAGGCGGTAAAGGTTTATTTGTAAAAGAAATCGAGCAAGAATTATTCGATAAAGAGATCGATTTTGCTGTTCACAGTATGAAGGATATGCCTGCCGTACTTCCAGAAGGACTTGTAATCGGTTGTATTCCAAAACGTGAAGATCCACGTGATGCATTTATTTCAAAAGGCCATGTAAAATTTGCAGACCTTCCTAAAGGAGCTGTTGTAGGTACTAGTAGTTTACGTCGTAGTGCACAATTATTACTTGCACGCCCTGACTTAGAAATCAAATGGATTCGCGGCAATGTTGATACCCGTTTATCAAAACTTGAAACAGATGAATACGATGCGATCATTTTAGCAGCTGCAGGCTTAAAACGTTTAGGCTGGAATGATGAAGTTGTTACGGAATATTTATCTACGGATGTTTGTATGCCAGCAGTTGGGCAAGGCTCACTTGGTATTGAATGCCGTGGTGATGATGAAGAATTATTAGCAGAACTTGCTAAATTGACAGATAAAGCGACTTGGGAAGAAGCTCAAGCTGAACGTGCATTTTTAGCAGCTATGGATGGTGGCTGTCAGGTACCAATTGCTGGTTTTGCACGCTATAATGAAGGTCAAGTAGATTTTAAAGGATTAGTTGCGGCTCCTGATGCTTCTGTATTCTATAGAGAATCAATCGTTTCAACAAAAGCTACTGAAGCTGGTGTAGAGGTTGCTAAAAGGTTAACAGAACAAGGTGCTTTTGAATTAATTCAAAAAGTAAAGGCTGAGCAAGATGCCAAATAATTTGCCATTACAAGAACAACAAATTGTTCTGACTGGCACAAACATGACACATTCAATATCTTCTCGAATAACAGCTTTAGGCGGTAAAGTACATTACTTACCGCTTATTACTGTTCATGAAATTGAAGCATCAGAGGATGTAACGATGCTTCAACATGCTTTGAATAGTGAATGGCTGATTTTTACGAGTCAAAACGCGGTACAGGCATTTTCAAATAAGTTAGAACGTTACAAACAGACGAAAGAGGACTGTGTAGCGAAAATTGCCGTAGTTGGCGAGAAGACAGCACAAGCAATGGAAAAACTAGGTTTTACAATCGATTTTATGCCTTCTACATATAGTGCAGATGTTTTTGTTAAGGAATTTCCAAATTACGTGGGGCAATTAAAAAATTGTCTATTCTTGAAAGGAAGTTTAGCAAAGGCTACTATAAAGGAAGGATTACCGTTTCCGGTAGAAGAATGGACTGTTTATGAAACAATTCAAACAACAGACCATGTTTCTGCTTTGAAAAATCTGATTGAGCAATCTAAAAACGTTACTGTGATCTTTGCAAGTCCTTCTGTAGTAGAAGTTTTTGCAAAGCATATAGCAGCCGATATTGGTTGGAATGGTTTCAAAATTGCTGCAATCGGTCATGTGACAGAAACAGCATTGCAAAATGTTGGAGCAACGGTAGATGTAAAACCAGAAAAGTATACAATGATGGCCATTATTGACGAATTGGCTAATGGAAAGGAACTTTAATCATGACAGACTTAAACTTTAAAAGACATAGACGTTTACGCCAATCTGCAACAATGCGTGCAATGGTAAAAGAGACATACTTACACAAAGAAGATTTCATCTATCCAATTTTCGTAATCGATGGCGAAAATATTAAGAATCCAGTGAATTCAATGCCAGGTGTATATCAATTTTCTTTAGATCGTTTAGGCGAAGAAATGGATGAAGTCGTATCTCTAGGTATTCCATCTGTTATTCTTTTTGGTCTTCCAGCTGAAAAAGATGAAGTTGGCACACAAGCTTTCCATGATCACGGTATCGTACAAGAAGCTACACGATTCGTCAAAAAGAACTACCCAGATATCGTTGTAGTCGCAGATACTTGCTTATGTGAATTCACTTCACATGGTCACTGCGGAGTTGTATCAGAAGACGAAAAAATCTTAAATGATCCTTCTCTAGATATTCTTGCAAAAACAGCTGTCTCACAAGCACAAGCAGGCGCAGATATTATTGCACCTTCTAATATGATGGATGGATTTGTTGCAGCAATTCGCAAAGGCCTAGATGAAGCTGGGTTTGAAGATGTTCCAATCATGTCATATGCTGTAAAATATGCATCTGCATACTATGGTCCATTCCGTGATGCTGCTGATGGTGCACCAAAATTCGGTGACCGTAAAACATATCAAATGGACCCATCAAATCGTTATGAAGCAATGCGTGAAGCTACTAGTGATGTTGAAGAAGGCGCAGATTTCTTAATCGTAAAACCAGCATTATCATATTTAGATATCGTTCGTGATGTTCGTAACAATTATGACTTACCTGTCGTTGCATACAACGTAAGTGGTGAATATGCTATGGTTAAAGCTGCAGCACTTAATGGCTGGGTAGATGAAAAACAAATCGTTCTAGAAACTTTGACAGGCATGAAACGCGCAGGTGCGGACTTAATCATTACTTACCATGCGAAAGATGCAGTTCGCTGGATGGAGGAGAAATAATCAATGACTCGTTCACATGAAAAATCAAAAGCAGCATTTGCTGAAGCAATTAACTTAATGCCCGGTGGCGTTAACAGCCCAGTACGTGCATTTAATGCAGTAAATATGGATCCAATCGTGATGGAAAAAGGTCATGGTGCAATCATTACCGACGTAGATGGTAATGACTATATTGACTATGTATTATCATGGGGTCCACTAATCATCGGCCATACTCATCCTGATGTTGTAGCAGCGATTCAACGTGTTGCTGAAACAGGTACAAGCTTCGGTGCATCTTCAGTTATCGAAAATGAGTTAGCTAAAGAAGTAATTAAACGTGTACCATCAGTAGAAATGGTACGTATGGTTTCTTCAGGTACAGAAGCAACTATGAGTGCGATTCGTGTAGCTCGTGGCTTCACTGGACGTGATAAAATCTTAAAATTCGAAGGTTCTTATCATGGTCATGGTGATTCATTATTGATCAAAGCTGGTTCAGGTGTTGCAACTCTTGGTTTACCAGATAGCCCAGGGGTTCCAATGGGAATCGCTCAAAATACTTTGACAGTTGCGTATAATGACTTAGAATCTGTTAAACAAGCATTCGAAAAATACGGTGAAGAAATTGCCGCAATCATTGTAGAACCAGTTGCCGGTAATATGGGATGTGTTCCTCCTCTACCTGGCTTCTTAGAAGGTTTACGCGATATTACAACAA
Source organism: Rummeliibacillus pycnus (assembly GCF_050459865.1). Classification (GTDB taxonomy): domain Bacteria; phylum Bacillota; class Bacilli; order Bacillales_A; family Planococcaceae; genus Rummeliibacillus; species Rummeliibacillus pycnus_B. The sequence goes on from NZ_JBCMNM010000039.1 coordinate 13,268, forward strand.
AAGCTGGTTCATTATTAATCTTTGATGAAGTAATGACAGGTTTCCGCGTTGGATTTAATTGTGCACAAGGATACCTTGGAGTTTCACCTGACCTTACTTGCTTAGGTAAAGTAATCGGTGGGGGACTTCCAGTAGGTGCTTTTGGTGGTTCTCGTAAAATTATGGAAAACGTTGCTCCTGCAGGTCCAATCTATCAAGCTGGTACACTTTCAGGTAACCCATTAGCTATGACTGCTGGTCTTGAAACGTTAAAACATGTAACACCAGAATCATATGAGTACTTTAAAAAATTAGGTGACCAATTAGAAGCTGGATTCCGAGAAGCAGCTGAAACTTATCACATTCCTCACACTGTAAATCGTGTAGGCTCAATGATTGGTTACTTCTTAACAAATGAACATGTTATCAACTTTGAAACAGCGAAAACTGCTGATTTACAACTGTTTGCAGATTATTATGCTTTAATGGCTGAAGAGGGAATTTTCCTTCCGCCATCCCAATTCGAATGTGTATTCTTCTCAACTGCACATACCGAAGAACATATTGCAAAAACAGTCGAAGCATTCCAAAAAGTGTTTAAAAAATTAGCTAGATAATAATATTAAAAAAAGCCAACGAATTTTTTTCGTTGGCTTTTTCTTTTGTAAAAAGTTGATTCTTCAGTTGTAATCATCGTTTAATTTGATATTAATAATTGGTATTTTAATATAATTTCAACAATAAAAAAACACTTGGACAATTTATCCATTCCATGAAAGTTCTTTTTTAAAATTTTTCGGCATATACATGAAGATAGAGGAGGGATATATAGTGCAAAAGATTACCTGGGAAATAAATGAGTCATTTATTTTTCCAGAAACTTATGGCTGCCCAGTGAAAGCGAGTGAAGTTCACGTAACACCCCGATGGGAACAACAAGTTGATGATCTATCAGTTTCGCTTTTAGGGATTTATCATTTATCAGCTTTTCTGGAATTTGACGCAGGCAAGGAAAGAGCAAAACAATTATCAAATGAATGTACACTAATAGATGAGGTGGAATGGCAAGATAAGCTAGGATATTTTGAATATGCTATTCCTTTAGATGTTAGTTTGCCAAAAGACAATGTTGTACATTCATCTGTTCAATTAAATGCTCGAGATATTAACGTGAAATTGGATGATGACGGTGTATGCCATATTAAATGTCATGTAGATTGTCTCTATGATGAGGAACAAGATAAAACACAAAAAGTTGAGCAACCACATGAAAGTAATGTATTGCTTATGCATTCAGAAGCGGCTGAAGATGCAGAGAAAGGTGAATCGATTTTGAATGATTTTTTGTGGGATTTAGATGAACAATATACTCGGGTCGAGATACCATTAAATAAAATCCGTTAATAACAGATAACTAAGAAGTACAAGAAATAAAAGTATCACTATATCCCATGTTGTTGGTACGATAATGATACGGACAAATTGAAAGCATGAAATAGGAACAATAATATTTCTGCAATAAAATCTAGTTTTTCTCAACCATGGGGGAAGTAAATAAGGATTGTAACGATTTCTTTTCATAACCACATCTCCTTTCTGTTAAATAAAAAATCCATTCCTAGTAATATATGTAGCTAGGGATGGATTTTTGTAGTTAAAGTGGGTAAATGTTTGTTTTTGTTTCTTCAATTGTTGTTTCAAATATCTTATAGATTAAAGATTTGTTCTCAATTTCTAGAATAGTTGGATATAGATATTAAGTTTTGAGCTTTCATTGCTGTTTCCTTTAAACTTATATAAAATCCAATCAATAACTGCAAACACCCAATTCCTATTATTTTTAACTTCCTCTATTGTTGAAGACGATATTTGTGTAATTGAACGGATATTAATATTATATTTAGATAATATATGCGATCCGCCACTATTTAAAGTGTTGCTAGAGGATTTTGCTAATGCGTCAATTTGTACATAATAAGAAAAGAAATATTTTCTTCAAGTACATTAGCCTTCTTTCAAATCATTTTTATGCTTATTATACTTATACAAAGTACTACATGTGAAGAATGTTGAAATTTGGTTAGTTTAAGTATTCTGAAAAACTTGAAAAACAATGTCTGATTCGTTACAATGTATACAGCTATATATATATGCGAAGAAGGGGAGGAGTAGAACGCTCCTACTTGTTAGAGAGGGAACGGTTGGTGCAAGTTCCTCAAGTAGACGTTTGAAGGTAGCCCTGGAGCAGTTTCTGCGAATGATTAGTAGTAGAAACCGGTTAGTAGCCGTTATGAGATGAAGTGTCAGCCATTTGTGCTGAAATTAAGGTGGTACCGCGAATAATAACCTTCGCCCTTTGTTTAGGGTGAAGGTTTTTTTATTTTTTCAAAGCCATTTACTTCGTCAAATAACGAGATATCAAAGGAGGTCATCATATTGACTGAACAAAACACATCTATGCCAACAAAGTACGATCCACAGTCGATTGAACAAGGTCGTTATGAATGGTGGCTTGAAGGAGAATTCTTCAAAGCACAACCAGAAAGTGGAAAACAACCATATTCAATCGTAATTCCACCACCTAACGTAACAGGTAAATTACACTTAGGCCATGCTTGGGATACAACTCTTCAAGATATCCTAATCCGTATGAAACGCATGCAAGGTTACGATGCTCTTTGGTTACCAGGTATGGACCATGCGGGTATTGCAACACAAGCGAAAGTTGAAGCAAAACTTCGCGAAGAAGGTGTTTCTCGTTACGATCTTGGTCGTGAAAAATTCCTCGAAAAAACGTGGGAATGGAAAGAAGAATATGCAGGTACAATTCGTCAACAATGGGCAAAATTAGGCCTTGCATTAGATTACTCTCGCGAACGCTTCACGCTTGATAAAGGTCTTTCTGATGCAGTAAAAGAAGTATTCGTGAAATTATATGAAAAAGACTTAATCTACCGTGGTGAACGTATCATTAACTGGGATCCACAAGCAAAAACAGCATTATCTGATATCGAAGTAATTTACAAAGATGTTCAAGGTGCATTCTATCACATGGAATATCCTTTAGCAGATGGCTCTGGAAAACTTGAAATTGCAACAACTCGTCCAGAAACAATGCTTGGTGATACTGGTATCGCTGTAAACCCTAACGATGAACGATACGCTCATTTAGTAGGTAAAACTGCGATTCTTCCAATCATAGGTCGCGAACTTCCAATCGTTGCAGATGACTATGTTGACTTGGAATTCGGTACTGGTGTTGTTAAAATGACTCCAGCTCATGATCCTAATGACTTTGAAGTAGGTAACCGCCATGATTTATCACGCATTATCGTGATGAACGAAGACGGTACAATGAACGAAAATGCTGGCAAATATCAAGGGTTAGATCGTTTCGAATGCCGTAAACAAATCGTAAAAGACTTACAAGAACAAGGTGTACTTATTAAAATCGTAGAACATATGCATTCAGTAGGTCACTCAGAACGTACTGGTGTTGTTGTAGAACCTTACCTTTCAGCACAATGGTTCGTTAAAATGGAACCACTTGCAAAAGAGGCTCTTGAACTTCAAGAGAAAGAAATGGAAAAGGTAAACTTTGTGCCAAACCGTTTCGAAAACACATACTCTCGCTGGATGGAAAATGTTCATGATTGGTGTATTTCTCGTCAATTATGGTGGGGTCACCAAATCCCAGCTTGGTACCACAAAGAAACAGGTGAAGTTTACGTAGGTAAAGAAGCACCATCAGATGAAGAAAATTGGAATCGTGATGAAGACGTACTTGATACTTGGTTCTCTTCTGCATTATGGCCATTTTCTACAATGGGCTGGCCTGATGAAGCAAGCGCAGAATACAAGCGTTACTATCCAACAAGTACATTAGTAACAGGTTATGACATCATCTTCTTCTGGGTTTCTCGTATGATTTTCCAAGGACTTGAATTCACTGGAGAACGCCCATTCAAAGACGTATTAATTCACGGTTTAGTACGTGACGGCGAAGGTCGCAAAATGTCTAAATCACTTGGTAACGGTGTTGACCCAATGGATGTTATCGAAAAATATGGTGCTGACTCGTTACGTTACTTCTTATCAACTGGTTCATCACCAGGTCAAGATTTACGTTACACTACTGAAAAAGTAGAAGCTGTTTGGAACTTTGCAAACAAAATCTGGAATGCATCTCGTTTCGCTCTTATGAACATGGAAGGCATGACATATGACGAAATTGATCTTTCTGGCGAAAATTCGGTTGCAGATAAATGGATTTTAACACGCTTAAACGAAACAATCGAAGAAGTAACACGCCTTGCTGATAAATACGAATTCGGTGAAGTTGGCCGTCAATTACACAACTTCATCTGGGATGATTTCTGTGACTGGTATATCGAAATGGCGAAATTACCATTGTACGGTGAAGACGAAGCAGCGAAGAAAATGACTCGCTCCGTACTTGCTTATGTACTAGACAACACAATGCGTCTATTACATCCATTAATGCCATTCATCACTGAAGAAATCTGGCAAAACCTTCCTCATGAAGGAGTATCTATCACTCACGCTTCATGGCCAGTAGTGAACACAGAATTTACTTTTGATCAACAGTCTCAAGATATGAAATTGTTAATGGATATTATCCGTGCAGTACGTAATATCCGTGCAGAAGTAAATACACCAATGAGCAAAAAAGTACCGATGTACATCTCTGCAAAAGATGCAGCGACATTAGCAGTACTTGAAGACAACAAAGCGTATATCGAAAAATTCTGTAACCCAGAATCACTAACTTTAGGTGAAAACTTACAACCTGAAATGAAAACAATGTCAGCTGTCGTATCAGGTGCTGAACTGTTCTTACCGCTTGAAGGTTTAATCGACGTTACAGCTGAAATCGAACGTCTTACTCATGAACTTGAAAAATGGGATAAAGAAGTAAAACGTGTTCAAGGTAAACTAAACAACGAACGCTTCGTTTCAAAAGCACCAGAAGATGTAGTTGCTGCTGAACGCGAAAAAGAAGCAGACTACCTTGAAAAATTCGCAACCGTTGAAAAACGTATCGCTGAATTAAAAAATATGTAGATTTATAATAAAGAAAATCGCTCAAGTCATTTGGAGGCTTGGGCGATTTTTTTCTTTAGAAAGGAATAATCAGAGATACCTTTCAAAAATAGGATGTAAATTGCATGAAACTCGGAAGTCCACCATGAAACCGCGGAAATCCGCCCGAAACCGAAGATGCCTCATCTGATTCGGGGATAATTTCTACAATCCTAATTCCTCAACAAAATATTCCATCAATATACTAGGTAAATCCTCTTCATACAAATTATAAAAAGATCTTGCACCAACTGGATCTTCGATTTCGTTTAAGAGCCAATCTCCATCTGGCAGTAGTAAAAAGTCGATGCCTATATAATCACTTTTTAGTGCTTTTTGAAGAGTCCCAACTTGCAGACATTGCTCTTTAGATAGTTCGTATTTTTCAATGGAGCCACCTAATGTATAGTTAGAACGAAAATCGTGGCTACCTTTTCGTTTGACTGCACCAATTATCTCAGGACCAACAATCCATACCCTTACATCGGTAGAATGAGTTTCGATATATGGCTGAATCATTATTTTTCGATGATGCCACTTTGATTGATATGATTTTAGTTCATCTTCTGAGTTACATAGTGCAACTTCATTACCACCGTGTCCATCAACGGTTTTAATAATAACAGGGTACTGCTGAATACGTTCTTTCAGCAACATAGGAACACTAGGAATTCCTTGCAGTTGTGCAAATTGCAAGGTGCTTTTTTTATCATTAGCAAGTTCATTCACAAATGAGCTATTAAACACTTTAATACCTTTAAGTTCCAACTTTTTAGCGATTTTGGCATTACGTGTACGATTCCATACGAAAAGTGGCTGTCTATGAGTTGTGTCCCAAAAGTCTATATCGATTTCATCTAGGATAACTAACGAAAGTTCAACTTCATGTTTTTTTGCAGCTTCAATCATTTGTTCAGCGAAAACTTGATTTTTTTCTGCATCTTGTCGTTCGTATAATAGATAGGCGTTTTTCATCAACTCACCCGATTTTCTTCAAAATATATTCAATGAATTGAACACCAACATTAATCCCAGTGACATTATAGAGATTTCGAATATGTGCTGCTGCATTGACCTCACATACAATAGGTTCTTCATCAGGGCCGAATAATAAATCTACACCAGCGAATTCTGCACCTACTGCTTTTGCGGCTCGAATGGCAACTTCTTTTTGGTCATTTGTTAAATCGACTTTTTCGGCACGACCACCATTTGTAATATTCGCACGAAAATCAGTTTCAGAATGGCGATACATGGAAGCTACTACTTCATCACCAATAATATTTACCCGTATATCGCGGCCGCGACTTGTTTCGATAAATTGTTGAAAAACAAAATCGACACCTCTTAATTCATCTACTTTTTCAAAGAATTCCGCTTCGGTATTAATTAAATAGACCTTCATACCAAATGAGCCATGTCCTTCTTTAATAATCATTGGGAGGCCTAATGTATTCAAGACATTTTCAAAATAGCCACTTTCACGTATGGTGAATTTTGGATAAACCTTTGGTGCAATAATTGTCGTTGGCATTGGGACTTGTGCTTTAGCAAGTTGTATGTATTGTTTCGCCTTATTATCACAAGTTTCGATGACTTCTGGATCATTGAAAATAGGGATGCCGCTATTTTTTAAGTAAGTAGCAAGTAATATATCTTTGTCTAAAAAGATGACGAAATCAGGTTTGTTTTGAAGTTCTTCGTCTAGGTTCATCATAACTTCAAAGTTTTTATAAATAATTGGTTGAACATCTAGTTGTTGTGCTGCTTCAGCCATTAATCTTGCTTGGTCTAGAAATTTATCGTTTACAAGACTTCCATTATAAATAATCCAACAAGTTTTCATCATAAAATCCCCTTAACACTAGTGCTATAATAATATATAAAAGTTTAGCACGAAAACGGTGGAATATATAGGACGGAGTGTTGAAATGATACCTAAACTAGATGAATATAAAAAACGCTGGCAAATTACTAGTGATCCAGCTATTAAACCAGGATTGGATTCAATGAATGAGGCCTTAGCGTTAGTAGGAAATCCACAAAATAACATCCCAGTTATCCATCTAGCAGGAACAAATGGGAAAGGCTCTACCAGTTCTTTTATCGAACATATTGCCAAAAATCATGGGCTAAAAACAGCAACATTTATGTCTCCATGTATTGAAGATGTGCACGACCAAATCCAGTTAAATGAAACACCGATAACACCAAAAGAGATGGATGCTATTTTCAAGATCATGCGTGATTCAGGGCTGGATAGTAAACTAACTGATTTTGAGCTTCTTTCGGTGGCAGCTTTTCTTGCCTTTGGTCGATTCAAACCAGATATTGCGATTATAGAATGTGGTATGGGGGGGCGTTTCGATTGTACAAATGTAATGATCCCTGTTGTGTCAGTTGTACCGAGTATCGCATTAGAGCATACCAACTTTTTAGGTGATTCTTTAGCAAAAATTTCTTACCATAAATCAGGTATTATTAAAAAAGAAAGACCGATTGTCACTGGAGCACTTCCTCCTGAAGCAATGACTGTCTTTAAAGAAGAAGCAACCAAACAACATGCACCACTTTATGTATTTGGCAAAGATTTTTTAGTAGAAGCAACTAAAGGTTATGAAAAATATATTAACCAAGATTATGAATTTACAAACTTGAATAGAATGATGCCGGGCATTCACCAAAGAAGTAACATGGCACTTGCGATTACAACATTTATATTATTTGCAGAGGATCAAGGTATAGAAATTGATTCAGAAAAACTTCAAAAGGGTGTATGTGAAACACATTTAGCTGGTAGATTTGAAAAATTAGCGCCCAATCTTTATGTCGATGGTGCCCATAATCCTGCAAGCGCAAAAACGCTAGTTGACACGATTAAAGAAGAATTTCCAGGTGAAAAGATTCATTTTGTAATGGGAATGTTAAAAGATAAGGATATAGCAGGAGTTTTAAGACTATTAGAAGAAATAGGAACAAGTTTCACATTTGTTGATGTTGATAATGAGAGAGCTATGCCTGCAGAGGAAATATGTGACTTAAGTCTCAATTTAGATAAGCGTGTATCGAAAGGTGAAATTGTTCAAATAATTGATGAGAAGCTAGATGGCTCTGGTATTGTCGTAATGACAGGATCACTCTACTTATTAGCTCAATGGAGGAAATTACTATTAACAAGGTTCAAATAACCTAAATAATTGTATGACATTGGAATTGATTTTTGGTATAATTTGCATTATAAATTTAAAAAATCTAAGTAGGGGGAACTAGAATGAAAAAATCATTTGCGTTTCAAATGATGATCTTTGTAACGTGGATTGTATTTATGCCTATTAGCATGTATGCAATTTACACTGTGTTTCCACCTGCTGCAGATATGGATTGGACATTATTGATAGGTTTTACAGTATTAAGCCTGTTAACAGCGGCTTACCCTGTAATTATTAATGGTACGCCATTTTTCCTTATTCTATGGGTTAGTCTAGCCGTGTTTTTGAGATTCGGATTATTTATAGAAATTATCGTATTTCAAATTACAATCATCCCATTCTTGTACAAATTAAAACTCACACGCCAGGATGTTTATCGAATTCCATGGAATTCAATCATGTTTCTAATTGTATCCTTTATCAGTGGTTTTATCTATTTGACGTTCGGTGGTCAGATTCATTCGTTAGATCATATGCATATAATTGGTTACGGATTTCTTTATGTTTTCTTCAATATTACCGCAAATCATGTGCTCTTGAAACTTAGTGCAGCTTTGCTAGGTTATAGAGCCCCTTTCTTTACTATAGAAGATGCATGGGATTATTTGATTTGTTGCTTTGCCCTTCCAATGGGGCTCAGCTTATACTTGTTAGGAGAATATGTAGGGGGCATTTCCATTGTATTATTAGGAATTCCGTTTTATATGATGACACAATTATTACAGCTTTATAGCACATCAAGTAAGCTTAATAAGGAACTCTCTGAAGCCGCGCATTTTGGTCATCAACTAGCAGATCAATTAGACTCTGAAGAAACACTCGATTTGTTTATAGATAGAATACCGAAAATGGTAGCGATTGATGGACTATATATGATTGATCGAAGAAAACAAACAGGTACATTATCGGTATTACGAGCTTACGAGAATGGACAAGAAATATTAAAAAATGTTACGCATAAAGAACTAAGTGAAAGCTTACTAAATCATACATTGAAGACTGAAGAAAAAGTTCATTTTAACAAAAGAACAGAATGGCTCTCTTCATCTAACAACTATCTGTTAGATGATACGCAAAGTGTATTAGTTTTACCTCTTTCAAGAAATCAGTACATGGAAGGTGTACTATTATTAACGTCTAAGAAGAAAAATTTCTTTAAAGAGTATAAAGTGAAAATACTTGAACTTATTTGCTCATATTTTGCAGTTTCGTTAGAAAAAGCAAGATATGTTGAAAAAACAAGACATAGTAGTGAGCGTTGCGGATTAACAGGATTATATAACTATCATTATTTTGATGAATATTTAACTAAAATGATGAATGAATTGAAAAGTCGTAATATTTCAAATCTATCATTAATTATGCTGGATATTGACTATTTTAAAAAAATAAATGACAGTTACGGTCATCAAAGTGGAAACGATATTCTATGTGGAATCGCTGATACATTGCGAAGAGAAATTGGCGGCCAAGGTACACTTGCTAGATATGGTGGCGAAGAATTTGTCATCCTATTACCGAATTATTCAAAAGAAGCAGCGCTTAATATAGCAGAACGTTTACGCAAAACAATCGAAGTACAACCATTTGAAATATCTCCAGACTTGATGGAGAATGTCAAACACCTAGTTGTCCACGTCACAGCAAGTATCGGTGTATCATCTGCATTCGAAGATACTGACGAAGGTACCTCATTACTTCGTAACGCCGATCACGCAATGTATATTGGAGCGAAGCAGAAGGGGAGAAATCGGGTTGCTGGGTTTTGAATAACTTGATAAATTTAGAGGTGCGCAGGAGGAAAAGAGTTTTTCTCCTGCTTTTTTCATGCTCATTGGATTAATATTTAAAAAGGTAGTTTGATTTATTTAAGCGAAAATATCGAGTACTATTTTTAAAAATTTTAAGGCTTTTTAAAGGAATTCGAGACTTTATCTCGAATTATGCGTACTGACTCTGTTTCTTATCTAACCCCAAACTTAGAAGTAACAGTTTCAGTGTAAACATCTCCCAATACTAAAAAGGGGAAATTGCAAGCGACAATTCAACTTACAACCTTCTATTATGTCGGTCAACTGGATGATCAAAACAACAATAATTAAAGAGGGATAAAAGATGGATATTGTCTATGCGGTGTTTTTTATGATAGTTGGATTAGTATTTGGCTCTTTTTTTAATGTGGTAGGGATACGTCTGCCAAAAGGTGAGTCTATTGTAACCCCTCCATCTCATTGCGAAGGGTGCAAGAGAAGATTAACGGCAATCGATTTAGTACCGGTTCTCTCTTATCTTTTTTTAAGAGGAAAATGTCGTAGTTGTGGATCAAAGATTGGATTTTTCCACCCATTAATGGAGCTACTAACAGGGATTTTATATGCTTTAAGCTATTTGCATTTCGGATTTACACTAGAATTGGTTGTCGCTATTCTATTTATTTCATTACTTGTCATCATTACCGTTTCCGATATTGTGTACATGTTAATACCTGATAAGGTTTTGCTACCATTTGCGCTTGTATTAATCATCATGCGTATTTTCTCACCTTTAGATCCTTGGTGGGATGCGATTGTTGGGGCGGCAGTTGGATTTGGTATTTTGTTTGTTATTGCCTTTGTGTCGAAAGGTGGTATGGGTGGTGGCGATATTAAGTTATTTTTCGTCATTGGTCTTGTACTGGGTTTTAAGTTGACGATCGTGGCTTTGTTTATGTCTGCAGTAATCGGACTTGTAGCAGGCGTTGTACAACTCATGTGGCAAAAAAAGGGGAGTAAGCAACCGATCCCATTTGGACCATGGATTGCTGTTGGAAGCGTGTTGACTTATTTTTATGGCCAAGAAATACTCGAATGGTATACTAATTTGTTATTATAAAAAGAAAACTTTTTAGGACAAGACGACATCAGTCTTGTCTTTTTTTATGTCTATTCTGCTACGGTATTGAATAGGGGTGATGTCATGAAATTTAATAGTAGAAAAAAATCAGAACAAACACATTTTATGTTAGCGGCCGTTTTTCACGGTGTATTGATAGGTGCTGCCGGAGTATTGCTATTTTTCTTTATCTTACAGACAGTAGAAAAGAGATCCTCACAGCAAGATGAAAAAACACTACCGGTAAGTACAGCACAAAGCACTGAAGTAAAAAGTAAAACCGTAAAATTTTATGCCGTGCAGTATGGCGTTTATTCCTCTTCGCAGGCTGCGTCAGATTTTCTAGCGGGTCATCCTGAATACGAGAATGTATCAATTGTCCCTGCTGGGAAGCAATTCTATTTATGGAGTGCGGTAGATAATAGTGAAGAGAAGATTAAGTCGATCGTGACTAAGGATGCCTTTATAAAGCCTTTTACACTTTCTGGAGCAACCTGTGAAGAAAAAGGGCTTAAAATTCTACCACAATTACTGGAAGTTAGCAAAGTCGCAAAATTAAATGTTAGCGATTCTACTAAAGGACAAGCGACTCCAACTGATTGGAAGGCAAAAGTTACTGCAATGACAAAGGTTTCAAATGATTTAGAAGTAGTAAAATTACAGCTTTTAGCGAATTATGTATCGGAAAATGATTGCCTAGAAATTAAATTTTAAACTGTCGTATAAATACAAATCTAAATTTCGTTTATTTTTGGTAATTTCCCTAATTTTTACTTTTCTATTATGATGACTAAAAAGGAGGTATGAAGGTATGTTTATACGATTAAATAAGGACATTATTTTACTAAATCCACAAGGAAATTGTGAGGAGTTATTGGAAAAACTCCAACTGCCTTTTTCAGTCATTCATAGAGATTTTACAATGGATTTTGCGTTGCCTACGATTCCCTTTGAATTTGCGAATAATACAGTTGTAGTTAAACTATTACGAATGCAAAAACCACAAAAATCAATATGCTATATGAATGTTAAGCGAGTTGTGAGTTTAAATGGGTTAATAATGCGTTTACCACGTACTAGAAATGAAGCCATCTCTTTTTTTAGACGACTTTCTAATAACCGACATAAAGTAACAACAGCAGTGGGAATTCGCTGTGATGAACAGCTATCATCCTTTGTAGTACAATCAGATGTGACGATGCATCGTCTAACAGAAAAAATAATTGCTCAATATGTCGAAACAGGGGAACCTTTTGAACAAGATGTTGGTTATAATATAATGGGAGTCGGACAAAATTTAGTGAAGAGGATTGATGGAAGCAAATATAATGTCGCTGGACTACCTCTAGATGTACTTAGAACTTTTCTAACGGATAGGAAGATTATAACTGTTGAAAAGGAGGAAAAAGTACATGGTAACTAAAGTTGAAGCACCACTCATGATTCGTGATGTGCATCAAGATGACAGACCTAGAGAAAGACTAAAGCGACAAGGGGCAGATAGTTTATCAAATCAAGAGTTAATCGCTATATTACTACGAACAGGTACAAGGAAAGAATCTGTTCTTCATGTAGCGAATCGAGTACTAACTCATTTTGAACAGCTTCACGAATTAAAGAATGCGACAATCGAAGAAATTATGGATATTAAAGGTATTGGTGAAGCAAAGGCCATACAGTTGTTAGCGTCTATTGAATTAGGAAGACGTTTAAACAAAAAAAGGACAGACGATCGATTCACCATTCGTTCGCCACAAGATGCTGCAACTTTTTTAATGCCAGATATGTCTTCCTTATTGCAGGAAAACTTTGTGACGCTATTCTTAAATGTCAAAAACCAGATTATCCATCAGCAAACGATTTTTATTGGGAGTTTAAATGCGAGTATAGTGCATCCCCGTGAAATTTTTCGTGAAGCTGTAAAACGATCAGCAGCCTCTATTATATGTGCCCATAATCATCCATCTGGAAACCCTTCTCCAAGTCCTGAAGATATTGACGTAACAAAACGTCTACAAGAAGCAGGTTTAATCATTGGAATAGAGCTATTAGACCATGTCATTATCGGAGATCATCAATTTATAAGTTTAAAGGAGAAAGGTTATATATAGCACTGTAATTTTTAACTCTTTTCCGTTATAATGAAACTTATGATTTTATGACAGCTACGAAAGTTATGGCTAAAAGAGAAAGGAAGAACAATATAGTGTTTGGATTAGGTGGAAAAGATGTCGGGATTGATCTCGGCACAGCAAATACATTGGTATTTTTAAAAGGTAAAGGAATCGTACTCAGAGAACCTTCTGTAGTTGCGAAAAATACAAATTCAGGAGAAATCGTTGCTGTAGGTAACGATGCAAAAAATATGATTGGTCGTACACCAGGCTCAATCGTGGCTATTCGCCCGATGAAAGATGGTGTAATTGCAGATTTTGATATTACAACTGCAATGATCAAATATTATATGGAAGAGGCAATGAAAGCTTCTGGCGGTAATTGGAAAAAACCAAATGTAATGATTTGTGTTCCTTATGGTATTACATCTGTAGAACAACGTGCGGTTATTGATGCATCTCGTCAAGCAGGTGCAAAAGAAGCGTTTACAATCGAAGAACCATTTGCAGCAGCAATCGGTGCAAATCTACCAGTTTGGGAACCAACAGGTAGTATGGTAGTTGATATAGGTGGAGGTACATCAGAGGTTGCTGTTATTTCATTAGGCGGAATCGTGACAAGTGAATCTGTACGTGTTGGCGGTGATGCAATGGATTCAGCGATTATTGCTTATATCCGTAAAACGTATAATTTAACAATCGGTGAACGTACGGCTGAAACTATTAAAATCGAAATTGGCTCTGCTAGCACAGATGGCCAAGAAGAAAAAATGGAAATTCGTGGTCGTGATTTAGTAACAGGACTTCCAAAAACAATTGAAATTTCTTCTATTGAAATCGTCGATGCATTGAAAGAATCAATCTCAGCAATTATTGATGGCGTGAAAAAAACATTAGAACAAACGCCTCCAGAACTTTCTGCTGACGTAATGGAACGCGGTATCGTGCTAACTGGCGGTGGTGCTTTACTTAAAAATTTAGACAAAGTAATTAGTGACGAAACAAATATGCCAGTATTTATCGCAGAAAACCCATTAGATTGCGTTGCTATTGGTACTGGTATGGCTTTAGATCATATCGATTTAATGCGTCGTCATCAATCTAAATAAGGGGGATTAGACAATGCCACAGTTTTTCTCGAATAAGCGATTGATATTGCTGCTTGTCGGCGTAATCTTCTTAGTGGCATTGATTAGCTTTTCTTTACGCGATCGTCAAAACGCTTCTCTTCCTGAACAAATAATAAAAGACACTGTCGGTTTTGGACAATCCATTGTTGCTAAACCGGCGAGCTATATTACAGGATTCATCAATAATGTCGATTCACTAATGAACACCTATGATGAAAACAAACGTTTAAAATCGCGCTTGGAAGAATTCGGTACATTACAAGCTAAAGTCAATGAATTGAAAGTTGAAAATGACAAGTTAAAAGATTTAGTTGGGAAAAAAGATGATTTACGAAATTATGATCCAATTCAAGCAAATGTCATCGCACGTAACCCGGATCAATGGGAAGAAAAGCTCATTCTGAATGTGGGATCTATTAGTGGTGTTAAAGTTAATATGGCTGTTCTAACTTCTAAAGGCTTAATTGGGAAAATCGTACAAACTACACCTTATACTTCACAAGTTGAATTATTATCTACAAGTAATACAAATTACAGAGTTTCTGCCGCTGTAGCAACTAAAGATTCAGAAGCATTTGGCTTAATTGAAGGATATGATTCAAAACGTGGGGAGTTGATTCTTAAAAGAATTGACTCTAGCTTACCCGTTAAGAAAGGTGATAAAGTTACAACGTCAGGCCTAGGGGGCATATTCCCTAAAGGTGTTTTAATTGGTGAAATTACTAAAGTTTCTACAGATGATTATGGTTTAACTAAGTTAGCATATGTAAAACCAGCTGCTGATTTCTCGATGTTAGATCATGTTGTAATTGCGAAACGTCAATCCCAAACTGTTGATGGCTCTGATGGTAATAATACCTATAAATCGATTACTACAACAGGAGCTGGAAACTGATGGCAAGATTCCTAATTCCGCTTGTTGCTGTAATTCTGTTCTTTGTTGAAACAGAGTTTTCACTTTATTCTCCAATTGAATGGCATGGTAATCTATATTACTTGGTACCAAGATTTTTGATTCTTTACTTAATCTTCTTGTCTATTTATTATGATCGAAAACGTGCAATGTTGTATGGATTAATATTTGGGGTATTGTATGATATTTTCTATATTGATATTATTGGATTGTATACATTTTTATACCCATTTATTTGTTTTATTGCAGGTTCTACAGTAAAATATATCCATCAACATCTAGCTATAACAACAATCCTTTCATTGGTGCTTGTAGCGCTATTAGAGATTGTTTTACATCAATTTTTCTTATTGATTTCATTTACTTCGGTTCCATTTGCCGAGTTTTTAAATCAACGACTTATCCCAACTATGATTGCAAACTCTATCTATTTAATCATGTTAGGATGGACATTTAAGTATTTGATAGAAGCTCGTCTCTTAAAGAAAGCGAATCGATCAACGTTATAGCAGAGAAGCGTGAGGTGTAGCATTTGACAACTAAGCAACTCGTCTTAATTAAAGGAACAAAGGAAGGACTAGTGCTTCAGCTTGATGATCAATGCGCTTACTCTGATTTATTGGAAGAATTAAAGCGTAAAGTCACTGAAGATGGTCTAGAAGGACAAGCAGAGGTAACTATTCATGTAGGTAATCGATATTGTAGTCAAGAGCAATTAAAAGAAATTCTTCACATTGTTCAACATTCCAAACATCTAAAAGTTTCAAAGATTAAAAGTGATGTAATAACTTTAGAAGAATCTAATCAAAAGCTTTTGAAAAGTCAATCTGCAACTTACATAGGAATTGTACGTTCTGGACAAGAATTAAAAGCTGAAGGTGATCTCGTTGTTATTGGTGATGTGAATCCCAATGGCAAGGTGATTGCTGGAGGTAGTATTTATGTTATGGGTCGTTTGAAGGGGATTGCACATGCCGGTGTAGATGGTAATCGTGAATGTGTAATTGCTGCTTCATGGTTAGAGGCTACACATCTTTTGATTGCTGATTTAATGGAATTGATGACCAATGAGGTGACAATTCTAGCTGAAAAACCTGAAATGGAATGTGCTTATATCCATTCAAACGGTCATATTGCCATTGACCGTTTACAGGATTTACGTAATTTAAGACCAAATTTATCGACATTTAAGGGAGGAAGCTAATGTGGGTGAAGCTATTGTAATTACTTCGGGTAAAGGTGGAGTAGGGAAAACAACTACTACTGCTAATTTAGGTACTGCATTGGCCCTTCAAAACAAAAAGGTATGCTTAATCGATACGGATATTGGTTTACGAAACCTAGATGTAATTTTAGGTTTAGAAAACCGTATTATCTATGACTTAGTAGATACTGTTGAAGGGCGCTGTAAGGTCCAACAGGCTTTAGTAAAAGATAAACGATTTGATGATCTACTTTTCTTATTGCCAGCCGCTCAAACGTCTGATAAGAACGCTGTGACTCCACAACAAATGCTGACGTTAGTTGAAGAATTAAAACTTGATTTTGACTATGTTTTAATCGATTGTCCTGCTGGAATTGAGCAAGGCTACAAAAACGCAGTTGCCGGTGCTGATAGAGCGATTGTTGTTACAACGCCTGAAATTTCTGCAGTACGTGACGCTGACCGCATTATTGGATTATTGGAAAAGGAAGAGATAGAACCACCTAAACTCATTATCAATCGTATTCGTCCTCAATTGATGAAAAATGGAGATTCAATGGATGTCAATGAAATTACTACACATTTATCGATTGATTTATTAGGTATCATTCCAGACGATGACCGTGTAATCCGTTCTTCTAACAAGGGAGAACCAATAGTAATGGAACCTTCTACACAAGCTGCTATTGCTTATCGCAATATCGTACGTAGAGTTTTAGGTGAATCTGTACCACTTATGTCATTAGAAAATGAACATAAAGGTGTATTCTCAAAAATTAAAGCTTTATTTGCTAAATAATTGTTTGGCTAAATTGGCTACATAAGTTAAGAGTCTCAAGAGAATTTAATCTCTAGTGACTCTTTTTTTAGTTAGAACGTTCTTGTCTTTGTGATATAGACCTGAATAGCATCAGTATTGGGCTGCCTATCTGTAATTTTTTAATAATATTTGAGTCGAAAGCAGAAAAGTACGCAAGCGATTCGAACCTCGCATCGCTTGCCGACAATAGAGCAGGATAGATTATTGTACTGTTTATCATACTTATCTCATAAACTTATAGAAAATGTAAGTTTGGGGTGGTAGATAATGAATAAATGGAAATTGGCTGTGGTAGTAGCAGTACTATTATTTACCGTAATAGTACTAGAAAAAAAGCAAATACTTCATAGTGATGTTACTGACTATGTTCTATCAAATGATGATTTACTTGTTCTCTCAAATTGGACAAAGCAAGTTTTTCATGAAGAAGAAAAAGTAGCTGTAATGGCACCTGTTGAAGACTCCCATATCGGCGAATATAATACTATGCAAACATTCTCTAACGGAGTGTTATTATCTTACGATGAGCCATTAACGATTTATGCGAAGCATGATGGCTTTGTTATTTTCACTGGACATACAAAATCATTAGGTAAAACAATGACAATTACATATGATACAGGAGAACGTGTAACATATGGCTTACTAAAATCACTAGACTACCTACCTTATACATCTATTAAGGAAGGAGAACCTCTGGCTTCAATGGAGTCAGGTACATTCTATTTACAAGTAGAACGTAGAGGTGCTATTTTAGATCCTGGATCATTAAAGGACTGGCTTCATTGATGGGGAAGCTGAAGCTTCATCCTACACTTTTACCTCTTATTGTATGGTTAATCATCACAGGACAGTTTTCTAATTATGCATTATTGTTTATTTCTTTATGTTGGCATGAATTTGGACATTTATTCATAGCTTATATACTTGGTGTAAGAGTAAAATCATGTACCATTATGCCCTATGGTGGAGAAATTTTATATGCAACGAAGTGGCAGATTACCAAAAAGCAGCAGCTATTGATTGCAATGGCTGGACCTATTGCAACACTATTATTATTTAGTATTGCATTATTCTTGCCAAAAAATATAAGTGAACCTCTACAAACTATTCAGTTTTTAGTGCTATTGATTAACTTATTACCAATCTGGCCATTAGATGGTGGGCGTATTTTAGAAATCTTATGGAGCGAAAATAAGTCACTTCAAACGACAAGGACTTCTTTTTTACTATTATCAATGGCATGCTGTCTTATCTGTTTCATATTGGCAATATGGTATATACCTCGTTCAATCTTTTTTATGTTAATACTCCTTTTGCTTTTTTATCAAAATATCATTGCTTTTCGCTACAGAAAATACGAGCAAGCATTTGAAAACATCGTACTAAATAGGTTGACGTTATAGTTTTAGTATGATAATATTTCTAATGTTATGTAGCACCCGTGCTACAACCGCGCTGAAAAGGTTATTCTAAGAATTCCTAGTGAATCACCTATTGAAGGCGAGTCTGAGACTTTTGAGGAGGTGCAGTTATGTACGCAATTATTGAAACTGGTGGTAAACAAGTTAAAGTAGAAGCTGGCCAAGCAATCTACGTTGAAAAAATCAACGCAGAAGCTGGTGAAACAGTTACTTTTGACAAAGTTCTTTTCGTTGGTGGCGAAGATGTTAAAGTTGGAGCTCCTTTCGTTGAAGGTGCAACAGTTACAGCTAAAGTTGAAAAACAAGGCCGTGCGAAAAAAATTGTTGTTTTCAAATTGAAAGCTAAAAAGAACTACCGTCGTAAACAAGGTCACCGTCAACCATACACTAAACTAGTTGTTGAAGCTATCAACGCTTAATAGTGAGGTGATTTGATGATCACTGTTGAAATTCATAGCGATGAAAATCGTAAATCTTATGGATTTGAAATTTCAGGTCATGCCTATTCAGGTGATCCTGGTCATGATTTAGTATGTGCAGGAGCATCTACCGTTGCTTTTGGTACGGTGAATGCAATTGGACAAATTCTACAATTACAACCAGGAATCGAGCAAGGTGAAAACGGAGGATTTCTATCCTGTGTAATTGATCAAGCCGATCTTGACACTGAAACTGATGCAAAACTGCAAATTATTCTTCAAACAATGGTAACACAGTTTTATACTATGGTTGCTGGTTATGGAGATTTTATCGAATTAAAATATAAGATGATCTAGGAGGTGGAACATATGTTACTAGTATCTTTAGATTTACAATTCTTCTCTTCTAAAAAAGGTGTAGGTTCTACTAAGAACGGTCGTGACTCTCAAGCAAAACGTTTAGGCGCTAAACGTGCAGATGGTCAATTCGCTACTGCTGGTTCAATTTTATACCGTCAACGCGGTACAAAAATTTACCCAGGAGAAAACGTAGGTCGCGGTGGAGACGATACTTTATTCGCAAAAGTTGATGGCGTTGTTAAATTTGAACGCTACGGTCGCGATAAACGTAAAGTCAGCGTGTACCCAGTTGCTCAAGAAGCATAATTGAACAATAATAAGGGACTGCATTTATTGCAGTCCTTTTTATTTCAATAAATGAGTTCGATCCAGTATATTTTTGAATTTGCTTTCAAATGGTTGAAATGGAAATTCTCCAAGAAGAAATAATTTAGTAAAAAGTTCAAAATCGGCTTTCGCTATATTTTGCGAAAGCCGAATTTTTTCTTAATACGTAGTTAAATTTGAATATTGACATTTGAATAGAAGATATATTTTTCGAAAATTGGTATACTGTAAAATGAACATCTCATCGAAGGAGTGTGAACGATGACAAATAATAAAACACTCACCATAAATGAAGTCTTACGTTTTGCAAACCATGATTTTCTAAATCAACTTCAACTTATTAAAATCAATCTTGATTTAGGTAGAACTGAGGCAGCAAAAGTATCTATTGAAGAAATTGCTGATCAATGTAAAACCTTTTTCAATATCAATAAATTAGGTTTACCTAAAACAATTGAATGGATCCATACATTAGGATGGCGTTGCCCAAACTTCAATGTTACGATTCAGAGTATGATTGAACATGAAGTAGATAAGGGAGTAGATGAAGTGATTTATGATTATTTAGATCAATCTGTTTCGCACATCTATCCGTCATTAGATCCGTTTGCTGAGCAGCAACTTTCATTGCAAATCTATTCAACAGAAAAGCAATTTGAGATTTCGTTTCATGCAAAAGGTCATTGGAACCAAAAAGAAATTTTCAATCAATCAATGGAACATCCATTTTTAATGATTGATGAGAATCAATATTCAGAACAAGAATGGCACTACGCCATTGTAAGTAAGAAGGAGGGTATTTAATGTTTGTCGACCACGTAAAAGTTTATGTTAAAGGTGGAGATGGCGGCAATGGTATGGTAGCCTTCCGTCGTGAAAAATTCGTACCAAATGGTGGTCCAGCGGGTGGAGACGGTGGCCATGGCGGCGACGTAGTATTCGTAGTAGATGAAGGCTTACGTACACTGATGGATTTCCGTTTCAAACGCCATTTCAAAGCTGATCGCGGTGAACATGGTATGAGTAAAAACCAACATGGTAAAAAAGCAGAACCTTTATATGTTTCTGTGCCACCTGGTACGGTTGTGACCGAAGAAGAAACTGGCCGTGTCATTGCAGATTTAGTAGAACACGGTCAAAAAGCGGTCATCGCAAAAGGTGGTCGTGGGGGTCGTGGTAATTCTCGATTCGCAACACCTGCAAATCCTGCGCCAGAACTTTCAGAAAAAGGGGAGCCAGGACAAGAACTTAATGTTATATTAGAATTAAAAGTATTAGCAGATGTAGGTCTAGTCGGGTTCCCAAGTGTAGGAAAATCGACATTACTATCTGTAGTTACTTCTGCAAAGCCTAAGATTGGTGCCTATCACTTTACAACAATCGTACCAAATTTAGGAATGGTTCGTATTGATGATGGCCGAAGCTTTGCTATGGCTGACCTTCCGGGGCTTATTGAAGGCGCATCTGAAGGTGTTGGTCTAGGACATCAATTCTTACGTCATATCGAACGTACACGCGTAATTGTTCATGTAATTGATATGTCTGGTATGGAAGGTCGCGATCCATACGAAGATTATTTAACAATCAATAAAGAATTAGAACAATACAACATGCGACTTACTGAACGCCCACAAATTATTGTGGCAAATAAAATGGACATGCCTGAAGCAGAAGACAACTTAAAAGTATTTAAAGATCAAGTCGGTGAAGAAGCTCAAATCTTCCCAATATCAGCGGTTTCACGCCAAGGTTTAAAAGAAATGTTATTTGCAGTTGCAGATCTATTGGAATCAACACCTGAATTCCCACTTCATGAAATTGAAGAAGAAGAAACTGATGCAACTGTACTATATAAACATGAGGCAAAAGGTGAAGATTTTGTTATTAGTCGTGACGATGACGGTGCCTATGTATTATCAGGATATACAATCGAACGTCTATTTAAAATGACAGACTTTAGCCGTGAAGAATCTGTACGACGTTTTGCTCGTCAATTACGTGGTATGGGTGTCGATGAAGCATTGCGTGAACGAGGAGCAGAAAATGGCGATACCGTTCGCTTATTAGAGTTTGAGTTTGATTTTGTAGAGTAGTATTCAGGGGGGAAAAAGATGAAAAATGTAGCAGATCAACGCTATTATTTAGTACGCGAAGATGTCTTAACGGATGCCATGCAAAAAACATTAGAAGCAAAGCACTTGTTGCAAACAGGTGCTGTAACTTCTATTTGGGATGCTGTTAAGCAAGTCGATTTATCCAGAAGTGCGTTTTATAAATATCGAGATGCTGTTTTCCCCTTTCACTCTATTGTACAAGAACGTATTTTAACAGTTTTTCTACAGCTAGAGGACCGCAAAGGAACACTAGCTCGACTTCTATCCACAGTTACAGATACTCATTGTAATATCTTGACAATCCATCAAACGATTCCGATTCAAGGTCGTGCAAATGTTACGCTATCTTTAGATGTTACAGCTATGGATGTGGAGTTGGACGAGTTAATGCAAAGTCTCAAGAAATTGGACTTCGTAGAGTCAGCAGAGGTAATTAGTTCAGGCGCATTATAAGGGGGCTTTTCGAATTGGTATCCAGAGAATGGGGAAATCGAGTGGCTTATTTAGGCCCAGAAGGTACATTTACGCATTTAGCAGCACAAGAATTATTTCGGGACGAATGGACGATTCCGTATAAAACAATTCCAGAATGTATTGAAGCTGTGGCTGAAGGTCAAGTAGATTTAGCCATTGTTCCATTAGAAAACGCTTTAGAAGGTACTGTCCCATTAACCATTGACTATTTATTTCATGAGGTCAATTTATTTGTCGTAGGAGAGGTATTATCACCAATTGAGCAACATTTAATGGTACATAAAAAGCAAGTAGCAAATTGGGAAGATATTCAAGGTGTCTATTCTCACCCCCATGCATTAGCCCAATGCCATAAATATTTGTATTACCGCTTTAGAGGTGTTCCGTTACATCAAACAACATCTACTGCTGCAGCTGCACAGTTTGTTTTTGATCATCCAGATGAATGTATCGCTGCAATTGGTAATACGGCAGCTGCCAAAACCTATGGATTAGAAATTGTTCAGGATAATATTCATGATTACCACTTTAATCATACTCGTTTCTTCGTACTTTCTAGAAGCAACCGACGTATCGATCTTGCAGAACAACGTGAAGATCAGATTAAAACAACTCTTATGATAAAACTGCCAAATGATCGTTCAGGTGCATTACATCAGATTCTGTCCGTTTTCGCTTGGCGTCAAATTAATTTAAGTAAAATTGAATCGCGACCTTTAAAAACAGGTTTAGGTGATTATTTCTTTATATTGGATTTGTTAGAAGATGAAAATTCACCGATGATGAAAGGTGCAATGGAGGAGCTTGCCGCCTTAGGTTGCTCTGTGAAATCATTGGGAAGTTATTTTACTTACAAGCAACATTCAAAAGAGAAGACAAATAAAGTGTCCAAATTATAAATTTGGGCGCTTTTTTTCTTACGAGCAGATGGATAACTCGAAAATATACTTGAGTAACTTCATTAATTAGTAATCAAAAAAGATGCTACATAAGTGTTCTTTATTCTCGACACTTTATGTAACATCTTTTTTTAATCCTTCGAAAGTAAATATCCTTTTTCCTTTAATAATTTTTCAGCTAAGTCAAGTTGTGCTTCAGTGGGAGCAGAAATGGTATGTAGATGAGCACCATCTGTCAATGCCATTAGTGGACTTGCATTTGTTTCCTGAATTTTGTGCATAAATTGTTGTACGTCATATCGATTTTTTACCATTATGTTGGCTTTAATTTCACCATAAACTGGATGTTCAACAGTGACGTCTTTTACCGTAATGCCTGCATCGACCAAAGTATTCAATTCATCTTCTGTTTGTTCTGATGTATGGTAAGCAGCAATTTGTCGTTCGTAAAATTGTACACTAGTTTTTTGATTAAAATATATATATCCTTGACTCGTTGCGACAATCGGTTCATTTCGCGCTTTTAATAAGGCAATATCATTGACGATTACTTGCCTAGAAACTTTCGTTCTTTGTGCAAATTCAGTACCGGTAATGGCCTTACCTTCTGTTTTCAATAAATCTAATAAAAATGCTCTGCGTTCTTCACCAAGTAATTTTTTCATAAATAACACCTCAAAATACAAGCATAAATAGTACTTCTACATACATAGTGTAACATGAAAGGCGTAAACAAATAAGATTCGAGTGTCCAAATAATGATGCTTTTCATATTGTATAGAGACGGAAGGAGGAAAAGCGTGCGCGTTCATACTGTCAAAAAGGGCGAAACACTCTGGAAAATTGCAAGACAATACGGAATTTCTTTCGAGGATATGAAAAGGTTAAACGCCCATTTAGCAAATCCTGATTACATCGTTCCAGGGATGGAATTATTTTTGCCTGATGAACCAAAAAAGGAACTTCCTAAGAACACTCATAGTGAGCATCATACAGTACAACCAAAGGCACCCCCTGTACAACAGGTGCATCCAAAAGAACAACAACATAGGGTGATGCCAAAAGAGCAACCAATTGTTCATCCAAAAGAACATCATCCTAAGGAGCAACCGATCGTTCATCCAAAAGAACATCATCCTAAGGAGCATCCAATCGCTCATCCAAAAGAGCAACCAAGGGTGATACCAAAAGAACACCCAATCGCTCATCCGAAAGAGCAACCAAGGGTGATACCAAAAGAACGCCCGATTGCTCATCCAAAAGAGCAACCAAAAGTAATACCAAAAGAACGTCCAATTGTACAGCCACCAGTTCCACCACCGGTACCGGTACCGGTACCTATTCCAATTGTTGAACAAAAGCCAATACCACATGTACATCCATTTGAAGAAGCCCGCCCCGTCAGAGCGAGAATTGAAATGATCGAAAAACACGAGGAGGAAATTGTTATTCAACCGCAAATACAGATTCAACCAATGCCAACACCGGTGCCAACACCGGTACCAACACCAGTGCCAGTACCAATGCCAGTACCGATGCCATGTCCACAGTATGTTGTACAGCAACATCATTGTGAATGCGGATGTAAGGCGCATCATCACTGTGGTTGTAAGGGGCATCATATGGGACATCATATGATGGGACATCATCATCGCTGTGGATGTAAAGGACATCATATGATGGGACATCATCATCACTGTGGATGTAAAGGGCATCATATGGTATCACCATGGTCAGGGCATATGGCACCACAGCATCATTGTGGATGTGGAGGACATCCAATGTCAATGCCATGGTCAGGACAAATGACTGGTATGGAACCAATGGCACCAATGCCAATGCCATATTCAGGACAAATGACTGGTATGGAATCAATGGCACCAATGTCAATGCCATGGTCAGGACAAATGGATGGTATGGCACCAATGGCACCAATGCCAATGTCAATGCCATGGTCAGGTACTATGGGGCCGAGTCAAGAACCATGGGCAGGGCAAATGACTGGTATGGAACCAATGACACCACCACATTGGCAAATGCCAGAATCAACAAGAGAACTTGAATCTTCATCATCTGAGATGTTTGAACATGGGCATCACGATCAACAGGTAGAGCCTTGGCATCATATGCCAGCAATGCAACAACCTCAATTTTTTGAACCGCAATGGAATTATGGACCACAAATGCCGCATCATCCAATGATGCATCATCAAATGTGGCCAGGAGAGTGTTGTAAACCATTCCCACCTGTTCACCAATGGCCACAACCACAACCATACTTTATGCCAAACTTCCCGCAAGCAGGGCAAGAGTCTTATTAGGTGAACAATTTCGATGTAAGAAGGAAGATTAAATCGAATGTCTGGCATTGTCAGTCAGGGAAAGAAGAATTTGTTGTAAAAAAATATGATAATCCATTGGTTGCCAAAAAGGTTAAAGCAATACATGAAAAATTGGCTGACATGCAATTTCCACATACGATAACAAAAGTTAAGTTAGAAGATCAAAATGTACTTATACAACCATGGATAAAAGATGCTAAGGCATTTAATTATCAATACAGATATGACCGTACAAACTCTCTAGCTCTTTTACATCAGCTGCATCAAACTGGAGACAAAGTAGATTGGTCAAAAGATGAGTATTATTTACCTCCGTACGATTTACGATTAAAATGGCAAGAAAGATTGCATAAATTCATCTCGCATTATGCACAAGTATCTGTTTATCTAGGTTCTGACAACTGTAATCAGCTCATTTTATATGCTCAGGAAGCACTAAAAGGTTTTAATCAAATAGAACTTTTAGAGAGTCCAAGGACATTACTTCATGGGGATGTAGTGCATCATAATTTTTTGAAAGACTCTAAAGGAAAGAATATTCTGATTGACTTTGATCTAGCATCTTATGGACATCCAGAGGAAGAGTTGATAATGTGGATGCATCGTGTATTGCCACATGTAAAATACAATTTGAATACATTGTTGAATGAGCAACCGTTACTAAAACGTATACCAGTAACTTACTTACAAACATTACGTTTTCCAAATGAATTATTACGTGAATGGATGTACGTAAAAACGGTTACGACTGAAAAACAGCAAGCGTTTGTGGAGGAATTAATACGCTTTACGGAAGTGGCGCTCTCTTCTTGGTCAAAATTGTGGTATGATTGTGACAGGTGAAAATAGAATACATGTTTGTTTTTTAAGATAGGCCCTGTAATGGCCTATCTTTTTTCACTGTAATAGCAGGCTAGCATATCATCACGTACTAAAAATTATGCTATAATCGAAAGCGTTGAGTAAAAGGAGAATTAGATATGTACGACTACATAATGGGAACAGTTACGCGTGTAACACCAGAATATATTGTGGTAGAGCAACAAGGAATTGGTTGGCAATTATATACACCGAATCCATTTGCCTTTCAAGAAAATAAGGAGCAAATAAAAGTCTTTACACATTTATATGTACGTGAAGATGCACAGCAATTATTTGCCTTTAAAACATTAGAACAACGAGAGTTATTTCGAAAGCTTATTCAAGTATCTGGTATAGGTCCAAAGGGAGCACTTGCCATTTTAGCAAGTGGTAATCCAAGTCAAGTAATCTCTGCAATCGAACAAGAGGATGAAAAATTCTTAGTGAAATTCCCTGGTGTTGGTAAGAAAACAGCACGTCAAATGATTTTAGATTTAAAAGGGAAATTGGACAACTTACTTGAAAATATTGAATTACCAAGTGCAGAAGATGAATTACCGTTATTTGGTGTCAATCCTAACAAGCATGAACTAGAGGAATCCCTTTTAGCACTTGCGGCACTTGGCTATTCTGAACGTGAATTGACGAAAATTCGCCCACAACTGGATGAAGATGAACGCCTGAAAACGACAGAAGACTATATGAAACAAGCATTAAAACTTTTATTAAAACAACAATAATTTGAAGGGAGGCAGTCTCAATGAATGATCGAGTTGTTTCAAGTGAAGCTACAAAAGACGAGGATCAGTTTGAGTTATCATTAAGACCTCAAACCCTTATTCAATATATTGGTCAACAAAAGGTTAAAGAAAATTTGAAAATCTTCATCGAAGCGGCTAAAATGCGTGAAGAAAGTCTCGATCATGTTTTACTTTACGGTCCCCCAGGACTAGGTAAAACTACACTTGCAGCGGTAATTGCTAATGAGATGGGCGTAAATATACGGATGACAAGTGGTCCTGCAATTGAGCGACCTGGTGACTTAGCTGCGATTGTCAGTTCATTAGAACCAGGAGATGTCTTGTTTATTGATGAAATTCATCGATTACCACGAGCGATTGAGGAAGTACTTTACCCTGCAATGGAAGATTTCTGTTTAGATATTGTAGTGGGGAAAGGACCACAAGCTCGATCTGTTAGACTGGATTTACCTCCT
Organism: Rummeliibacillus pycnus; assembly: GCF_050459865.1. Classification (GTDB taxonomy): domain Bacteria; phylum Bacillota; class Bacilli; order Bacillales_A; family Planococcaceae; genus Rummeliibacillus; species Rummeliibacillus pycnus_B. Next base: position 41,047 of record NZ_JBCMNM010000039.1, read on the forward strand.
TTTACATTAGTTGGTGCAACAACGAGATCTGGAGCGCTATCTGCTCCACTAAGAGATCGTTTTGGTGTATTATTACGGTTAGACTACTATGATGAATATTCATTGACTGAGATTGTTTGTAGAAGTGCAGAATTATTTGGAGTCGATATTGATAAAATAGCTGCTGGTGAAGTGGCTAGACGTTCTCGTGGAACACCGCGAATTGCCAACCGTTTGTTAAAGCGGGTACGTGATTATGCACAAGTAATTGGCGATGGAGATATTACGTTTAAGTTATCTCAAGACGCTTTAGAACTACTACAAGTAGATCCTTTAGGCTTAGATCATATCGATCATAAATTGGTTGAGAATATGATTGAACGCTTCCGTGGAGGTCCAGTAGGGCTAGATACGATTGCTGCAAGCATTGGTGAAGAATCGATGACGATTGAAGATGTTTATGAGCCATATTTAATGCAAATTGGCTTTATCCAAAGAACGCCAAGAGGTCGTATCGTAACAGCTCTCGCATATGAACATTTTGGCTATGCATATCCATCAGAAACTTAAATAAAAAGCTATGTTAGATAAACTAGATGTTGTTTTAAGTGAAATATATTTAAATTTCCGAGTGCAATTACACTTTCGGTTATTCCACTGAAAACATTGTACTTAGCATTCCATGGCATCATGAAGTATGAGATCAACAAGGATGTGTAATAATACTTGGTCATGAGGAATGTATGGTAGATCAACTCACCAAAAGCAATAATAGAGTTTTTAACAAAGCCAATTACAAAAGGAAGTTTACAATGAGATTAGAAGACTTTGATTACTATTTACCAGAAGAATTAATTGCACAAGTACCACTTGAAGATCGTGCTTCAAGCCGACTGATGGTATTAGATCGCGAAACTGGTGAATTATCACATCATCATTTCCGCGACATTTTAGATGAATTACAAGAAGGCGACTGCTTAATTCTTAACAACACACGTGTATTACCAGCACGTTTAATCGGGGTGAAAGAAGAAACTGGGGCCCATGTCGAAGTATTATTATTAAAACAAACAAGTGATGATGAATGGGAAACACTTGTAAAACCTGCGAAACGCGTAAAAGTTGGTACTGAGATTACTTTCGGTGACGGATTACTCAAAGCAACTTGCACTGGCGAATTAGAACACGGTGGCCGAATGTTTAAATTCGATTACGAAGGGATCTTTATCGAAATTCTTGAAAAACTTGGTACAATGCCATTACCACCTTATATTCATGAAAAACTTGAAGATCAAGAACGCTACCAAACGGTGTACTCTAAAAATCTTGGTTCAGCTGCAGCCCCAACTGCTGGTCTTCACTTTACAGAAGAATTATTAGATCAAATTCGTGCAAAAGGTGTAAAAGTAGCTTTTTTAACTTTACATGTTGGAATCGGTACATTCCGTCCAGTAAGTGTTGAAAATATCGAAGAACATGATATGCATGCAGAATTCTATAATTTATCTGAAGAAACAGCACAAATTATTAACGACACAAAAGCAAATGGTGGCCGTGTAATTGCAGTAGGTACAACTTCTACACGTACTCTTGAAACAATTGCACATAGAAATAACGGACAAGTTGTTGCAGAATCTGGCTGGACTACAATCTTTATCTTCCCAGGCTTTGAATACCAAGCTGTCGATGGTATGATTACAAACTTCCATTTACCCAAATCAACATTAGTAATGATGATCAGTGCACTCGCTGGTCGTGAAAATGTATTAAATGCATATAAAATCGCTGTAGAAAACAAATATCGTTTCTTCAGTTTCGGGGATGCTATGTTCATCCGACCAAAAGCAAAGAAAGGAAACTAATACATGTCTCAAGCAATTCGATATGAGCTTATCAAGACAGATAAGCAAACAGGCGCAAGACTAGGAATCGTGCATACACCGCACGGTTCTTTCGAAACACCAGCTTTTATGCCAGTAGGCACACAAGCATCAGTCAAAACGATGGCCCCAGAAGAGGTTAAAGAAATGGGTGCCGGTATTATTTTAAGTAATACCTATCATTTATGGCTTCGTCCAGGTCACGAACTTATTCGTGAAGCAGGCGGATTACACAAATTTATGAACTGGGATCGTGCTATTTTAACTGATTCTGGTGGTTTCCAAGTTTTTAGTTTAAGTGATATTCGCCGAATTGAAGAAGAAGGCGTTCACTTCCGTAACCATCTAAATGGGGACAAGCTTTTCTTAAGCCCAGAAAAGGCAATGGAAATTCAAAACGCACTTGGATCAGACATTATGATGGCATTTGATGAATGTCCGCCATTTCCAGCTACGTATGACTATATGAAAAATTCTGTAGAACGTACTTCACGCTGGGCTGAACGTTGTTTAGAAGCACATGCTCGTCCACAAGATCAAGGGTTATTCGGGATTGTACAAGGTGGAGAATACGAAGCTCTTCGTAAACAATCTGCACAAGATTTAGTATCTTTAGACTTCCCGGGCTATGCAATTGGTGGTTTATCTGTAGGTGAGCCAAAAGATATTATGAATAGAATGCTCGAATATACAACACCATTACTACCATCAGACAAACCTCGCTATTTAATGGGAGTAGGTTCACCAGACTCATTAATTGATGGTGCAATCCGTGGTATTGATATGTTTGACTGCGTACTACCAACGCGTATTGCTCGTAATGGTACATGTATGACAAGCCAAGGACGATTAGTTGTGAAGAATGCAAAATTTGCTCGCGATTTCGGACCACTCGATCCAAACTGTGATTGCTATACATGTAAAAACTATTCACGTGCCTATATTCGTCACTTAATTAAAGCAGATGAAACGTTTGGTATTCGTTTAACTTCATATCACAATCTATACTTCTTACAAGATTTAATGCGTAAAGTACGCCAAGCAATTCGCGAAGATCGCTTAGGTGATTTCCGTGAAGAATTCTTTGAACAATATGGTTTCAACAAACCAAATGCAAAAAATTTCTGATTCTTGTATAATTAGTACTAGAGATAGAAAGGGGGAATAGTTTTATGCCGCAAAATTTACAAGCATTACTACCAATGATTATTATTTTTGCATTGATGTATTTTATGTTGATTCGTCCAGCACAAAAACAACGTAAAAATACTCAATCTATGCAAAGTAGTTTAGCAAAAGGTAATAAGGTTGTTACTATTGGTGGATTACATGGCCAAATCGAAGCAATCGATGACGCATCAGTACTTATTAAAGTAGAAGATGGTTCTAAATTACGTTTTGAACGTGCTGCTATCGGAAAAGTAATCGATGGAGCAGTAGAAGCAAAATAATATTTATTTAAAAAATACATCTAGTTAGAATGAAATTTTAACTATGTAAAATACTATCTATACAAACAAAAGCCTTTATTTCAAATAGAAATAAAGGCTTTTTTGTGGTTTTGTAGAAATAATATATTATTCATCTTGTTTGAAAGGAAAGCGATTCAATGGCTAAAAAAAAACAACTGAATATTAAAAAGAAAATGGAGCAGCTAGGATTTGACGATGATACCATCCATTCTCGCTTAACAGCTAAACAAAGAATGGCACAAAATCGTACTGGAAGCAATCGATTAAAAGTTCATTCTAAACCTAAATGGATTCATTCATTTGGCTATATTATTTTTATTCTTCTTATGTGCGGTATAGCGGGTGTAGCAATTTATATTTTTTTATAATGCATAATTTGAATAGAACGACAAAGGATAAAGAGAAAAAGGGGTCATAAAGTGAATGATTTATTAGTTATCGCTTTTCGTATGATCTTCCTATACTTTGTCATTTTAATTATTTTCAAACTTATGGGAAAACGAGAAGTTGGCGAATTAAGTGTAATGGATCTTGTGATTTTTGTTTTGATAGCAGATGTAGCATCGTTTGCGGTTGATGAACCAGAGCGAAACTTATTTGAATCTATTTTACCGATGATTATTTTATTAATCATTCAAATAACTATTTCTTATATTTCTTTAAAAAGTAAAAAAATTCGCGATAAGATTGATGGTGATCCAACAACAATTATTAGAGATGGAGTGCTCCTCGAAGATGAAATGAGGAAACAGCGCTACAATTTAGACGATTTGTTTCAACAACTAAGGGAGCAACAGATTGGGTCTATACAAAAAGTGGCATACGCTTTTTTGGAACCATCTGGAAACCTTTCTATCTTTATGAAAGATAGTAAGCCGCCGATATTACCAATAGTAGTTGATGGTGAAATTCAAAAAAGACATCTTATGTTGATTGAAAAAGAAGAACAATGGTTACGTCAGGAGTTAGCTAAATTAGGTTACGATGATCTTAAAAGGATTTTCTATTGTTGTTTTGAAGATGGTGAAATTCATGTGCAATTGAGATCATAGTCGTTTTCTCAATGTTTTCGTCAAATAACGGAAATCAGTTACACGAATTTGATCAGCAATCATAAGAATCACAAATAGCAAAACAAGTGTTATGGACCCATTAATCCAAATATTAAATTGCGATGTAGGGATGATATACTCTCGAATGACAACTACTAAAATGCAAACCCAATATGGAATGATGAATAGTTTAAAGCCGGTTTCAACATATTTCTTTTTCCGAATAGTGGCAATATGCAAGAAAGAAGTAATCAAAACACCAAAGCCAATGGCAATAACGGCGCCTGTTTCTGCAATGCCTGATTGTGAAGCGAGAGCTAGCATGACCAATAGTTTACCTATCCCACCATATACGGAATTCATCATTGCTGCCTTCGCTTCATCCAAAGCTTGAAGGATTGAATTTAAAGGGCTCTGTATATAGTAGAAGAAAAAAATAGGTGCTAGTAACTTCATATACCCTCGATCTTCAGACAGATGGAAGAGCTTTGTAGCAAACTCGTCTCCATATAAAAAAAAGAAAACGGCGCTGAAACAACCGACGATTGTAGACATTCTTAGAGCGATATGTACGCGCTCTCTTAACAGGGATTGCCTACCTCTCGCTACAGCATCACTTACTGCAGGAATTAGCACTACAGCTAGCGCGTAAGGGATAAATGAAGGAAATAGTAATAAAGGAATATGAACACCTGATATGACCCCGTATTGCTTTGTTGCGGCAGCTGCAGTTAAACCTGCTAATGTTAATGCTTTCAAAAAGACAATTGGTTCTAAAAACCAAGTAAAAGATCCAAATAATTTACTACCGGTAGATGGTAAGGCAATAGCTAAAATTGGCTTTGGAGAAGAATAGCCTTTTGATGACAACACAAGCCCTTTATGTTTTGCGTGTAAATATTTCCAATATAGATAAGCAAGCGCTGCTATTTCTGCCAAACCAGTAATTACCATCGCATATGTAGCAGTTGTAGCAGGGGAATCTTGTACCACACCATAAGGCAATAACCATGTAATCATAGCAATCCGAATAACTTGTTCAATCGTTTGAGACCAAGCCGTTTCTTCGATTCGTGCAAGACCTTGGAACAAACCTTTTAACAAGGCAGAGGCCATTGATAAGGGGACAGTAAAAAGTGAAACATAAAGTAACATTCTAACATGATTATCATGTAGAAGATTTTCTGCTAAGTACGGGATAAATAATAATATTAATGGGAAGAAAAGTAGGATAGATAGATAACTTATTAATCTTGATGTACGCATAACCCTACTAATTTCAACTCGTTTACCTTTTGCCTCTAATTCGGCGACGATTTTAGCAATGGCAATTGGTATACCTAGTTGCACGAGTGATAAAAAGAAGATAAATGCAGGATACGCAGTCATATAAACGCCTACAGCATCTTCACCTGCAACGCGCATAAACTGCATTCGATATAAAAAACCTAATAATTTAGATAGTAGAACAGCTCCCATTAACAAAAAGGTGCCATGAAAAAATGAAGTCATAAGGTCCCTTCTTTCTATAAATACAATTTCTAGAAAATGCTAAATCTTGTACGTTCAAAATAATGGAAAAGGACGTGAGTGAAGATGGTAGTACAATATGAAAAAATATTTACAAAAGTTTTACCTGTCCTAAATATTAAAAAAGCAGATTTTAAAATGGAAGGTTTAAAAAGTATTACCGAGCAAGATATTTGGCGTTTTTTAGTTTCGAAAAAATGGAAAAAAATGAGTGAGGCTGATTTAGCTTTACATAGAGTGATTGCCGATATTTTTTCATTAACTGCTGCTCAGTATATGACTTTCACCCAAGTAGAAGAACTAAAAAGCGCAAATTGGTTTGCTTCTATTAACGATGAAGAGTTACAAATATTAATCGGAAATCAACATTCGCCAAAAATTACTTCCTAATTAGTAAAAAAGTACATGGGATTGATTTGACAGTCTGGAAAACCTGTTTCATAATAAACGTGTTATGCAAATATAGTGACAAGAGCGAATCAATAGAATATGAAACACTGATATGGAAGAATTCTACTGCTTCATAAAGACGACTAATGCTCGTAATTGTGAGATAGTTTACTGACTAGGACAACACTTCGATACAAAGTAGTGACAGGACAACTAGTTATCACATCGAACATCAAGAATCGTCTACTGTCATTGAGTAATACTGCGGCATTTGTTTGAGGAGGAAGTTTTAATGAAATTAAAAAGCCGAATCGTCGCGTTTCTAATGATTGTCGTTGTAATTGGCGCATTCATGGGAACGACCGTAAAAGGCGTACTAAGTAACATTAACTTAGGTCTGGATCTACAAGGTGGCTTCGAAGTACTTTATCAAGTTGAACCTTTAAAAGCAGGACAGAAGATTACCGAAAGTGATGTCAAAGCAACAGCTGATGCCATTAGTAGACGTGTCAATGTTCTTGGTGTTAGCGAACCAAGCATCCAAATTGAAAGTGGGAACCGTATCCGTGTTCAATTAGCAGGTGTAACGAATCAAGAATCTGCACGTGATGTCCTTTCAAACCAAGCGAATCTAACTTTCCGTGACGTCAATGACAAAGTGTTATTAGACGGTAATGATTTACAACAAGGCGGAGCAAAAGCATCATTTGACCAACAAGGTCGTCCGATGGTTACACTTAAACTAAAAGACCCTAATAAATTTGGTCAAGTGACGAGCAAAGTTGCAGCAATGGGAACACCAAATAATCTATTAGTTATTTGGTTAGACTTCACTGAAGGCAAAGATTCTTATAAAAAAGAAGTTTTGGAACCAAAACCTAAATTTGTTTCTAACCCACAAGTTACTCAAACTATAAATTCAAAAGATGTTCAAATCACTGGTAACTTTACAGTACAAGAAACAAAAGACTTAGCGGGTATTTTAAATGCTGGTGCTCTTCCAGCAAAACTAACTGAAATGTATTCAACTTCTGTTGGTGCACAATTCGGTGATGCAGCATTAAATAGTACAGTATTTGCTAGTATAGTGGGTGTAGCTTTAATCTTTATCTTCATGATATTGGTTTATCGTTTACCAGGTTTAGTAGCTGATATTACATTAACGATCTTCACATTTATTGTTTTAGTACTATTTGATTGGATCCATGTAGTATTAACTCTACCTGGGATTGCTGCATTAGTACTTGGTATAGGAATGGCGGTAGATGCCAACATCCTTATGTATGAACGTATAAAAGAAGAATTACGTGTAGGGAAATCTGTAAAAGCCGCATTCCATTCGGGCTCTAAATCTTCATTTACAGCGATTTTCGATGCTAACATTACAACATTACTTGCAGCCGGCGTATTATTCGTCTTTGGTACAAGTTCCGTTAAAGGTTTCGCAACAACATTAATCATTTCAATCTTAGTCAGCTTCTTAACCGCTGTTTGGGGTACTCGTATCCTATTAGGATTACTTGTTAATAGTGGTTACTTAGACGGGAAATTCGGATTGTTTGGTGTCAATAAATCTCGCATTCACAAAATTGAAGAAGGTGTTGATACACTTGATTTATCAACTCGCTTCGACCGCTTCGACTTTGTACACAATCGTAAAAAATTCTTTACACTATCAGCTGTCCTAATTATTGCTGGTATGATTGTAGTGGGTATCTTCAAATTGAATCTAGGAGTAGACTTCACAAATGGTTCTCGTGTTGAAGTAACATCAAATCATGCGTTAACAAAAGAAGATGTAAAAACCTATGTTGATAAAATTGGTTTCTCTTCTGATGATATTGTTATTTCTGGAAATAAAAACGATCGAGCAGTCATCCGATATAAAGAAGACTTTTCAAAAGATGAAATCAAGAAGATAAAAACAGAGTTTAATAAAGAATTTGGTCAAACACCTTCAATTAGCACAGTTTCACCAACCATAGGTAAAGAACTTGCAAGAAATGCGATTAAAGCGTTAATATATGCGTCTCTTGGTATCATTATCTATGTTGCCTTCCGTTTTGAATGGCGCATGGGTGTCGGTGCAATCGTTTCATTAATTCATGACGTATTCTTCATGGTTGCGATTTTCAGTCTCTTCCGCATAGAAGTAGATATCACATTCATCGCAGCCGTATTAACAATCGTCGGATATTCAATTAATGATACAATCGTTACATTTGACCGTATTCGCGAGAACTTACACCGCGTTAAGAAAATTAAAGATGCAGACGATTTAGCGCATATTGTCAATAAATCACTTCGTCAAACTCTAGCGCGATCTGTTAATACCGTAATGACTGTAATTGTAGTTGTTGTTGCATTATTGATCTTCGGTGCAAGCTCAATTTCAACCTTCTCAATTGCATTATTAATTGGTTTAATTACAGGTATGTATTCTTCCATTTACATCGCTGCTCAAATCTGGTACGTATTAAAAGTACGTGAAATGAAGAAAAAAGGTAAAGTAGATGTAGGTAAGAAGGAAAGAAAATGGGGTTCAGACGAGCCTGTAGTTTAATATATTCAATTCATAGTAAAAAAATGAAAATCCATTCTAATGGTTTATACCAATAGAATGGATTTTTTTATGCATCTTAACTTAAGAACTAATAAAAGCAGAAATCAAAAGTTCATGAAAACTCCATATGAAAAAATCTAAAAAAATATCAAAATTAACAAAAATTTATGGTAATATTATGGTGAATAAAGTATCATTTGATAAATTATTTCATAAGTTAATAAGAACTATCTTATTAGAAAATAGTTGTGCTTTAATTGGTTTGAAAGTTCTAAATGTAATAAGGATTGGAGTAGTGAACGATGAACTATAGAAAATGGATAACGATATTTTGTACTACTTGTATTGCATCTATAATTTTTCCATTTTTTGCTCATGCAACGAACAATCAATACGATGATGTGATGATTGTATATAAAAACAATGATGGTAAAGAGCAAATTTTAAAGCAGGCTATTAAAATCGAACATACATATGAAAATCTTAAAACAATAGAAGGGACTTTTAGTCGTGAAAGCTTAGATAATTTAAAAAATTTACCGGATATTAAAGTTGTAGAAAAGAATCCAAATGTAATAGAACCATTTAATTCAAGTAGTTCTCAGTTTACTAAGCTTTTGCCTAATTGGAATATAAATTCAATCAAAGTACAAAATGCATGGTCTTTAGGTCTAACAGGTGAAAATGTAAAAGTCGCAGTTATTGATACTGGGGTAGCAGTGAATAATGAACTGTCAGATGTTCAAAGATATTCATTTGTTGATGATGATCCACGTACCCGCATTGACGAAAGTACTCCTTATGATACAGATGGACATGGTACGTTTGTTTCAGGGATTATCTCTGCAGGGATTTCGTCAAGCAAATATTATGACGATATTGCTGGAATTGCACCAGACGTATCCTTATACAGTTTAAAAGTCTTTGAAGAAGATGGTGCAACAATGGAGTCGCTTTTAAAAGCTCTCGATTGGTCTATTAAAAATCATATTGATATTGTTAATATGTCATTAGGTACTCCATACGATGATCCTATACTAAGAAATGCGGTTGAAAAAGCATATAATGCTGGGCTAACATTAGTTGCAGCAGCGGGTAATGACGGTATAGGAAAAGATGTAGAGTATCCTGCGAAATATAATCAAGTGATTGCAGTATCTTCTGTAGATGAAAATAATCAAATTTCCTATTTTTCAAACACTGGGTCAAAAGTAGAGTTTACTGCGCCAGGAAGTGATATCTATTCATTGGGATTAAGAAATAATATTGTTCAAGATTCTGGAACTTCATTTTCAGCACCGCATGTTACTGGGATTTTAGCATTATTAAAACAACAATATCCTGGCTACACAAATGAACAATTACGAAAAATTTTAAGAAATTATACGCTTGATTTAGGTAGTAAAGGAAAAGACTCATATTATGGATATGGATTGGTTAATTATGTTCAAACAACTCCAGAGGATGTCCAAACACTATCAGTAAATGCTATTACAAAGTCTTCAGCAAACATAACTTACACATCCACTGAACATGCGGTCATACCAACAGAAAAATATCATATCTATGTAAATAACCAATTAGTCGCAACTACAAAGAATTTAAGCTATTCCCTTTCAAAATTAAAAGGGGGGACGTCTTATAAAGTATTGGTAGAAGCAGTAAGTAGAGACAATGTTTCAACGCAAGGAAAGGAAATTTTGTTTACAACGCTTCAATCTTCTCCTGAAGAAAAATATATAGAAAATAATACATCTACAATAACAAGTTGGATCAATCTCTTACATAAAGGAAAATCACTAACTTTTAATACTCAATTTGCGCCATTATATTCGATATCTACTGGGTTAACTGCATCACAAAAAGAAACAATTACAAAATATAACAAAAAAATTAACCTCGTAACAATTTCACCAACATCAACATCTAACTATATAAAGGCAACAAACTTGAAAAATATGAAGAAAATAAAATCAACAACCATTACATTTGGTACACCGATTAATCCGTCAACGCTAAATTCTAGCAACGTATATGTATATAGTGGAGGTAAAAAAATATCAGGATTTGCTCTAAAGAAAGATTCAAAAGGTAAAACTATCAAACTTACTTCAACAAAAGAGTTGGCAAAAGGAAACTATACGATTTTCATAAACAATAAAGGCTTAAAAACATCTAAAGGAAAAGCCTTTACAAAACCGATTGCAATTGAATTTTCAGTGAAATAGATAAGTAATGACCACAGTTAAGTTAGATATAAACTGTGGTTTTTTCAATTTTGATAGGGAAGTAGAGCGAACGTTAAACTGGCCAAGTCAATCAAAAGATGCTCCGTACTAATTTTTGTGTACAAAGAGAACAATAGTATTCTACTTTCAAAGTACTACATATATTTTGTATAATGAATCTTATGAGGAAGTGAAAAAATGACAGCGACTGAAAAAAGATGGCGAATTAATCGCCCTGATGAACAACTTGTGAAAGAACTGCAAGACGAACTAAAAATTTCATCAATCTCAGCTAAAATCTTAGTAGCACGCGGTTTCACTACAGTGGAAGCAGCTCGTGCTTTTTTAATGATTGACGAAAATGCAATTCATGACCCATTCGAACTGCATGGCATGAAGGAAGCTGTTGAACGAATAAATAAAGCAATTGAAAGCAATGAAAAAGTATTAATATACGGTGATTATGATGCCGATGGAATTACCAGTACAACCGTAATGAAAACTGTTCTTCAAGACCTTGGTGCAAATGTATCACACATGATCCCAAATCGTTTCACAGATGGATATGGACCAAGTGAACGACTATTTAGAAAAGCATTTGAAGAAGGCTATCAACTTATAATTACAGTTGATAATGGTATAGCCGGAAATCATGAGATACAAGTTGCCAAAGATTTAGGTATGGATGTCATCGTAACGGATCACCACGAGCCAGGCGAAACATTACCTCCTGCAGATGTAATTATTCATCCAAGACATCCAGATGGCCATTATCCATTTGGTGAACTGGCAGGAGTTGGAGTTGCTTTTAAAGTAGCTCATGCATTGTATGGTAAATTTCCAAAACATCTTGTAGAAATAGTAGCTATTGGAACAATTGCAGATTTGGTGCCACTATTAGATGAAAATCGATATCTAGTTAAAGCAGGAATTGAAGCATTACAATGTTCTAAAAGACCTGCAATCAAAGCATTATGTAAAGTATCTGGCGTAAATCAACTAGAAATAAATGAAGAGACGATAGGATTTAGTTTCGGACCAAGATTAAATGCTCTTGGAAGACTTGGAGATGCAGCACCTGGAGTTGACTTCTTAATGTCTCAAGATGAGGTCGAAGCTACTACCATGGCGAACTACTTAAACGAACAAAATAAAGAACGCCAAGCAATCGTGACAGAAATTACAGAGCAAGCAATAGCAATGGTAGAAAATGATGATGAAATTGGCAACTCACAAATATTAGTCATTGCAGAAGAGGGATGGAATCCAGGAGTAGTGGGAATTGTCGCATCTAGACTTGTAGAAAAGTATTATCGTCCAACAATCATCTTATCTATTGATGTAGAAAAAGGTATCGCAAAAGGTTCAGCTCGTAGCATTGAAGGCTTCCATATGTATAAGGAACTCTCAAAAAATAGAGAGATTTTACCTGCATTTGGTGGTCACCCAATGGCTGCAGGAATGACACTTGCGATGGAAGATGTCGATGAATTACGTGTGCGATTAGATAAACAAGCAAGAGAATGTTTAACAAAGGAAGATCTAATCCCTGTTTTAGAAGTTGATATACCACTTACTTTAGATGAAATTAATGTCAATACGATTGAAGACGTACGTACATTAGCTCCATTTGGAATAAGTTTCGCAAAACCTATGTATACGATAGAAGATGCCTCCATTCAATCTATGCGCAAAATTGGTGCAAATGAGGATCATATTAAACTACAAATAGTTTCAAATAATCAAGAACTTGATGCAGTAGGCTTTCATAAAGGCTTTTTAGTAGATGAGTTAACTTATGGAATTAAGATTTCCTTTGCTGGAGATCTTCAAATCAATGAATGGAACGGTCGTAAAAAACCACAACTTATGCTACAAGATGTCAGAACAGATGAATGGCAACTATTTGATCTAAGAGGTATTCGGCAAGTTGCACGATGGCTACAAACTATTCCACTTGAAGAAGTAACTTTCATTGCTTTTAGCGACTCAACTATCAGCTATTATGAATCTCTTATTCCAAAAAAAATTCAAAGCTATTCGGAAAATATTTCAAGTGAAAATTGTCGCCCATATGTTGTATTATTAGATTTGCCACAAAATGTTCAAATGTTGGAATCTTTATTAACAAGCATAAAACCAACTCGTGTTTATGCACACTTTTATATTCCTGATTCTCATTATTTCGATGGAATGCCTACACGAGAGCAGTTTGCATGGTATTATTCATTTTTAAGAAAAAGACAGAGTTTTCACCTGCGCCAACATTTAACTGATTTAGCAAAACATAAAGGCTGGAGCCGTGAGATGCTTATTTTCATGACACAGGTGTTTTTTGAACTTGGATTTGTTACAATAGAAAATGGACTCGCGAAAATTGTAGATAATCCACCGAAAAAAGACTTAACAAGCGCGAAAATCTATCAAGAACGCTCGCAACAAATGGATTTAGAACAAACCCTATTGTATGCGCCATATAAGGATTTAAGAGAGTGGTTTGACCTCCGTTTAAATGGTCAAGAAGTTTCTGAGGAGGAACAATAATAATGGATTTAAAACAATATGTAACAATCGTAGAAGATTGGCCTAAAAAAGGCATTTCTTTTAAAGATATTACAACAATTATGGATAACGGTAAAGCCTATAAATATGCAACAGACCAAATCGTTGAATACGCTAAAAAAGTTGGTGCTGAATTAATCGTAGGACCAGAAGCTCGCGGTTTCATCACAGGATGCCCAGTAGCTTATGCGCTTGAAATTGGTTTTGCTCCAGTACGTAAACCAGGTAAGTTACCACGTGAAGTAGTTTCTGCTGACTACGGTCTTGAATATGGTAAAGATACATTAACAATGCACAAAGATGCTGTGAAGCCAGGACAAAAAGTATTAATCGTTGATGATTTACTTGCCACTGGTGGTACAGTTGATGCTGCCATTCGTTTAATTGAACAACTAGGCGGAGAAGTAGTAGGTTGTGCGTTCTTAATCGAACTTGAAGAGTTACATGGCCGTGATAAAATCGAAGGTTATGATGTCTTCACTTTAATGAAATACTAGTCATTCTTATTGGACAAATAATGGAAGCCCTCATGGCATTAGCCTGAGGGTTTGCGTAATTTGTCGAATTATCTATTTTTTTCAGGGAAATAGCCTTTACAAATAGGCTGTTTTTTTAATACAATTAAATTTATACCTAATCAGAAAAATTATGAAATAGGGTGGGCTAACATGGCGAAAGATCAAGTGATGACAGTAGAAGAAGTTTTCGCAATACTTACATCATATATGAATGACGAACACGTCGAATTTGTAAAAAAAGCATATGAACTTGCTAAAGACGCACATAAAGAGCAGTTCAGAAGTTCAGGAGAGCCATATATTTTACATCCTGTACAAGTTGCAGGTATATTAGCAGATCTACAAATGGACCCGGAAACTGTTGCAGCAGGTTTTTTACATGATGTAGTTGAAGATACCCATGTCACACGCGAAGACCTTGTTGAACAATTTAGTGAAGAAGTTGCAATGCTTGTAGATGGTGTTACCAAATTGGGTAAAATTAAATATAAATCGAAAGCAGAACAACAGGCTGAAAATCATCGTAAAATGTTCGTTGCAATGGCGCAGGATATCCGTGTCATTCTGATCAAATTAGCAGACAGATTACATAACATGAGAACACTGAAACATTTGCCTGTTGAAAAACAACGTCGCATCTCTAAAGAAACACTTGAAATTTTTGCTCCGTTGGCACACCGTTTAGGAATTTCAGCTATTAAATGGGAATTGGAAGATACTGCACTACGTTATTTAAATCCACAGCAATATTATCGTATCGTTAACTTGATGAAGAGAAAACGTGTAGAACGTGAAGATTATTTAAAGTCAGTAATGGATGAAATAAAACTTCAACTTAATGATATTCATATTAATGCAGAATTATCTGGTCGTCCGAAGCATATATATAGCATTTATCGGAAAATGGTTTTGCAAAACAAGCAATTCAATGAAATTTACGACTTATTAGCTGTTCGAGTAATAGTAGATAGTATCAAAGATTGCTACGCAGTGCTAGGTATTGTTCATACACTTTGGAAACCTATGCCTGGTCGATTCAAAGATTATATTGCGATGCCGAAACAAAATTTATATCAATCTCTTCATACTACTGTAATAGGACCATATGGGGATCCTTTAGAAGTTCAAATACGTACGAAGGAAATGCATAAAATTGCAGAATTCGGGGTTGCCGCTCACTGGGCCTATAAAGAAGGCAAGAGTATTGATACAAACAAATCAAATATTGACAATAAGTTAACGTGGTTCCGTGAAATTTTAGAATTCCAAAACGAATCTTCTAATGCTGAAGAATTCATGGAATCTTTGAAATTTGATTTATTCTCGGATATGGTTTACGTATTTTCACCTAAAGGCGATGTTATTGAGTTACCGTCTGGTTCTGTTCCGATTGACTTTGCTTATCGTGTTCACTCAGAAATAGGGAATAGAACGATTGGCGCAAAAGTAAACGGTAAGATGGTACCGTTAGATACACCTTTAAAAACAGGTGATATTGTAGAAATCATGACTTCTAAACAATCATTTGGCCCCAGCCGAGATTGGTTGAATATTGCGCAATCATCACAAGCAAAACATAAAATTAAACAATTCTTTAAAAAGCAATTACGTGATGACAATGTGAACAAAGGCCGTGAAATGATTGAAAAAGAAATCATAGAACAAGGCTTTGATCCAAAAGAAATTTTAACGCCTGAAAACTTTAAAAGGGTATGCGAAAAATTAAACTATGCAAATGAGGAAGATTTAGTTGCAGCGGTAGGCTTTAACGGAATGACTGCATTACAAGTAGTCAACCGCCTAGCAGAACGTGTAAGAAAACAACGAAATCAAGAAGAAGTCATAGAAAAAATTACAAAAGAGATGAAAACTCCTCAAAAAGAAAAAGTAACAGAAACAGGAGTTGTCGTTAAAGGGTTAGAAAATTTATTAATCCGTTTATCTCGTTGTTGTAACCCTGTACCAGGTGACGAAATTGTTGGTTTTATCACAAAAGGTCGAGGTGTTTCTGTTCACCGTGCAGATTGCTCTAATATTCAAACATCAGAAGAACAAGAACGATTAATTGATGTTGAATGGGGACAAAATTTAGAACAACAACAAAAACTATTTAATGTAGATATCGAAATCTCAGGCTTTGATCGAGTTGGTTTGCTAAATGAAGTAATACAAGTAGTTACAGAAACAAAAACGTCGATTGGCGGAATAAGTGCCCGCACAGACCGAGATAAGATTGCTACTATTAATTTAACATTGCAAATACGTGATATTCACCACTTATATAAAGTGGTAGATCGAGTTAAACAAATTCCCGATATCTATTCAGTACAACGTGTAATGCATTAAGATAGGAGATTTAGCATGAAAGTAGTCTTACAACGAAGCAAAGAAGCATCTGTTACAGTAGATGGTAAAGTGACAGGTAAGATTGAACAAGGTTATGTTTTATTAGTTGGAATTACACATGGTGATACAAAGGATGACGCAGATTATATTGCAAAAAAAATTGCGAAAATGCGTATTTGGGAAGATGAGAATGGCAAGATGAATCACTCTATTAAAGAGCATGGTGGAGCAATATTATCAGTTTCTCAATTCACTTTGTATGCCGATACTAAAAAAGGGAATCGACCTAGCTTTACTGATGCTGCTCGTCCTGAAGAAGCTTATGGCTTATGGGAATACTTTAATAGTACACTTTGTGCACTTGGATTACATGTTGAAACTGGAGTGTTTGGTGCGATGATGGATGTAAAGCTAGTCAATGACGGACCAGTTACAATACTAATTGAATCAAAATAATATAAAGAATCCCTGATCATTAATGGATCAGGGATATTTTTTGATTTAATAACGGGTTGTCCAAAAAGTGAAAAAGAGTGTAATTCATCATTAGATTGAATAGTACCTTTTGTGATTCTCATTTGTTGATTTCCGGTACAGACGGTCGCTTTCCATGGGTGTGGGTTAAGCTTCTTCTTTCGCTTAGCTGAAGGCACTGAAAAAGTAAAAAAGATGAAAGTTTATAATAAAAATCTTGTATAGCTATCCTGGTTGATGTGGAATTAGCGAAGACTCCTGCGGGAAAGCGAGACAGGTGAGACCCCGCAGTGCAATTAAGGAACGGAGTCTAAGAACGCCACGTCCTGTGGCAACGACTCCGTGACCAACATCCTGTTGCCCCGAGGCTAATCGCTCGCCCGCGGAAAGCGAAGCTAATTCCACATCATGCAGAAATCAGTTTAATACTATTAGTACCCTTACTACGTTCCTACGGGGCTTTCAGCTCAAGCTTTTCCCATAGGACTTTGAATAAACCTCACTGAATGAACATCGCACGAAGGAAATCAAATGCATTTTCGAGGACTCGTCATCGAAAGCTTTGTAATGAACAAAATTGGATATCATAAAATGTCCGTATAGTTTATATGAATTTTGCACAATGAAATCGATTCAAATTTAATATTTTTTTCATAAAAAAACCCCTTAAGATACTGTTATGTATCTTAAGAGGTGTTTTTGTCTTCAATTATTTTTTAGCAATAATGTGAATTGGGTTACCAAGTGCTACTTCAGCAGTTTCCATTGTAATTTCACCTAAAGTTGGGTGAGCATGAATTGTCATTGCTACATCTTCAAGTGTCATACCTGCTTCGATTGCTAATCCTAATTCAGCGATCATATCAGATGCACCAGCACCGATAATTTGACCACCAATTAGTAAGCCATCTTCTTTACGAGCAACAAGTTTTACGAAACCTTCTGTTTCGTTCAATGCTAATGCACGACCATTTGCAGCAAATGGGAATTTACCAGTAGTTACTTCAAAGCCTTCTTCTTTAGCTTGATCTTCTGATAAACCTACAGTAGCCATTTCAGGATCTGTGAAGCAAACAGCAGGAATTGCAAGATAATCAACAATTGATTTTTCTCCAGCGATTGCTTCAGCAGCTACTTTACCTTCGTATGAAGCTTTATGCGCTAGTTGTGGTCCAGCAACGATATCACCGATAGCATAAATATTTGGTACGCTTGTGCGACATTGTTTGTCAACTTTTAAAAGTCCACGTTCAGCAAATTCAATACCAACTGCTTCCAAGCCCATTTCATCCGTATTTGGACGACGACCTACAGTTACTAAGACGTAATCTGCTTCTACAGCTTTTGCTTCACCATTTACTTCATATTTTACTGTTACACTTGATTCAGTTTCTTCAACACCTTGTGCTAAAGCGCCTGTTTCAATTGTAACACCTTTTTTCTTAAGACCTTTTTTAACGATAGCTGTCATTTGTTTTTCAAAGCCAGCAAGGATATCTTTTCCACCTTCAAGGATTGTTACTTGAGAACCTAAGTTAGCATAAGCAGAACCAAGTTCAGTACCGATGTATCCGCCACCAATAACAACAAGTTTTTCAGGTACTTCTTGTAATGAAAGTGCGCCTGTTGAATTTAACACACGATTTGAAAATTTGAATGTTGGAATTTCAACTGGACGAGAACCTGTTGCAATAATTGCATTTTTGAATGTGTAAGTTTGAGCTGAGTTTTCAGTAATCACTCGTAATGAGTTCGCATCTTGGAAATAAGCTTCACCTTTTACAACTTCAATATTGTTGCCTTTTAATAAACCAGCAACACCGCCAGTTAATTTTTTAACAACAGAATCTTTGAATTCTTGTGCTTTTTTGAAATCTAGTTTCACTTCTGGAACAATTACACCCATATCTTCTGAATGTTTAGCTTGTTCAAAGCGGTGACCTACAGAGATTAAAGCTTTTGATGGGATACAACCTACGTTTAAGCATACGCCACCTACGTTTTCACGTTCAACAACTGTAACTTTTTGTCCAAGTTGTGCTGCACGAATTGCTGCTACATATCCACCAGGACCAGCACCGATGACAATTGTATCTGTTTCGATTGGAAAATCTCCTACTACCATTTTTATTACGCCTCCATTAATAATAGTTCCGGCTCACTTAACAAACGTTTAATATTATTTAACGCATGTTGAGCAGTCGCACCATCGATCATTCTATGATCAAAGCTCAATGATAATGCTAACACAGGTGCGGCTATAATTTCACCATTTTTTATTACAGGTTTTTCTGAAATTCGACCAATTCCCAAAATTGCTACTTCAGGATGGTTTATTACTGGAGTAAACCATTGCCCACCTGCTGAGCCGATATTTGTGATAGAGCAAGATGCACCTTTCATTTCGTTAGGTGCTAATTTACCTTCACGAGCTTTTGTTGCTAATTGGTTTATTTCATCTGATACTGCAAATACAGATTTGCGATCAGCATGTTTAATAACTGGAACTAGAAGACCTTTATCAGTATCAGCTGCAATACCAATATTATAATAATGTTTTTGAATAATTTCTTGTGTTTCGTCATCCAAAGAACGGTTAAATTCTGGGAAATCACGCAAAGTACTTACTAATGCTTTTACTACATAAGGTAAGTATGTTAATTTAATACCTTTTTCAGCTGCGATTTCTTTGAATTTTTTGCGATGTGCAACTAATTCTGTAACATCCACTTCATCCATTAATGTAACATGTGGAGCAGTTTGTTTAGAATGAACCATTGCTTTTGCAATAGCACGACGCATACCAGACATTTTTTCACGAGTTTCTGGGAATTCACCTTCAAGCTCAACTGATGCAGCTTTTGCAACTTCTTGAACAGGTGATTCTTCAACTGAAGTAGGTATTTCTACTTCTTGAGTAGCTTGTTTTGCACCACCATTTTTAAATGCTTCAATATCTTCTTTTAAGATACGACCATTTTTCCCTGAACCTGCCACTTCTTTAATATCAATCCCGTTTTCACGAGCAAATTTTCGTACAGATGGCATAGCAATAATACGCGCTTTTGAATCAACCTCTGCTGTTTCTGCTACAGGTGTTGGTGTTTCTTGTTTTTCAACAGGCGCTTTTTGTACTTCTTTGCCATCTTCAGCTGTTGCTTGAACTTGTGCTTCTGTTTCAGATACTTGTTCTTCATCTTCCTTATGTCCATGTAGTTCAAGATCTTCATATCCAGGTGCATCAATTTCTAAAAGGACTGTACCAACAGTTGTTAATGTTCCTTCTTCAACAAGTACTTTTTCAATTGTTCCTTCAACTGGAGACGGAATTTCAACGACTGCTTTGTCGTTTTGAACTTCTGCTAATATTGTATCTTCTTCGATTTTATCGCCTGGTTTAATGAACCATTTTACGATTTCCCCTTCATGGATTCCTTCACCAATATCGGGTAAGCGGAATTTATAAGCCATTTCAGTCACCTCTCCTTTGTGGTAGTAAAATTAAAACTCTAAAACTTTTTTAGCTGTTGCAATGACGTCTTTTGAGTTTGGTAACCACACAGCCTCTGCTTGTGGGAACGGATATACAGTATCTGGTGCTGTTACTCGAAGAACTGGAGCTTCAAGACTTAAAATAGCACGCTCTGTAATTTCACTCACTACATTTGCTGCAATACCAGCTTGTTTTTGAGCTTCTTGTACAACGATTGCACGCCCTGTTTTCTCAACAGATGCAATGATTGTTTCAATATCTAAAGGTTGAATTGTTCGTAAATCTACTACTTCTACTGAATAGTTTTCTTTTTCTAATGCTTCAGCTGCCTTTAATGATTCATGTACCATTGCACCGTAAGCAAAAATAGAAAGATCTTTACCTTCACGTTTTACATCCGCTTTACCAAGAGGAATTGTGTAAGATTCTTCTGGTACCTCTTCACGGAATGAACGATAAAGTTTTAAATGTTCTAAAAATACGACTGGATCATTATCACGAATAGATGAAATTAAAAGACCTTTTGCATCATAAGGTGTTGATGGAACAACTACTTTCAAACCTGGTTGTGATGCTACTAAACCCTCTAAACTATCTGAGTGCATTTCAGGTGTATGTACACCTCCGCCAAATGGTGAGCGGATTGTTACAGGTGCTCCCAGACTCCCGCCTGAACGATATCGCATACGTGCTAATTGTCCACTAATTGAATCCATTACTTCATATACGAAGCCGAAGAATTGAATTTCAGGAACTGGGCGGAATCCTTGAAGTGCAAGACCAATAGCAAGGCCGCCGATGCCGGATTCAGCAAGAGGTGTATCGAATACACGATCCTCACCAAATTCTTTTTGAAGACCTTCAGTAGCGCGGAAAACCCCTCCGTTCACACCCACGTCTTCACCGAATACTAGCACGTTTTCGTCATCTTTTAATTCACAACGAAGTGCGTCTGTAATTGCTTGAATCATTGTCATTTGTGCCATCGGTTACTTCGACTCCTTTTCTACGAAGATTTCATATTGTTCTTTTAAGTTATATGGTAATTCGCCATCATGCATATTACGGATAAGATCAGTCACTTTTTGTTTTGGTGCTTCATCCGCTTTTTTTATAGCAGCTTTAATTTCTTCTTTCGCATTTGCGATGACTTCAGCTTCTTTTGCTTCGCTCCATAAACCTTTAGCTTCTAGGAATTTACGGAAACGAACGATTGGATCTTTCTTTTCCCATTCTGAATCTGTTTCTGAAGTACGGTAACGTGTTGGGTCATCACCAGCCATTGTATGTGGACCATAACGGTAACATACTGTTTCAATTAATGATGGTCCTTCACCTGCTGTTGCACGTTTTCTTGCGTCACGTGTTGCAACATAAACTGCTAATGGATCCATACCATCTACTTGAATACTTGGAATACCTGCTGCAATCCCTTTTTGAGCAATTGTTGATGCAGATGTTTGCAATTCACGTGGTGTCGAAATTGCATATTGGTTATTTTGTACAATGAAAATAGCTGGTGATTTGAAAGCACCTGCAAAGTTAATACCTTCATAGAAGTCACCTTGTGATGAACCACCATCACCTGTATATGTTACGGCAACAGCTTTTTTGCCGCGTTTTTGAATACCTAGGGCAACACCTGCAGCTTGAACATATTGAGCACCAATAATGATTTGTGGTGAAAGTACATTCACATCTTCAGGAATTTGACCACCAACAAAATGTCCTCTTGACCATAAGAATGCTTTCCATAGAGGAAGACCATGCCATACAATTTGAGGTACATCGCGGTAACCAGGTAGAATATAATCTTCTTTTTCAAGAGCAAAATGTGAAGCAATTTGTGATGCTTCTTGTCCAGCAGTTGGAGCATAGAATCCCAGACGACCTTGACGATTTAATGAGATTGAACGTTGATCTAAAATACGTGTAAAGACCATACGGCTCATAAGTTCTACTAATTCTTCGTCAGATAACTGTAGATCTGCCCCCTTGTTTACGATTTCCCCTTCTTCATTTAAAATTTGGAACATTTCAAATTTCTCTTCGATCTCGTGTAAATTAGCTACCGGATCGAATTGTTGAGCTTGTTTAGAAGCCATGTTATTACATCTCCTTTGTTTCTGTATTATAACCTTTTGCAAAATTATTAATACACCAACTAATAAATATCAGTATACTGAATAATTTTTCATTGGTCAATCCTAGTATTAATGATAATTAAATTATGTGCACCCTTAACTTTTTTAAACACTGTATTACATTTCCACGGCACCCTGTATTATAAAACAGTTTTATTTTCGCGCTCTTTACTAACACAGTTTCACCACTTCAAAATTATTGCCTGTTCTCTCGTTTCTAAAACATTCTTTTCGTGTTATTCGCTTCTTTTCGTTGAATGAATAGTTTTGTACGCTATAATGAATTAGGAACTTTTTTTTGAAAGGAAGAGTAACAATGATTTTAATGCAAGATATTATACGAGATGGTCATCCAACTTTACGAGCAGTTGCAAAAGAAATGACTTTTCCTCTAACAATAGAAGAAAAAAAACTTGGCGAGGATTTACTTCAATTTTTAATTAATAGTCAAGACCCTGAAATTGCAGATCAACATGAATTACGTTCAGGTATCGGTATTGCAGCACCTCAGGTTAATGTTTCTAAAAGAATGTTTGCATTACATTTACCTGATAGTAAAGGTAAACAAATTAGTATGGTGGTTATCAATCCAAAAATTGTTAGCCACTCAGTTGAGGGTTCTTATGTATCCGTTGGTGAAGGTTGCCTATCTGTAGATCGTGATGTACCTGGTTATGTACCACGTCATGCGCGTATTACAGTAAAATTCAATACTCTTGATGGTGAAGAACAGAAAATGCGACTAAAAGATCTACCTGCTATTGCATTTCAACATGAATTAGACCATCTAAACGGAATTATGTTCTACGATCATATAAATAAAGAGAATCCATTCGCAGAAATCCCTAATTCTAGTCCTTTAGAAGATTAAAAAAAGCTGTTAAATCCATCATTCAAATATGGATTTAACAGCTTTTCTATTCTTTTTGTATTTTAGTCTTATTACTAAAAGTGATGGTTAACTAACATAACCCTAATTTCTTCATAGCTTTTGATAAGCCATCATGATCAACATGATCTGCTACAAATGTAGCTACCTCTTTTGCCTTTTCATGTCCATTTCCCATAGCCACACTTGTTCCTACAGCTTTTAACATTTCAATATCATTAAGACCATCACCAAAAGCAATTGCATCTTCCATGTTAAATTCCGTATGATTTAAAAATTGTTCTATTCCGTAAGCTTTAGATACATCATGATTAATAACATCAACAGAATATTTATGCCAGCGGATTAGTTTTAGCTCCGGATATAATGTCGCGTATCGTCTTTCATCTTCTTCATCAATATATAACAAGATCTGATACGTATCAGAGTGCTTATAATACTCTTCATCAACTTCTGGCATCGGGTAAAATAGTGAATCCATACTCACTCTTACTTTTTGGTTTTCTTCTAATGCTGATGTCATTTTTTTATTGTCCAAGTATACAATTGGACTATTTTCATTTGTTGCTTGAGCTACTAATCTCTCTATTGTATCGATTGGAATAGGACGTTTAGAAATAACACGTCCTTGATAAACAACGTATTGTCCATTAAAACTAATATATGAGTTTAAACCAAGTTCATCTAATACAGGCTTTAAAAAGAAAGGTGAACGACCAGTAGCAATAGCCACCTCATGCCCATTTTCTTTTGCCTTTTGAATAGCATCATAAGTTGCTTTTGGAAGTTTCTTTTCTGAATTATAGAGAGTTCCATCAATGTCAAAAAACAAAATTTTTTTCTTCATAGCTTTTACAACAACCTTCCTTCATTAAATTTGCTGTTAAGTAAATCATCTTTACATTTAATGGGATATTTAGTATACTAACTTTAAGGAGTGATACGCCATGTTTAAACGTCTTAAAAAACAACTGTTAAAAAGGCTTCGTGGCTTACTCGAGAAAAAATCGATCGCTTAAAGTTACTTTGCCCTTCATATTTTGAAGGGCTTTTCTTTATTTTAGTTTACCTACATGATAATATAAAGGAAATGAAATTATTTTGAACGTGTTAAAGGAGAGCAAAAAATGATTTACAAAATTTATTACCAAGAAAATGCGCTTGAAGTACCAGTTCGCGAAAATACTAAAAGCTTATACCTTGAAGCAGAGGAAGTACGTGAAGTCCGTGAAAAACTTCAAGGCCGTGGTTACAACATCGAATTTATTCAATTGCTTGAAGGAAACTATTTAGAATACGAACAAGCAAGCGAACATTATAAGTTGGAGAAATTCTAATTAATGAAGTTTGTCAAAAATGACCAAACTGCGATTTTCGCACTCGGCGGACTGGGCGAAATCGGTAAAAATACGTATGCAGTTCAATTCCAAGATGAAATTATTTTAATTGATGCTGGTATTAAATTCCCTGAAGATGATCTTCTCGGAATCGATTATGTAATCCCTGATTACACTTATCTTGTAAGAAATGTCGATAAAATTAAAGGTCTATTTATAACTCATGGCCATGAAGACCATATTGGTGGTATTCCATATTTACTTCGCCAAATTAACATACCTGTTTACGGAGGTAAATTGGCTCTTGGATTATTACGTAACAAATTGGACGAGCATGGCTTACTACGTCAAACGAAACTCATCGAAATCAGCGAAGATGATGTGATTAAATTCCGTAAAACATCTGTTAGCTTTTTTAGAACAACACACAGTATACCGGATGCATACGGCATTGTTGTAAAAACACCTCCTGGTAATATTGTGCATACTGGAGACTTCAAATTTGACTTCACTCCAGTCGGGGAACCAGCTAACTTAACTAAAATGGCTGAAATTGGTCGTGATGGTGTTCTATGTTTATTATCAGATAGCACAAATGCTGAGCGTCCTGAGTTTACAATGTCTGAACGTAAGGTTGGGGAAAGTATCGAGGACATTCTACGAAAAGTCGAATCTCGTATTATTTTCGCAACATTTGCATCTAATATTCATCGATTAAAACAAGTTACAGATGCTGCTGTAAAACACGGCCGTAAAGTAGCTGTTTTTGGTCGAAGTATGGATAATGCAATCAATATCGGTCGCGAATTAGGATATATTACTGCACCTAAAGAAACATTCGTTGATGCCCAAACTTTAAATCGATTACCTGCAAACGAAGTTATGATTTTATGTACTGGTAGCCAAGGTGAACCGATGGCAGCACTTTCACGTATCGCTAATGGAACACATCGTCAAATTCAAATTCAACCTGGTGATACTGTTGTATTCTCATCTTCACCAATCCCGGGTAATACAATTAGTGTGAACAAAACCATTAACTTGTTATATCGTGCAGGAGCAGAAGTTATTCACGGTTCATTAAATAACATTCATACTTCTGGCCATGGTTCACAACAGGAGCAAAAGTTAATGTTGCGACTAATCAAACCAAAATTCTTTATGCCAATCCATGGTGAATATCGTATGTTACGTATGCATGCAGGGTTAGCAGAAGATTGTGATGTCGATCCTGATAATACTTTCATCATGGAAAACGGTGAAGTACTTGCTCTAAGTTCTAATGAAGCACATGTTGCTGGTCGTATCCCTTCAGGTTCTGTATATATTGATGGTAACGGCATAGGAGATATCGGTAATATCGTATTGCGTGATCGCCGTATCCTATCAGAGGAAGGTCTTGTCATCGTTGTTGTAAGCGTAGATATTGAACAACAAAAAATGGTTGCAGGTCCAGATATTATCTCACGCGGATTCGTTTATATGCGTGAATCAGGAATGATGATTAACGAAGCACAGCAAATGTTAAATAAACATTTGCAACAAACATTGCAAGATAAGACACCTCAATGGTCTGAATTGAAAAACGAAATCACTGATGTATTAGGACCATACTTATTCGAAAAAACAAAACGACGTCCAATGATATTACCAATCATAATGGAAGTATAATAGAAATACGCTTTTTTAAAATTTTACATTTAGCTTCATCAAACAAGCATATTAAAAATCCCCAACATACCTATGTTGGGGATTTTTTAGGTCCTACGTAGTGGTGCAAGAGCAAAATCTTTTCTGCGACGAAGCTACGAAGTGATGCAAGAGTAAGCACTAGAACGGATTCATAGCAAACATTTGTCATAGAACCATTTTTACTGTCATTTACAAAAAGCCCTTGACTATACTGACAAGGGCTCCTTTACTCCGACTATTAATTAAACATTTTCTTTTCAAAACGAATAATGTCCGCATCTGCTCCGATTACAATCAGTACATCACCCTCACGAATTACTTCATCAGCCTGTGGTGAAACAATAATATCCGTTTCTCTTTTAATCGCTACAATGTTAATACCATATCGTGCACGAATATCTAATCCAATAATCGTATGGCCTTCTAAAAGATCATTTGCCTTAATTTCCATTATAGAATGTTCATCTGAAAGCTCCAAATAATCAAGTACATTATTTGACAACATATTATTTGCAATTCGAATACCCATATCGCGTTCTGGATGCACAACGTGGTCGGCTCCTATTTTACGAAGTACCTTTTCGTGATAATCATTTTGAGCTTTTACTGTAATTTTCTCTACACCTATTTCTTTTAACATCAATGTTGTTAAAATACTAGATTGAATGTCATCGCCTATTGCCACGATAACATGTTCAAAATTTCGAATGCCTAATGATTTTAAAGTAGACTCATCTGTAGTATCAGCAACAACAGCTTGTGTAGCAATTGCAGCAAATTCATCGACACGTTCTGGATGTTTATCAATGGCCATTACTTCTGCTCCTTGATTCACAAGTTCATTGACAATACTGCCTCCAAATCGACCTAATCCGATGACAACAAATTCTTTTTTCATGCTAAATACCTCCGATTCTTCCGTAGCACATCTCAAAGCTGTATCTTCACCTATTTTAGCAGACAATTGGTATTTTTTCTTTCTAAAAGTGTAAAAAAAGGCTGCTCTATAATAGAGCAGCCACTTTAATATGATCAAAATTAATCATTACGTACTTCATCAAGTACGCGATTAACGCGTTTTTCAAGCATTTTCATGCCGCTACCACCTGCTTGGAAGTGGCGTAGTTTACCGTCTTTATCAAAAACATAATATGCAGGTACATATTGATTTTCAAAAGTATCAGTTAGTTTCATATTACTATCAACAAAGATTGGTTGAGTAATTCCATGTTCTGCTGCAACATCTTTAATTTCTTGAAGGTCTAAGTCCTTATCAGAACGTGGCATATGAACAGCTACTACGTTTAGTTCATCTTTATATTTATCACGGAAATTATTAACTTCCGGCATAGCTTCTTTACATAAATGACAACTAATTGACCAGAAGTGAATTAGTGTAGGTTTTTCCCCTACTAAATCAGCTTTGTCAACTTGACCATTTAGCCAAGCTGTTTCTCCTTCTAATTCAGGCATATCTGAACGTAATTTCATCATTTTTCACCTCTTAATTTTATACTGTATGTTTTTACTATATGCTTTTTTTTAAAAAAGGACCTAACAATATGTTAGGCCCTCAATTTTCATACTATAGGAATTAACCTTTTAGTAATGCATCGCCTGGGTGCCAGTTTGCTGGGCAAAGACCACCAGTTTGTAATGCTTGAAGTACACGTAATACTTCATCTACGTCACGACCAATGTTGTTATGGTGAACAACTTGGTATTGTAATTCACCTTCTGGATTGATGATGAATAGACCGCGTAGTGCTACGCCTTCTTCTTCAATAAGAACGCCGTATTCTTTAGCAACTGATTGGTTATGGTCCGCTGCTAATGCATAATTTAATTGACCAATTCCGTTATTAGTACGATCTTGGTTAATCCATGCTAAGTGAGTGTGGATTGTATCAGTTGATACACCGATTACTTCTGCATCAAGATCTTCGAATTCGTCGAAACGATCTGACATTGCAGTGATTTCAGTTGGGCAAACAAATGTAAAGTCCATAGGATAGAAGAAAAGAACTGTCCATTTGTCGTTTTTCATATTTTCTTCAAGACTAACTTTACCAAACTCTTTGTTTGGCATTACTGCATCCATTTCAAAGCGAGGAGCTTGTTTTGCTACCATACGTTCTGCCATGTTAAATCCCTCCAATAATAAATAATGTATAAATGTATGTAGCTACATATGCCACAATCCACCTATTACAATAACAAATCCATTTGTTGAAAGCAAAGAATCAGCTTACAAATTGTTCTTAATTAAGTGTTAAAGTGACAAATTATTAACTTTTATAAATTTTGGTTCTATGACAAAATATTGGGATGAAAATTTGAAATAACTAAAAATTCCGTTACGGTGCCTACTCCTGCAAGAGTCGAGGTTACTGAAAAAGTGTAGTAACACAAATATCTATTGTATATATCCCCTATTGAATGAAGTGGAATTAGCTCCGCTTTCCGTGGGCGAACTGACGAGCCTCCTCGGGGCAACAGGACGTTGGTCATGGAGTCGTTGCCACAGGACGTGGCGTTCTTAGACTCCGTTCCTTAATCGCTCTTGCGGGGTCTCGTCTAGTCCGTTTTCCCACAGGACATTGAATGAACTTCACTTCAACTAAGATATCTATATAAGATTTTTATTATAAATTTCCATCTATTTTGACTTTTTCAGTACCCTAGCGGGAGACCAAGAAGAGCTCCCAAGAAGTTCATCAGTTCGTACCACCTGTAGCAAAATATTACAATATCCACACTTAAGAGTTAAAAATTGTTTTTAAAAAAAACAATGGATTACATCATCCCCGTTAGATGCAATCCATTGTTTAATAATTGGAAAGAGTATATTTCTTGTACATACTATTTCGGCTATTCTTCTTTACTACCTAAGCAGCGTTCACATTCAAATAATGTAGATTCGACCTGCTCCACAATTTCACATCCACATTCAGTACATAGCTTTGGATATCTTTCATTTTGTTCGTTTTGCATACTATCTCCTCCTATTATAAGTTAATGTTAGGCTACCAAGGCAATGACTTCGTTTTAAGAAATATGTTGGTAGCTTGGTACAGTTAAGAATTCTTCAAATTCATCTAGTAATGTCAATTCGGTAAAGATTTCAGCAGCTTCTTCAAAGCGTCCATTTAAGTAATTTTCTTGCCCTACTTGCTCTTCAATTTTTTGTAGTTCTTTTTTCATAATATTTTTGAATAATACTACGTCAATATTTTGACCACTATCCAATTTTCCTTCAGGATGTCGAATCCATTGCCATACTTGTGTACGAGAAATTTCAGCGGTTGCCGCATCTTCCATCATATTATTGATTGGTGCAGCACCATTACCTCGTAGCCAAGAAGCAATATATTGAACTCCTACACTGCAATTGAGACGCAACCCATCTTCAGTAATCTTCCCTTGTGGAACTTCCAATAAATCTTTTGCAGTAACATGGACATCTTCACGTTTACGGTGAATCTGATTTGGCGTTTTCATATGCTCATCAAATTGCTCCATTGCAACAGGTACTAAACCTGGGTGTGCTACCCATGTTCCATCATGACCATCAGTTGCTTCACGTCGTTTATCCTCACGAACTTTTTCGAAAGCAATCTCATTTGCTTGCTCGTTATCTTTGATTGGAATTTGTGCAGCCATCCCGCCCATTGCAGGCGCATTACGCTTATGACAAGTTTGAATACATAATTGTGAATACGCTCTCATAAATGGTGATGTCATCGTTACTTGACCTCTGTCAGGTAAAATAACATCTGAATGATTACGTAATCGTTTAATATAGCTAAAAATATAATCCCAGCGTCCACAGTTTAAACCAGCCGAATGATCTTTTAACTCATATAAAATCTCATCCATTTCAAATGCTGCTGTAATTGTTTCAATTAAGACCGTTGCTTTTATAGTCCCTTGTGGAATACCAAGATAGTCTTGTGCGTAAATAAAAATATCATTCCATAATCTCGCTTCCAAATGACTCTCTAACTTAGGTAAATAGAAATAAGGGCCTGAACCACGTGCGATTAATTCTTTAGCGTTGTGGAAGAAATATAAACCGAAATCAAAAAGGCTCCCAGATATAGGCTCACCATTAGCTTCTACATTTCTTTCTATTAAATGTAACCCACGTGGGCGAACTAATAATGTAGCTGTATCATTATTTAAACTATATACTTTACCATTTGAAGATTGAGTGAAGGAAATGGTTTTTCGTACTGCATCATACATATTGATTTGACCTTCAATCATATTCTCCCAAGTTGGAGATGTTGCATCCTCGAAACAAGCCATAAACATTTTTGCTCCAGAATTTAATGCATTAATGACCATTTTGCGTGTTACTGGCCCTGTAATTTCAACTCGACGGTCTAGCAAATCTTGTGGTAATGGGGCAATTGTCCAATCCCCTTCTCGAATTGCTTTCGTTTCATCT
This sequence comes from Rummeliibacillus pycnus, assembly GCF_050459865.1. Classification (GTDB taxonomy): domain Bacteria; phylum Bacillota; class Bacilli; order Bacillales_A; family Planococcaceae; genus Rummeliibacillus; species Rummeliibacillus pycnus_B. Next base: position 72,049 of record NZ_JBCMNM010000039.1, read on the forward strand.
AGAAAATTCAAGGATGCACCTTCATTTAATTGCTGTTGACGTACCTGTCTTTGTTCTAATAATGTTTTTCTTCGATCGTTAAATTGCTGATGTAATGATGCGATAAATTTTACTGCATCAGGGGTTAAAACTTGTTCTGTTGATGCATTTTGTTTACCTACGATTTCAATAGTAGGTGTGGCAGCTTGTTGAGTACCCAAATCTATCATCCTTTCACATTACCAATTTCTAAGAGTTTTATAAAGAAAGCTGTTAGCCACTACATCTCCATATCTTGCATATTGATCTTTCGTGTAAGCGATTTTAATAGACTAATAAGTTTTGATTTGGATATAGTATCTAACAGCTTAAATTTATCTTTAGATAAATTGTGCAGTTTCTGTAGAACCCTTCATAGCAGTTGTTGAAGAAGTTCCGCCTGAAATAACTTGAGATACCTCATCAAAGTAACCCGTACCTACTTCACGTTGATGTTTTGTTGCTGTATAGCCTTTTGCCTCACTCGCAAATTCTTCTTGTTGTAATTTTGAGTATGCAGCCATACCATTATCTTTGTAATCATGCGCTAATTTGAACATACTGTGATTTAGTGCATGGAAACCAGCTAATGTTACAAATTGGAATTTGTATCCCATCTTGCCAAGCTCTACTTGATATTTTGCAATTGTTTCATCATCTAAATTTGCTTTCCAATTGAATGATGGTGAGCAATTATAAGCTAAGAGCTTACCTGGGAATTTGGCATGAATTGCATCTGCAAATTTCTTTGCCTCTTCTAAATCTGGTTTAGATGTTTCACACCAAACTAAATCAGCATATGGTGCGTAAGCTAAACCACGAGCAATCGCTTGATCGATTCCAGCTTTTGTACGGAAGAATCCTTCTGGAGTACGTTCTCCAGTGATGAATTCTGCATCACGCGGATCAATATCACTAGTTACCATATCAGCTGCATCTGCATCTGTACGTGCAATTAAAATAGTTGGTACACCTGATACGTCAGCTGCAAGTCGTGCTGCTACTAAATTACGAATTGAATTTTGAGTTGGCAGTAAAACTTTACCGCCTAAATGACCACATTTTTTCTCAGAAGCTAATTGGTCTTCTAAGTGAACACCAGCAGCGCCTGCTTCAATCATACCTTTAATCAATTCAAATACATTTAATGGACCACCAAAACCTGCTTCTGCATCTGCAACAATTGGAGCAAACCAGTCGAAATTGTCTAAGCGACCTTCAGCATGATCGATTTGGTCTGCACGTTGTAGTGCTTGGTTGATTCGTTTAACTACTTGTGGTACAGAGTTTGCAGGATATAAAGATTGGTCAGGATACATTTGGCCAGAAAGGTTTGCATCAGCAGCTACCTGCCAACCACTTAAGTAAATTGCTTGTAAGCCTGCTTTTACTTGTTGTACTGCTTGATTTCCTGTTAAAGCGCCTAATGCATTGATGAAATCTTCTTCATGTAGAGATTTCCATAAACGTGCAGCACCTTTTTCCGCTAAAGTATGTTTAATTTGTACAGAACCACGAAGTTTCACTACTTCTTCTGCAGTATATGGACGTTCAATCCCTTTCCAACGCTCTTCTGTTGCCCAGCTTTTTTCAAGTTCTTCAATTTGTTGTTGTCTTGTTAACATATACAAACACACCTTCCACTTTGACTTTGTTGAACGCTAGCTTTCTATTTAAAAATACACCCCTACATTTTGTTGCATAACAGCTACCGTTGTTATAAACTAATATACAACAGAGAATGTATTTTGTTATTGTTTTTGGATGAAATCCCTTTTTTTTACGATAAATGAATGAATTACTAAGACAAAGTGAAAAATTCAGGATTGGTATAGGAGGAGCATGACATGATACAAGGTACAGAAATTTTAGCGAAGGCATTAGCAGAACAGTATAGTAATTTATTAGTAGATTGGATACCAAAAGGAGCCTCAATCGCTATCGCGACAGGGGAAACGTACATCTATTATGCAGCTGGTATACACGATATCCTTTTAGAAAGAGGAAAGAAAATTAAGAAAGGAAGTATTGCTGATCGTGTAATCAAAGAAAGAAAGAAAATTGAAGCTGTTATAGATCAGGAACTTTTAGGTATACCATATTATGGTATTGGCTACCCCGTCGATTTTTTAGGTGAGCCGGCTGCATTAATCGTTATATTGGCCCCAGATCATCCAGTAGTAAAAAGAGAACCTTTTCGTTTTATAACAGGTAAGCAAGAAGATCAATGGGTACCAATTGCAATTGATAAGATTTCACATTTTGAAAGTCTTAATAAGAAGAATTGGTTTTATGTTGATGGTGAGCAATATAAAATAAATTTAACGCTAAAAGAACTCCCTAATAGATTACCTGACTATTTTTTAAGAATTCATCGTTCCTATATTATTAACATCCATGCCATCAGTCGTATTACTCGTGATTTCTCCTCAAATTTAAACATTATTATGAAAGATGGTACAGAACTACCTGTAAGTAATTCCTATATAAATGAAGTGAAACGAGTTCTTGAATTTTAACTAAATTTATCGCAAAGAAAAAAGGAGTCTAAGGACTCCTTTTTCTTTTTCTATTATTTGTATGCTAGCCTAATTTAAATTTTTTAGACAATACTATTTTGTTCGTGTTAGAATTTGCTTCATTTTCTTTAAATTAATCATTGAAAATAAGCATTTAAAGAATAAAAGATAATTTTTGAAGTTATATAAATTACCTCCATTAAAGGTCAAACATTTTCCATAACCTCAGCTTTCTTCGCCTATATCAAAAAATCTAGGAATACTCAAAATAATAGTTTTATTTCTTCAATAATACTTGAAAAACATGTAGAATTTTGTATAATAAATAAGGTTTTAGTAAACTTTGAGTTTCGTAAAAGTAAACTTTTATTACTCTAAGTTTAGCATAAGTAAACGAAATTAACTTCAAGTTTATGAATAGTAAACAAATTGAGGAGTACAAATAGATGCAAATCGGTAAAAAAATTAAACGGCTTCGTCTTAAAAAGGGTCTTACCCAAGAAGAGTTGGGCGAAAGAACAGATTTGAGCAAAGGATACATATCTCAATTAGAAAGAGATTTAAACTCTCCTTCCATCGAAACACTCTTCGCCATATTAGAAGTTCTTGGTTCAACTCCAAAGAAATTCTTTGATGACGATATTGAAGAACAAAAGATAGTGTACAGCGTGGATGATTACACCATCTATACTGACGAGGAGAAGAAATATTGTATAGAATGGCTTATTCCTACTTCAAATGAAAAAAAGGTTGAGCCTGTCATCATCACGTTTGAAGAGCACGGCAAGTTCAAACAATTTGAACCTTCTTTATCTGAAACCTTTATCTATGTGTTAGAGGGGCGTATAAGACTTGTTTTAGGTGATCAAGAATTTGCAGCAGCAAAAGGAAATACAATCTACTTTGATGCTTCGGATCATCACCAATTATTCAATGATTATTTAGGTAAAACTGAGATATTACTTGTCGCAACTGAATCATATTTGTAGCTTAGGAGGCCCATAAATGTCAGAAAACACAATTATTCGCTTTGATCATGTTTCGAAATCATATAGCGACGGAACTAATGTATTGAAGGATATCAACTTTGAACTAGAACGTGGTAAATTCTATACTTTACTTGGACCATCGGGCTGTGGTAAGACTACCATTTTACGTCTGATTGCTGGTTTTATGGAACCAACAAACGGTTCAATTTATTTTAATGGTAAGAAAATTAATCGTGTACCTGCAAATGAAAGACAAGTTAATACAGTATTCCAAGACTATGCATTATTTCCACACTTAAATGTTTTTGAAAATGTAGCATTTGGCTTACGCATTAAGAAAGTAGGCAATGGAGAGATTACAAAAAGAGTAGAAGATGCGTTAAAATTCGTAAACTTAGCTGGATACAGTCAACGTGAAATATCAGAAATGTCTGGTGGTCAACGTCAACGTGTAGCAATTGCCCGAGCAATTGTTAATGACCCTGAAATCATCCTGCTAGATGAACCCCTTTCTGCGTTGGATTTAAAGCTTCGTACGGAAATGCAATATGAACTTCGTGAACTTCAACAACGTTTAGGAAAAACATTTGTTTTCGTCACACATGACCAAGAAGAAGCACTCGCAATGTCTGATGAAATCTTCGTCTTAAATGAAGGAAATATAGAGCAAAGCGGTTCTCCTGTTGATATTTATGATGAACCAATTAACCGTTTTGTAGCTGATTTCATCGGAGAATCGAATATTGTTCCAGGTACGATGGTAAAAGATTTCGAGGTAACTTTCACTGGTAAAACTTTTGAATGTGTAGATAAAGGATTAAATCCTAATGAAAAAGTTGATATTGTTATTCGCCCAGAGGATTTAGAGATTACAGATATCGATAAAGGTAAACTTGTCGTAAAAGTAGATACACAATTATTCCGTGGTGTACATTATGAACTTTCTACCTATGATCAAGATGGCAATGAATGGCTTGTCCATTCATTAAAAAAAGCAGATGTTGGTGCAAAAATTGGCTTAGACTTTGATCCTGAATCCATTCATGTCATGCGATTAAATGAATCAGAAGAAGATTTTGATAGACGATTAGAATCTTATGGAGAAGAAAACAATGCGTAAAAAGGGAAATTTATTTTCTATCATCCCTTATTATATTTGGATTCTCTTTTTTGTAATCGCACCAATTCTTTTAGTATTCTATTATTCTCTTTTAGATTTACATGGTCATTTTACTTTAGGAAACTATAAAAATTTCTTTACTAGTGTTTATTTGAAAATGACATTAAGCTCATTCTGGTATGCGTTTCTTATTACATTATTCTCTTTATTAGTTTCGTATCCAGCAGCTTATTTGATTACAAAGTTGAAGCATAAACATCTATGGCTTATTTTAATTATTATTCCTTCATGGATTAATCTACTACTAAAAACATACGCGTTTATCGGTATTTTCGGGAATAAGGGACCAATTAATGCTTTTGCTAAAGTAATTGGATTACCGAATCAACAAATTTTATTTACAGACTTTGCTTTTGTCTTTGTTTCTGTATATATCTTTATTCCATTTATGATTTTGCCGATCTTTAATTCACTTGATAAACTAAACCCTGCATTAATCGATGCATCACGTGATTTAGGCGCATCTAAACTTACAACATTACGAAGAGTCATCATACCTTTGACGATGAATGGTATTAAATCGGGGGTACAAGCTGTATTTATCCCTTCCCTATCTCTATTCATGATTACTCGATTAATCGCTGGTAACCGTGTGATAACACTTGGTACTGCGATTGAAGAACAATTCTTAGTAACACAAAACTGGGGAATGGGTTCAACAATAGCTGTTTTCTTAATCATCTTTATGTTTATCATCATGCTTTTCACTGGTGAAAGACGAAAAAGGAGCGACACGTCATGGAAAAATTAAATAAAAGATCAAAACTCTATTTAGCCCTTGTCTTTGTCGTTCTTTACGCACCGATTCTGTACCTAGTGTTTTATTCTTTCAACAGTGGCGATTCAATGACAAACTTTAAATCATTTACCTTAAGCCATTACAAAGATGTTTTCCAAGATTCTAGATTAATTGTTATTTTAATCAATACAGTTGTTGTAGCTTTGTTATCTGCTGTTATATCAACTTTCATCGGTACATTTGGGGCAATCGGCATTATTGCAGTGCGTAATCGTAAACTACGTAATACACTTCTATCATTAAATAATATTCTGATTGTTAGCCCAGACGTAATTATTGGCGCATCCTTCTTAATCTTATTTACAATGCTTGGAGTCAAATTAGGTTTTACTTCTGTACTATTATCTCATGTAGCATTTAGTATACCCATTGTTGTTTTAATGGTTTTACCGAAATTACAAGATATGAGTTCATCACTAATTGATGCTGCATTAGACTTAGGTGCCACTCGTTTTGATGTCTTTACACGTGTTATTTTTCCATTTATTAAACCAGGAATTTTCGCTGGATTCTTCATGGCATTAACATACTCTTTAGATGATTTTGCTGTTACCTTCTTCGTTACTGGTAATGGTTTTAGTACTCTATCTGTTGAAATTTACTCAATGGCAAGAGCAGGCGTTTCCTTAACAGTAAACGCAATTTCAGGTTTAGTATTCTTTGTTACTTTAATCCTTGTATTAGGGTATTACTTTATTACAAATCATCAAACTAGAACGGGGGCTCATAAATGAAATCTTTAATTCGAGCAACCATTGGAATATTACTAGTATGTGGCGTACTTATGTATACTGCTCATGCAATGGATCAAACATCAGGTAAATCTGGTAAAGATATTTTGACTGTATATAATTGGGGAGAATATATCGATCCTGCATTACTGAAAAAATTTGAAAAACAAACGGGTATCCATGTTATATATGAAACATTTGATTCAAATGAAGCGATGATGACGAAAATCGAACAGGGTGGGACAAACTATGATATTGCAGTACCATCTGAATATACAATTGAACAAATGAAAGAGCGTCATTTATTAAAGAAAATCGATCACAATAAAATACCAAATTTAAAAAACATTGATCCAGATTTTCTAAACTTAGATTTTGATAAAAATAACCAATACTCCATTCCCTATTTCTGGGGAACAGTTGGAATTGTTTATAACACAAAGCTTTTAAAAGGTCATAACTTTGATAGCTGGAATGAATTATGGGATCCTGCTTTAAAAGGGAAAGTAATATTAGTTGATAGCGCACGAGAAGTAATGGGCGTTGGTTTAAATAGTATGGGTAAATCCCTTAACTCAACAGATAGCAAAGAATTAAATGCAGCTACAACTAAACTAATTAAAATGGCACCAAATGTGAAAGCAGTTATTGGTGATGAAGTAACACAATTAATGATCAACGGAGATGCTGAAGTAGCGCTAACTTGGTCTGGACAAGCAGCTGATATGATGTACGAAAACGAAGATTTAACATACAGTGTTCCTAAAGAAGGATCCAACTTGTGGTTTGATAATATGGTTATTCCAAAAACATCTAAAAACGTTGAGGGCGCCGAAAAATTCATTAATTTTATGTTAGATCCTAAAGTAGCTGCTCAAAATGCTGATTATGTTGGTTACTCAACTCCTAACAAAGCCGCACTTAAATTAATGGATCCTGAAGTAGTAAACGATGAACGTTACTATCCTTCAAAAGAAGTCCGAAGTAATCTTCATGTTTATAAAAACTTAGGAAAAGAAAAAATAGGCGAATACAATGAATTATTTTTGAAATTTAAAATGTCTATTCGATAAAATTTGCGGTTACTTTCTAATAAGTCCATTCCAACAAAGAAGATTGAATTTAAACAGAAAAAATCTGCTCTCTTTTGATAGAGGCAGATTTTTTCTTGTAGTTATGCCTGTTGATTGTCGTTGCAGGCGGTGACTCTTATGGGAAAAGCGTCATCCTGTAACGGAATGCACCAGAAGAGAACCACAAAATAGTACTATTCATCCCAATGCTGAATGGTACATTTTTGACTTTTGGGACAATCCTTTTAAAACCATTTTTTGCTATAAAACTATTTAATTGAATCACAAACAGACAAGCTATATAATTTAACATAACGCAAAATCCAATATTTAGTAAAACGAAATAATTAAGGAGCATCATATATATATGAATAAAAACAATAAATTTGCGCTCATTTTATTAATGTTCAATATATTTATAGCAATGAGTGCCATTGGGTTAATTGTCCCTATTATGCCCAATTATTTAAAAGAATTCGGCGCTAAGGGACAAGTACTTGGCTTTTTAATTGCCATAATTGCCTTTGCTCAATTCATTTTTTCTCCAATTGCAGGAAGCTTATCGGACCGATTAGGTCGAAAAAAACTAATAGTGTTCGGATTGATCTTAAATGGAGCAAGTCAAATATTATTCGGTTTATCCACCCATTTATGGGAACTGTTTGTATTGCGTTTTTTAACTGGTATGGGCGCTGCCTTTATTACACCACCTATTATGGCGTATACAGCAGATATTACAACACTTGAAGAACGAGGAAAAGCAATGGGCTTGATTGGTGCAGCCATTTCCTTTGGTTTTATGATTGGACCTGGGATTGGTGGAGCACTTTCTAATGTTAGTATGCACTTTCCTTTCGTTGTAGCAGGTACTGCTGCAATCTGTGCCGGTATTTTATCATTACTATTTTTACCAAATGTGAAACCATCCGTTGTTGATAAGCCAACTGGCAATAATATCATCAAAGAAATGATTCGTTCAATAAAGACACCTTATTTTGTGCTTTTGATCGTAGTTTTTGTATTCTCATTTGGTATCGCAAACTTCCAAGCTACTTTATCCATGTTCTTAACGTATAAATTCGATTATACTCCGAATGATATCGCCATCATCATGACTATCGGTGGCTTTGCAGGAGTTATCGTTCAAGGGGTATTACTTAACCGTTTGTTCAAGCGATTTGGCGAAATGAAGATTATTTTAGTAAGCCTTATAGTTGCAGCCATCTCAATGTTCGGTATGATTCTCGTTAGCGGTTACTTTGCAATACTATTTGTAACAACCATATTCCAAACAACCACCACCTTGATTAGACCGGCAGTAAATACCCTTATTTCAAAAGTTGCAGGTAATGAACAAGGATACGCAGCAGGAATGAACAATGCTTATATGAGCCTAGGTAATATGATTGGTCCTGCTTTAGCAGGTTCGCTATTAGATTGGCATATGAATATACCCTTTGTATTAGGTACGGTCGTCTTAATCGGATGCTACTTGATTACCTTCATATGGAATAAAAAAGCATTTTCAGTTAAATAATAAAAAGTGAAGCGGCACTCTCAATTTAGAAGAGTGTCGCTTCACTTTTTATTTTCGTTTACTTTTCAATAATGCATCAACATCTAACTGATGTCCTTCATCAATTTGTTTTGTCTTTGTTCGACTATTTCGATTAAATATTGCTCGAATTGTCCTCCATCCAAATCGTCTTAATGTAATATCGATAAAGAATAAAATCATCGCAAATAAAATAAGCCAAGTTGTAATATTTTGCTGCTCAAAGCTACTTTTTGGAACCTTACGAAATGCATCGCTTGGATTTTTTAATACCTTTCCACCAGTAGTCTCAGCAATTTGTCTGAGAAGTTCAGAATTCGGCTGTTGCAATTGATATTCTTTACTATAAGGTATGGTAACGCCTGCTTTATACATTCCCTCGTCTTCATTTTTGATGCTGAAATAGACGAGCCCTGGTTTATGATCGAGATATACTTTCGTTTTTCCTGGCGCAACTGTTTCTTCTGTGAATGCTACCTTTTTCCCTTCATCATCTACTACTGCAATATCCATAAAGGCTGAGTGATTCGTGTCATCACGAATTAAATAAGAACCATCTGATTGCTGAGAAATCGTATAAGGTACTTCATCGAATGAAGGTAGAAGTTCCGAAACAGCTGTATTCCAAAATTTTGACCATTCGCTCCAGCGTGCCCAATCACCTGCCCATTTCCCTGATGTATCCGATGTATAGGCAATCGTTTTACCAAGCCCATAGTTCCATTCTGCGATGATAGGATCTTCCTGCTTACTTTTTGCAATAACCTTAGACGTTTGTTTGGCAGTTGTTGCGATATAAGCATTCATCTGTGGAACCCCCTTTGCAAATACCGTATCCCAAGGGGCACCAGAAGAGATTATTGGGTAAAAAGGATGATCCTCAATATACGTTCTTGTCATCATCGATGTTTCCCGAGATAAAATGGAGGGTACCGTTTCTTCATCACGAACATCATAAAATCGCCCTGCTCCAAAACGTGCAAGTTCCTCTAAAAGATTCCGATCTGCATCATCTCCAATTGCAACTGTAGATAATGTAATATTTGAATGTTTACCTTCTTCAATCAATTGCTCATATGAACTATTTGTCGATGATTGGCCATCTGTTAATAAGATAATATGCTTTCTTTGAAGTTTTAATGGTTCTAATTGTTGATATGCTAATTGCAACGATTGAAAGATTTCTGTTCCACCATCTGGATTAACAGATAAAATATCTGATATTGCTTGTTTTTTATTTTTCAAAGGTGCCGTATCGATAACACTCCATGGCTGACTGTCGAAAGCGATAAAACCAAACGTATCATTTTTTCGAAGTAATTCAACAGAACGTGCTGCTGCTTCTTTGGCCATTTCAATTTTGTTCCCTGCCATACTTCCAGATCGGTCCATCACAATAATTAATCCTAATGACGGGAGCTGTTCTTTTCCCTTTACCTCCATTTCGACAGGCAATAGCTTTTCGATTGGTGTTTTAAAATAACCACCTAACCCATAGCTATTTTCACCTCCAGTCATCATAAAACCAACACCGAAGTTTTTTACCGACTGTTCAATCATACCCATTTTTGCTTCCCCAACCTCATGACCTGGCACATTATCAAAAATGATTGCATCATATTGCAAATAGGAAGTTTGTGTTGAAGGTAATTCGGAAGCTGAAATTGTCTTTACTACAAGCTCTTTTTGCCTAATTAATTTAGACAAAGCGGTAGACTGTTTATCTGCATGAACAAGTAAAACACGTGGAGGACCTTCAACATTCGTAACACTCAGCCATTTATTATTTTCAAGAAATGTATCATTTTCTACTTTGAGTGTAGCTTCATATTTTAATAACCCCTGCTTTTTGGCGACATGTTTAAATGTTACTGTATTTTTCCCAGCATCTAAAACTACCTTTTTCTTTGCAATTGTTTCGTCATTTAATGCAATTAATAATTCCCCTTCTGTTGCATCAGTAGCCTCGATTTCCACTTGTAATGGTTGTTCTTCACCTGCATACGCTACATTTGGTGTTTGGAAATCCGTAATAGCAACATCTGTAATTTGCTCATTTTTCAGCTGAACTGTGTCAATTTGAATTCCATTATGTTTGAAATAATTTAATTGATTCTCTATATTACCTTCAGTTTCTATACCATCAGAAAGTAATACGACTCTTGTTGCTTTGTTTGTTTCCAACGTATTCGTAACTAATTGTAAGGCATTTGCGATATTCGTTTCACTCGTATCCGCCATACCTTGCCACTTAGGAAGTTTAGTAGTTTCGCTCGTTAAACCGACATCTGTTTGAACGCCTTTTGCAAAACTATAAATACCTGTATACTGTGAATTCTTTCTTTGCTGTAAACTTTCTTCTATCCAAGAGGCTGCATCCTGATCAGTTCCTTTTAATGAAGCGGAACGATCCACTAAAAAGACAACCTGTTCCTCTTGAATAGGCAATGTAATGTAGGGTCTAGTTGCAGCAAATACTAGACAAAAGATGGATAACAATCTTAAAGTAAAAATCAACCAATGTTCACGCTTCTGCAATGTTTTTTTCTTTAAGAACCAAATCATATACATAATTATAGGAATTGCTAATAGTAACCAAAGAGGTTGATCAATTCGTAAATCCATATTTACGTTGCACCTCCCATTCTGCTACTAGTAATACAATCAATATCAAAATCAAAATTGTTATAAGCGTTGAATCGACTTTATTTGTTGTAGCATGATCTGAAAGTTCCCCATACTGGAAAGATAATCCTTCAGATAATGTTTTTTCTTCCTGCTCAAGTGCGACAACAAAATATAAAGGTTTATCATCTGTTTTTACATAATATAATCCTGGTTTTGCTGGAGCTATAAAGCTTCCACCATCTGTTAGACTATTGACATATTCATTATTTGCAGAGAAAACATCGTAACTTTTATTACTCTCGGGTAATGTAACACCCTTTCTTTCTTCTGGCTTAAATGTTCCAAGCTGATTTTCTACAGCAGTAAGTGTCTCCTTTGCACTCCATAAAAAAAGGGGGAATGAAGGATGTAAAGCCCAATCCGTCATTTGCATATCTGTTAGTACAACAATATGACCGTTTGAGGTTTGTTGTATAAATGGTTTATCATCAATCGTTGCTAAAGTCTTTGCATCTTTCACCGGAGGATAAAGCTTTTCTACATAAATATCGTTTATAGGAGCATATGGAAAAAGGAAATTTTCTTTTACTTTAACTGTCCCTTTAACTTGAAAAGCCTTCTGATCATCTCTACCTATGAGTAATATAGGATTTCGGGATTGTTTCAGTAGTTTTGTTTGATTGGTCACAAGTAAATCCTGCCCCTGAATTGACTGCAATTGGTCTGCTGAAACTGTACTTGTTGAAGGGTCAATTGATTGAAAAGCTTTGAACACTAACTGATGTAATGATTGATCTATATAGGTTTGTGAGTGATCTGCTGCAAGTACCGCACTCATCGATTGGTCCGCTACATAATCATCCTTTACAGTTAGTTTGGCTGTTACAGCTGGTGTCATTTTTAAGTGATCTAGCTGAATTTTAGATACTTGATTCGCTTTTAAATTGATATTCTTTTTGGCAATCTCTTTATTATTTGCATCATAAATCTGTAAGGAAATTTGTTGGGCATTTTTTGTTTGATTGTTGATTTGTGCAATCGCTTGTATTCCGTTTCCTATTTGTATTGCTCCAAATCGTTGAAGCGAAATATTTTGACGTTTTCTATCTGCCCCTTGTACAATCCATTTCACATTTTTTGTTCTCGTTGGTAAGTACCTTCGATCGAAAGAATCTGTAAAAATATATACAGCTGTTGATTTCTTTCCAATAATAGATTGAAGAAAGTCCATCGTATTTGGCCATTCTTCATGGCTATATGTAACTTGTAATTCCTTAATGGCTTTCTGAATTGCCGTAATATTATTTTCATCACGTAATATCATTTTAGGCTCTGCCCCGACAGAAATGATCGTTACCGATTTACCCCCAAGTTGTTTGGACAACGTTAACATTTCCTGTCTATGCTTTTCAAAAACTGTCTGTTCCCCATCTTTTGCAAGCATTGTAGCAGATGTATCTACTACCCAAATAATTTGTTCACCTGCAATAGTTTTCGATTTTATATATGGTTGAAGGAGTACAAACACCATTAAAAGTAATGTCAGTATTTGCAAATAGAACAATGCATTACGTTGGAGATGTTGAATATAGGGAGATACCTTTGTTTCCTTCATAGCCTCTCTCCAAAAAAGAGTTGAAGAAACATCTTGTTTTACATATTTTTTACGAAAGAAGTAATAGATTAAGACAATTAAAGGAATAATAGCCGTCCAAATATATGCTAAATTCGTTATGCCCATTTACATCACCTCACTGTATCCAATTTGCCTTCGTAAGTTGTTGAAATAAAATATGCTGAATACCAGCATTCGTTTCCACTGGCAAGAATGCAATCCCGTATCGATGACAAAGTGCCTCTAATTGTAATTGATGTGAATCTCTTAATTGTTTATAAGAATCAAGTACATACTGTGACATCGAAATATTCACTAGCTCTTGTGTTTCTACATCCATTAGCTGTACATCCCCCGAATAAGTAGGTGCTATTTCTTGAGTCGTTTGCAGTTGTAAAAAACGAACATCCCCAGCTACTTTTGGCGTTTGCTTCAAAAATATTTCCCATTCATCTATTGCTTCTAAACCATCAGAGATAATAATTAATATGGTTGAACCCTTCGGTAAAACTTTCATCGCATTACTTGCAAATGCCCCATCACCAATCGGATGTTGAAGTTTTGCTACAGTTTGATCAAATGCTTTTTGAAAGCTCGCACCTTTTCTTCTAAAAGGTTGCTCAGGGGTATTTGCAACATAGCTAAAGGATAAATGATCATCCTTATTTAGTACCATTCTACCAAGTGCTACTGTTAGCTGTTTCGCTACTTCCCACTTATCGTCTTGTGCCATTGATTTTGTCGTATCCAACAAAATATGGACTCGCATTTCTTGTTCATCTAAATAACGTTTAATAAAATATTTTTCGGTTCTTGCATAGACATTCCAATCAAGCTTTCGTACATCATCTCCAGGATGATATTCTCTAAAATCAGAAAAATCGAGTGATGAACCATAACGATTTGAATGGTGTGACCCTTTATGTTGTCCTCGTGTTCTTGATCTACTTTGTAAATTATAACGGCGAATTTTACTACCCCATTCTGCTGGTAGCACTGTTTCTCTCATATTCATACACTTTGCCCTTGTTGTATTGTTTCGATTAACTGCTCTATAATTTCATCAATTTGTAGTCCTGATGCTTCTCCCTCATAATTAAGTAACAAGCGATGGCGTAGGGCAGGTTTTGCAACAGTTTTAATATCTGCTATCGAAACATGAAATCTTCCATTCATTAGAGCTCTTGATTTTGCTAACTTCACAATACTTTGCAAACCCCGTGGACCACTACCATATTCAACATATTGACGTATCATTTCTGGTGCAGATGGTTGATCAGAATGTGTTGCAACGACTAAGTCCACTGCATACTCCAGCATATCTTCAGCTATCATAACTTCCTTAACCATTTGTTGCATTTCTACTAATTCGTTTGCTGATAATCTTTTTTCTAGCTTAATATCTTTTGCACCAGTCGTTCTTTTCATAATTTCCATTAATTCATTTTTCGTTGGGGTTGGGACTTGAATCTTACATAGGAATCGATCCATTTGTGCCTCAGGCAGAGGATAGGTTCCTTCCATTTCAATTGGATTTTGAGTAGCTAATACAAAGAAGGGATTTGCCATTTGTTTTGTATCGCCAAGAACAGTCACCGTTTTTTCTCCCATCGCTTCCAGTAATGCACTTTGTGTTTTAGGTGTTGCACGGTTAATCTCATCCGCTAATACCATTTGGCTAAAAATTGGTCCTTCTTGGAATTTAAAATGCGACGTTCCATCATGCATTCTTTCTATGACGCTCGTACCTGTAATATCAGATGGCATTAAATCTGGTGTAAATTGAATTCTCGTAAAAGATAAATCCAATACCTCAGAAATAGAACGAATAAGCATTGTTTTCCCTAACCCAGGAAGGCCCTCTAATAGTGCATGCCCATCTGCTAATATCGCGTATAAAGTAAAATCGATTGTCTCCTGTTGCCCAACTATATAGCGGCAAATTTCTTGTCGTACTTGCTTTAACTGTTCACTTATTTGCTCATATTGTTCAGCAGTATATGTCATTGTTTTCCCCCCACTACTCCTCAACTGATGAGAAGTATTTTTGTACAATTTGATGTAATTCACTCGGAAGCTGTAATCGCTCAGTCGTTTGCATATAAGAATCCTTATAAAAATTCGTTACCTCTTTATAAGAACGGATTGATCCCTTTGTAATTTTTCCATTATTACTTTCTTGTATAGATATTGGATTTCCATCATTTAACTTGCCACCATCTGCTGTTGTTTTACTTCTATCTCCGACACGTTTAGGTATAGCTACTAAACTACGATTTCCTGTACCGATTCCTGCTCCAAGTCCAGAGCCTCCACCCGAACCACTTCCACTTCCTGTACCATTGCCTGATCCACTACCCGTTCCATTTCCAGATCCGCTCCCTGTTCCGCTTCCTGATCCGCTCCCACTTTTATTTCCATTACCATTTCCTTGTCCTTGATTTTGCCCTTGGCTATTGGATTGAGTTTGATTATTTCCTTGTGATGTGGAGGAAGAATTATTTTGAGCTGTATTTTGGCTATTGGTTGCGTTATTATTTGAACTTGCTTGTGCAGAGGAATTATTTTTTTGCGTTGTTGATTGGTTAGATTGAGAAGAATTAAGAGCCAGCTGTAAATTTGGACTGATTGGCGTTCCAGAATTACTTAAAGCCTTTTGCGTCTGTTGAACATTTTTAGAAAGAGATGCCGTTGTTTGTTGTAAGTCTCTTAATTGTTTTTGTTCCTCTTTTGATAAACCTTTTCCGTTTGCAGCTTTTTTATCTTCTAGCTTTTGTTTTAGAAGTTCTAATTCTTTTTGTTTCTTTACGATTGATCGCAATGCATCTTCCGTTGTTTTCGCTTTTTTTAATTCTTTCTGAAGTTCTTCAATTGCTTTTTTTGTTTCTTTTGTTTGTACTTTTTTCTTCAGATCCTTAACTTCTTTTTTAACCTCGGCTGTCATTCGTTGTTCTTCTTTTAGAATATTTGCAGTTTGTTGTGCAGTAGAGGGAAATAAGGATAATAATGCAATTCCTAAAATCATTACAATGCAACTAATGATCGTCTTCAAATGCCATAAATTCTTTTCTCGTTTCTGGTAGTTAGCTAATGCATTTGAAGCTTTTTTCTCTGTTCGTACAACTAATTGTTGTGCCAAAGGTGATTCCAATTCTTCTATCGAATAGATTGTGCGTAATAAATTATCAGGAAAGTATTCATCTAGAGCATTTAACGATTGTTTTTTGGATGGACGATTCCACCATAAATAGATAGCTGCTATAAAAAGTGTTATAGCAGCTATTCCTATTGCAATTTCTTTATAAGAAGGTAGGACAAAAAATCGAGATACAAACATTATGACGAATATCAACAACAATGCGTAGGCAATCATACGCTGACTATTTTTTAAAAAATATTCAAACAGCATACTATTGCGGGCTTTATGAACCGCTTTTGTTATTTGACTACGATTGCTCATTTGTCACACTCCTCATTTTTTCTTTTTCATATTCACGCGCAGTTTTTTTACTGAAATAAATAGACAAATTACGGTGAGCGCGATATAAAAGATTAGATAACCTGCCCAAACCGGGAAATGTATTTTTGTCATTTCAAATAAAGCATTCGACATCTCCGGTGTAATCAATGTCATCATTAATGCGATTGGATTGATGGTAGCCCAAAAATGTGAAATCGGTGCTGGACTACTCACTGGACCTAAAGAATTCCCCATCGTACTAATTCCAATCATAAAGAAAAATGCCGTAATACCAGTTAAGAACAACATAGCTCCATAGGTTGTAATCATCGCAATAATGGTTTTACGGATTAATGTTGAAAACATAACACCGATACTTGCTATTGAGATCATCGTTACAATCAAAAATGCGAAAATGATTAGTAATTGTCCAGGAGAAATACCCCCGAATAAGAAAACTAAACTATATAACGGCAAGCCCGCAATAAGCAATAATAGTAAGAAAACAATTGACGAACTCATTTTGCCAAGAATAATTTGAAAAGAAGTTTGAGAAGATGTAAGTAAAATATTCAACGTTTGCTTTTCACGTTCTGTACTAATTACGCCAGCTGTTAGACCTGGCGTGATAAACAAAATCAACGCCAGTTGTACATAGGTCAGTAAACTAAAGAGAATCACACTCTGCTCCGGATTAATAAAGCCACTACCCGAAAAATTCGTTGAAATAAAGATGAAACCAAACACGAAAATACTTAGGACAATGAGATAAAACATGATCCCTATAAAACTTTTAAAAGAACGGAAACGTAGCTTTAATTCCTTTATCAGTACAGGATTGTTGAATGCTGATTTCATGCTTGCTCTACCTCCTCCGTAATTGCCATGAAGACATCTTCTAAATCTTTTTCATCTTCTGTAAAGGATAATATAGGCAAATCTTGTTGTACAATTTGTTTCAATAATTTCATCTGCTCCTCATCAGAACCATTAAAGCGGAAGTTCAACTTGTTCTCTAGTACTTCAATGGAAGATATAAATGGATTTTCTTCAAAAAACTCTTTCGCTAAGTTCATATTATAACCAGCTTGATATTTCACCGTGATAAAGCGTTCTCCCATAAGCTGTGCTTGTATCTCAGCTACAGAACCATGTGCTATAAGTTTCCCTTGATCAATTACCCCTATTTCATCACACATCTCGGCAAGCTCAGGAAGAATATGTGAGGAGATTAATATCGTTTTTCCCATTTCCTTTAGTTGTTTCAAAATATCTCGCATTTCTACACGCGCTCTTGGATCCAGACCAGAAGCAGGTTCATCCAATATCAATACTTTTGGATCATGAATCAACGTTCTTGCAAGACATAGACGTTGTTTCATCCCTCTAGATAACACATCAACGTAGTCATGCCTTTTGTGTGATAAGTTTACGAGCTCCAATAATTGAGGAATAAGCTTGGCTCTTTCATCTACGGAAATTCCATAACTAGAACCAAAAAAGTCTAGGTACTCCTCTGCCTTCAACTGATCATAAACACCGAAAAAGTCAGGCATATAGCCAATTAGTTTACGGATTTCTTCAGGATTTTGTGTAACACTAATCCCGTTTATAAACGCTTCTCCTGCGGTTGGTTGCAATAATGTAGAAAGTATAGAGAATGTTGTAGATTTACCTGCGCCATTCGCACCAACAAAACCAAAAACAGTTCCCTCATTAATCGTGAGGTCAAGCCCTTGTAATGCATAAAAGGAACCGTATTTTTTCATCAATCCTTTAATCTCTATCATGGCTTAACCTCCCCTTTAAGCTGTAATGTAGGAACTGTCGTTCTTTGGTCATCCGACATTTCCCGTTCTAATTTAAATTTCACTTTTCCTTCAGTAGATATATAATCTTCAATGTTTTTCGTTAGAGTAAATCGTCCATCATTGATTGACTCATAATTTGACGTTTTTTCATTATAAATTTGTAGTGAAACATTTTTGGTATCTGTGTTTGCTAGTTGTAATTCTTTCCATGTAAACTTTTTGTCTTTGAACATTTCAGGAATCGTCCATATAAATTCATATGTTCCTGCATCTATAAACCATATTGAACTATTTTCTGAATCTCGTTCAGCGTAACCTGCATTTGAAATGGAATTGATTTCAAAGTTCATCGAATTTGCAGGTAATACGAATTCGCCAGATAATTTCGTTTTTGGACTGAAGCTTTGAACAACTAAATTTATGGATGACATATCTGCTTTTCCATTTTTTAAAGTAATCGGTGTAATAGGCTCATCAATCCAACCAACGATTGCAGGTTCTTCTGTATTTCCAATTAATCCATAAGCTGATTGTTTTAACATTTGCTTACGATTATTCATAATATCATCTCTGTTATTCACTTTATTTGGATAATTCGTTAAGATTGGCATTGCTGGTAACAACAAAGCACCATTAATCGTTTGTGTGACTTTAAGCGTTTGTTTTGGCTTCATAGTGCCTAACTTCAACCATTGACTTCCATACCAAATCGAAACATCCTTTACTGTGTAAGGTAAATTATTTGTTACATTACCTTTTATCGCACTGTCCTCTACTTCTAGATCAATTAGGAAACTACCAACATTATGCATTTCCGTCTGTCCAGCTATTGTTGATACTGACCAATAACGATTATTCCGTAATGTTACTTCTTTTTCATTTTGGGATTGTTCTAAAACTGCTTTTTTATGGATTAAACCCAGATCATTAAAATTACTTAGAAGCGTAGCTGTACTATCTGGTGTTGTCACAAATGTAAAATCACCACTGCGATTGGTTAATAACGAATTCATATAATATCCCGATAGACTGTCATCTTGGTTGATTTCATAAACTGCAGATTGTTGAATTTGTGGTTTTGCTAATCGATCCTTTGCTCCATAAGCAAATACTAATATCGAAACGAAAAGTGAAAGCACAGGGATAATCCACCAGGCGAATTCTCGTTTGTCTTTCTTTTTCAATACAAAATACAAAAGTGGTCCAACAACGAATATATAAATAATAATGACGATAATTAAAAGCATTGTTGATACTTGGAATGTAGGGAATAATTCATTCGAGTACGTATCACCATGAAGAAAATCTATATTGTTATTTGAATTTGCATTACTTACACTATTAAATGGAATCACTTTTTGTAATAATTGATCATAATCTTTATCATTTGAAAGTGGCTCATCACCTAATGAAAAAGCTGTTTGGATAATTTGTCCATTCCCTAAACCTTTTTTTGCAGCTAAAATATGATCATCAATTTCTAGTAATGTATTTGCCTGATCTACCTTTTCCGCTTTATAAGCTGTCAAACTACTAGAAAACTTGGGATCTTTAATAGCTTTTTGAATGTCTTTTGATGCAACATTAATTGTATTGTAACTTAATGACAAAGGTAAATAGTTTTGAAATATTCCGATTTCTCCTGTTAAATTATCAGAAGCTCCTATAACAATGGTTCCACCTAATTTAACCCATTCTAAAAGTGACTGTTGCTCTTCTTCTTTCAAAGATGCAATCGAGTACTCATCTACAACAACAATATCAGCCATCGACCAACCACTTGCAGCTGTTGGGATAAGGTCTTTCTTTAATTGGCCTAGATGAATGATTTCTGTTTGGTTTGAACGACTTGATGCTATTTTCGTAAGGGCAGATAACCGATCCACACTATTTGTAAAAGTTAAAACAAACGTTCCATCTCTTTCATTCATTTGTGGCTGGATCTTATCATCGCCTTTAAAGCTAACTTCATCTCCTTTTTTCCAGCTACCCTTATAAATATGAATGGTTTTATCTGAACCATTATTACCTGTAGGTTGATACGTAAAATAATCAAGCATTAATTTGATTGTTTTTGTCTCGTTCGAACCAATTTCTAATGGTACGACTATTCCCATACCTCCAGAATATCCTTGCTGATTATCAATAACTATATCTCCAGAAAATGCGTCGCCACTGTTAGTTACTGTCAGCAATACAGGTAATCCCATCGTATCTTTGTATTTATTATCAAAACCAGCATCTACTTTGACAACTAATTTTGACTTAGCCGCAGCGTCTAATGTGAAGGTTGGTAATATGTTTATAAATAAGATCATAAATGCAATAATTATTGCCAGCCTCTTCTTCAAAAAAATAACCTCCTTTTTCTCTCTTTGATACTATTACGTTTTTTTTACAAATAAGGTTCCATATTTGCTAAAAATACAAAAATATTACAGTTTACTATGTATCGCTTCGATGGATGAGGTTGATTTCCTGTCTACACGCTAATTCAAAAACATCAATATCCTTTGTTCCTCCATTGCGAAAGCAACACCCATTTAAAAAAGAGCCAAAGATATGAACAATATCTTTGACTCTTTTTTCTAAAATATAAATTACACTCCGAAATGTCGTAAAAAATGTTCAACAAATCGAATGTTCACATCGATTAAATCTTCATCAGGTTGAATAGAAGCATGATGCAGACCGAATTCTGTATTTGCACCACCCCAGAACATCGCACCAGGAATTTCTTTTAAGAAGAAACCAAAGTCTTCACCTGTCATTGCTGGTGGACATTCGTATGCCACTACCCCTGACATTTCTTCTGCACTAGCTAACAAGGCTTTCGCACATTGCTCTTGATTATATACTTGATAATAAGATGAGCCATAGTCTATATCAACTTCACATTCATATGCAATTTCAGTGGCCTTACATAATGCTTCGATTCGTTTTTTTATTAATGACATAGATTCTGCAGACATCGTGCGAATTGTACCTTCCAAACGGGCATTTTCTGCAATTACATTTTGTACATAACCTGAAGTCATTTTACCAATTGTAATAACGCCACTATCTAATGGATTCAAATTACGACTTACAATCGTTTGTAGCTGCATCATTAGGTTCGCGGCTACTACTGTCATATCTTTTGTATTATGAGGATAAGCAGCATGCCCTCCTACACCATGAAGATCGATAAACAACTCAGAAGTATTAGCAAATAACATTCCTGGTCTAGTTGCCACTGTTCCAACTGGATATTCTGGTGCAATGTGCATCGCAAAGATATAGTTAGGAAGCAAATCAGGTCGATTATTTTGCATCCATTCAAGCATTGGTTTCGCACCGCCAGGACCTTCTTCAGCAGGTTGGAAATAAATAATAATTGTATTTTCAGGTTGCTGTTTTGAGAATGCCTCTACTAAACCAAGTGCTATCGTCATATGAAAATCATGACCACAAGCATGCATAAAACCTGGATGTTCAGAGGCATAAGGTAATCCGGTATTTTCTGTAATTGGCAAAGCATCAATATCTGTACGCCACCCAATTTTCAATTGTGGATTTGTACCTGTAATGGTTACGATAATGCCTGTTTTCCAAGTATCGATTTTAAAATATGGCTTCCATAATTCTTCAATCACACGAAGTAAATACTTATGTGTTTTTTCCTCTTGAAAACCAATTTCAGGAATTCCATGTAAATCCCTTCTAATCTCTAATAAAGGCTTCATCGAATCATCACCTCTTATAATTGACGAAGATCTTGCATAATTTCTGTTTTAGATTTTGTTTTTTCATCAATCTCTTTAATAACTCTTGCTGGTGCTCCAACTACTACAGTATATGGAGGTACGTCTTTTGTAACGATAGCGCCTGCTGCTACAACAGCACCTTCCCCTACTCGGCAACCTTCTAAAACGACTGCATTTGCACCAATCATAACATTATCTTCAATTACTACCGGGTCAGCACTTGGCGGTTCAATAACCCCTGCTAGAACAGCACCCGCACCAATGTGACAATCTTTACCTACAGTAGCACGACCGCCTAAAACTGCGTTCATATCGATCATTGAGCGATCTCCAATTTCAGCACCAATATTAATTACACTACCCATCATAATAACAACATTGTTACCAATTGTTACTTGATCACGAATAATCGCACCTGGTTCAATACGTGAATTAATTCCTTTTAAATCTAAAGTTGGCACTGCTGAATTACGGCGATCATTTTCGATCACATAATCTTCAATAACATCTTTATGAGCTTCTAATGTTTTTTGCACTTCTGCCCATTCACCAAATACAACAACAGAATTGCCTTCTCCAAAAACCTTGCTACCTTCACCAAAAGTTAATGAAGATACATTATTACCCTTAACATAAACTTTTACAGGTGTAGCTTTTTTAGCATTTGCTAAATATGAAATAATTTCTTGTGCGTTTAATTTTTGCATTCGACAATTCCTCCTATAAATAAATATAAAAATATGCACTTATTGTACACGAAAAATAAGAATATTTCATTTACTTTTTTGAATAATCATACAAACATTCTGCATGTTTTTTCACAAGTTCCACAAAAGCAGCCACTTGTCTTAACTCAAATGACGATTCATAACCGATTAACCATGTATCACGTGTTAGTTCGAATTCTTCCTCATTATTGGTTAATGGAATTGTATTAACGTCTTCTTGTCCACTTAATGTAATCGAAGGCAAAATTGCATAACCTATTCCATTTAGCGCCATTTGTTTACAAGTCTCAATTTGGTCAACTGTAATTTGATGACGTGGATTTGAAGAAAAATGGCGTTGCCACCATTGTTGAATTTCCTGATAATAATTTGAATCACTTTTAAATTGAATAAATGGTCTATCAGTATTAAAAACGTCGTCTACTGACGTAATTTCCTTATCGACTAGGTACAATGTATCTCTGAAAAGATGCTGTTTTGCACCCTTCCAATCTGTATGTCCACGCACAATTCCAACATGTGCTTCACCATCATAAAGAGATTTTACAATTTCCGAACTCCAACCTGTGATTAGCGAAATTTTCGCATCTGGATATTGTGTCACGAAATCCTTTAACACTGTTGGTAACCATGTATGTCCAACAATGGATGCGCAGGCAATTTTCAATGTTCCGTGCACCTTGGAATTTAATGATTGGATGGTTTCATAAATTTCCTCTTTCTTTGTCATCATTTCAATTGAAAATTGGATGACAAGTTCACCAGCAGGTGTAGGTGTTAATCCTTTTTGTGAGCGTATAAAAAGTTGCGCACCCCAATCTTTTTCAATTGATTGTAAACGTTGGGATAATGCAGGTTGAGACAAAAATAATCGTTCTGCTGCTTTACGCATATTTCCTTCTTCAGAAAGCACTTTGATGATTTGAGCTTCAGTTGTATTCATTCAAAGAACCTCCTCTTCTAAATACATATTCACTATAATTTTATCTTTATACAAAATGAAATATTTTTCAATTATTCATTGCTTATCTTATGAATTTTAATACATCCTTTTGGGTACCTGATTCTGTGGTCACTTTTAGCAAAAAAGATTGCCCCTTCTTATGCTTTCCTCAACCGTGTAGTTCTTTTTTGTAGATAAACTTAAAAAAGGTCCATATAAATTGGACCTTCTTTTAATCTGCAATATTAAGAATTAAATTGATAGATATGTTTTTTTAACTGTTTTAGGATTACACGTCTCGTCATAATACCAACAAATCTCTCTTCATTATCTACTACGCATAAAAATGCATGGTTAATGACTAAATCTAATGCCTTTTGAAATTTATCATTGATATTAAGTGTAGCAACTTTTGTTTCCATAATGTCATTTACTTTTATACTGTCTAATTTTTCGAATTCAATATGATCGAGTCCTAATATAGATTCTGTAATCATACGCATACTAAGTAAGCCCTGCAGTCGATATTCGGCATCGAGTACGGGAATAGAAGAATAACCAGTTTTTGTAAGTACAAGTAAGGCATGCTCTGCATTATTTCCTAATTGTACATGTGCAACTTTATCTGAAGATATGATCAAATCAGCAATCGGCATTTCAAGAAAATCTCTGCTAGTCATTGAAATCATAGTGTTCTACTCCTTCACTTGTTCAAAATTGAACAAAAAAACTACAATTTCATCTTACCATATCTTATTCAAAGATTTCCATCAATGACTTGAAAGCATTTTCATTTTCGCATATATCATCAAAAGTTGCCATGTACAGTGAATGATTATCTATATAATAAAATGTAATAAGCCATTACTAAACCCATAAAAAGACCCGCAATTCCATAAAACCAAAAAATTGGATTTAACATTGTAGGATTTTCTTCAACAGTTTTTGAAACAGATTCATCATTTG
This sequence comes from Rummeliibacillus pycnus, assembly GCF_050459865.1. Lineage (GTDB taxonomy): Bacteria > Bacillota > Bacilli > Bacillales_A > Planococcaceae > Rummeliibacillus > Rummeliibacillus pycnus_B. Next base: position 96,810 of record NZ_JBCMNM010000039.1, read on the forward strand.
ATCCACTTTGAACTTCTTGATTTTTCGCTATACGCATCGTCCATACTAATGATAATGCAGAAATCATTAATGCAACAAAAACTAATGGCCAAGTCCATACTCCCATAGAAAACCCTCTTTCTTTTTCTTTAGTATGCCTTGACTTGAATTCATTTATTCATCAAGTTATAAACAACCGATTCATTCGAATCAATTTCAAAAATCCATTTTCAGTTTTTAAATACGAGCATCACAACACATTCACTTTTCACTATTCAGATTTGGATGTTTCGCTACAGACGGCGCTTTCCACGGGCTTGACTTCAATCTCCTCGGGCCAACACGATGTTGGTCACGAAGCCGTTGCCACAGGACGTGGCGTTCTTAGGCTTTGTTCCTTAAAACTGTTCCTGCGGGGCTTTCAGCTCAAGCTTTTCCCGTAGGAGTCGCCGTCTTTCGCTCCACAATGTAATAATTGGATATCATGAAATGTTCGCATAATTTATATAGATTTTATTTATACTTTTCTAGGTAAATAACACGAATATTTTTTATCTAATTTATCAGACACAATAATTCACTCTATATCGCTATAGACATGCTCTTTCCGCGGGCACGCCTCCACTTTGAAGTCTACGTTGAAGGAATTGAAAAAGTTGAAATATTATTATAAAAATCTTGTATAGCTATCTTTATTGATGTGGAATTAGCGGAGACTCCTGCGGGAAAGCGAGCCAGACGAGACCCCACAGCGTAGCGAGGAGGCTTGTCAGTTCGCCCGCGGAAAGCGAAGCTAATTCCACATCATGCAGAAACCAGATTAATACTATTTAGATTTGTATTTAAATACTTTTTCAGTACCTTATTACGTCCCTCCAGGGCTTTCTTGGAAATGTGAATGCATTTTCGAGGAATCGCCGTCGAAAACGTTGCAATGAACAAAATTTGATATCATTAAATGTTCGAATATTTAAATGAATTTTGCATTATATAATTATTCATTCGCTAAAGAAATTAAAAAAGGCTTCTTTTTTGAAAAGAAGCCTTTTGGTTAATTCATTGGAATTGATTTCATTAATTCATATATTGGTAATGGCTTGCTAAATAAAAATCCTTGTGCTTTTTTACAATGATAATCTTTTAAAAAGCCCACATGCTCTTCTTTTTCAACACCTTCAGCAATCACATCTAATCCAAGACTATGCGCGAGGTGAATAATTGTTTTCGCAATCGCACGGTCTTTTTCATCTATATCCATATCTCGTATAAATGATTGATCGATTTTAATAATATCGATTGGATATCTTTTTATATAGCTTAGAGAAGAATATCCTGTACCAAAATCATCAATTGAGATTATTAATCCCATGCTCTTTAGTTGTTTCAAAATTATCATTGTATCTTCAGCATCCGTCATAGAGCTTTCAGTAATTTCCAATTCTAACATTTCAGGTTTTACTTCATACTCTTTTAAGTACTGAAAAATTTTTGATGACAATTTATCTTCTCGGAATTGTTTTGGAGAAATATTAACGGCAATTCTCACATTTACAATCCCTAATTTTTTCCATTCTCTAAGTTGTTTACATGCTTGTTCTAATACCCAATCCCCAATTTCAATAATCAATCCTGAATCTTCAGCTATCGGAATAAATGTACCTGGTGATACAAATCCGAACTTTGGATTTTGCCATCTAAGGAGTGCTTCAAAGCTTGTAATTTTCTCTGTCTCCAAATCAATCTGGGGCTGATAATAGACCATTAGCTCATTTTTTTCTATAGCTCTACGCAAATGAGCTTCAATCAGTGCTGTATTTCGGAATTTGTCTTCCATTTCATTTTGATAAAAGCGATATCCTGAACGACCTCTCTCTTTTACATAAGATAGAGCTTGATTTGATTTTCGAAGAAGCTCATCAATACTAGAACCATCATTTGGAAAGCATGCAATTCCTATAGAAGCTGAAATGGATAATTCTAAATCTCCAATAAGCAATGGTTCTTTTAACATATCGATAATTTGTGTAGCAATTGATTGTACAAGCTCCTTAGTAGAATTTTGCACAACAAAAACAAAATTATCACCGTTTAATCGATACAGGTATTTACAATCATTTGTAATCATTGAAATACGAATTGCTGCTTCACTTAAAATGATATCTCCAATAGAAGATCCATAGGTTTCATTAAATTGTTTAAACCGATCTAAATCTATTGAAAGTATTGATACTTTTTGCTTCTTCCGCTTGGCTTCTTCTATTACCTCTGGAAAGTGCTTATTTAGAGACTTAAAATTCCATGCACCTGTTAATTGATCGTGATAAGACAAATAAGATACACTCAAATTCTTATCATTGTATGGAGTAATATCCCGTAAGATTAGTAAAATATTAATCTCGTTTTGTTGTTTGATAATTGGAATACTTTTTGCAAAAATTACAACAGTTTTCCCTTCAATTGTTTTAATACCACAATCGGCTAATTCAGTAGTCTTTTTTGAAGAGACTGTGTCATCAATTAATTTTTGTATGCCATCTTTTGAAAAGACTGATACGAATTCATAAATTGATTTTCCAGTTATATTTGAATCCTTATACCCGAATTTTGCTTTTGCAGCTTGATTACTGTTTAAAATAATTCCTTCTTGATTAATCGTTAAAATCGAATCTAGGTTTTGTTCTAACAAAGTTGCAAAAGATGAATCTCGGTATCGCTTATGTACTGAACATAAAAAGTAAGAATCCGATTCCTCATTTCCTACCAATATGCTGATTTTTCGATTGCTATCTATATTGATCGACATCTCATCATGATAAGGCTGCATTAACATAGGTTTTAATGCCAACCAAATGTCTTTTGGCAAATATCTCTCTGCTAATTGAATGTCTTGATGGAAATGCCCAAATTCTTTTTGGCATTCATTATTTGTAGTAATAATATTGAATAAATCTCCAGATTCTTGTATCAAAAAAGTTATAGCAGAAGGCTCAAATTCACTAATGTAATTAGCAATTTTCCTTAAAGACATCAGGTCTAAAGTTGTTTTTTTCATGTATTGCCTCCAATGAAAACATATACTATAAGACTATCATAATAGATTTTTTATGAAATTTATATAAAAAATACAAAAACAATTTGAATATGTAGCAATAATTTCCATCAGTATGCTAGCTCTTTTGGTTAAATAACCTCAACCTTGTAAAAGAATAGTTATTCTCAAGGTTGAGAGAATTTGACCTTAGAAGCTGAACAGTCATGTTCTGCTTTTATTCTTCATCAGGTAGCATATGAAAAGATTCTTTTAAAAAGATCTCCTGACTATTAATCCACTGTTCAGATTCATTTTTTTCTTTATAATGATACTCACCATCCGGACCTTGAACACGAGCTTTTACATTATCACTTAATTCTGTTTTCATGATTTTCATAATACGCTTTTTAATCTCTGAATCGAAGATTGGGAATAAAATCTCAACTCGTTTAACCATATTCCTTGTCATCATATCTGCAGAAGAAAGATATAATTTATTTTCTCCATTATGATTGAACCAATAGATTCGTGAATGTTCTAAGAAACGACCAACGATACTTGTGACAGTAATGTTCTCACTTATTTTCGGTACGCCTGGTCGTAAACAGCATATACCTCGGATGATTAATTCGATTTTAACTCCAGCTTTTGATGCTTCATACATTTTCATGATTAAATCTTTATCTGTTAATGAGTTCATCTTTGCACATATATGACCATTGCCGTATTTTTTATGACATATAATTTCTTCATCTAACAATTTGATAAATTCCGTTCGAATGTCAAATGGCGATACAACTAGATGATGGAAGTTTGGCTTTTCTGTATAACCACTTAAATAATTAAAGAAGTTCGTTGCGTCAATTCCAATCTTCTTATTTGTTGTAATAATCCCCATATCCGTGTAAATTTTCGCGGTGGCATCATTATAATTACCAGTACTTAAATGTACAAAACGTTCAATTCGCCCTTGTCGTTTCCGGACAACTAGCGTAATTTTGGAATGCGTTTTTAAATTATGCATACCATAAATCACCAAACAACCTGCTTGTTCTAATTCTTTTGCCCAATGTACATTGTTCGCTTCATCAAAGCGTGCTTTTAACTCAACTAAAACCGTTACTTGTTTACCATTTTCAGCAGCTTGCTTTAATGCTTGAATAACAGGTGAATTACCACTTACACGATATAATGTCTGCTTAATTGCAAGTACATTCGGATCCTCTGCAGCTTCAGTTACAAAATCTACAATTGGAGCAAAAGATTCGAATGGATGATGGAAGAACAAATCTTGTGTTAAAGCTTTTTCAAATATGTCTTCATCTGACCCTAAATCTAGCGGTGCTTGTGGGATAAAACTTTCATATTCTAAATGCTCTCGACCTTCAACAATAATTTTACAAAATGAGTATAAGAAAGTTAGATCTAATGGGCAATCCAAACTATACACATCCGCTTCCCAATCTTCTAACACCTTTAATAAATATTGCAGTACATCTTCATTCATCTCACCTGAACGGACTTCAATACGACTAACTGCTCCCCATTTACGCTTTTTTAACTCTTTCTCAATTTCAACAAGAAGATCTCGCGCACCTTCTTCATGAATTGTTAAATCTGCATTACGTGTTAGACGGAAGGATTGAGTAGATTTCACTTTATAGCCAAAAAATAATTTATCGATTTTTGCACTAATTACATCTTCCAGTAATACTCCTCGAATTTCATTTCTATCAGATGGAAGCTTAATAAAACGATCCAATACAGAAGGAACCTGAACTATGGCAATTTTATCTCGAAATTCTGGCTCTGCTTTCTCATGCTCTAGATGTACAATGATATTCATTGTCTTACTCAGTAGTGTAGGAAAAGGTCGATAGGCGTCTACAGCAACTGGTGTCAAAACAGGGAAGATAATTTCTTCAAAGTATTCGTTTAAAAAGGTATTTTGTTCTTTATTTAGGCTATTTGTTTTTTGTAAGAAAACCTTCTCTTTAGGTAGTTGTTTGAGTACAAGATCTTTAAAAACCTCTGTTTGACGTGCAACAAGTGCCTGTGTGCGCTCTAAAATATGCGACAATTGTTCCTTTGGCGTTAAGCCTGCCTTGTTTTCCGGCTTATGAAACCCAGCTCTAACTTGGTCTTGAAGCCCCGCAACCCTAACCATGAAAAATTCATCCAAATTCGAACTAAAAATAGCTAAAAATTTCAATCTTTCTAATAATGGATTATTGATATCCTCAGCCTCTTGTAACACACGTTCATTAAATGCCAACCAACTTAGTTCACGATTATTGTAGTATTGTGGTTTAGCAATTTCTTCTAAATCTATTTTTGTTGCTTCCATCATCTAACCTTCCTTTTTATATAAAGTGAAACGGATGAACTTCCCCGGCTTTAATTTATAGTTGTATAAAGTCTAAAGAAACATTGCCTGTAAATAATCGATCTATATGCTTTTTCTGACGGTTAATTTTATACTTTTCTGCTAATGCATTCCCTTTTGTATAAATGTGGACAATTACTTCTTGTCCATTTTGCGATAGCTTGAGATTCTCTACAATTTTTCTTTTAGAAGCATCGAGAGCATAGACAAACTTTAGTAATGCACCGATACCTTGTATTCTTTTTAACTCTTCTTTTGAAAACCATTCTATAAATGGTTCAACATATCTTTTAAATACATCCTTGTTTTTATAAGATGCTAATAATGCTAAACGCACTCGATCTTTATGACCTAGCCCATCTATTGATCGGTTTGAAAGTAAATAGAATGTATGTTGGCTTGCTGCATCTGCTTCGATATATTCCCCTAAATAGAATAATTTCGCGGCTTGAAGCATCATGGCTAAATCAGCTTCTGAATATTGCAATGCATCATATTTGCAAAACTCTTGATATGCTTTTTCACAAAGCTTTACAAAATACTCATTGTGCTCTTCTGATTTACCAAATTCTTGAGCTAGAAAATTAACGTTGGATTCAAACACATGGTATTTGTCAAAGGCATTTGGATTTTCTTTTAATATTTTTTCTATAACAAGCCCTTCTCTAAGGCCTTTTCGACTAAATTGGAAAATCGGACTTTCTACAACATCCATCAATGCTTGGAAAACTTCTAGAACAGGCGCTATAATGTCTGCTCTATCACTAGACAAACCATCAAGTTGTTTTAATTCTTCAAAGCTTAAACTTGAAATTTCTGACCGAATCTCGTCAAAATCATCATTTGTCATTTTATATTGATGAATGCCTGATATCGGATAGTTTTTCTTACGCTGATCCATCTTCGCCATATTACGAGCACTGCCACCAATGCCGATGACAGGTAATTTAAGACCAGTCAACCAACTTAACGTTAAAAACTGTTCTTTTGCAAACTCATAAATCTTTTGGCGTTCTTCATCTGTTAACGTATTACTTTGCATAAATTGTTGTTTGAGTGATACAGAACCAAATGGGAAACTGTGAGATTGTATTAACTCTTTATTATGATAATACGTGATTTCAGTACTTCCTCCCCCCATATCAATCGTTATTGCTGAGGGTGTTGCGATTGTGTGAATCACTGCAAAATAGCCATAGAATGCCTCTTGTTCTTCTGACAATAATTTAATTTCAATCCCAATCTCTTTTTTCAATTTATCTAAAATTTCAGGACCATTAGTAGCTTGACGAATAGCTGCCGTTGCAGTTGCTAGTACATCGGTTATATCGTAATCATGTAACATATCTCGGAAAGTACCTAGAATAGTTTGCAGAATTTGAATTCCTTGTTCTGATAATTTGCCATTAGGTAAAATATAATTACGTAACCGGGCAACTACTTTAATATTCTCAATTTCTTTCATACCACGCTTAAGATCATATTTGTATAAAACTAGTCTAACGGTATTAGAGCCAATATCGATTATTGCTGTTTTTATATCCAATAATGTCACATCCTCTTGTTTTCAACACTCACTATATACAATGAATACTAATATTGGTATCATAGTATATTATAGATTGAATGGTCAGAATTTTCCCTCACATAATGTGTTATTTTCGATTTAATTTCTATGAAAGGTAGGTTTTTATGAGTAATTACTACAAAGATAGAGAAATAGCCACAGCCATTTATACGGTTAACAAGCATGCAAAGACTGCCCTCGATAATCGATCACTCTACACCTTAAAACGCCTAGCTCTCGAGAAAATGATTCGTACAGGTCGTGCAAATAGATTAGGTCTGCATTTCGTAAAAAAACCACGTTACAGTCAACAACAATCCGCTGTTGTCATTCAGTGTGCAGATTATTATTTTCACACTTTACCCAAAAAAGAAGATTTTAAACAATTACCCCATTTAGGACATCTTGACGAAACATATCGGAATCCACGTAGAAATATGAGTCTCAATGTTGCTAAGAGTATTATAAATGATTTCTTAGATTTATCATGTACGAAACAATTAACAAAAAAGAAAAAATTGACACCAAAGAAAATTCACGACGAAAAAGTAAAACATGATTATTATAAAAACAGCAGTTATTTTTATGGTCATTAATTCAAATTAATTGAAGAAAAACCGGATTCTGAGAAGTCAGATATCCGGTTTTTTCTACTTCTTATAATACGTATTCATCCACTTTTAAAATCAAATCCGCAATTTCTGGTTTACTAATTTGATCTTCAGCTCCTACCTCTTCTCCTTTATGTCGCAAGTCATCTGTTATTAAACTAGAGAAAATGATGATTGGTAATTTTTTAAGTACTGGATTTGATTTAACTTGCTTTGTCAAATGGTGTCCATCCATTTGTGGCATTTCAATATCTGTCACCATTAATTGAACATACTTACTAATATCATCTGTTTTTTCTGCTATATTTAAAAGATAATCTAATGCATCTCTACCATTTTCAAAGAACTCAACATTTGCATAACCAGCTTCAAGCATCGTATCATGCAATAATTTACGTAGTAATGGTGAATCCTCAGCGATTACGATTTTCTTTTCTGAACGTTGGCGGTTCCCAAGTTTTTTTACAGATGCAACATTAATTCCAGAGTCAGGATTTATGTCTACCATAATTTTTTCGAAATCTAATAATAATAACATGATGTTATTTCGCTTAATAACACCAATAACTTGAGAATTACCACCTTGATACATATCAGATGGTTTTTCAATTTGATCCCATGAAATTCGGTGAATTTGAGTTACATTGTCGACATGGAAAACAACACGTTGTCGATTAAATTCAGCAACAATATATTTTTGTTGTTCGCTATAAGGTGTATTCATCAAACCTAATACTTTCTTCATATCTACGACTGGTAACACTTCACCACGTAATTGAATAATTCCTTCAACATGTGGATGTGCATGTGGGATAAATGTTACTGGAATCGGTTGAATAATCTCTTTAACTTTAATAACATTAATCCCAAATTTATTTGATCCTACTTCGAATTCGACAATTTCAAGCTCATTTGTGCCACTTTCTAGTAAAATCCCTTTATTTTCATTCATACAGGGATGCCTCCTTAACTTTACTTCTTATTGCTTCAATTGTACCATATTCGTACAATTGCTCCCATATCAATTCGTGACATTCGTCCGAACTCTCAAATGGATAAGCAACCCAATAATAGTCATTATGATTAATGTAGAAAGTGCTATTCGACTTGCGATTGCGCCATAATCTTTTAGTAACAAAGTAACTGTGCCGTATATAGCTGGACCTATTATAGATGAAACTTTTCCTGAGAATGCAAATAATCCAAAGAACTGCCCTTGCTTCTCCTTAGGAGATAATTCGATGATTAATGTACGTGATGTAACCCACATGGAACCAAGTGAAATACCAAACATACTTCCCGCAATCCAAAACAAACTTGGTTCTACCGCAATTACAGCCAGTATTAATGCAACGATCATTATAATCGACACGCAGGTTACTGCAGATTTCGCACCAATTTTCTTCGTAATATATCCAAATGCAAGAGAACCGATAATCGACGATATAGTAGAAACTAAATAGAGAAGGATGAATTCAGTAGAAGTAAATCCTACAATTGCGGTTGCATACACGGCCATCATAGCAATCGCGGTTGCAAGCGCATCGTTGATAAAGAAATAAGCAAACATGAAGGTAAAAATCGCTCTATATTGCTTCATATCTTTAAATGTTGCAATAATTTCTCTGTAACCTTCTAGAAATGTTGATCGACTACGTTCAATCTTAGGAAATGGCTGATCTTTATTGATAAAAAATAGTGGCAATGAAAAGAGTAAATACAATACCGCTGTCGGAATGAAAGCCTTGTGAAAATCTGAATTTCCAACATAAAGATAAACGAGCAGTCCGAATAGTGTACCTAAATACCCAACTGCAACACCAAATCCTGAAATCAGTGGCATTTCTTCTTTTGTTCCTAAATCAGGCATCATTGCATCGTAAAATACTAAACTAGAATTGAAAAAGAATTTTGCTATGACAAAACTTATAACAACATAGAATAAACTAATTGGGATTCCTGCATCTGATATACCAAAATCAAATGAGCTAAAAACTCCCATAAAAAAAGTAAAAAGTATTGAGATTGAAGCAAACCATACGATCCATTTCTTTTTGTAGCCTGTACGGTCAATCAATACTCCAAATAACGGTGAAAAAATAACTAAGAAAAAGCTAGCAATTGCATTTGCATAAGATATAAATGTACTTGCAACCTGCTGTTTAACCTCATCTGTACCTAGTGTTTCATCCATGTAAAACGGAAAGAAAATGGTATTAATATTCGATGAAAAAATAGTGTTTGCAAAATCATAAAAGGCCCAGGATAAAATCGGTAAAGATAGGTATAAAGCAAGTGAACTACGTACTTTTGTATTTCTAAACTGTTTCTCCATAGCCTCACCCCCAATAGAATATTATTCCATAAGACATGAATTATTTCCTTTCTCCAAATAAAAATTTACAATATCATTACAAAAAAATGAGTCAGACAAAAGAAACTTTTGACCAACTCATTTTTCCTATCTCATTATTATTTTACATAGTAATCGATTAATGCCTGTGTACCATTGTCATCATACCCTTCGGCAGACAATTCATCATACATTTGTTTTGCAAGTACAAGCCCTGGTAATTTTAGCTCCATAAGTTTTGCTTCTTCTAATGCAATTCTTATATCCTTGAGAAAGTGTTTAATATAAAATCCAGGTTCCTTATCATCTCTTACCATCCGTGGGGCTAAGTTACTTAGTGACCAAGATCCTGCTGCACCTGTTGAAATAGACTCTAATACAGTATTAATATCTAATCCTGCTTTTTTACCATAAGCAATAGCTTCACAAACTCCAATCATGTTCGTTGCAATCGCAATTTGGTTACACATTTTCGTATGTTGTCCCGCTCCGGCTTCGCCTTGATAAACGATATTCCCACCAAAAACTTCAAACAAAGGCAATACCTTAGCAAATGTAGCTTTGTCTCCTCCAACCATAATGGAAAGAGTACCATTTTGTGCTCCAATATCTCCTCCAGATACCGGGGCATCTAAGGCTTCCATTTGTACTGATTTAGCATGTTCTGCAATTTTTTTCGCCAAAGTTGGTTGCGATGTTGTCATATCAACAACGATAGTGCCAACTTTACTATTCTCGAAAATACCATGATCACCAAAATAGACTTCTTCTACATCTTGTGGATAACCAACCATTGTAAAGACGATATCTGACTCTTGTGCTACTTCACCTGCAGTACCATACCATTTGGCGCCCAATTCGATTAAATTCTCTGCTTTAGCCTTCGTTCGAGAATAGATATGTACTTCGTGCTCTTCTTTTAATAAATGCTTAACGATACTTGCTCCCATTACGCCTGTACCAATAAATCCAATTGACCATTTGTTTGTCATAGCAGTACCTCCTACAAAATTGTTATCCATATTATACCAGACTTTTTAGAAATTTTTAATTATTTATAATCAATCCTATTTTTTTCGAATATGAGCCCGAAAGCTTCATTCATAAAAAAAGAGCAGATACACAAAGTATCTGCTAAATGAAAGGGGGAAATGAGATTGTTGCTGTGTTCTTTATTACTATTCCACCCTTTAAAATATTTAAACCTAATTTTCGAAAAAAAATTATTTTTTTCTATAGAATCAGTTAGAACGGTTTACTGCTTTATTAAATCAATATTTATAGAATACTCATTCATGTCATTTACATTTTGTAATTGATAGGTATTTAATAATTGATCTAACTTTTTACTTAAGCGGATGGTTTCAACATTTGAAAAACCGTTCTCAATTCCAGAGCGAATCATTTTCTCTCTTGTTTTTTCCAACTTTTTCAAGATCGATTCAGACATACACCTTCCTCCTTTCAGCAAAATTCATGTTCATTATTATACTATTATTCCCACATTTTCGGAGATGAAAGTTCCGACATCATTCGACAGTTTAACTTCTTGCCTCTTCCAAATAAATATATACAATATCACCGCCTTGTTGCGCGATCCCTTGAAAATGCTTAAAATCTTCTCTTTCAACCAAAACTTCTCTTAGTGCATAAAATTCATTTTTGTCGATCTTTATTTCTTTTAATGTTCCATTTTTTAACTCATCTAGTTTATTTTTATAATCATTCATATTAATAACTTCCTTTTCGTATGTTGTAAAAAAAAATAAAAAATAATTCTCTACAGAAATTACTTTACGTATGAACAATTTTAAGGCAAACTGTAAAGTATTAGTAGATGAAGGGGCTGATTTTCATGAAAATAGCTGAAATTGGAAATATTATCGAGTTTGGTGATGGTCTTCAAGGTATTGTCGAAAAAATAAATGAAAACTCCGTAATCGTTAATCTTACTTACATGGAAAACTTCAATCAATTAGATATGGAAGAAAGAACTGTAATAAACCATAAACGCTATAAAATTTTAGCAAATGCTGCTGAAAAATAGCGAAGGAAAATTATCTTATTTTACATATTATTTTTCTAATTGCTTTCTAATCAGTTACATTTATCAAAGATCATTGAGAATTCAATTGCCATCCTTCAAATATTGTTGGGTGGCATTCCTTTTTTGGGGATTTATTTAACATACTTATGATATTTCATCAGATTCACTACTAGCGAAAGCTTTCCAGCTAGAGTGGTCGCCTTTCGCCAAGTAATATATACCACTTATTATTATGATTCTTATAATAATGGTATCACTTATATTCCCATTATTACCACTTTTTCAACTTCTGAAACTATATAGAGTTTCTCTCAAATTCCAAAAAACAATTTTATAAATTCTTATTAAAAAAACGAGCGATGAAACAATCCATCACTCGTTTTTTTTAATAAGATAAGTCTTTAATAGAAAGACCTAATTTTTTTAGTAATTCTATAGCTTGTTCCTTCTCGTCAGGAGATAAAGCATTAGTTAAGTCATGGAGTTGCTTTTCATGTCTGGGGAAAAGCTCGTCCATAAACAACTTTCCTTCATCGGTAATTTCTGCATACGTGATTCGGCGATCCGATGGACAAGAAACTCGAGATAAATAACCACGTTTCTCAAGCTTATCAATCACATACGTAATGGAGCCACTTGCCAATAAAATTTTGTTACCAATCTTTTGAAGGGGTTGTGGTCCTTTATGATAAAGTAATTCCAATACTGCAAATTCTGTTGGGTTTAAACCATTTTCTTGGAAGAACTGATTTGTACACTCATTTAGCGCTTTATTTGCTCTCGAAAGTACGATAAACAATTTTAAAGATTGTTTCACTTCTTCTGATGCCATAATATTCATCCTCTATATTGATATCTTGATTTAAAACTATTATAGCGATATGACAGAAGTTTTGTCAAAAAATGCATTAGGTTAAACAGGATAAATAAAATTACGTTCCATCTGGATATTCGGAATATTAATTGCTTGATCAACTTCTGCGACACGATCAATTTGGCTCTTCATTACTAAAGGAAATACAATTTCAAAGGTAGTTCCTTCCCCTTCTTTACTTGTTGCAAATATTTCCCCACCATGTTCTTCAATTGTTTTTATGACGAATGATAGACCTAGGCCAGTACCCTCAGGCTTTGTTGTATAAAATGGGAGGAAAATATTTTGTAATTGTTGCTCTGACATGCCTGTCCCATCATCTTTTATTGTTAAAGTTACTCGATCATAATAATCAACATATTGTTGAATCGTAATATTTCCACCAGTAGGCATAACTTCAATTGCATTTTTAAATAAATTAATAAATACTTGTTTCATCTTATTTTTATTACCTAAAATAAAATCATCTTGATATATATTCTTTTCATACACAATTTGAATGTTTTGAATTAGCGCTTTAGGTTGCATTAATTCAATGGTTTGTTCAACAAGTTCTCCAATTGGGAAAACATTCATTTCATATTCTCCTGGTTTTGAAAGACTTAAAAATTCATTGACAATGCTTTCTATTCTCTGAATTTCACTGTCTATAACGGATAAATAGCGTTTATTCTCGTCAGTTGCATTCAACTTCATCAAATCTGTAAAACCTTTAAGAGATGTCATTGGGTTCTTAATCTCATGAGCGATACTTGCTGCCATTTCACCAATCATTTGAAGCGTTTGTTGATGTTCAATTTGTTTAATTAACATAATTTTTTCTGTTTCATCGCTTATAGCAGTTAAATGAATATCTGCGAATCGATCGTAATTGCTCTTTAATTGAACATAACGAATCCCATCTATAGTGGGAACTTGTATCGTTACTTCTCCACTACCGATTTCGATTAGTCTTTTATAAAATCTTTGAATTTTAGATCTATCTTTTGGGAATAGTGTCAATAATATTGTTGAATATTGTCCAATTAAGCCTTTACTAGAAATATTAAGTAACTTTTCTGCCATTTCGTTAATTTCAAGAATCTTACCTTCCGCATCGGTTAATAAAAGACCATTTCCAGATTGATCGAATACACGTTGATATTTTGCTTCAATATCATAGTGTTTTTCAATTTTAGAAGGTGCTTCGGAATAATGAAAACATAGTAAAATCCAATCGTATACATCTGAATAATAGCTGCTAACTTTCATATCCTCAATCTTGTAATATAATGTATCAATCGTCATTTTTTCAGCTATATACGAGTGACTTTTAGTATTTTCTACCATTCTGTTCCAAGTTTTTAAGGATTCTTTGTTAAACCAACTACAAATATTAACATCTTCTTCAATTTGTAATAGATTTTGAGCTAATTCATTTGCATACAAAATATGGTATCTATGATCCACTATTACTATTGGTTCTTCACATTCTTGAAACGAAAAATCAAAAGCTTGAAAAATTTCCTTAGCCATTAGATACTCACCAAGCCCTTCTTTTTTTATACTTATATGAATCTTGTCCAAAAACTATGACAATGCTCTTATATTCTAAAAACAATTATACAAATGCTAATATTCAGATTATTCCATAAATTCTAATCGTTTGAAATAGGTACTATTACTTATATTATTTTCGCTATAATTAACTTGTTACATTTATTTTAATAGGTCAATGTAAAATATTCAATAAATTTCCACAATAACTTTTTAACTAGAGGAGTCTTTACATGAATATAGTTCTTACTACATTAAACGCTAAGTATATCCATACTAATCTTGCTATTCGAAATTTGAAATCCTATGCAAAACCTGAATTTGAACCTATCCTAGCTGAATACACTATAAAAGATCCTTCCTTTAATATTGTGTCAGATCTTTATCAAAAAAAACCAGATATTATCGGTTTCAGTTGTTATATATGGAATATTGAAGAAACTATTCGCGTTATTCGTATGCTAAAAAAAATAAGTCCAAATACGACAATTATTTTAGGCGGTCCAGAGGTTTCTTATGATGTTCATGATTGGTTACATCGTATTGAAGAAGTTGATTATATTATTATGGGAGAGGGCGAATTATCATTCAAACAATTGCTCCATTATTTAAATGGTCAAATTCCTATAGATGATGTACCTGGAATTGGTTATTTAAAAGAAGGTAAGGTCGTCATTCATCCTGCTGCACAAAAAATTGATTTACGTGAAGTACCTAGTCCATTCCGTTTCGAAGAGGATATTCCTCATATTCCAAAACGGATTGCTTATATCGAAACAAGTCGCGGCTGTCCGTTTAATTGCCAGTTTTGTCTTTCTTCTATTGAAGTTGGTGTCCGTTACTTTAATCGAGAGAATATCAAAAACGATATTCGCTATTTAATGGATCATGGTGTTCGTACAGTCAAATTTGTCGATCGAACATTTAATATTAGCAGAAGTTATGCAATGGAAATGTTTCAATTTCTTATAGACGAGCATAAACCTGGTGTCGTGTTCCAATTTGAAATCACTGCAGATATTATGAGACCTGAAGTTATTCAATTTTTAAATGACAACGCACCTAAAGGATTATTCCGTTTTGAAATAGGCGTACAATCTACAAATGATTTAACAAATGATTTAGTTAAACGACGTCAAAACTTTACCAAACTTTCTCGAACTGTGAACATGGTAAAAGAAGGAGGTAAAATTGATCAACATTTAGATTTAATAGCAGGATTACCTGAAGAAGATTATATGAGCTTCAGCAAAACCTTTAACGATGTATTTGCGATGCGACCTGAAGAATTACAATTAGGATTTTTAAAATTATTACGTGGTACTGGTCTTCGTTTACAGGCAAAACAATTTGGTTATCAATATATCGATATGGCTCCTTATGAAATTTTCTCTAATAATGTATTATCATTTGATGATATTCTTCATATAAAGCAGACTGAAGATATTTTAGAGAAATATTGGAATGATCATCGAATGAATAGTACAATTGAATATTTAGTAACAGAAGTATTTGACTCTGCTTTCGACTTTTTCCAAGAGTTCGGAACTTATTGGGATGAACAAGGATGGTCTCGTATTGGGCATCAGTTAGAGGATCTATTTACTCGCTTATTAGCTTTCTTAGAGCAACGTGGGAGTGTACCATTAGATGTTGTAACTAATTTAATGCAGCTTGACTATTTAAAAACTCAGCAATTTCAACCTCGTAAACTTTGGTGGCAAATTCGGACAAAAGAAGAAGTTTCGAAGCTTATTTTCAAAGCATTACGCGAAAATCCTGGCATTGCTGGTTTAGAATTTGCCAATATGAATGTTTCAGAAAAGGATTTATATAAGCATACATTGTTAACACCATTTAACATTGACTATGATGCCTATACTAATGGTGAAATTAAAAAACAAAGAGGCTATTTATTCACATTCTTCCGCAAAGATGGATCACCTTATTTTACAACGATTGATGAAACAACCTTTGCCTAAATTAGAACTCTATTTTGTGAAATTTCACTTTCTGTAAAACAGAAAGGAATTTCGCAATTAAGTAAGAAGGCTGTCTCAAAGTGTGTTATTCTACCACTTTTGAAACAGCCTTTTTTATTTATTCTTAAATTACTTATATTCCACTTAAACAATCTCTTGACTCTTGAAATCTTTATCCAATAATAACGCGCTCTTTTGGATAATGATAATTCGTCTTTTTCGATTTTCCGCCAATCGAATATAGGAACGAAATGATTCCAACACGTCCTATGAACATTAGAACCATCATAACAACTTTACCAAATGATGATAGATGTTCCGTTAAGCCTAGCGACATTCCAACTGTACCGAAAGCTGATGTAATTTCAAAAAGAATTTGCATTAGTGTCGCATTCGATTCTGATAATGTTAAAATCATGGTTGCTACAACTACTATGAAAATCGATACAATAATGACTACGTAAGAACGGTATACATCAATCATATGAATTTCACGATTGAAGATTTGAATTTCTGTTTTATTCCTTGCAAAATTGATCAAGAAAAGAATGGCAACCGCAAAAGTTGTAGTTCGAATACCTCCTCCAACAGAATTTGGAGAAGCCCCAATAAACATTAGCGCACTTAAAAAGATATCTGTCGCTTCATTGAAATCCGTTATATCAACTGTTACGAATCCTGAAGATCTTGCAGATAAAGAATGGAACATCGCTGTAAACAATGCTTCATGCCAGCTCATTCCTTTAAACGAATGGAAAGATTCTAATATTAAGATCCCTAATGAACCAACAACAAATAGAATAGCGTAAGTTGTAGTTGTAATTTTCGTAAAAAGAGAAAATTTAAAATGACTGTCCCTATTTGAAAGGAATCTTTTCACTTCAATTAATACAGGAAATCCAATAGTCCCCAATACCATCATAATCATATTAATCAATTGTACGAAATAATCATGATGAAAAGGTACCAACGAACTTCCTGTAATATCAAAACCTGAATTGGTTGTGGCTGAGATTGCAGCAAATAATCCATTATAGAGGGCTTCTTTAAATGTATCAAAATACTGTGTAAAATAAAGAGTTAAAATGGTTGCTCCAATCAACTCAATTCCCAATAATATTTTTAGTATCTCTTTAATCAAATGTACGACACCAGAAAGATTATATTGATTATGATCTACCATAATTAATTGTCTTTCACGTAAACCAATTTTTTTCCCGAACAAAAGCCATGTAAAGGTACCTAATGACATAATACCAATTGCACCAAGCTGCATTATTAAACATAACATCACAATTCCAAAGGTAGTATACGTCTCTGGAATATTGAAAACTGATAATCCCGTAACACTTACTGCACTTACAGCTGTAAACAAACTATCTAATAAGGATACCTGTACACCATCTCGATGGACACCTGGTAATCTTAATAGAATAAATGAAATAGCTATAGCGACAAAGTAATATAAAACGATCGCTTGGAATGGTGTTGAACGCTTATTGAAATCTTTAGCTGTTTCCATAATATCGATCCTTTCACTCTTGAAACCAACATACAATCAATTGTATGAAAAATTAGGCAAAAAAGAAAGAGCCTTATCATATTAGCCATATTCATCCTTTAAATTTCGCTACTTATACTTCTCCTTATTACAGCAAAAAATCCGATTTAAATAAAAGTTGAAACGACTTATTCAGACTCTAAAACCGTAAAAACCCCTCAGTGGAAAGTGTTATTTCACTTTTTGACTGCGGGGATAATTAGAAGTAGATAACCTAAATGTAGATTATTTATTCTTCGATTTCTTTAATTTATTTAGCTTCATTCACTTCTACTTTTTTCTTATTCCGTACACCTGTGAGATATCCTCCAAGTGCTATTAATAAAAGTACACTCCAGAATATACTATTCCATAATGTAGAATGTGGGAAATGTTCGTCTAACACCCCAACTTTCGGATGAGCTAATGTCATCACAGTTAGTTTTACACCAACCCATCCAACGATTAAGAATGCAGCTGTTTCAAGGGATGGGTATTTTTGTAATATGCGCACAAACCATTGCGCTGCAAATCGCATAATGATTAAACCGATAATACCACCTAAGAACATCACTGCAAATTGGCCACCATTAATACCACCGATATGGAAGCTACCCACTTCTGGTAAAGTTACAGCAAGTGCAACTGCTGCTAACATTGAATCAATGGCAAAAGCTAAATCGGCCAATTCAACTTTTACAACTGTAGCCCAAAATCCAGATGCTTTTTTCTCTTTCTGTTGCTCTTCCCCACCGTTTTTATGTTTTCGCATATCATAAATATGTTTAATACAGATAAATAGAAGATAAGCAGCGCCAATTGCCTGTACCCACCACCAGTTAACTAAAAATGTGATTAAAAACAGTGCTGCAAAACGTAATACAAACGCACCTATTAATCCATAGAATAATGCTTTTTTCTGTTCAAC
The DNA here is from genome assembly GCF_050459865.1 of Rummeliibacillus pycnus. Classification (GTDB taxonomy): domain Bacteria; phylum Bacillota; class Bacilli; order Bacillales_A; family Planococcaceae; genus Rummeliibacillus; species Rummeliibacillus pycnus_B. Next base: position 115,644 of record NZ_JBCMNM010000039.1, read on the forward strand.
TCGTGGTAAGTGTTTTACCATAACTGCCATAACCACAGCGTTATCAGCTGCTAATAATCCTTCCAAAACAACGAGCACTAACAGCACCCATCCATATTCCAAAATAACAGTTTCCATCCAATTTCCTCCTTTTTTACAAAAAATAAAAGACCTCTGCCTATAAAAGGCAAAGGTCTCGCTTAGCAATTTTTAAAAAGTTAATTTGCTCTCATACCCGATGGACATTTAAGCCATGTAATGACGAATATGAGTTAGGTTTCCCTATAGCTACTCCCCTTTGACAATAATGTCAAAAGTTATTTAGTTTTTGTATAAGCTTAGTATATTAAATAATGATCTAAAAGTAAACAAAGTAATTTAATTATTTTATTTGAATTTGGTATACCTGATTATTTTTATGTTCTTCATAATATTGAATCATAGTTGGAATAGTTTGGATAAAATCTGCACACTCAATCCCTGAGTCCTTTAACAGAGTAGTTGCAACAGTTGTATCAAAACTTGCATTCCAAGATAAATAATCAAGCGCTTCATATTCCACACCAAGCTTTTTACGAATAGCATGAATGCCTAATGATGCTTGAGCAATATTTAGTGGAATATGACCTTTTGGTGTTTTACCCGTTATTTCTTTTACAAAAGCACGATATACTTCCTGTACTGGATGTGGATTTGGATCTGTTAAATGAACTGTGGCACCAATTGCTCCCTCAAGTTCACTTAAGTACATAGAAGCCTTAAAAATATAATCGACAGGAACTACATTAATTTTGGTAGTTGAATACCCTATATACGGAATAATTGGAAGCCTTCTCAACCGATTAATCATATTCAGTAAAAAATATGGACCATCAAATTTAATCGTCTCTCCAGTCGTAGAGTCTCCTCGAACGATACCAGGACGAATAATGGTAACTGGTATATGATCTTTCATCTTTTCAACTAATAATTCAGCTTCAAACTTCGTTTCTTCATAAAAGTTTTTAAAGCCTTCTGGAGGAACAAGTTCTGTTTCCAGTAAATTTCCTATGCGTGTTCCTGCTACATATGCCGTACTAAAATACATATAGCGTTTCAAGAGCGGCAACTCTTTTACAAATAGGTTCATCATTTCTGTACCATGCACATTAACTTTCCAAGCAATAGGTCTAGGAACGGCTAAATCATAGATTGCAGCTAAATGCCAAACGACTTCCACCTGATCTTGTAGCATGATAATGGTTTCATCATTTAAATCTAATTGTGGTAAAGTAATATCCCCTTCAATTAATACAATCTCCTTATCTGGAAATTGCGATAGAATGGCTTTTTTCTCTTTTTCTGCTTTTTCTAATTGAGTAGCTAATACAATAGTATAAACACGGTCATAATTATATTTTTCAAATGCCTCACGAATTATTCTACTAGCAATAAACCCTGGAAATCCTGTAAAAAAAGCTGTTGTCATTCATTTACCTTCTTTCTATCTATTGAAATAAGAATGGCGACTTTTACATCCATTTATCATAATTTTATCAATATATCTGCATTGTTATATGGATTTAACTTAATCTTTACAAATACTCAACATTCCATTAGCTTGTCTATCATTGTATGATAGCCAGTTTAAAAAACCTTAATCTATAAAAATTCTTTTCTTCTTATAATAATTAATATTCTGAATTTTTACAAATATTTTTTATTTTTTTGTTAAATAAGTTAATTTTATATATAGTATTTACTTAGTATACCGCTCCATATGGCGCTTTCCGCGGGCGA
>NZ_JBCMNM010000040.1:0-32409 GCF_050459865.1 Rummeliibacillus pycnus
GTGGAAAGCGCTGTCTGTAGCGGAACATCCAAATCTGAATTAATAATCAAACATTTTTCATAAAAAGCATCCATTTTGTCTTTATTTCAAAATGGATGCCTTTTTTTAATCCAAGTTTGTTTATGTGAGCTTATCATGTTGAATCCTGGAGAAGAATATAATTTTATATAAAACAGTGCTAAAAAATGAAAAATCGATTTGCTAATGAAGGAATAGATTAATTTTCTAGACATATATTTAAATAGTTAAAGGAGCCTTTTTATATCTTCTAGTTTTTAAAAGGATAGGGGTGTTTATTTTGAAAGAACAAGTGAACGATCAAGCCAAACGTTTTTTTGAATACTTGCTAGCTCTTTCATCTTTGGATAGTAAAGTTATCCGATCGATTAAAGATTATGAAAAGATCTGGAAGTGGGATGAACTAGCGGAGATTGAAGGATGTACGATTGGAAATCAGGATGGGCATACATCGAACCTACTTGAGATACATAAGCCGAATCCTGAACAATTCGAACTCAATAGCCCAAGCCCATTTCCTGAATTAGACAAATGGATGAATGTCGATGATAACAAAGTATTAAGTACTCCTACTTATAAAGATATTTTACAATTAGATGAAAAAATATTTAAAGAAATTGAAAATCAAGAAACGATTAAATTGGATTCACAAAGGTTATCAGAATGGAAAGAATGGCTGGAAAGAAAAAAACAATTTGTCTACACCAATACGCTCTATTCAGAGCTTCTCGAATTGATCAAAAGATTAGATCAAGAAAACCATTCAATCGAATTAGTAATATCAAAAGGATTACTTAAATGGCGAGGGGTATCGGGAGAAGAAGAAATTGAACTACCATTGTTCACTACAAACGTACTGCTATCCGTTGATACTAAAACGGGCACAATCACATTACAAAATGAAACAGAAGGATTACAATTTGAAAATGATTTATTCAGTGGTATAACCTTGCCAAATAAGAATGAAATACAGATCATAATTGAAAAAATTGAGCAATTAAGCTTTTTAGATGACATTTCAAATGAATTAAAACAGTTGGTTCAACTAATCGATCCTGCAGGCAAGTTTATTGGAAAGAGCAGAGGAACGCATGAAGATCATGGAACTGTAGTAATCGATCAGTCATTGTTGATTTTACGAACCAAAAATACGAACATTGTAAGAAAAGATCTGCAGCAAATTATTTCATTAATTGATCAAAATCAATTTGATCTTCCAGATTCAATACATGCCTTTTTGGGGGATTCCTCTAAACATAAAGCACCTAGCCACCATTCAATAAAAGAAAATTTCATCCAATCTGCCAAATCAGATCAAGTGTATTTCCCATTAGATGCAAGTGATCAACAAAAAGAGATTATAAAACGGATCAATCGTTACAATGGAGTAGCTGTTCAAGTGCCTTCAAAACTAGCAAAGACACATACCATGGCTAATTTAGTTTCTCACTTTTTAGCTGAAGGTAAGAAAATCCTTGTTACTTCGCAAGAGGATCAACCTTTAAAAGAATTAAAAGAGATGATACCAGAGGAAATAAGCGATTTATGTGTCACTGCATTAGGTGAGGAAGCTACTATATCCAATGAAATCGAACAATCCATTCGAAAGATAGAAGAAAAAATCCAAGAATTAGATGTCCAAACATTAAAAGAAAATGTAGAAAGAAATCTGCAACGATTAAATCACAGTATTCAAAATGAAGCTTTATGCAGAGAAAGTCTGAAAAAGTATGCGAAATCAGAAGGTACGCCGATTTTATATCAAAATCAGCAGTTATTTAAACATGAAGTAGCAAAACGTCTTGCAGAAACGGATGTCTATTATCAATGGATACTAGATGAACTTCCTTTAATCATGAAATTGCCTTTAAGTACAGGAGAGTGGGAGAATTTCTGTAGATTACAAAATGCTTTCAAAAAATCAGATTCAGAGTTATTCCATACCAACTTACCTTCTTTAGAGCATGATATTTTAAGTGAAATAGCATTTAAAATGTTATTTGAAGAAGAAAATATACTACTTGAAGAAATCGACTTGCAATATATTTTGCCGATCGAACTTACGTCTTCAAAAAAATCCACACTGCTCATTATGAAAGCTTTAGTGGAAGAAATCATTGAAAATCATATGCTAGTTGAGAATGAAATTTTCAGTAAGTTTATACGTGAATTACTTGCTACCGAAAAACGAAGAGAGTATTGGATTCAACTTATAGAAGAAATAAAACAATATAATGAAAAAGCACAATCTTTATATAATGATTTATCACAACACACGATTACTCTGCCTAAAAAGTTAAGTAGTGAAATTCAGTTAGATTTGATTATTGCAAGAGAGAAAATTTTATCAGGCAAAAAGCCCAATCAGTTGTTCTTCATGACAAAAGGAAAATCAGCAAAATATTTATTCCAAACAGCGATTCTAAATGGAAAACCACTTGAAAACTTAGAAGATGTTACTACAGTACAAAAACACATAGAATATAAGAAAATCATCACAAAATTAGCTCGACTATTTAATGTGAATATGAACGAAATCGGTATTTCAGGAATCGATATTACCGAACAAGAATTCACTCGAATATTGGAAGAAAGAATAGAGATCTTATCGCAAATAATCAATATCGTAAATCAAGAAATCGATTTATCAGCGAAATTACAAATGGAGCAGCTTCAAACAGGGAATATTTTTGATTTAACGTTTTACGAAAATTTGAAAACTGAAATTGAACAAACATTGCTTTATATCAAATATGAAAAATGGCAAGAAAAATATGAACTTGAAATTGAAAAGTTAGCTAATTTGGCGCAACTTGAGGATATGAATGTAATTGCAAAACATTTCCTAATGGCCATGCTAGATAAGGATTATGGTCAGTGGAAAGCTTTGATTACAGAGTTAAAAGAATTATATAAAGTGAGTCGAAACTTAAAAAGATGGGAAAAATATATAGATAAATTAGCAGAGAAACTTCCATTAACAGTTGAATCTATTAAAAATAATTTTGGAACTGTGAAACTTGAAGAGGATCACTATGAAGAAGCCTTTGTATTGAGAAAAATGGAATCGTGGTTAAAAGAAGAAAGTGAATCCAATATGAATGAGTTGAAAGAGCAGCTGCAAAATGAGCGCAAAATTCAAAAGAAATTACTTCAAGAAATCGTCACTGATGCAGCCTGGGCTTCTCAAATTGAACGAAAGGCCGATGGAGAACAATCAGCTCAAACTACAGTCCCTGTTTGGATGATGTCGATTCATCAAGTGCTTCAACATTTCCCAATTACGAATGACAAATTTGATGTAATTATTTTAGATGAAAGCAGTCAATGTGATTTATTTTCCATCAATGTATTGTTAAGAGGGGAAAAAGTAATTGTTGTTGGAAATGATGAACAAATTAGTACACCATCTATTGGTACAAATCATGAAGCTGTTGCTGAATTAATTCATCGATATATTTCAGATGTTCCAAATCGTTCTTTATATGATGGTGAAATATCCTTATACAAAATTGCAGAACAGAATTTCCCGAAAGATGGGAAGTTGAATGTTCCGGAAATGATTCCTTTCACAAACGACGTAAGCGATACCGGAGAAAGGTTGCCGTTAGAGGTAGATCAATTGGAACCACTTTGTGAATCATCGTTTGAAAGCGATGTTCTGAAAAGAATCTTATCAAAAGGGTACCATGTTACACCTCAAGTAAAGGTTGGGCTTTATAAGATTGACTTTGTGATAAAGGGATTACACGATCGATTAGCTGTTGAATGTGAAGGGGATAAATGGCAAGGATCAGAAAAGTACGAAGAGATTCAAGAGCATCAAGAATCACTTGAACGTGCAGGATGGAAATTCTGGTGCATAAATGGTAGAGATTTTTATGCCAATCAAGAAGAAGCAATGGAAAGACTCTGGATTATTCTAGATGAAATGGGTATTTTGCCAATTGGTCAGGAAGAAACATCAAAAGTCCTCCATGATTTCAGTCTGAATGTTCAAAACGAGCAGGAACCCAGTATACAATTTCAAATCCAAAATAAAAAACTTTCTATTAAACCTATTCAAGAAAGCATATTGACTAATCAACTTGTTGTTCAAAAGATTTTTGACGAAAATGATGCGACTATAGAAAATGAAGTGGAAAAAGAACCAATCAACGAAAATGGCCCAATAAATGCTACATTGATCTATACAAATAAGGAAAAGTTTGATTCGAAAATATTCTCTGTATCAACGATTAATGATATCCCACCTGAGCTCATTCAGAATGTGTTAATACAAGGAAACGTTTCCATTGTAAAGTTCTTGAATGATCTGGGCTTTGAAATCATTGATTATCGATTACAGGATGGAAGCCTTTGGGTAGTTGCGAATGAGGAAGTAAAGCCGTTTATGGAAAAATTAGAAGCTTTTAATGTATCATTCCGCTATATCAGTAAAGGTAGCCAAACAACGAAAGGCCATCCAGCTTGGTATACGAAAATTTTAGATTGAGCGAAGTGAATAATGGGGCTGCTATCCGTGTGGGTAGCAGCTTTATTTTCTTTCATTGATTTGCTTCGTATTTGTCATGATGCCTTAATCCTAGTTTATCCTGCCTGCCTTTTGGAACCAAATCAAGAAACTGATAAGTGATGTTTAGCATATCAATTCCTCGTGCATAGGTAGAATACGTATGATAAATGTTTCCATCCTCATCTTTATAGAAAACACTGACGCCTTCTCGATCTTGACTCATTGGATCCTGGAATGCGTAGTTGTAAAATGCTTTCTTATTCACCACATCTTCTTTGGGAAAAGTGGCTTGAAAATCATAATTAAAATCTGTTTGCTGTGAAGAATACCAAGGAAACTTCCAGCCCATTCGTTTTTTATATGCCTCTAGTTTTTCTATTGGAGCCCGGGAAATGCACACAAATGAAACATCTCGGTGATTTAAATGGGGGATCATCCCACTATAGTGATCTGCCCAAAAGGAGCAATGCTTGCAACCTTGATCCCAATTTGGATCGAACATGAAATGGTATACAATGAGCTGGCTTTTTCCAAAAAATAGATCTGCAAGGTTCAATTCTCCACTAGGCCCATTAAATGAGTATGACTTACTGACAACTTCCCAAGGTAAATCACGCCTTTTCTGGGTCAGTTCATCTCGCAACCTCGTGAATTCCTTTTCCTTTAGCAGTAATTCTTTTCGCGCTTCAATCCACTGATCTCTCGAAAGAATTTTATGCTTATCCAAATTTAACACCTCATTTTTGATAATATCCCAGTTTATTCTAGCCAATTTTGAGAACTGATATACTATCTCATTTTTAGATTAATAAATGATTGTTTAGGACATAAGAATTTTACACTCAGTATTTGTCTCAGAGCTTACTGCTTTGATTATGTAGAAACAAACGTTAGATAATCAATTTAAGCTGGAATGAATATAATGTAGTAACACTTTTTATGCAATCGTCAATTTAGTCAATCGAAAAAGGAGAGAGAAAATCATGGAAATAGTAGCTTTTATTATTCAAGGAATTCTTCTTCTCGTGTTTGCATTAGCAGGGATTGGCAAAGTTGCAGGTTCCGAAATGCATGTCGAAAATTTTGAATATTGGAGATTACCTCAAAGGTTTAGAGTTATTACAGGAATTGTTGAAATTGCTGGCGCAGCGCTATTGCTTATGGGCTATTGGATGCCAAACACCTCGATGGCAGGAGCACTTATTCTTGGAATTACGGGGATAGGTGGAATTATCACACATATACGAGTGAAGGATTCATTTAAAGAAACTTCAACGATTTTATTCCTTACAATCTTATCATCTATTTTATTTTTCATTAATTATTTATAGATTAATAAAAAAGACATCGATTTTATATGAAATCGATGTTTTTTCATTGAGTTTTATAAAATCACAGTTTATGTTAGTGTTTCTAGGCTTACATTCGGAAAACTAATAAGTAAGTAATACTCCACATTATCAAAAGAAATGATGTTGTCATCCAAAAGGTATTTTTTGCGGTTTTTTCATCTGTTTTTATCTTTTTTAATATACTAACTAGATTTAAACAGAAAACAATGCTTAAAATCGGTACTAAGTAAATACCAATGTATCTAAACAGTACTAACATTCTCTAATTCAACCCCCAGTCAATATTGTTGTGATATGGTTGGTTATCATGAGTTCAATCAGTTTTATAATCGACATTCTTTAAGTCATAAAATTCCCAATTGGGCTTTTGAGAGGAAAGATGCCTGCTTCCCGAACAGAGTAGGAGAACAGGCAATATTTTTTATTTAACCCTCTAATCTACCGTTACATAAAGTTCTTTCACTAATAGAGAAGGGGAACCGAATCCACTTTGTTGGAAATGTAGGTCTGAGCAGGTTTCTTCAATGTTTTTTAACAAGTCATAGAAGTTGCCGGCAATTGTAATTTGTTTCACAGGTGATGCAATCTTTCCATCTTTTATATGGAATCCTGTTGCGGCAACGGAGAAATCACCAGAAATTGTATTTGTACCTGAATGAAGACCTGATAATTTTGTAACTAGGATTCCTTCTGCTACTGAGGCGATGAGATCTTCTTTCGATTTTTCGCCTGGAGCAATGTACATATTTTGCGCTGCAACAGAAAGCGTTCCTTTGTAAGACGCTTTTGATGCATTACCGGTAGATTCACAGCTCTCTTTTTTAGCTGTTTTTCTGTTATGAAGGAGTGTAACAAGTGTTCCATTTGTAATGATCGCCTGTTTTCTTGTTGCAACACCTTCTCCATCAAAATTAGATCCTCCTAAAGCATTTTTTGGATGGAATGGATCATCTAACAAAGTTAAGGTATCTGCTGCTACTTTTTCTCCAATTTTTCCTTTTAATAGCGATTGATTTTTTTGTGTATTCTCAGCTGAGAAGATAGATGAAAATGTATCCAGTAATGATGCCGCTGCATCATATCGCATAATGATTGGATATTTTCCTGCAGGAATTGATTTTTCACCGAGATAAGATAGGGCTTCTTCCGCAGCTTCTTTGGCAATTTCATCGGCATTTAATGAATGAAAGTCACGTGTTGATTTCATAAAGCTACCTGTTTTCATTTCTTCGCCGTTTTTCACTACAGTGGAGATATAGATTAAAAAGCCATTCTTTTTTTCTGATAATGAGAGGCCTTTACTGTTTGCTAATGAGCGTCCTGTTGCAAAGTCATAAAGGATGCATTCGTCAAGCGTAACAATTCGCTCATCATATGAACGTACTTTTTCTTCGATCGAGCGAAGTAATTCGATTTTTTCAGGGATTTGAACGTTTGCCAATTCTTCATTATAAAAACAATGCGTTTCGTAATTTTTACTCCCTTCAAAAATGTCCGAACCATCATCTTCATCTAGGATTGCAGCGTTTGCTTTTGCACTTTCGATTAAAAATGAAATGGAATCTTCATCAATTTTTTCTGTATAAGAATAGCCCATTTTACCGTTATAAAGTCCTCTAAGTCCAAGACCACCATCTTCAGACGTTTCGTAGCTATCAATTTCGCCTTCGAAAATCATACATTGGAAGGATTCTTTTTGTTCATAATATAACTCAACTTCTGTGAAACCAGCATTTAGAGCATCCTGCAATAATTGTTCTTGGAATTCTTTTAGTTTCATTACTTATTCCCCCTTTGTCCCACCAACTGTAATTTCACTAACGCGAATCATAGGCTGACCAACGTTAACTGGGATACTGCCACTTTGTGCTCCACACATCCCAGCACCATGTGCAAGATTATTACCAACACGATCGACTAGTTGCAATGTTTTTGCGCCATTTCCAATCAATGTTGCACCACGAACAGGGCGTTCAATTTTGCCGTTTTTGACGATATAGGCTTCCGCAACTGCAAAGTTATAATCTCCTGTTGCAGGATTGACTTGCCCTCCACCCATATATTTTGCGTAGATGCCATATTCAGTAGCAGCTATAATTTCCTCAGGTGTAGAAGTACCAGGTGCTATGAAAGTATTCGTCATACGTGAAGTAGGGCTGAAGCGATAGGATTGACGACGTGATGAGCCAGTTGGTTGAGCATTCATGCGACGTGCATTGAATTTATCAATCAAATAACCTGTTAAAATACCATTTTCAATTAAGACATTTTTTCGTGTTTTTTCACCTTCATCATCAATATTAAGTGAACCCCATTCGTTAGGGAGAGTACCGTCATCGATATAAGTTACGATTTCTGGTGCGACTCTTTCGCCGATTCGATTGGCAAATACTGAATTGTTCTTTGCTACAGCTGTTGCTTCAAGTCCGTGTCCACATGCTTCATGGAAAATAACCCCACCAAATTCATTGTCGATAATTACAGGGAATTTCCCACTAGGACATTCATCTGCATGGAGCATTGTTATCGCAATACGTGCTGCTTCTCCTGCATAGTGATTCAAATCTAAGTTCTCAATATATTCAAATCCAGCATGAGCACCAGGACCATAGAATCCAGTTTGCAATTCATTTCCTTCTGAAGCGGTAGTTTGAATGGCTAATCGGCTATGAACACGTGTATCTTCAATGAATTTACCTTCAGAATTAGCAATGAGAATATTTTGCTCTTCATCCAAGTAACGAACTCTAACTTGACTAATACGAGGATCGTAATTTCGAGCAATATCATTTGCCTGTCTCATAACCGTAGCTCTTTTTGCCTGTTCGACTGATTTCGGCGCTTGAGCGATTTGGTGAATAGGCGTAAATGTTTCCTTTTGAAGCGGGTGAATGGTACCCGAACCGCCACCTTGAATCGCAAGCGCAGCCTTTTTTGCCGCTAAAAGTAATCCTTCTTCTGAGAAATCATTCGTATAGGTGTAAATACTTTGAAGACCTGAGAAAATGCGAATCCCGATTCCAAAATCACGGCCCGAAATACTGTTTTCGATTTTGTTACTAACTAGGCCAAGTGAATTTGAATATTTATCTTCAATAAATACTTCAGAAAAATCTCCACCTGTAGAAAGTGCTACTTCCAACACATTTTCAATGATTGATTGTTTAATCATGTTTACGCCCCCTTTATTCAATTATAACGCAATAACCATAGTAAATTTTATAATAATTTGATAATTTTGTATATTTAATTAATTTTACCAATTCAGACTTGGATGTTCCGCTACAGACGGCGCTTTCCATGGGTTTGGCTTCAATCTCCTCGTCACTACGTTGAGGTCACTGAAAAACGATTTTACCCCTAATTTTTATAGTACAAATTCGCTATAACATGAAGTGGAATCAGCTTCGCTTTCCGCGGGCGAACCGACGAGCCTCCTCGCTGCGCTGTGGGGTCTCTCTGGCTCGCTTTCCCGCAGGAGTTTTCGGTAAGAATAACGGGGGAGGGAAGGAGAATAAGAAGTTATGATTAATTAGTAAAATATGGTATTGCTTTTTAAAGTTAGTTCAAGGGAATTAGAATTAAAGATGTAATACAAATTGGAGGGAAATGTTTGAAACAAAATATTTATGACAATCCGATTTTCTTTAAAAACTATTCTTCTTTACGTGAAAGTGGAGTAACCTATAATGATTTTGTAGAACAACCAGCAATAAAATCTGCAATTTCAACTCTTGATGATAAATGCATATTAGATTTGGGATGTGGATATGGTAAATTTGCTAAGTATTGCGTTGAGAACGGTGCATCAAAGGTTTTAGGTGTCGACATCTCAAGAAATATGATAGAAAATGCTTTAAAAGAAAATAGTCACGAGAAAATAGAATATATTTGTATGCCTATGGAAGATTTAGAAATACTAAATCAAAAATTCGATATCATCATAAGCTCTTTGGCAGTTCATTATATAGAAGATTACTCAACCCTAATTGAAAAGGTTAGTAATTTATTAAACAACAATGGAGAATTCATATTCTCAACGGAACATCCTATTGTAACAGCTCGAAAAGAAATGGATAACTGGGAAAAGGATCATGATGGAAATAGATTGCATTGGGCTTTGGATCATTATCAAGAAGAAGGAAAAAGGGAGCAACATTGGTACGTTGATGGAGTAATTAAATATCATAGAACAATTTCAACATTAATAAATACACTTATAAACAATGGCCTTGTATTGGAAAAAATTATCGAACCAAAGTCCACTCCTGCTGGGTTAGAACAAATGCCTAAATTAATTAGTGAAGAACGTAGACCATCTTTTATTGTAATAAAATCAAGAAAATAAATTTTAATTGATATTTACAAAGAACTACCAGACAAAAAAACTAGAAAAGAAACGAAAGAATCGAGTTGATTCTATTTAAGAGTCAACTCGATTTTTTAGGGTATTAACATGTGATACCAAGTAAAATACGCTATTATGATTATATTTCTTCTTGGAAATAGATTTTATAAAACTTACGATTTGATGTTTCATCATAGCCGACTTCGATTAGTTCATCCACTTGATCGATATCACGTACGTTAACCTGAATTTCAATATTGGAATCGAGTTTAATTTTACGCTTATAACTTTTTTCGGCCTTTTCAATCGCGCTCTCGGAAATGACTGTTTCGTATGGTTTTACTGTATTTATGATGATATCTTTTTGTACGGGCTCAGCCTTTTCGAAAACCGAGTCAATATAGTCACTTACTTCGAATTCTTCTTCATTTCTAAAGTAATCGAGCGTTTTGTTTAAAAAACCCAACTTCTCGGTATTCGTAAAACTATCTTCTTTTAAAATGTATTTTTTACATTCTGTTAACGCTAATTTTGTTTTATGATAATGCTCATCCGCTACCTTAATCTTTAAGAAACGCTCCTGCCAGTAGATAACATCCTCTTTCTTTTTCGTTTTGATAAAGACAGCAGGTGCTTCGTCAGCCCCCATATCTACGATAATAGCCATATTATTGATTTTCTTTACATTAATACCGTCAATACCATTGACAATCATTTTATTTTGTTCGTTTTTTACATCCAAAAATATTTCTTTTTCATCAATTTTTACAATGGCAATTACCTTCTTAGCAGTTGTATTCCAAAGGCAATTTTCGAATAATCCAATAAACAATTCGCCATCATTAATATTTGGATGTTGGGATACACTTTGTAAGTGTGTAGCGATATGCTTCGATTGTTCTAGGAAACTACTTTCATTATCAAATATAGATTTCACATATGTGTACACTTCATTTAATCCAATGTCAGTTTCGTGAAAAAATTCATATTGCTGATCCCAATCGATTTTGTTAAATGCAAGTTGTGTAAAGGCTGCTTCTAGCATGACCTCTGGCTGAGAGAATGCCTCTTCTCCCAAAACAAGAACATCACTAATATGATGTACCACATACTGTGCTAATTTACTGTCACTTACTTCTAGCATAGTCTTCACCTTCAAATCAATAGTTGTAGAGAGTATACCATATCATATTACGTCCAATTTTTACATGCCCAATTTTTAATAGAGGTTATGTTTGAGAGCTTTCTAGAGTAGGGTTCATAGTGAATTAAAAGAATGGAAGAATAAGAGAAATGCCGGAAAATGATGCGATACCGGAAAATGTACAGAACGAGCGTAATGACATGTCAGCGTAACGTGTTGCAAATAGTATGATTTGCAAAATTTGAATAGTAACACAAAAAACTCTAAAACGAATCTCATTCGCTTTAGAGTTTTTATTTTATCTATTAAAACGGACCATAATTCATCTTTTCTGCAATCACTAACAAAATCACTGAAATTATGAAGATAATAATAAAGAATTTGAAGTACCATCTCACCCATTTGTTCCATGGGATTCCTGCAACTGCAAGTGCTGCGATTAGCGCGCCATTTGTAGGGAACATGCTTGCTGCGATACCGTCACCTAATTGGAAGGCAAGTACAGCAGTTTGGCGTGTGACACCTACTAAATCAGCTAATGGTGCCATGATCGGCATTGTCAGTGCAGCTTGTCCACTTTGTGATGGGACTAGGAAGTTGATGATCATTTGCAAAATCATCATACCAACAGCTGTAAATGTTGATGGGAGATCATTTAATAGAGTGGAGGCAAAATGTAGGATAGTATCCATCAAACCACCTGTTTTAAAGATGACCAATACAGCTTGTGCTAACCCGATGATTAAGGCACCACCGATTAGTTCTGATGTTCCTTTTACAAAACTATCGGCAATTTCAGATGCTCCAAGACCACCGAGAATCCCCATAATAATACCGAACATTAAGAATAACCCTGCGATTTCTGGAATGTACCAGCCATATTTCATAACACCGATGATTAAAATCACGAAGTTTAATAAAAAGGCAGTTAACACTAATTTATGACGTAATGTGAAAGTAATGGACATATCTTCTTTTGTATGTGGACTTAACCTTTCAAATTTACCGTAAATTCCTAAATCAGGATTTTTCTTAACCTTCATTGCATGACGATAAACAAAGATGGCTGCTGTTGCGTAGAACACTACGAAAACAATTAGGCGATACCCGATCCCTGAGAATGTAGGGAGTTCGGCGATACCTTGTGCAACCCCAACGGAGAATGGGTTTAAAAAGCCCGCTGTGAAACCCATTGAGGCGCCGACTACTACAATAGCAAAGCCTGTAACGGCATCAAATCCTAATGCAATAGTTAATGGGACAAGTAGTGCTACATAAACAGCCACTTCATCTGACATCCCCATTGTTGCACCACAAATACCAAAGAACAACATAAAAATCGGAACAACTAATTTCTCACGGTTTTTCATTTTGCGTGCAAATGTTACGATAAATGAATCGAGTGCACCTGTGGCATTAATAATACCGAAAACACCACCAATAATTAATACGAAGAAAATCGTACCTGCACCATTCACCATACCTTTGTGAATATCACTAAATAATTCTAATAGACCAACTGGATGATTATCCACAAATGAAAAAGTCTCTGGCATAATTACACTTCTACCATCCACTACTTTTGTATCGTAATGTCCAGCTGGCACAATATACGTTAAAATTGCAGAAATTACGATTAAAGAAAAGATTAATACATATGCATTAACTCCTTTACTTCCTTTTTCTGCTTTCTTTTTCTTAAACATAGCCATGCTCCTTACTAATCCTAATGTATCTTATATATTAAAAACTTTTAAAATGACTTAAATTGTTTATTGATAGGTTGTTATTATACATAATATATGATTTTTATACAATAGTGTTTTTAAATAAAATATGATCGTTTTTAAGATGAAGATTTGAATTTTTTTAGGAAATGTTTTTTTGGATTTGGACGAAGAGATTTAGATTCTTTATAAAAGTGAGGGAAGAGGCGGGTTAATTTAAAGTTTCCGATATAAAAGTAAAAATCAGAAAATGATTTAAATAATGGGCGACTTTTCGCAGATGCAGCTTTGAATAGTACGAATAGATGATAATCATTAGGATATGAAATTGAAAGATTTTTATAGATGGTAATGAGAAAATAAACGTTTATGTAGGAGTTAAAGTATCAAATAGGGTGAATGGAGTGTTTCAATAATTAGTGGAAACATTTTTTACAAACGGAGCAGGAGGTTATTGGAATAATCAATAAAAATGGGGAAGTGGAATTTCAGGATAAAAATATCTGCTTTCTAAATAGTGGGGAGTGAGGGAATCTACTAGAAGTAATTAAGTTACCAACTTTTTTGATACTATACTTAGTATGTAAAACTAAGAATTTTTCCAAAAAAAAGATGGATTCAGATTAACAAATCTGTCCATCAACAATAATTTGACCCGTTGCATGATCATATTCTACTTCACTCATCGCTCCAAGTTGAATGCCTTCTGGTAATTCTCTTGTTTCTACGACATGTAATTCATTAATGATTGCTAAGTACTGTCCATTTACTAATACTACCTTTGTCATATATATTCATCTCCTTTTGAATGTAAAGTATTTAATCCTAGCTTTGTGAGGGAAGGACCTTAATAATATATTAACACAAATAATCGGAAGATGCAAAATATTCTGATTATTAACGATAGAATTAAAACTATATTATGTACTTTCAATATTTCAAATTAAAAAAGTAGTGCCCTTAACAGGATTCGAACCTGCGACACAGAGTTTAGGAAACTCATGCTCTATCCAACTGAGCTATAAGGGCAAATGTATGTAAAAAAAGAAAGATGTATTTATGTTACACTTCTGACTTTTGAAAAACAAGAAAAAACTAGCTAGCTTTTTTACATTGATAAAATCACTCAACTGGGGGATATTATTTTAGCTAGATAATTTTGAGGGAATTTTGAGGTATATCAAAATAGATCCCACTGGAATATTCCAATGGGATCTAGTGCTAATGCACGAGGTATTCCTCTTTCAATTCTGAAATATCTACTTCGGATCGCTCTTCTAGTGAATGTCTCAAATGAACAGTAGCAGTTCTTTCGTTGAGCAGCTTATCTATCCATACAGAAACACCGTTATAACTTACTTCATATTCTTTAGGTGATGCAACAATTTCTTGTGCACGTTGATATTCCATATGATAACCACCTATCTTTGTTTATTTTTTTTCTTGTTTTTAGCAACTAAGTTTTCTAGCTCAAGTAACTCCTGAGCTGTCTCTTCTTTTGCTTGTTGAGGTGCTATTTTTTCGTTTTTTGGAGTTTGAGGTAATGAGCTTTTATTCTTACTTTTACCTTGTTTATTATCTCTGCCCATAAGATGAATTCTCCTTTCAATTTGAATCATTCTTATTATGGCTTTGAAATGTATTTTTAATCATAAAAAGAAACTATGCATTGTATGCTTAAACTATTATGTATTTTTCATATTAAAAGCACATTTTAAAATTTATAAGTAGGTATTAAAGAATTAAAGAGTGAAAGGAAGGCAATTGAAAATATTTCATAACAAAGTTCAGTATTCATACAATAAACGTCATATGATTAAAAATAAAAATACGGTGATTGGTTAAAATACAATGTGAAGAGTATAGAAGAGGAAGAAAAAATCCTTTTATATTTTTCATAATAGATCAATGAGGAGGATCGCTATGCCAAATGTAAAAGTGAACTGTACTGTATCGAATTGTTTTTTTCATGCAGAAGACAATATTTGTGGAGCCGAGAAAATCGATGTAGAGATGGACTATCGCTCCCAAAATAGGAATACAGAGTTTGCTTCAGAATTTGACGTATATGCTATTTCAGAGGAAGCAAGTCATTCCGCGGATACTTGTTGTAAAACGTTTAAACCTAAAAGTTGATAAGCGTATATAAATCGAATAGCTATGATTGTAGTCAAAATAATTGGTTTTTGTAGCGATCTAAACATTGAAATTAAAGAGGGGCGGTCCATTAGTGGATTAGCCCCTCTTTCGTTGAAAGTATCAACGTTTTTTTATGTAATGCAATAGCAGGCATCGTATGACTAATTAATGACAGAAGCGTGAAAAAAATAAGTAGTTTAAGAAAATAATTTTATTATTTATATAATTTTGTATTTTATCTAGGTATAATGTAATTAAAAAAATAAATACTTTATATAAATTTAGTTATTTGAAAATACAAAATTACTATAAATTGTTAAATACACATTATTTCACCGATATTGACACTCATAGAGGATTTACTGCATTCGGTTTTGGTTAGAATATTTGAATATTTAGATATTTATTCCTTGATAAGTTGAAAGGAGATATATAAATAAGATGGAAATTCTAGATGTTTTAAAAAAATACCGGTGGACCTTAGTATTTTTACTACTATTACTTTCTCTAACACTAGTATTTGATCAGCAATTTTATGGAATCTTTGGAGAAAAAAATTATGTTACTATTCATTTAATGATGGAGATACTTATTATCGTCGCTTCATTTTCAATTGCTATTCAGGCATGGTTGATTGTTCCTTTTGTTTTATCAAATAGACGATTATATATAGGAGCACTTTTTCTATTTTTAGGCATAACAGAAATTATTCATACGTTGTCTTATAAAGGGATGCCATTTTTTATAGAAGACAGTTCTCCATATTCAGCCACATGGTTTTATATCATTGGTCGTTTAACATTACCTGTTGGTTTATTGATTATATACATATTAGAGCCTAAAAAGGTTAGTCCTGCCCGGCGTTGGAGTACATATGGTTTTGCAGTATTATACGTAGTAATTTGGATGTTTTTGGTTTTCTATCCAACGCATTTACTTCCAGCACTATTCATTGATGGTGTAGGTACAACTGTATTAAAGAAGAGCTTACAATGTCTAGCTATACTTTTGCAATTAATATTGGTTGTGTATCTATGGAAAAGTAGAGATTCAAGTCCAATTGAGCGAACAATGATCATACTCGGTTCAATCTTTTTGATTCTCGGTGATATCATGTTTACTACGTATATTAATGTATATGATATTCGAAATTTTATCGGACATATAATTCAATTATTGAGCTATCACTTTTTCTTAAAGGCGCTCTATTATTCATCAGTGGAAGAACCTTTTAAATTGTTAATAGAGACAAAAGCTAAATTGGAAAATTCTAAAGAATCTCTTCATCACACAGCTTATCATGATGAATTGACAGAGTTACCAAATTCACGCTTCTTAAATGAATTATTGACGACAGAACTTCTGAAAAAAGATACAAAAACAGCTATTATGATGATAAAGATAGATCGTCTTAAGGTCATCTATGAATCACTTGGTACAACAATTACAGATGCAATCATCCAAGAAGTTTCACATCGCTTACGTAAATCACTTCCAAATAAAATATTTATCAGTCGATTAAGTGGTGGAGAATTTGCAATCATCCTTCAAGAAGTAACAGAGCAAGAAAAAATAGTTAGAGTTTGTAATCAAATTCATCAGATTATGGAAGAACAATTTCAGATACAACATTTTCAGTTAAAAGTAAAATTAAATATTGGTATTAGTATTTATCCCGATCATGGAAAAAGTATTGAAGAGCTTTTAAAACATGCACAAATTGCAATGCGAAAAGCAAAACAAGAAGTGGAAAGATGTCTGTTTTATCAACCTAAAATGGAACAACATCTTGAAGAGCGTTTATTATTAGAACACGATTTGCACAATGCCCTTAAAAATGGAGAACTTTTTCTTGAGTATCAGCCCCAATTTAATGTAAAAACAGGAAAAATCGACGCTGTAGAAGCTTTAGTTCGATGGGAACATCCAAAAAAAGGGATAATTTCTCCCGCTGCTTTTATACCGATTGCAGAAGAAACAGGTCTAATTGTACCAATAGGTGAGTGGGTATTGGAGACAGCTTGTAAACAAACGAAACAATGGCACGATGAAGGAATGCAAGATCTATGTGTAGCAGTTAATTTATCTATTCGGCAATTTTTCCAACACAATTTAGTGCAAATTGTAAAAGGTATTTTAGAGAAAACAAATCTATCTCCAGCTTTTTTAGAACTTGAAATAACGGAGAGTATGACAATGGATACAAGCCATACAATAAAGACTTTGAAGGATTTAAAGCAATTAGGAGTTAAAATTGCCATTGATGACTTTGGTACAGGCTATTCTTCACTTTCTTATTTAAAAGACTTTCCAATGGACTGTTTGAAAATCGATCGCGCTTTTGTTCAGAATATCCAATCAAATGATCAAGACGCTGTATTGATTTCTATGATTATTTCTTTGGCAAAACATCTTAATCTAAAAATCATAGCTGAGGGAGTAGAAAAAATCGACCAATTTGCATTTCTAGCTGAGTTAAATGTTGATTATATTCAAGGGTATTTATGTGGTAAACCTATATGCTCAGAAGAATTATCGATAAAATTTGAAGAACTACAACAGGAGATATATAGCTATATTTGATGGATAGGATAAAATATTTAATAAAAATAGAGAAGTAAATTTCACAAGAAGGTAGGGGCTGTCCAATAAGTTGAACGGCCCCTCTATTGTTGGAATATTAATAATACATTTTGAATGCGTCGCGAAGAAGAGTTCAAGGCTTTGCCCTCAGAAAGCGCTGACTGTAGCAGAATGTAGAGTAGATGATATGTTTGAATACAGGAACCAGGAATCGTAGACAAACTCAAAAAAATCGAGTTTGTCTACGTCTTTTTCTTTTTCGAAATGTTAGCATTTGCTCAAAAATACTTTTTCACAAAATCATTAGCTGCTAGAGGTTTACTGAAAAAATAACCTTGCATTAAATAACAATCTTGAGCGGCTAAAAATTCTACTTGTTCCATTGTTTCGACGCCTTCAGCAATTACATCAAGTTTTAAATTATGAGCGAGAGTAATGATTGTTTTTGTAATCGCTGCCTCATCTTCTGTCATTTCTTGTACAAAAGATCTATCAATTTTCAATGTAGATATGGGTAAGTTCTTTAAATAACCTAAAGAAGAATAGCCAGTTCCAAAATCATCTATGGCTAGATTAATCCCTAGTCCATTTAATTGTTTCATAGTATTTAACGTTAACTCTGTATTTTTAACAATTAGATTTTCTGTCAGCTCTAGATGTAAATACTCTGGTGAAAGTTCAACTTTGTTTAATACATTTTTGACAATAGAAAATAAATTATTTTGTTCAAACTGACGAACGGATAAGTTTACGGACATACTTTTTAAAGGATAACCTTGATTGTGCCATGATTTTATCTGTTTACAGGCTTCGGTAAGAACCCATTCACCAATCGCTACAATTAATCCTGTATCTTCCGCAATTGGAATAAATTTTTCAGGTGATATCATCCCTTGTTCTGGATGATTCCATCTTACTAAAGCTTCTACGCCCTCCAGTAGTTTCGTTTTATAGTTGATTTGAGGCTGATAGAAGAGAACAAGTTCATCTTGTTCTAGAGCTTTATAAAGATCAATTTCCAACTTAATATGTTCAAATGTTTTGTTATCCATTTTTTTACTAAAGAAATGATAACTATTACCTGTTGTTTCCTTAGATTTGTACATAGCTGTATCTGCATTTTTTAATAAAATTTCAGTTGAATCACCGTGATCAGGGTAAAGACTGATACCAATACTCGTTTTCATATATATTTCGTGGTCTGATAAATTGAAAGGCTTAGAAAAGGAATCAATAATGAGATTCACTAAATGTAAGACATCCTCTTCATTTTGGATATGAGGTAAATAAATAGCAAATTCGTCCCCACCTTGTCGTGATAACATTGCAAAATTTGGTACGCAATTACTTAAACGTTCTGCTACATCACGTAGTAATTGATCTCCAAAACTATGACCAAGCGAATCATTTATGTATTTAAAACGATCTAAATCTAAATACAATACGGCTAATTTCTCTTCGTTTAACTTTGCAGTAGCTATAGCTTGAGTTAATTTCTCTGTTAAAAGTACTCGATTAGGTAAATCTGTTAAATTATCAAAAAAAGCGTGATGCTTAATCTCACTTTCTAAAACTTTTCTTTCTGTTATATCTTTAAATGTAACAACTTGGCCAAGGGTATTACAATCTTCTTTTATGAATGAGACAACAAATTCAACAGGAATAGTAGTATGGTCTTTTCTGTGGAATTTCCCTTCTTTTACATAACTTTTGGAGCTAATATCCAAAATATCTGCTCTTTTTAATTGAGGTTCATGAAAAATCGACCTTACTGATTGTCCAATCAATTCTCCTTCTGATTCATAACCTAACATCTGTGCTCCTGCTGGATTACAGAATGTAATATTACGATTAAGGTCTAACCCGAATATGCCTTCACCAGCAAAGTTCAGAATTAATTCCTTTTCTTGGCTTATTTGCTGTAGTTCTGTTACGACACTTTCAAGCTCCTGATTTTTTAAAGTAATTTCAGATGTTCTTTCTTCGATTATTACCTCTTGCTTTTCCATGTACAGAAGGTTTGCTAAAGTAGCAGCTGCAGAATCGATAATAGACTGAGCTAGCTGTAATTCAGTCTCTGTATAATTAGTCTCCTTTTCTCCTAGGGTGACAACACATATTTGTCCTAAATTCTCACCCATTGATATGATAGGCAGCATTAGTAAACTTTTAAGACCTAAATTACGACAAATCTCGAGATTGGGTCTTGGATCATTATAGACATCCGGAATGAAAATGGCTTTTTTCGTTTCATATACTTCTTGCATGACAGCATCATTGCTTGGGTCCATTTTTGTTAATTGATGTGTTTTAATCCAGTCTTCTTCCTTCACCTCACTATCTTTACTTAAAATTGTTGGTACTATCTTTTTCTCAGCTATTGGATCGAGTAAATGAATGTCTATAGTCTTTGTATTTAAAACTTGAGCTAAGTAGAAAAAACATTTATCAACACTTTCCTGTATAGTAGTACACAATGATAATCCCCGTGTTGCATCAAGTAGTAACTGCTTTTCCTTTATAAGGTGTTCTTTATGAGTTAAATTATTTGAGTTTTGAATAGCAACAGCAGCCATATTTACATAGGCCTCAATGGTTTGGATTTCTCTTTCTGTCAAATTCATAGGAATACCATCATCAAATAGTATTACGAGTCCAAATAACTTATCTTCAAAAGAGATGGGAAGGGCTAATAATGATTGAATGTGATTTTCCTTTACAGCTCTTGAGTCGGGGCGAGAATCCTTTGATGTATCTGGAATATAGATGGCCTTCCTTGTTTCAATTACTTCTTTTACTAGTAAATCTGTTTCTGGATAAATCATATCAAACGTACTGACATTTTTAGAATATCCTTTAAAAGAACCATTTTGTTGAAGTAAATAAATAAAAACAGAATGACATTGAACGATTTCCTCAGATATGGCGATTGTTACCTGATCCAGTACTTCATGTAAATCAAGTTTCGTATGAATCATTTTCGTTATATTCGCAAGACGAGAATATCTTGTTTCTTCATTAGACATCAAGAACTCATTCCTTTTTTGAAAAATATAGTAATATTATAACCCAATATATATATAATCGAATACAGTAAAAGTGATTTTAATAGTTAATAAGTTGTTTATCGCAGGTTAAAAATAATTATTTTATTGTAAAATTATTCCTTATATTAATAGAAGTCTTTACATCTGGTCATTTAAATTCCTAGAAATCACATGATGGAAGATTGTGAACATATATCGGCTGTAGGAGAAAAGCCTCTTATTGGATTGAGATTTAATTTGTAGTATACTTAGGTAGAAAGGCGGGGGTTCATTTTGACTACTTCAAAGGTAGAAAGTAAAAAAGGGATAGTTAAACGTCTAAAAAAAAGTAAGCAATCTACTTTTTCAATTGTAATTTTTGCAACAGTAATGTTTCTGATGATGGGGATAGCTTCAACAGCAGAAGCAAAGACAAAGGTTCAACCAAAGCCAACCTATACAGTAACTACAAAAAGCAAACCACTAGATCCCAAAATGATGAAATTTTCTACATACAATGACTATACGAAAACGTATTACATGTTACGTTCGTATCTCGAACAATTAGAAAAAACAAGTGGCGGTAAACTCATCTTGAAAAAGGGAACATATACAGTGACGAATGCTTTATATGTACCTTCTAATGTCACCATTCAGCTTGAAGATGGTGCGACAATCATAAAAGGAACAGAGACAGGTACTGAAAAGATGCTACCATCTAACTCCATTTTTCAATTTGTCCGTCCATCAAAAGCTCAAAAAGCGCATGTGTATGGAAAGTTTGAAGGAGAAAAAAATATTCAACTCATTGGTAAAGGTTCAGCTACAATCGATTTAAATTATGATTTGAAAACATTAGGAATCGTCATGGGGCACAACCAAAATATCACGATTGATCATATTCAATTTAAAAATATGAATGGTGGTCATTTTATTGAATTGGATGCATCTAATCATGTTGTCATCAAGAATTCTTCCTTTACATCTTCTCTCCATATGGAGGGACATGATAAAGAGGGGATTAATCTGGATACACCAGACCTTTCAACACAAGGATTTACGCATAATTGGAGTAAATATGATAAACAAGCCAATAACGATGTCGTGATCACAAATAATGTATTTGATGGTTTAGATCGAGCTATTGGAACACATAAGTATTCAGAAGGAAGCCTACATAAAAAAGTAGTGATTCGTAATAATACGCTTCAGAATATGCGATCAGATGCCATCCGTGTGATGAATTGGTCTGATCCTACTATCGAAAACAATACATTTGAAAATATTGGAGATAAAAGTAATCCAGACGATACAACTCGAGGCATCTTACTTAGTGGCGTAAGTAAACCAATCATTCAAAAGAACACATTTAATGCCGTACCAAGAGCCATGCAATTCATGGTTTGGGAAAATACTGGTCCAGGTAGTGAATACAACCCGATTTATAATACATTAAGTGATGAAAATAAAAAGACATTACAAAATAACGTCATAACGAGTGGGACAGAAAATTATATTCGGATTAATAACAAGAAGTATGGGGATTATAGTTATCCGGAGAAAATTTATCTTCCTGTGAGTGATCCTGTACTGCAACCATAATTTTATGTTTTACCCGAATTCACAAAACAAT
The DNA here is from genome assembly GCF_050459865.1 of Rummeliibacillus pycnus. Classification (GTDB taxonomy): domain Bacteria; phylum Bacillota; class Bacilli; order Bacillales_A; family Planococcaceae; genus Rummeliibacillus; species Rummeliibacillus pycnus_B. The sequence goes on from NZ_JBCMNM010000040.1 coordinate 22,487, forward strand.
CCCACCATGTAAATGTTGGGATTGTCTTGTGTATGGAAATTTAAGCTCGTTTTGACCAAATTTTGTTCAAAAGCTACAATTGAAATGACAATGAAGAAATATCAATGGAGGCAGAGACATTTGAATTTACGAAATCAACTAGTTGTTTATCAACCATACAATGAGCAAGAAGCAAAAGAACGAGAAGTCATGTTGCAATATATCGATACATTTTCCAATATATTAACGAGAGAAAATGAATTTGCCCATTTCACAGCTTCTTCTTGGATTGTAAACCGAAATCATACCAAAGTTTTGATGGCATACCATAATATTTATCAATCATGGGCTTGGATAGGGGGACATGCAGATGGAGACCCTGATCTTCTTCACGTTGCTCTAAAAGAAACAGAAGAAGAAACTGGTTTAAAGAATATCAAACCATTATCGGAAGAAATCTACTCTGTGGAAATTCTAGGTGTAGACGGACATGTCAAAAAGGGTAAGCATGTTGCTACACATATGCATTTAAACGTGACCTATCTGATCGAAGCGGATGAAAACGAAATGACCAAAGTCAAACCTGATGAAAATAGCGCCATTCAATGGATGACATTTGATGAAGCAGTAGAAAAAAGTAGCGAATCAAACATGAGAATTGTTTACAAAAAATTAATTGATAAGTTAAAAGTGTTTGCATAGGATAACAAGGGAAGTACCCATAATAAGTTAGGGCTAAGTTATGTACTAATTTACTCAAGTTAATCAATTTCACTAGACCGCTCGATGGACAAGCATCGACGGTCTTTTTTTGTATTCTGCTGCCCATTCAACATTAATTGTATTTAAACAAGTGGAACTAGAGAAGTTTTAAAGACTTAAATTGCTGTAAGAGCGAATAAAATTTAAAATGGAGCGAATAAATTGGTCGATGGAGCGAATAGATGGCGATAAAGAGCGAGTAAAATCGTGAATGGAGCGAATAAAAGGCGATTAAGAGCGAATAAGTCAGTCAATAGAGCGAATAAATGGTAAGAAGTGTGTTTTCAACATTAATTGTATCTAATCAAGTGGAACTAGAGAAGTTTTAAAGACTTAAAATGTTGTAAGAGCGAATAAAATTTAAAATGGAGCGAATAAATTGGTCGATGGAGCGAATAAATGGCGATAAAGAGCGAATAAAATCGTGAATGGAGCGAATAAGTTGGTCAATAGAGCGAATAAATGGTAAGTAATGTATTTTCTTTTTGATCAGTGCTTTTAGTATAAGAAAAACCCCCTTCAGAATAGCATTCAGAGGGGGAGGGGGCTCCATCAATTACTTATTAAAATCATTTACATAATCTTGCATGGATGGCCATGTCTCACTTGGAAGGATATCTGCAACTAGAATTTCATTTTCTTCAATATGAAGAGTGGTTAAAGTTGGGACTTTTGCTAGAGATTCCATTGATGTCAGATAGTTATTATTTACATAGAGTGTTTGTAAATGTGTTAATGCTTCTACCCCTTCAACTGAGAAAATACTGTTATAAGATAAGTAAAGTGTTTCTAGGTTTTTAGATTCACTAAGTTTACGAATATCTTTTACCATATTGTTAGAAAGATTTAATTCTTTTAGATTAGTTAAATGGGCAATTTCTGAGATATCTTTGATTTTGTTATCGTTTAGATTAAGTGTTTCTAATTTTGATAATTGCCCGATACCTTCTAAGTTTTCGATTTTATTATTCCAAGCATCTAATACTTGTAAGTTCGTCATATTGCGGACGATCATGACATCTTTTAACGTGTTTCCAGACACTTTTAATTCAGTTAAATTGACTAATTTTTCGAGTGAATCAATGGATTGTAGATTGTTGAAACGAATATCTAATTTTTTCAAATTTGTTAGTTTTGAAAGTGGGGATAAATTGTGAATCGCGTTATTGGCAATTGCTAATTCGCTAATATTTGTACAGAATGCGAGTGGCTGAATATTTTCAATATCGAACATCCCAAAGGTTTCTCTTTCATCCGTGTCGCCATTCAAGAATAATGTACCTTTTAAACTTCTTAAATCAGCCACTTTGATATTTTGGGATAAGTTTTTATGGCCTAAGATATCATTTAAGGAATTAAGTAAGTTTTTATCTTGTACATAGACAATTGCTGATTTATCAACTTTATTTACATCTTTGGCGGATACAACTTTGCCATCTTTATAAGAAATCCCATCTTTTGTTCCTGTGTATTTTTTTCCGGTTTTATATTGGATTCCTAAGTAAGCGCCAGTCAACTTCTTACCACTTTTATATTGGTTCCCTTTATAAGCTCCTGTTAACTTCTTGCCACTTTTATATTGGTATCCTTTATAAACCCCTGAATATTTTTTTCCATCCTTATACAAAATTGAATTATAGACTTTGTATCCTTTTACCGTTTTTCCTGTTTTAGCGCAAATGAGCTTACCGCTTTTAACAATGTATAAAGTTTTGGCTGAAGCAGTTGATGCTACATCTGAAAATGGCATAACCGATGCAGCTCCTATCATCCCTGTCATCATTGAAATACAAATTGCTTTATTCATTTTTTTTACCAAAATATCGTCCCCTTTATTTCAAAAATAATGATTATGAACAATATTTTAACATTTTTTTGACATCTTACAAGGGGAGTATGAATCATAATTAAAGATAGTAAATCCACGTGAAATATGTTCAATCCACGAAAACTGCAGTCCAATCCACGAAAACTGAATTGTATTGATGTTGCAGCTGCTTTTAGTCCTCAAAATATTGATAAAGTAATTCGAAAAATTGATAAAGTAATTCGAAAAATTGAAATAAGCATTAATTAGAAAAAGTATTTCATATCGCGATTTTCCTTTCAAAAAATTCCGCAACAATAAGCAGACTTGGCAGAATATCGATTTGATAATCTTAATTAATTTCTTTTCCTTTTCATTGTAATCATACTGGAAGAATTCAATGAATATAGTATAAGAGCTAAAGTGATATGGAGGTAGAAAAGAAGAAGAGTTAACCACGATGCAGGAATCTTCCAGATTACAAATTGAAAGATTATTAAATAGAAGTATTCTTTTCAACTTTTTTTTGAATGTTTTAAGTTGAAATCCCAAGAGCCTGTTTCATGCAAATCGGCCTGGCATTCTATTGCTCTTAAATCTAGTAAAGTTAACTTCCTTCCACTCAAATTGCTATTCATTAAAAAGTATTTGAATTTATTTAAAATCTATAGCTACTAGGATATCTGCTACATTTTTCGTTTATTCGTAGATATTCTAATAATCACAAAGAAAGGGGAAGCATATGTCAGAATTTCATCAACAATCATCAGTCGAAGTCATGGATAGGTTGGATGTGACAAATGAAGGCTTGAATGATTATGACGTCCAAGTACGACAAGAAGAATACGGCTTCAATGAATTAGAGGAAGGAAAAAGGACAAGTACCTTAGCAGTCTTTTTTGGACAGTTCAAAGATTTACTCGTGATTATTTTAATGATTGCCGCTGTTATTTCCTTTCTATTAGGAGAAGTTGAAAGTACGATTGTCATCATGATTGTCGTTATTTTAAACGCAATTCTCGGCACTGTTCAGCATGTGAAGGCAGAACAGTCTTTGGATAATCTAAAAGCTTTGACTTCCCCAGTGGCGAAAGTAATGCGAAATAATCAAATTATAGAGATTCCTTCAGAAGAGATAGTGGTTGGAGATCTTCTCTTTTTGGAAGCAGGAGATTATATCAGTGCTGATGGTAGATTATTAGAAAGCTATAATCTGCAGATAAATGAAAGCTCGCTTACAGGTGAATCGTTAGCTGTCGCAAAAAGTACCGATCCGATTAAAGATGATAATGTAATCATTGCGGATAAAAATAATATGATTTTCACTGGAAGCTTTGTTACGAATGGTCGTGGTGTAGCAATTGTTACAGCTATAGGGATGGAAACAGAAATAGGGAAAATCGCAAATTTACTAGATACTGCGAAAGAGAAAAAAACACCTCTACAAATAAGCCTTGATCAGTTTGGTGAAAAATTAGCTTTAGGAATTACGATCATTTGTTTATTCATTTTCACGATTGATCTAGTGAGGGGACGCGAGTTAGTAGAATCGTTTATGTTTGCTGTTTCGCTTGCAGTTGCAGCCATTCCAGAAGCATTAAGTTCAATTGTGACCATTGTGTTGGCTTTTGGAACACAAAAAATGGCCAAGGAAAATGCGATCATACGAAAACTCTATGCTGTCGAAAGCCTTGGAAGTGTATCCGTTATTTGTTCAGATAAAACAGGGACTTTAACCGAAAATAAAATGAGTGTTCAACACGTATATGTTGATCATAAAGCTATTCCGCATGACCAACTATATAATGAAAATAAAATTCAGAAAAACTTAATCTTAATGGCCCTATTGTGTAATGATGCTGTGACAAGTGATCAGAAAGAAATCGGTGATCCTACTGAAACGGCACTTGTTAAATTAGGGAAGTCATATCAACTTGACGAAATAACCGTTAGAGATCAATATCCGAGAGTGGCAGAAATACCTTTTGATTCAGATAGAAAATTGATGAGTACAGTAAATCGTATCAATCATCAAAATGTAATGATTACAAAAGGTGCATTAGATGTTCTTTTATCCAGAATTGAGAAAATCGAAACATCTAAAGGAATACTGGATATGACAGAGGAACATTGCAAAAAAATTGAAAATGTTAATCGTCATTTTTCGATGAATGGTTTACGAGTACTAGCCATTGCTTATAAAAACATAGGAAAGCAAAAAATCCATGTAGACGACGAAAAAGATCTAATTTTTGTAGGGTTAATCGCGATGATGGACCCCCCAAGAGCAGAGTCAAAAGCAGCGGTTGCAAACTGTATAAAAGCTGGTATTAAACCAGTGATGATTACAGGCGACCATAAAATAACAGCAACTGCCATTGCTAAACAAATTGGTATTTTAGAACATCCTTCAGAAGCCATCGAAGGACATGAAATTGAAGAATTAACGGATGAACAACTACAAGACAAGGTTCAAGATCTATCTGTTTACGCCCGTGTATCACCAGAGCATAAACTACGTATCGTGAAAGCTTGGCAAGAAAAAGGAAATGTCGTTGCTATGACGGGTGACGGTGTTAATGATGGACCTGCTTTAAAACAAGCTGATATCGGTGTGGCGATGGGGATTACGGGTACAGAGGTAGCAAAAGATGCATCTTCTATGGTCTTAACGGATGATAATTTTTCAACAATTGTCAAATCGATTGCGAATGGAAGAAGCCTCTATGCGAATATTAAAAACGCCATTATGTTCTTATTATCAGGAAATGCAGGAGCGATTTTTGTTGTTTTATATGCTACTGTATTTGGTTTACCCGTTCCTTTTGCACCAGTTCATCTATTATTTATAAACCTGCTGACTGATAGTTTACCAGCTATTGCCATAGGTTTGGAACCACATAACAAAAAAATAATGAAGGATAAGCCTAGAGATATTCACAAACCATTATTAAATAAAAAATTTACGACTCAACTCATTCTGGAAGGGCTATTAATTGCCATTTCTACAATCATTGCTTTTCGAATAGGATTGTCGGCAGGTAATACACTAACAGCAACCACTATGGCATTTACAACTCTATGTTTATCAAGATTAATACATGGCTTCAATTCCAGATCAAAAGAATCCATTTTTTCAATTGGTGTATTCTCGAATAAATTTACTTGGCTAGCATTTTTGATAGGGGTCGTGTGCTTACATTCCGTGTTATTTATACCATCACTTTCAGGTGTATTTGAAGTTGCCAACCTAAGTGGACTCCAATTAGGTTATATTTACGTATTATCATTAATGCCGTTTTTAGTTAATCAGTGGTTTAAAGTGTTGTATGTGAGAAGGAGATAATGTGTTTTTTGAGTTAATATAAAGACATGGTAAATGTAGTAATACAGAGAAAGAGCTAGTTTTGATTGTCTTCGTTCAAAACTAGCTCTTTTATTCTATCTTAGTTGTGATCTTGTACAAATTTGTATCGAATTATTCATATAGAATTATAAATTAGTGGATTATTAATATTTAATTATTATTTTATACTATAATTATAGTAGATAAGGAGGAGTTACATATGCATGCATTTTGGCATTTCCCTGCAGCTGCAGGAGGTATGATTAATTCAATCAATAATGCTGGAATTGAAACGTTTCGTGGTAACGAAATTGATTCGCTAACTCGCGAAATTTGTCAAAATTCTTTAGACGCGATCAAAGATGAGACAAAGCCAGTAGTAGTTGAATTTAATCGATTTATGCTTCCATCTAATCAGTTCCCAGCTAAAGGGGAAATTTTAGATATATTAAATCGATGTGAAGATACATGGAAAGGCAAAAATGATAAAACTGAACAATTTATCAGCCAAGCCAAGAAAAGATTAAATGATGTACAAATTTCTTTCTTACGTATTAGCGATTTTAATACAAAAGGATTAGAAGGCGCGGAAACAGGGAAACTTGGTACACCGTGGAGTTCTCTCGTTAAAGAGGCTGGTTCATCCAATAAAGGAGATAGTTCAGGAGGAAGCTTTGGGATTGGGAAATCAGCACCAGTTGCAAACTCCAAACTACGCACTTTATTCTATTCTTCATTGGATCAGGGAAATTATCAATCTCATATTGGTGTTGCAAATTTCATGTCATATAAAGAGAGTGGAAATCTAACAACATTGGGAACAGGGTATTTTACAGACAATCAAAGTTCAACTGCCATCAAGGGTCTTCGCAATTTGGATCCAATATTTTCACGAGATAAATCTGGGACAGATATTTATGTGGCTGGCTTTGAACCGAATGAAGATTGGACACAAGCTGTTACACAATCCATCTTAAAGAACTTTTTCATTACCATTTGGCAAAATAAACTAATCGTAAAAATTGAAGATGAAACCATCTCTAAAGAAAATATCGCTCAACTGATTGAAGAATTAGATGAAAGTGTTGAAGTTTTCAACCATGTGAAAAAATATTTCCAAGTACTAACAGATCCCAATGCTATTCAAGTTTCATATCCTAAAAAAGTGTATAAAACGTTAGGTACATTTGAAGAAGGCGAAGCAACGCTATACATAATGCAAGGCGAGGATTTAAATCGAAAAGTACTGATGACTCGAAAAGCTGGTATGCGATTATTTGAACAAAATCGTATTAGTGGGAGTATTTCATTTACAGGATTGTTGATTATAACTGGTCAGCAAATGAATGCAGCCTTTAAGCAATTAGAAAACCCAGCACATAATGAGTGGCAACCAAGTCGATACGAAACAAATCCTAAAGAAGCTGACAATGCATTCAAAGATTTAAAACGTTTTATCAAAGAAGCAGTACATGAACATTTCCAAAATGAAGTATCAGATTCAATGGATGCAATAGGACTCAGTGATTTCCTTCCAGATACTACACTGTTAGAAGGAAACGGCGCGGATTTGCAGGAGTCTTTGAACGTTAAAATTAAATCTGTGTTTAAAAAGAAAAAACAAAAAGTAAAAAAGAAACCAAAGAATAAGCAAAAAGAGGATCCACAAATCGATGAAATCATTGATATCATCGATGGTGGAAATGAAGGCGGTAGTGGTTTCGATGATGGTACAAAAGGTGGCTCTCAAGGTAAAGGTGGGGGAGCTGGAAATCCAAACGAAGATGTTGGCGGAGGCGGACCAAATGGTGGGGACAATCCTCCTGGAAGCGAAGCAAAAGAAAAAAATAAATTCATCGAAACAACATCAAAGCAACTTTGTTTATCAAAAGATAAAGGATTGTATCGAGTAGTTGTCAAAGCACCAAAAGGTTTTGAAAAAGGACGCCTTGAATTTAGAGCTCTTGGTGAGCAAAGTGAAGTGAAAATCCCTGTCAATCTATTAAAAGGTCAGGGGCTTAGTGACATCATGATTCACAAAAATACGGTTCGATTTAAAAATGAAAGTAAACAAAAACAGCTATCATTTGAAGTTGAAATTGATTATGCAGAGTTCTGTCGTTTGGAGGTAAGTTTATATGAAATTTAGTGAGAACTTCCCGTATCCGGTATTGGCAGAAGGTAACGATGACTACAAAAGTAAAAGTTCTTTTAATACGACGATTGATGTAAAACAATCGTTTGGTCAATTAATTATCGAAATGCAGGCTGTTTTACATGATTCAGCGATTGAAGTGCTAATAGCAAATAATCTTGCGGAATATGCCATGCATGTTGAATGCTCCCAAACGAGCTACCGTAAAGTTTTCAGATCAAAGGATACATCCATATCCGTCAGCATTCCTTCAGAAGAATTGAGAGGTAAAGTCGAACTACATACGTTTATTCTGGCAACTAATACCATTACAAACTATGAAAATCCGAATTTGGACTCATTTTATCAAGGATTTAACGTTCAATTTGAAAGAGGTAACTTATTAGCGCTTGGTGAGGCTGCAGATATTCAAATCTCAGAGGATGATATGGAAGCGCAAAATTTACCTTCAATTATTAATATTCGTCGATTAGAAAAAGGCGATAAGATGACGGTAGATTTAGTAACAGAAAACATCCTAGTGGGCTTACCGAGTGATATGTATCAGATTTATGCAAATAATGCTAATTCACGTTTTAAGGAGACGATTCTTTCACTTGTCTTCTTACCAGTTCTCATAGAGGTTTTTTCGACAATTCGAGAACACGAAGAAGAGTACAGTGAGTACAAATGGTTCCAAGTCATTGAACGAATCTTCGAAGCAAGTCATCATCAATTACACCAAATTAGTGATGGCTCATTATCGGTCATGGAAGCAGCTCAACTTCTACTTCATAACCCATTACAACATGCATTTAAAGAAATTGAAAAATTGAATAGAATGGATGATTAACAGATGAAATTGCAATTCATTTCTGAAGATGCCCTACAAGAGTTGCGCGTAAATTTTGATAACAACTTACCTCATTACTATCAGCTAGATCAGGAGTGGTTTCAAACCTATTTAGATGAACCTTGTCGTTTAATTGAATCTAAAATCGAATTTAATATGCCTCAATTTAATCAAGATGAAGATTATTTAGCAAGCGATGGCAAGAACGTCAAAATAATCTATGAAGCTTTGAAAGATTTAACCGTATCACAAGCAACACAAGAAAGACTTTGGGTAGGACTAGCACATTACCAATTCCGAGACTTCATGTTTTACAGGATTGCAAAAGATGCGAAAGAAAAAAAGAATCAACAAATCAAATCGGGCATGTTTTTTGAATGGGGACATAAACGATCCCTTTTCGTCCACAAATTATCTCGACTTTGGTGGACTGGTTACATGACTTATGACGAAGAAAACATAGACAATCCTTACTGGCTAACAGACTTTTTCTGTGAAGCAGACTACTCAGCTCGTGCAGTCCTTTTCTTCTCAAGTAACTTCAACTCCAACAAAGCAATCCGAAAAGGAATTCTCAAGTCACTTATTCAATTAAAAGAAGAAGGCTTAGAAATTAAACGCGAACACTTTGTCGAAGCATGCCGCTATTTTAATGTTGTGGGTGGTGCTACAATTTTGGATTTACTTACTGAGGAAGAAGTTAAAGAAATGGCACTTGGACGGCTACGTAAGGTTTTTGGCTTAGAAATTGTGGAAATAGGTTGATTTTAGAAGACTGTCCTATTCTTCATTGAATCAAAAAGTTGGGTTTGTCTAAAACCAAGTCTTCTTTGATATATTGAAAGTTTTAAATATCAAGTAGATGTACACTGATTTTCTTTAACGAAGCAACGATTAATTTTTGAATGAAAAAAATGTTATGAATTCTAAATGCATCAGAATAATAACCTCATCATTGTAAGCGGGGAATGGTGGGGTTTTTAATTTGGGTTGAACATTATTCAGGAAATTAATGGGGGCAACAGGATGTTGGTCACGGAGT
>NZ_JBCMNM010000041.1:0-4141 GCF_050459865.1 Rummeliibacillus pycnus
CTCCGTTCCTTAATTACGCTCCGGGGCCTCACCTGACTCGCTTTCCCATAGGAGACTTCGCTAATTCCACACAACAAAGATAGATATGCCTTCATGATGTAGGGGAGACATTTGTATTTAGAAGAAGTATAAGAATATGAATAAAAAAACTCGCCAAAGTGAAATTTCCACTTTAGCGAGAATGTTGTTGCATATCATCTGAATTACAATTTTTATTCAGTTTGTTTTGTAATGTCATATAATTTATCTTTTATTTTGTTGAATACTTTTTGACCAATGTCTTCAACTGCATATTGGATTTGTGAGTTAAAGGAAATCATTGCCTCTTCAATAATATCATTTAATTCATCTTGGAATGGACTCGTCATTTCTGGTTTAATTTCTTCTTGTTTTTCTGGTTCATTCTCTTTTTCAAAAATTTTAGGGTTCTTCACTAATGTACATAGTAATTGAAATACTTCACCTGCATTGAGAATTTCTTCATTATTGCGGTTTGGCTTTCTCAAAACTTCCCATGTTTGTGAATCGAAGTTTTTATATATGATTCCAGGTGGTGTTCCATGTGGATGCTTTTCAATTTCCCTCAGAATTTCAATATGTGCAGGTGTAATACGCCTTGTTTTCCCCATCATAATTCTCTCCTTTTAGTTTTGTAATCTAATATATGCAAGGAATTTCTGTGGAGTTTTTCTAACAATAGAAGAACTTAAATATGAAGAAGTTTAAGTGTGCATACTGTAAAGTTTTCGTTGGAAAAATTAATTAACAATAATGATAGTAATTGGAACTTAATTGCGAATGGAATTGGTTTGTTGCTGAGGATGGGAATTTGACCGGCCCATGAAGGCTGAAACAAGGTAACCGTTTTATTCAGTAAAGACCAACTTTAAAAGGATTAATTATAGATTCAACTATTAAAGACTAGACCCAGTAAATGTAGAGTCTAGTCTTTAGTAGTTTAGAAATAATGGCTATTTATCTCTTAATATAATTGTGTTTATTCTTTACGAACAATTGCCCCAGTGAACATTTTGCCTTGTAAATAGGCTAATTTTTGGGCCATCACTTCGGGAGAATCTTTGAAATCTTGTTGAATCCAATACATAAAAAATCCAAGACTACCGTAAGTGGTGAAGTAGTTTAATGCAGGTATTTCAATAACTGTTTGCTCTTCGAGTCCAAGTTCAGTATTAGAGACTTGAACAAGGCTCTCGCAAAACTGATTCTGGGATCCAGGTAACACTTCTCCCTTTAACATAAGTGAAAAAACAAATTGATTTTGATAGATAAATTTAAATAGTGGGAGATGCCGCTTCGCATCAGTTGCGGAAAAACGTTCTAAATCTTTAAAGGATTTACGAAAGTAATCTATAAGATCATTTAAATAATCATCGAATATTGAAGCTAATAGATCTTGTAAATCCGTATAGTGTGAATAAAATGTTACGCGGTTACAGCGAGCGTTTTGCGTTACCTCAGTGATTGAAATATCCTTTAATTCTTTTTCTTTTAATAATACTAATAATGCGTTTTTTAAGTTTTTTTGTGTTCGAGCGACACGACGATCTTCGTTACTCATTATATTATCACCTTATTTTTTTTACTGAAAATTGAATATTATTGAACATATTATGGCATCTTTCTTTTCGATTGACAAATATATTATTTATCTGTTAATTTACAAGTGTAGTATAAAATTATCGAGAATTCATTTCGGTAAATATTTTAGGAGGAAAACAACATGGCTCGTTTAGATGGAAAAGTTGCTATTATTACAGGTGCTGCTCAAGGTATGGGTGCATCACATGCTCGTAAATTTGTCGAAGAAGGCGCTAAAGTTGTATTAACTGACTTAAATGAAGAAAAAGGGAAAGCACTAGCTGCTGAACTTGGTGAAAGCGCTTTATTTGTAAAACAAAATGTAACAAGTGCTGAAGATTGGACAAATGTTGTTGCTGAAGCTGAAAAAGCATTCGGTGCAGTTAATGTTTTAGTTAACAATGCGGGTATTACAATGGCGAAATCTATTCTAGAAACAACTGAAGAGGAATATCGACGTATCCTAGATATTAACCAATTATCTGTTTTCTTAGGAATGAAGAATGTAATTCCCTCTATGCAAAAAGCTGGTAGCGGTTCAATCGTCAATATCTCATCTATGAATGGGATTGTTGCTGGGGCAATCGGGTATACAGATACAAAGTTCGCAGTAAGAGGTATGACAAAAGCAGCTGCAATAGAATGCGCTCACTATGGTATTCGAGTAAACTCTGTACATCCAGGTGTCATCGCAACACCAATGGTTGTTCAAGAAGACACAAAAGCAGCAGTAGAAGAATTTTCAAAACATATTCCTCTTAAACGTGTTGCACAACCAGAAGAAGTTACTAACTTAGTGCTTTATTTAGCTTCTGATGAATCTAGTTACTCAACTGGTTCTGAATTCATCGTTGATGGTGGATTAACAGCAATGTAATAAGAATGCTAACTCTAGTAGTGGCTAAGTATAAATTTAATGAAAGATGAAAAAATGGTTCTTCCTCATTTTTATGAAGAAGAGCCATTTTTTTTTAGATGGATATAATATTTGACTTTAAAACTATAAATCAAAAGATTGAAAATAAGATGATTGCTAGTATTGAACCTAATAGAGGAATAATGACAGTTAGGGCACCGAAAGCAGGGTAGGCTCCTTTATAGGATTCTTGTGCAATGGAATGAATCGTTGTAACAACATAGCCGCTATGAGGTAGTGTATCAAGAGATCCAGAAGAGATAGCTACTACACGATGTAAAGCCTCTGGGTCAACACCTACATCTAAATAATGCGGTGCGATTAATGGTAATGCGATTGCTTGGCCACCAGAAGAGGAACCAGTTAAACCTGCTAAAACAGCAACGGCTAATGCACCACCAACTAATGGACTACCAGGGATATGTGTCATAAAATCTACTGCTGCCAAAAAGGCAGGTGTTTCTTTTACAACGCCACCAAAACCAACAATAGCAGCTGTATTAGCTATTGCGATAACAGCACCAAGTCCACCATCTGCAATTGCCTTCTTTCTATCTTTCATATATTTGAAACTAACTAAATAGGTAGTTAATATTCCACCAATTAAAGCAATAATAAGTGCTGATGTTCCTAAACGTTCATGGAAAATAAACGAGAACCCAAGCACAACTAATAATGGTGTCATACTTAATAATGGATTAGGAAGCGGATGATTGCTACTTTCACCGATTTTATCAAACTCTTTTGCTACAAATCTTTCGCCTCTCGCAATTGCTTTTGAAATCATACGTTTCAACCACCAAAAACCAAGCGTAGCCATGAAGATGGCAACAACTAAACTAACTTCCCAACCAGCATACGGTGTCGTTTTAAGAAAAGTAATAGGTATCCAGTTTTGAATTTCAGGAGATCCTGCCGAAGTCATCGTAAATGTAACAGAACCAAGAGCTAATGTAGCAGGTATAAATCGTCTAGGGATGTCCGCTTGTTTGAAAAGGCTCAATGCCATTGGGAACACGGAGAAAGCAACGATAAACAAACTAACACCGCCATATGTTAAGACAGCACAAGCAATAACGACGGATAAAGCAGCATATTTTACTCCTATTTTTTCAACAATCCATTTGGAAACACTATCTGCAGCACCACTATCTTCCATAACTTTTCCGAAAATAGCACCTGCTAAAAACATCAACCACCATGATCCGATAAAACCGGTAAATCCATTCATATAACTAGTAAGAAGATTTGGACTTCCTTCTGCTGCTAATTGTGGGAACAGCGTAATTCCACTGAAAACTGCAGCAATTAATGCGGCAAAAGGAGCTGCAATAAGAACATTTACACCTCTAACTGTTAAATAAATTAATAATGCCAAACTACCAAACACACCGATAAATCCTAACATTTCTATCTACCTCCTTTTGAAGATACAATATGCCGATTTGCATTCAAATAGTATAGAAAGATTATTAAATTTAGTTTAAGAGAGTATAAATGTTAACTATAAATTATAAAAAATTTAATCAGATGATAGATAAAGTTAATAAATTCTTAATAAATTCTTAATAAATAGTTTACTATACTTTCCGCTGCAGACGGCGCTTTCCGCGGGCGAGCGTTGAG
>NZ_JBCMNM010000042.1:0-124661 GCF_050459865.1 Rummeliibacillus pycnus
TTTCCCGCAGGAGTCGCCGTCTTCCGCTCCATTGAACGGTTCTAATTAGATATAGCATATAGATTTATTAGTAGTTACTTATTTTTAAAGTGAAAAACATAAATAAATACTCTGATTTTTTTGATAATACATAAAGGAGAGGGGAGAAATGTAAAACTCCTAAAAACCCCCTTAAAGAGTTATTTGTAAATTCTCTATTGATAGCTACCACAAAATAGAATGAAAGATTAATATTTTTGATTCCAAATTAATATAAATGATTAGAAAGCGAATATAGATAGAATCTCACCAGATATATTGAGAAGAAACGAGGAGATTAAAGATGGATATCGGTCATTTCACAAGGAGATTGTATAGAGCACGAGATGAACAATTGAAGCAAAAAACGGCAGTGCAAGAAGAATCAGGTCGTTCATGGAGTTTTGCAGAACTACATGAAAAATCCAATGCTTATGCGAATCAGCTTCTGAAAATGGGTGTGAAAAAAGGGGATCGTGTAGGGATTCTTCTTTACAATTGTTTGGAGTATTTTGCATTATATTTTGCCATTGGTAAAGTTGGCGCGATTGCTGTTCGCATTAATTTTAGACTCACTGCAAATGAACTTGAGTACATTCTCAATGATTCTAAAGCTAAAATTCTTTGTTTTCACGAAGAATTGGGTGAAAAAATAGCTCCGATTTATGAAAAAATCTGTACGGAAGATTTTATTTGTCTTACCAATAATGGGGAAATACCGAATCGGGCGCATGATTGGAATGTATTATCTAATGGATCGACAGAAGAAGTTGACAGTACCCAGATTTCCATCAATGATCCAGTTATGCTTATGTACACATCTGGGACAACTGGTAGACCAAAAGGAGCGCTTTGGACACATAATACGACCTATTGGTTTTCAACAATTCAAATTATGCAATGGGGTATTACAGGAAATGAGATTGCGATGACAACCGGTCCATTGTATCATGTTGGCGCAATGGAAGATGTGGCATTGCCCGTTCTATTAATGGGAGGGACGGTCATCATTACCAAAAGTAAAGGATTCGAAATAGAACGCGTACTAAAGGTATTTGAGAAAGAGCAGGTTACGGATTGTTTCTTATTCCCATTTATGATTTACGACATGTTAAATTTGCCGAACTTGTCAGATTATCAGTTAGCACAATTAAAAACAATCTATACTGGCGGAGATTCATTGATGCCTTGGGCTATAGAAGAAATATATCGACTTTATCCACAAGTTGGGATTGTACAAGTGTATGGTTTAACGGAAGGACAACCGATTGCTGCTTGTTTAGATCCAAAGTACTCCTTAACGAAAAGTGAAACGGTTGGAAAACCACTTCCATTAACCGAAATACGAGTGATGAAGGACGAAGAGAGTGAGGCTTTACCAGGTGAGGTTGGAGAAATTTGGATTAAGAGTCCAGGTGTTTCCGAAGGGTATTGGGAAAAGCCTGAAGCAACAGCAGAAACATTTTGTAATGGCTGGTGTAAAACAGGGGATTTAGGAAAATTTGATGAAGAAGGATTTTTATCAATAGCAGGTCGTAAAAAAGATATGATTCGAAGTGGTGGAGAAAACATTTATGCAGCAGAAATTGAAGATGTCTTTTACCGACATGAAGCGGTAAAAGCCGTCTCTGTGATTGGGATACCCGACAAAAAGTATATTGAATCTGTATGTGCAGTGATTGTTTTGAAAGAGGATGCCAAGGTATCAGAAGAAGCGTTAATCCAATATAGTAAGCAGTTTTTAGCAAGTTATAAAACGCCTAAAAAAGTAATTTTTGTAGATGACATTCCCCGTACACCTTCTGGAAAGGTGAAGAAGTTTGAGTTACGCGATATATATGGTATTGAAGGAGGGGTTTTATGAATAGTAAAGAAAAGGTAAGCTTAACAATTGAAAATCAAATAGCCATTCTTATGATCCAAAATCCACCTGTGAATATACTTGATGCAGAGGTAGTCGAGGAATTACATCATAAAATTGATGAAATAGAACAAACATCAGCTATCAAAGTTGTGCTGATGACGGGAGATGGGGGAAAGGCATTTATGGCAGGAGGAGACATTAAGTCTTTTCCTGAATGGATTGGAAAAGGGGTAGATGTTGCTAAGGAGAAATCACAATGGCTACAACACCCACTCAATCGAATCGAAGCATTGCCTTACCCAACTATCTGTATATTAAATGGTGTTGCTCTTGGTGGAGGGTGTGAATTGGCATTAGCTTGTGATATTCGCATCGCAGAAGAACATGTAAAGATAGGTTTACCAGAAATAAAACTTGGCCTTTTCCCTGGTGCTGGTGGTACACAAAGACTTACCAGATTAGTAGGAAAGGCGAAAGCCAAAGAAATCATTTTCACAGGGGAACCTCTATCAGCCGATCAGGCCCTAGCAATAGGATTAGTGAATACAGTTGTTCCGAAATGGTATGGCTTAACATCTGGGATACAATTGGCAAAAAAAATTGCCACTCATTCACGCGAAGCATTAACCTATGCGAAACAAGCAATCGATGAGGGATTTGAACAATGCCTATCGGATGCTCTTTTAACCGAAGCTGACTATTTTGGCCGTGTGTTCCAAACAGAAGACATTAAAGAAGGCGTTTCAGCATTTATCGAAAAAAGAAAACCGCAGTTTTTGGATTGATGAAGTAGCAGAAAAGGCGAAGAAAGTTTTCATAAATTCATTTTAATCATGTAGAACATTGATTTTATTAAAATTGATGTTCTTTTTTTCTTTGGGAAAAATTTTTAATGCCATTTGATCGAATCACTTTTGGAGGATTTTAGTGATCATTCAATACTTATTTTGTAAATTATCCTTCAATAGTAAAATGAGTTTATTTAATCTATTTAACCCTAAAATAGAAAAATAAGAGAAATGGAATGTATTCTGTAATTCCGTTTGACGAATTTTACTTATTGTAAATTACAAATTTTTACAAAAAATTGGTAGATACAGAGTGAAGTGGTTTCTGAACATTGATAAAAGAAATAATCATATATACTGGGATATTTAAAATAGTACTTTTGAACAACTTGTTAAAACCTTTATATGGAAGATTAACGAGTGGTTTAATATATAGGGATTTGGAGAATTTTTTTAAATTTTGCATTCTCAATTTGATTAGTATATAAATATAACTCTTATTGACCAGTATTATCCACCTTCATTAAAATGGAATTATTGAATTTTTTTACATTTAAGGGAACTGTCTTTTGTTATTAATTCGTAAATAATGAATTTTCCAAAATGGGGTGGAGAAGTACGTGAAATTGTTATATGAGGATGCCAAATGGAAAAAAATCGCCTCTGCACTACAAAATGTCAATGAAGCACATAAGTATGACAATAAATATGAGGATGCAGATAATCTTTTCGACGATTCCAAAAAGGATATCTCTGAAAAAGATGTCGATGGTGCGATCACTTTTAAACCTCAAGAATATCAGCCAGAAGCAAAGCCGATTCGCCAAGATTACAAAAAACTGTATGATTATGCCAAAGGAATTGGTAAAATTATAGATGAAAAAGTAGATACCCCTTTTTATAAATCCCTTGATGGCTACATACAAAAGATGGCGGATTTCAATGTAACATCTTACAGTACAGCCAATACGATTAACGTCAAAGAGGGAATCCTTTTTAAAACTAATAAAAAAGAAATTACACTAAATGATTTATACGAAGCAGATACAACTTACTCAGCCAATCTCAAAACAGAGTACGAGGCTTGGAAACTTCAAAATCCTAGTGAAGAAGCCTCGGAAGAAGATTATCGTACAGCTGCACTAAACAGCGGTGCATTCGAATATGAAGGAATACGAGCAGGACAAGAGAAGAAAGAGTTTTGGTACAATCTGATTGCAGCTGGTGTTGTGATTGGATTATCCATTGTTTGTCCGCCAGCAGGACTAGCCGCAGGGGCTATCTACACAGCAATCGATGTAGGAGGAGCTGTCAAAGGAGAAGACCTGATCTCAGGAAGAAAACTCTCCGATGAAGAACGACTGATGCGAGGCGTTTTTGCAATCGCACCAGGAGTAGGGGGACTCGCTGCAAAATCCCTGTTAAAAAATGTTCCAGCACTAGCCAATGTTCTGAAAACAACTGCTAAAACATTGGATGATGCCGTCAAACCGCTTAAAAACACCATTAACGGAGTGAAAATCCAATCAAAAGCAGTGTATTCGACTGTGGTAAGTAACGCTAAAAAACTAGGTGGTCAGCATGTAAATCAACTCAAATACGCCCTGTCCCATCCGGTAGGAGCAGTAGTGACCTCAAAGACAGGACAAAAAACCATTCGAGAATCTGCTAAATTTATCGATAACGCCTTACGACCAGTCGAAGTTCGAACCGCGCAAACAACAACGGGTAACAAGGTATTTGCAGGATTTGAACGAGGCGAATCGACTGGTAGGTTTACAGGGAAAGCTGATAATTATATAGCCATAAAGCAGGCGGAGAAGGATGCTATAAAGGGTACTAATGGTACGGGAAAAGATCTAAGTAATATAGAACTGGGAAATGCTGATTTAGAAAACCTACGTAAAAAATGGAATGTACCAGAAACACATACTATTGCAGTAGGAAAAACAAATATAAAAGGACTTAAGGATTTGACTTTTGAAGGAGGTTCTCCAGAAGTAAGAAAAGAAGCAGGATTGCCTTCATTAGATGAAATCTTACCTAATAGGGAGATTAGGGCTCCATATGATCATCTAAAAAATCCTAAGTTAGCACAGTTTACAAGGCATGCTGAAGAAGGAGTTTTAAACGAGTTTGATTCTGCTGTCAAAAAAGCAGGAATCGAACCAAGAGAAGTTACAGGAACTTTAAAAATACACCAATCCAATCCAAGAGGTGTTTGTAATAAATGCAGTAAAGGATTGATAAAACCCTATCCACTTGAAAAAAGCGGGATATTTTTTCAAGCGAGTAAGAAATATCCTAACTTAACAATAGTCGTGACATCGGAGATTGATAAAAGTGTTAAAACCAATGGATTACTCTCTTTTATTTTAAAAAATGGTAAGATTATCGAATGAACATAAGGAGGAAATCATGGAAAATAGATTAGTTAAT
Source organism: Rummeliibacillus pycnus (assembly GCF_050459865.1). GTDB lineage: Bacteria > Bacillota > Bacilli > Bacillales_A > Planococcaceae > Rummeliibacillus > Rummeliibacillus pycnus_B. The sequence continues at coordinate 5,110 of NZ_JBCMNM010000042.1, forward strand.
AGTTTGAAAAGTGAGCTAAAAGTGGGGTTTGTTTTAACGATTGCTGAAAGAGTATTTTCTGAAATCAGGAAAGATGATGAAAGATATCCAGAAGGAAGAGAAGCATTGAACAAATGCTGGTTATGGGTTGAAGCTCATGCTGTTTCTGGGGATGAATTATATGAACTTATTGATAATGCAGATTATACAGGAATATCAGAATTTGCTGAGGAAGAAGAAGACTTGGATATTGCTAGATTATGGTCACTCCTAGTGGATGCTGTTGCTTATACATCTTGGGAAGCTTATAAAAAAGAAAAGGTAAAATATTTACCACAGTCACTAGAAGGTATAAATGATGATAGTATTGATATCTTTACAAAAAGTGCAGTTGAAACTAGTTTTCTTACAATAGATGAAATTGAAAGAATGACATCAGTTCTAAATAATTTTCAGTTTTCAGATAGTGAATCTTCAATAAAAAGAGAAGAATTTATAAAATTATTTTAAATATATGAATTTATTTTGTAATACTCCTCTAAGAAGTGCAATATATTTAGTAGTTTATTTATACTAAAAAGTATTCATGTTAGAAATATTTTTAGTATCTTGTAACAATAAATCCCTCCTGTAAGATGTTTTAGTGTCAACATTTCTTGACCTATTCATCACACATGACGAAATATAAGCATTTTAATAAGAGTGAAAAAATCAATCAAGTTACTGAAAATAAATTCGTCATCAGAATTGAACTTGTTTAGCATAAAATTAGTTTGGCAAGTTTGATTACTGAGGATGAGTTCCCCAAAAATCTATTAACTAGTACCCTAGTAACCGATTTACTAAAATAGATGTAAGATAAGAATACTTAATCAGATTAAAAGGGATATTAGGAAAATGTAAGAAGATTATAATACTAATAAAAAAACATGACCTAAAAGCACTTGTATTTATACAAAGGAGAACGAGTGCTTTTTTTGTTTTGGATAGAAGTTGTATGATGAGTAACGATAAAAAACTAGGTGGTCAACATGTAGATCAACTCATATACGCCCTGTCCCTGCTTTGGAGCATATAAAAAATGCTATTGAAAATTCATAACTCATGATGGTTGTAGCATATCCAAGAGATACATTATCTTTTGAGGTAATGAATGGGTTGACAGAAAATGTGGTTAAAATAAGAAAATAAGTGGGGAATTATAGTGATGGATTTTATCAATAATCTAAATACAGAGGCTAAGGTTGCACTAGGATTGGTAATAGCCGAAAATATGTTTAATATAATTAATATGGATGAACCTGGATATAAAACAGGTAGAGAAGCACTAGTTTCCTGCTGGAAATGGCTTGAAGGTGAAAAAATCGATGCGGATGATTTGTGTAACTACATAGATAGTGAAGATTATGTAGATGTAGCTGAGTTTGCAAACAAAGAAAAGGATGTACAAAAACAGTATGCATGGTATTCAGTTTTAGATGCTGTTTCTTACACAATTTATCAAGCATATAAAAAGGAAGAAAGAAAATTCGTTCCTCAAGTTGTTGAAGTAATTGATGATGAAACGCTAAGAATATTAGGTGAAAATGCGGTTGAATCTGGTTATTTTGAAATTGAAAGTTTAAATAATATAAAAAGATACCTTTTGGAAAACTACTCAATAAATGATAGTGTTGAAGCCTATAATTATATAAAAAAGGATAGTTTACCATTTATCTAAAATAGACCTTCTTCCTAAAGGGAGAAGGTTTTTTTCACTTTACCAAATCGAATAGCACCAATTGTTTAAACCTGGAGGGTTTGCTACTAAACAAAAAGAGGAGATTTTAAAATGACTATAAACGACCCAATTTTTGGTGAACTTGAGTATGAGTATGGTTGGGCTAAGGATACCATTATTCATTTTTGGGGTAAAGAAACTGAGATATCTTTGAATATATAGATGGTGAAGAAGATGGGAAGTTTGATGAAGAGCAGTATATGGCCTATCAAGTATTAATGCAAAAATGGGAGGATTTACAGCCAATTTTATTGCAATCAACATTAGACTATTACAAACAAAAGCGACATGAACTAGGTTATGGTATAGGATTAAATGAAAATTATCCATTAGTTGAAACAACTGATCGAATTCTAGAAATGATAGCTTTAGATGGAATTGTTGTTCCGTATGCGGATATTTTTGAAGGTCGAGATATTGGAATTACATTTAATTGTACATGGGATATAGAAAATGGATTAGGGCTTCGTTTATTAAATGAAAAAGTAATTGAAGTAGGTTACCAGGATGTCGCAATTTAAAATAGGCTGTTAACAGTTTTTGGTGCCAGGTACCCAAACAATTCGGAAAATATGAAACAAATGAAGTCAGTCTTCAATCCTACTTAGGTTGAAGACTTTATAAATGGGGAAATTGTTAGTTTGTAATACTAAAATTACACTAAATGATTTATACGAAGCAGATACAACTTACTCAGCCAATCTCAAAACAGAGTACGAGGCTTGGAAACTTCAAAATCCTAGTGAAGAAGCCTCAAAAGAAGATTATCGCCAAGCCGCTTTAAACAGCGGTGCATTCGAATATGAAGGAATTCGAGCAGGACAAGAGAAGAAAGAGTTTTGGTACAATCTGATTGCAGCTGGTGTTGTAATAGGATTGTCCATTGTGTGTCCGCCAGCAGGACTAGCCGCTGGTGCTGTTTATACAGCCATAGATCTTGCAGGAGCTGCCAAAGGATAAGATTTAATCTCTGGAAGAAAGCTCTCCGATGAAGAACGACTGATGCGAGGCGTTTTTGCAATCGCACCAGGAGTAGGGGGACTCGCCGCAAAATCCCTGTTAAAAAATGTTCCAGCACTAGCCAATGTTCTGAAAACAACTGCTAAAACAATAGATGATGCCGTCAAACCTCTTAAAAACACCATTGACGGAGTGAAAATCCAATCAAAAGCAGTGTATTCGACTGTAGTGAGTAACGCTAAAAAACTAGGTGGTCAGCATGTAAATCAACTCAAATACGCCCTGTCCCATCCGGTAGGAGCAGTAGTGACCTCAAAGACAGGACAAAAAACCATTCGAGAATCTGCTAAATTTATCGATAACGCCTTACGACCAGTCGAAGTTCGAACCGCGCAAACAACAACGAGTAACAAGGTATTTGCAGGATTTGAACGAGGCGAATCGACTGGTAAGTTTACAGGGAAAGCTGACAATTATATAGCCATAAAGCAGGCGGAGAAGGATGCTATTAAGGGTACGGGGAAAGGTAACTCGTTAAAATTAGAAGATTTTACTAAAGAAATACTGGAAACAAAACCAATGAACTCGCCAATACCTAAAAAGTGGTTAGATAAGGGCGGGAAAATCTCTATTGATAGTGAAGGAACTTGGACTTATACTAACAAGTCTGGAGTATCTGTAAGATATCCAGATGGATACCCAGATTTTACACCGTTTATGCATCCAAATGTTAAACCGGTAAAAATTGAAGTTAATTCGCCTAAAAATAATCCGAAAGATTTTGAAAATGCAAATATAGAAGCTAAACTAAGTAAAGATACTGATCCTCCAATTTTCGACATGAGGAGACCGCCTATAGGATACACTTGGCATCATTTCCAAGATGGTGAAACAATGCTTCTTGTAGAAAAAGATATTCATGATGAATTTAAACACATAGGTGGACAATCAAAGGTTAATGGGAAAAATAGTAAATAAGGAGTGAGACTATGGTGAAAATTGAAAAGATACATGAGAGTTTATCTATCGGAGATTTAGAGAGTTTTGAGCATAATCACAATATTACACTTCCAAAAGATTATAGAGATTTTTTGTTGGAATATAATGGAGGATATCCGAATCCCGGTATATATAAGATATCGGATGAGATAGGTGAAAGCATATTAAATATCTTTTATGGAATTGGTAGTATGTATGACAATTTAGAGAAAAAGTTTGATATTTTTGATGAAATATTAGAAATAGGATTTATTCCAGTAGCAGATGATCCGAGTGGTGATCAAATATGCATCGGAATAAGTAAAGAGTATTTTGGACAGATATTTCATTGGGTTCACGATGAGGAACATGATGAAATGGAAAATATGTATTTTTTATCAAACAATTTTAATGAATTTCTTGATAGTTTATATGAGGAACAATAATTTTTTAGCATTTAAGAAAATAGTTTTATCTTGTGACTGAAAAGTAAAATAGAAGAAGGTATTTTCCTAGGATTAAAAGGCGAAAATAATACTCATTCCTTGATTGGCTATATGCCTCTCAAGGTTTTTTTGTATATAAAATTTTATGGTTAAAAATAAACTAACATTTGAATCGAAAGCTTATGATGGTAAGCAATATACGAGGAAGGTTACAGTGATAAAAAATAAAAGACTACCATGCATACTACTTGATTTAGATTTACATATGAGATGGCAAAGCTCGTGGTAATAAAGGTAGACAATACACTGTACATGAAAAAACGAATGAAACAATAAAAGAAAATAGATTTTATGTTGGACGACATGAATAATGCTTTTGTGAAATTCATAACTTATGATGGTTGTACCATCAAGGCATTATGTTTTAATACTTGGATAGCATGAAAAGTAAGATAACCGGGCGAGATGACATTTTACATGTCGGAGAAACATATGACACGTCATTGACAATAAACTAATGAGATCGTACAAGCTCATGGGGATAAACAACGGGTAACGTGAAAGGGTGTTCTTTGCCTGTTTTGGATAAAAAATTGTGGGTTGTATTTTTACTAGAGACGGTCGTATAATACTCGCTATTCGTTTAAAAGCGTTACACAAATTTTAATTTTCGTAACGGGAGGGTGAAAGGTTGAACGTTGTCGGGTATATACGAGTCTCGACTCAAGGGCAAGTAATTATGAAAATAGTAGATACTACTTTTTAAAACTAAATAAATTAAACTTAGAATGGTGGATATGAATCGATATTTTGAAAACAAAAAATAAATCTAAACAATTTCTTAAGTAAGGTTGCATATTGATTATGGAATTTTATAATGACTGTTACTTATGGGGTTAATAATCTCCAATGTAGTAAAATAGTTTTATTTTTGTCTGTTTGATGTGACAAGTTGGACATTATATTTAATTAAATATTAGGCGACTTTCTCGGTGCTGAGAACCCTGTATTGAATAGGGCTCTTGCCACCGAGTTTTTCTTTTATTCTTTGATTGTTATAGTAAATGAATCCACTCTGTAACTGCTATCTTAACTTCTTCATATGTTTCGTAATGGTGAGTGTAAACTGTTTCGCATTTTAAGATATGGAAGAAGCTTTCCGTTGCTGTGCCGCAGTGATATCAAAGACAGGACAAAAAACCATTCGAGGATCTGATCTGCAAAATTTATTGAAGACGCTTTACGCCCCGTCGAGGTTAGAACCGGGCAAACAACAGCAGGTAACAAGGTATTTGCAGGATTTGAACGAGGCGAATCAACTTGTAAGCTAACAGGGAAAGCTGACAATTATGTAGCCATAAAGCAGGCGGAGAAGGATGCTTTAAAGGGTACTAAGGGTACGGCTAAAGAGATTGAAGTTCCACCTGCTTTTAGACAAACGGAATTTGCTAGTTCGTACGAAGCAAGATTTACTCAAACGCCTAATCCTAATAATACAACTGTTGGTTTTGAAGGGACAAGGGGTGAATCTTTGTGTTCTCTTAAGCCACCACCAGACCCTGAAATAAAGAAAATACTAGATAAAGCCGGGATTGATGGAATTGAGTATAAAAATGCTGTTCCTGATTTTTCACCAGTATCAAAAGCGCAGTTAGAAATTGATCATATGAACGGTGGTACTGGAAGCAGAAACGGAAATAGAGCTAGACGGTCTAATTTTGCTCAAGCAAACGAAAAATTAGCTGAGCAGTTAAATAAATCTCCTGAATTAGCTAAGCAGTTTGTAATGACACCTGGTAATATTAGAGCAGGTAATATAGAAGAGTACCGACTTGCAAACAATTTAACATGGCATGAATTAAATGATGGAAAAACGATGCAACTTGTACCATCAGTAATAAACAGTAAATTTGGACACCTTGGCGGAGTTGGAGAAATAAACGCTGGGGCATATAGTCCGGGAGGATTTGCCACAAAATAGGAAGCATATTAAAGGAGAGTGTAAAATGATTATAAATGATGCGGTTTTTGGACAACTCGAATATGATTATGTATGGTTTAAGGACACTGATATTGAGTTTTGTGGAAAGCAATTTGAAATTTCCTTATCAGTAAGCGGTGAAGAGGATGGTAAGTTTTTAGAAAAACAATATATTGCTTTTCAAGAATTCATAAAAAAATGGAAGCAAATTCAGCAAAGTATTTTGCAACCATTGTTTGAATACTACAAACAAAAACGGCATGAACTTGGTTATGATGTTTCGTTCAATGAAAACTATCCTTTAATTGAAACGATAGATCAACTTCTTGAAAGGATAAGTTTAGTTGGAATTTCTGTTTTATATTCGAAGAGTCTTGAAGGTAGATACATTGGGATATCTTTTGACTCTACATGGGACGAAGAAAATGGATTAGGTGTACTTCTAATAAATGAAGAAGTAGCTAGAGTAGGATACCAGGATGTTGCAATGTGAATAATTTGAGATAGGGGCTACCCATTATCGAATAAAACCATCATTTAACCCCATAACACATATAACCCATGTATTATCCGTATGAAGAATTCGTCATTTTGGTTGTACGCACATAAATGCTTTAATTTTATAACCTAAATAACGCTGTTACGTTACGTTGAACAGGTCGATTATGGTCAGATACCACCATGATTGACCTGTTTTTTGTTGTCTTCGCTTTCTCACAGCTTTCTGAAAGTCTGGTGGGAAAGGTAAGGAACAAAAAAGCAAACAGGGAAATCGGGCGCTACATGGTTTATTTTTTAATTTGGCAGTACAGCAAGTGCAAGTGTCAAAAGGAAGTAAACTTCCAAGGAATCCAGTGTTCCATGCATATTACCAACGTAAACTTAAAGAAGGTAAAACAAAGAAGCAAGGATTGGTTTACATAATGAGAAGGCTTGTGAATATTATTTACGGCATGATGAAGCACAAAACAGCCTATGATCTATCTGAAATAAAAGAGAAAGAATAGTTTAATAAGGTAATAAATGGATGACTTTTTTTTTAGTTTTTAAGATTACAACATAGGGTACGGGTAAAGTTCACCTTTGATGAAGTAATTAAAAATGATTATGATATAAATGGAAACTTGATTAATAGATCCATTGTTCCTAAAGGTTATGAAAGTGTTGAAGACTTTTTATGGGGAGGCGGAATGAGATGAGAAATGATTTAACAAGGCCGGTACCGGATGAACCAGTTTCAACAGCATATATTAATAAGACGGGAAGACAGATAGGTTTTATATTTCCAAGTGATTATGTTGAATGTGCTGTTCACAATAATGGTTCTGCAGTCCTACCATATAACTTTGGAGTAGATGGAATAGCTAGAGTGTTTGGGACATTGCTTTCTTATGATAAAGATAGTAGTGAAAATATTTTTAATGTATATCGTAACTATGTTTCTTCTCTACCCAAGGGTTTAGTACCTTTTGCTTTTGACCCCGCAGGGAATTTAATATGTTTTGATTATAAAGATCATGAAGGTAATCCAACTGTAGTTTTTTGGGAACATGAAAATGCAGGAGAGAAAGAAATGTTAATGCGTGAAGAGGGTTTAACTGAAGATCAGGCTGAGGAACGTGTAAGAGAAAATGTATTTTACGGAAGAAGAAGACTTGGATATTGCTAGTCTAAGGTCACTCCTAGTGGATGCTATTGCTTATACATCTTGGGAAGCTTATAAAAAAGAAAAGGTAAAATATTTACCACAATCACTGGAAGGTATAAATAATGATAGTATTGATATCTTTACAAAAAGTACAGTTGAAACTAGTTTTCTAACAATAGATGAAATTGAAAGAATGGTATCAGTTCTAAATAATTTCAGTGTTCAGATAGTGAATCTTCAATTAAAAGAGAAGAATTTATAAAACTATTTTAAACATACATTAAATAAAAGAATTTGTTTGTGATAATACTCCAAGAAGTACAATATATTTAGTTTGTTTATTTTTAGTATTCTTATTAGCGGGGAGTAAAGTTGAACGTTGTTGGGAATAAATGAGTCTCGATTCAGGAAAAGGTAATAGATGGCTAGCTTTGAAGTTTACTACATATTAAATCTGGGGAGTGAAAAAGTAGCATGAGAGAATTTGAAGATAAATTTAGTGAATTGCAAGCAGATATGATATCCATTTGTAAGGAATATGTTGAAAATAGGGCTGATAAAGTGTATGTTTATGCTTCACGTGAAGAAGGTATTACTTCGGGCAGGTTCTTTTATTTGATTAATAATAAGTATGTAGAGCCTCATAAAGTGAATGATGCATTAGAGGATAGGGATGAAAGATACGATGTTTCAACAAAACGCCAGTCTATGGTATTACGTATAATATGTGAAGATATCAAAAAAGTAAAAGTATTATGCAAAGAATATGAAAGAGACATGCCAACTGAGATGAAATTAATATATGATGTTAAGAGTGGCGGGTTTAAAGCTGAATACAAGTATGATTTAGTATATACGAATGATGATATTAAAACAGCGGGGCATATTGCTGATGAGTGGTTTGAGGAAGTAAAAAATAATAACCTATAAATTTTTATATTATAGATATACTCTAATTTCCATTCGAAATTTTAGTGCAAGGTATCCAAATAAATTTGAAAATATAATAAGCTTCAAATAAAGTCTTCAACCTTTTCAAAGAGATTAGTTTATTTTGAAGTTAATGAAAAAACAGCAGAGATAGATAAAAGAAATCTCTGCTGTTTTTTTATGCAAATGGAAAATTAGTTGAGTAAATGAGGGGTATCATGTTAGTTACATTTGAAAAATTCGAATCAGATAGACAAGTTGCATTTTTGTTGGGGTTAAGTGAAACGGTTGTTGATTTGTTAATTTCTTCTTCAGCATACGAGGATATAAATAACGCTATGAAAACTTGTTGGGGATGGCTGGGAAATAAGTCATGTTCAGGAGATGAAATATACTACTTATTAGACGATGGGACGGAATTTACGGGGTTATTTATGCAAATGCAAGATGAAAATGATCCATTAAAAGAATTAGTTTGGGGTTGCATTGTAGATGCAATATCTTTTACTAATTGGAGAGCTTATCAGTTTGATAATGAAGAATATTTGCCTGCACCAATTGAAAATGTAGACGAAAGTATATTACAGCAGTTTCTAGATGGTTTTTATGAGATAAAACTAATTAATGAGGAAGTAGTTAAAGAGTTCATAAATTATTTAAAGGATAGTAATACATCGCTAAAAAAAGACGATATTATGTACTTTCTAAAAGGATTGTTATGAAATAAAAGTTGAAATTAACAGTAAGATTAAATTTAAAAGTAAGTAATAAAATTAAGATTTATGGAGGAATAGAAAATGAGTTTTGAGATGAAACCGGAAATCAAAGCAGTCTTGGAAAAAATTGAATTTGTAGATAGATATAAAAAATTATCTGAACACTTTATAGGTAATCCTAATGATTTAAATCGTTTAACAGTAAGCAAATTTTATCATCATAAATCTAATTTTAAGCTCAAGAGTATGTAAGTGTTGTGCAGAGATAACAAGGTTGTTTAATCCTAACTTCATAAACTCAGTAACCACCTACAAGTTAATCAAGTAGGTGGTTTTAAAGTTGTCTAAAAATAAGTTTTATATGTTGCAGTCTTTGTCCTAAAACGATTTGCTGTACTCATTTGAAGAGAAAAAATAAATAACATAACTATTTTTTTATTCGAGAATTTTTCATGTACGCATAAAGTTCGATACCTAGCATAAAGAGCGTTGCGATTAAGAATCCAATCATAAAAATTTCATGTACAAGTGCAAAATACGCTATATAAATTATAATTGCAACTAAAAATAAAATGACTAGAAAATGAAACTTTACTGTTTTTTCATTATTCACGATTTGCTTTTTAATATTTCTGTCACCTTTAATCAAATTATCTAAGCTAATATTCATTTCATCGCTTAATAAAATTAAATTTTCAATATCAGGAGCACCTTTCTCTTGTTCCCATTTTGAAATTGCCTGTCTAGTAACACCAATTTTATTTGCCAATTGTTCTTGGCTTAAATCATTTTTTTTACGATAATCTAAAATCGACTTGCTAATTTTCATTTTTATCACTCCTTTTTATATTTGATATCAACACCATACCAAATTTAGTTCAGTTGCAAACGAAACCAATCGTATCAAGGCCGCAACGCTCCGTTGCAATTAAAAAGTAAATGAAAAAATCTCTGATTTAAACCATACTCCAAATTATCAAATTAAATTACAAAACTACACCAATTCCATCCCATTTATTAACATCAGTTTTATTTTATAAAAGACTTTATTGTTTTTAAACAACTTTTTTATTCGTGAACAAGTGTTTGAGGAAAAAGCAAAAGTAATAAATGAGTGTGTGTTTACGTAAATAATACTGAATGATTAGACCTTTGAACACAGGGGGTAAATGATGGAAGAAAACAATAGTGGTCCACTGGATGAGTTAAAAGTACAAAACGATTCAAATTCTAATGAATCTCAGAACCAAAACACAATGTCTCAAACTCAAACTGATTTTGTTAGTAAACAAGTTCCGCCACATTGGAAAAAAGTTATAACTCATTCCCAAACGGTAGGAGATAGAGGACCTGTACTTCAACAAGATTCAGTTTTACATGAAACATTGGAGGACTTTGTTCATGCCAAAATTATCGAAAGACCAGTACATGTAAAGGGTTATGGTGCTTTCGGATACTTTCAGACTGAGCACTCTATGAAAGACTATACGAAGCTTAGCTTTTTACAAAATCCAGGACAACAGGTTCCTGTAACTGTGAGGTTTTCGTTTGCTGTTAGTACGAAAGGTACTCCAGATACTTCCCGTAATATAGTTGGATTCTCCACCAAATTTTACACAGATGAAGGTGTTTTTGACTTACTTTTCAACCATATCCCCGTATTTCCTATTCGAGATGCCATGCGATTTCCAGAATTTATCAAAGCCAATTCTCCCTCACCAGTAAACAATCTAATTGTTCCAGAAAGATTTTGGGCGTTTGTAGCTAGCGCGCCGGAATCTACACATCTTGTTGTTCGCCTATTCTCGGACGCCGGTACAATGAAAAGTTTTCGTCATATTCCAGGGCACAGTGTGAATACCTATGTATGGAGAAATGCACAAGGTGTTCGCTATTTTATCAAATACCATTGGCTTCCACTTGCAGGTGTGGAGTATTTAAATAGTCATGAGGCTGCCAAATTGTCAGGAGAAAATCCAGATATAGCTGGTCAAGATTTATATGATACTATTGCCTCCGGAAAAACTGTTGAATATCGACTTTATGTTCAGCTTATGGATCCAAATGACGTGGCAAAGCTTCCTTATGATCCGTTAGATCCTACAAAGGTTTGGGATGAACGGCAATACCCAATGCGAGAAGTTGGCCGACTCGTATTGAATAGAAATCCACATAACTATATGGAGCAGGTAGAAAAATTGGCCTATTCACCTTCCAATCTTTTAGAAGGTGCTGAATTATCAGATGATAAAATATTGCAAGGTCGTGCCAATATTTACACGGACTCACAGCGTCGACGCATAGGTCCAAATTTCCGTGACATACCAGTTAATCACCAAAAAGATTGGTCACCTTCTTCACTCGTAACAAGCGGTAGTGGTAGGTATGTGGAAGGAGAGCTTGTGAGGTCTGGTATCCCAAAGCAGGATGACTTTACACAAGCTGGTGAGTATTACGAATCTTTACCACCAGATCAACAAGAAAATTTAGTCAATAACCTAGCAATGGATCTCTCCGGTATATCAAATGAAACGCAAAAGATTGTCTTAAATTATTTGCATAATGCATCTTCAGAACTAGGGGAGCGTGTGAACCAGCAAATTGAGAAGCAAAAGAAATGATTGATTATTTTGACCGAAATGTATCTTAATAAAGCATAAAAAGGGCCACAGTAATGGAAAAACTGTGGTTCTTTGATTTTTTTAATTTGTCGTAATAAACTCAGGTATATCCATCGTTACATAGGAAAAACTGTAGAAGAGTAATAAAGAAAGGAGTGTTTTCGTTGAAGGATCATAAATTACCACATCAACAGTTGACGACAAAAGATAATGGACTAACATCGATGCAAGAAGTAATTTATCGAAAAGGATTCAAACGAGCTGTCAATGCAACTGAACAAAACGAAAAAAATAAAAAGTAAAATATAAAATAAAATGGACCTTGAATTAGCTTAATTTGAGGTTCATTTATAATTATTATGAGAGAGAATTTATATTTTCTATTTCGTGCTGGTGAATAGATTGAATGTTTTTTCGTGTCCGCAAGCTTTATACTAAAATTAGCTGTATCAACAAGAGAGAAGGATTTTTATGTAATTTGTTACAGCTGTTTTGGCATCAATCATATTTTTTAAGGCAAACATTAGGAAAAGAGATGTCGAAAGTACATATGCAGTTTTTCTTCTACCTGATTACATTTTTTTTAATGATAGGGTATGGATTGGATGTTGATTAATACAAATACTTAATAGATAAATCTTTTGTTTGAGATGAATCCGTTAAGAATGCTTGTGTCACTTGTTTTATGATATACAATACTATGATCTCAAAAAGAAAGGGCACTTATAATGATAAGATTAAAAATAAAATGATGGCCGATATGATTTCGCTAATATGGCGATATATCATGCACACTTTCTTGTCATTTTGTTGAAACAGTTTCACTCAAAAATATAAATAAGTATGTAAAAAAGCGAGGAGAAAATATGCAAGAAAATCAAAGCTATTTGTCACTACCTGCTTCTTTTTATAAAGTTGTGCCATTAAATCCGGTGAGTAATCCGTCATTTTTAGTTGTCAATGAACTATTAGCTGATGAGCTTGGGATTGATGCTAGCAAATTAAAAAGTGAACGAGCACTACAAATTTTAGCGGGCAATGAGATGCCTGAATCAGCAGCTCAAATTGCGCAAAGCTATGCAGGGCATCAGTTTGGACATTTTACAATGCTAGGAGATGGACGGGCACTATTAATTGGTGAGCAAGAGACAGAGCAAGGACTAAAAGATTTTCAATTAAAGGGATCTGGAAGAACACCGTATTCACGTGGAGGAGATGGACGTGCTGCAGTCGGCCCAATGCTAAGAGAATACATTATTAGTGAGGCTTTACATGCACTTCATATTCCGACGACGAGAAGCTTAGCCGTTGTTAAAACGGGAGAGCCTGTTTATCGCGAGTGTGTATTAGATGGCGCGATTTTAACTCGAGTCGCCTCTAGTCATTTACGTGTGGGTACATTCCAGTTTGCACGACATTTTTGTGATCAAGAGGATTTAAAGGCACTTGCAGATTATGCAATACAACGTCATTATCCTATACTTGCAAAACAGGACAATCGTTATGCTGAATTTTTCGGTCATGTGGTTCATCGTCAAGCGAAGCTGATTGCAAGCTGGCAGCAAATTGGTTTTATACATGGTGTGATGAATACCGATAATATGACAATTAGTGGCGAAGCAATTGATTTTGGACCTTGTGCCTTCATGGATACATTTGATCCGGCGACAGTTTTTAGCTCTATTGATAGAGTGGGACGCTATGCGTATGAAAACCAACCGAAAATCGGCGGCTGGAATTTAGCGCGTCTAGCCGAAACTTTATTACCACTTGTGCATGAGGATGAGGAGCAAGCTTTAGAAATAATGCAGGCTAAGCTAGATGAATACCCACAAGCATTTCAGCAATATTGGTTAGAAGGCATGCGTAAAAAGTTAGGGCTACAAGTAGCAATGGAAGAAGATGCATCATTAATAGACCAACTATTAACGATAATGCATCAACAACAGGCAGATTATACGAACACATTCCGAGGGCTTAGTACGGACCAACAGCTAGAAATTTTTGAAACAGAGGATTTTAAAGCATGGCAAAAGAATTGGCATAGCCGCCTACAAAAAGAAAATACAACTTTAGAAGCAGCAAAGGCCACTATGCAAAAGATAAACCCAGCAATTATTGCACGAAATTTTTATGTAGAAGAAGCACTCAATTTTGCTAATCAAGGTGATTTAACCTATGTTGAAACATTAGTTGATGCCCTAAGATCACCATTTGCAGTAAAAAAAGAGCATCAGCATTTACAAACCCCGCCAAAAGAAGACGGCCCATTTGTTACGTTTTGTGGGACATAGAATAAGCAAGATTCTATTTTTTTCTATACAAATAGAAAATTTAAGAAGAAAAAAGCGATTTTATGAAAAATAATTTAGGTTTTTGCAAAGTGGAGATCTACCAGGCCGATACATTTTACTTAGGTATCGGTCTAATTTTCATTATTTACAAAATAGCTTTTTTTATTTTAAATTAGTAATACTTAAATACAAATGAAAAGTTTTTAATTTTATTTAATTATAATTTATCTGTAGAATCAAAAATAGAAATGATTTATTCCAAAGACTTACTTTCGAGTTTAGTCTTTTACAGTTAAAACAAAACAGGAGAGATTGAAATATGGACTTAAAGTTATCTGGAAAAAAAGCACTTATTGTTGGAGGAAGCCGGGGGATTGGTAAAGCTACTGCCCGTCAATTAGCTCTGGAAGGTGTAGATTGTACGATTTGTTCAAGAAACGAATCCTCATTAAAAATGGCTGCAGAGGAATTAGCTCAAGAAACAAACAGAAATATCTATCCAATTGTCGCAGATACCACTGATCCCGATTCTATTCTAAAATTAGTTGAAAAATCAGCAGCAGCGATGGGAAGCATTGATATTTTAATCAACAGTGGAGCCCGCGTTGGAGGTTTTGAGCCAGAGGATTTTAATAGTATTAAAGAAGAACTTATTTTGAAAGATTTTGAAGAAAAATATATGGGCTATTTTCGTTGTATCCGAGCTGTAGCTCCTTATATGAAAGAAAATAATTGGGGACGTATTATAAATATAAGTGGCCTGGCTGCCAGAATTGGTGGCAATTATTTTAGTTCCGGTCCGCGTAATGCATCTGTTGTCCATTTAACGAAATCCGCATCAATGGAATTAGGAAAGCACGGAATTAACGTTAATGCTGTCTATCCAGGGATTGTTGATACGGAAATGTTTAGAAACCGAGTCACTAACGAAGAGACTGTGCATAAAATGGCATCACTCAATTCACTCGGCCGCTTGATTACAGTGGAGGAAATTGCTAATGTCATTACCTTCCTAGCTTCACCTTTGGCGGCATCGATTACTGGCGATGTCATTTCGGTAACCGGCGGAATTGGAGATACCGTTTTTTACTAAAAATCGAGGATTGATATTGTACCGGTAAAGATTTATATGAAATTTATAAAATCGTTGGAAAATCTATAGGAACTGTTAAAGCTTTTTCATTCGATCCATATACAGGCGAAATTCATGAAATTAAATAATACTTCTCAATTCCGTTTTAAGAACAAAACACCAGGGGAAAATTTTTGATTGTTTATTTTACCAAAATAACTTTTTCATCATCTTTCTTTAAAATAAAAACCAGACCCTAGCCATCAAGCTAAAGTCTGGTTTTTTTCGTCTTCAAATCCACCTCTCGCACAAAATTCCAATACTGTTCGACGAAAACCATTTCCTTGCTTCAATAAAATAAATGGACAATTGGCAAAATCCACAATAGGTAAGGTATTATGTTTTATCCCGAATTAACGGGCAGTAATACTCCCACCTCAAAATTCAGCGAAAGCAAAGAAGTTAGGTAGGAGATAAACCACCCGTAAAAGCCCGATTGGTTCGGGCAAACAAGATGTTGGTCACTCAGGTGTTGCCACAGGACGTGGCGTTATTAACCTGAGTTCCTGTATTTCAGTGGGGGATGAAGAAAACCCCCCACTGATTAAAGTTTCACTTTAGAAGAAGACATTTGAAATGTTCTATGCCTGGTTGATATAAATAGGCATTGATATCAGTAGCATTATCCGCCCATTATTCATAAATTGTTTAGGAGGTGTTTGAACTAGTGGATTCACCTATTACACAGCTGTTATAGTTCATTTTTATTTGTTTCCACTTTTATGATCATAGCACATCTTGTTAATTTAATTTCAGGAGGTGGCAAGAATGAATGATTTCCATAACGAACTCCAGATGTTGAATGTTGGCGATTTCAATATGAGTGATGCAGTTGCTTTGGACCCAAACGGATCCACAGGTCCAGTTGCACAGCTCAGTCCTCTCGGTGGCGTTGGAGGCATTGGTGGCGTTGGAGGCATTGGAGGCATTGGAGGTATTGGAGGTATTGGTGGCATTGGCCGCTGTTTTAGCTGCTTTAGATGCTCAAGTTGCTTTAGTTGCTTCTTTAGCTGTTTTAATTGTTTTAATTGTTTTAATTGTTTTAATTGTTTTCGTTGTTCTAATTGTTTCCGTTGCTCTAATTGTTTTAATTGCTCTAATTGCTCTAATTGTTTCCGTTGCGGTGGTCGCTAAGGTGGCCGTTGCCACGCTTACTATTTCCAGATTTCTAACAAAAACCGTGATTGCCAAGTCCCTGCAGTTGTTGCAGGGACTTTTCTCTTTAAGGTTAAACATATGAAACAAGTTACGGTGCATAGGATGTAATGTAATGTTAGTTTATGTCGTTTTAGGAATAACAATGGTTAAGGAGGAGCGAAATGCCAAATTTGACCCCCACGATGCGTCTGAAATTGAAAAGGGACACATTTTTTCACCCAGAGTCAAATGGTGGTGTGTATTTTCGAAATAATAAAAGTTCTTTTCGTGTGGAAGGTCAGGAGATCGTTCAGTGGATTGAAAAACTGATACCGATGTTCAACGGGAAGTACACGTTAGGGGATTTGACAGATGGATTGCCTGGTCCATATCGGGATCGTGTCTATGAGATTGCGGAAGCACTGTACCGAAATGAGTATGTTCGGGATGTGAGCCAAGATCTTCCTCATCAATTGGCGGATCAGGTTCTTAATAAGTATGCCTCTCAAATTGAGTTTTTGGACAGTTTCGGTGATTCGAGTGCGTACCGATTTCAAACCTATCGTCAGGCAAAAGTGTTGGCAGTTGGCGCGGGCCCTTTTTTTGTTTCGTTGGTTTCTTCATTACTTGAATCCGGATTGCCCAAGTTCCATATTCTAATCACGGACTCGGTGTCGACCAATAGACGGCGGTTGATGGAACTCGTGGCACATGCCCGTAAAACAGACATCGAGGTAGAGGTAGAAGAGGTTAGATCGCAGAAGGAGGGGGAACGTTTTTGGCGAGATATTGTTAAACCGTTTGATTCGATATTGTATGTGTCTCAGGAGGGCGATATTGAGGAACTCCAAGTTCTTTGTAAGGTTTGTAGGGAAGAAAAGAAGGTGTTTCTCCCTGCTATATGCCAACAGCGGGTGGGCATTGCGGGTCCACTAGTGCATCCAGATTCTAATGGGGGCTGGGAGTCTGCGTGGAGGCGCATACACCGAACTGTACTTTCCAAAGAGCAACAGTTCACCGCTTTCTCTGCAACAGCAGGGGCAATGTTAGCCAATGTAATCACATTTGAATTGTTTAAAGAGATTACAGGAGTGACCGAATCTGAACAGAGGAACCTATTCTATCTGCTTGATCTAGACACATTGGAAGGAAACTGGCATTGGTTTTTGCCTCATCCGTTGGAGGATGGACACGTGTCTAGCGAATGGGTAGCAGATTTGGATGTACGTCTTGACCTAGATTTAAACAAAGATGAAACGAATGGATTATTATTTTACTTCAGCCAGTTGACATCGGAAGTATCAGGGATTTTTCATATTTGGGAGGAAGGAGATCTAAAGCAGCTGCCTTTAGCTCAGTGCCGCGTTCAGGCGGTTGATATGTTATCGAAGGGACCCGCTGAGCTTTTACCAGACATTGTTTGTACAGGTCTGACGCATGAGGAAGCACGGAGGAATGCGGGGCTGGCTGGGATAGAATCGTATTTGTCACAAGCGGTTGAACTTCTCGTTGCGACCCTACCTTCATATCAGGAAAAAGGGGAGAATGGGGTAGAAATAAAGGAATTCATCGGAGTTGGAGCGGGGGAAACGGTTGCGGAAGGTGTTTGCCGGGGATTGCAAAGGTGTTTGGATAAAGAGCTAAGCATGCAGCTGATAAATAAAAAAAATCAGGTTGCTCGGTTGCAATTGGATACGGTAGAAGATGATCGCTGCCGGTTTTATTTGGATGCACTGTCCACAATACATGGCTCACCGACAATCGGTTTAGGAGAGGAAGTGAACGGTTTCCCTGTCATTTGGGTCGGAACGAATGACGGCTGGTATGGAGGTGTAGATTTGAATATTACATTGGCGTTGCGAAAAGCGTTACAACAGGCGCTTATGAAGGTACAATGCCCTTCGGCTTCCTACCTGGTGCAAGCGCAGGAAGTTTCATCCGTTATACCGGAAGAAAAGGTGCCACTAAGCCTTGTTATCTCCGCTTGTGATGAGGAAAAATACTCCGAGATTTTGCAGTCCGCAATACAAATCCTAGAAAGGAATCACAAACGGCTTTTAGTGTTTGATCTAGCATTTGAACCATTTTTGAAAGAAGGACTCGCAGGGCTGTTTGGCGTGTTATTACGAGATGAGGGAGGATTCCGGTGAGTGCCGTCGTGATGGTTGTTGGAGAAGGATTATTGGCTGACCGTATGTGTGAGGATCTATCCACTCAATACGAAGTAATACGCCGCTCCGATTTCGAGGAGGGAGTACCAGAAACGACTAATCTGGTTCTGGTATTGCACGATACCTTGAATCCTTCCATTCATAAAAAGTCGGAAGAGGTATTGCGGCCAACCGGCATACCTTGGCTGCGAGGATATGTTTCATATGGAGAAGGAGTGATTGGGCCACTAGTACGTCCTGAAATACCAGGCTGCTCCCAGTGTGCAGATAAGCGACGTATCATGGCCGGACGAGACCGTAAAGAGATGTGGGAGATGGAACAGAGGCTTAAGGCTAAGGCTCACGGTGGAATTTCGTGTGATGCTTGGGCATCGCGTACGGGACTATTGCAAATGGCGCACCTTCTCGAGGCACAGGTACAAAGCATATTAGATGGAGATCAGGCTTATTCGGAAGGGCGTTTATGTTTAATCAATCTAAAATCACTAAAGAGTTCATGGCATCCGTTTCTTCCTGACCCGTTATGTCCGGTCTGTAGTCGATTACCCAATGATTCACCAGCCGCGGCCCGAATTACATTGCAACCTAGTCTGAAGATTAGTACTGACAGCTTCCGCTGTCGCTCCATGGATGACCTGAAAAATATTTTAAGCAAGGAATATCTGAATGAGCGGACTGGTTTATTAAATGGTAGAATGTATGACCTCAGGCTGCCATTTGCCGATGTAAGTGTTAATCTGCCGTTGTTTATGGGAGACGAGGGTGTGGCAGGAAGAACTCATTCATACAAGGTTAGTGAGTCCACGGCTATTTTGGAGGGGTTAGAGCGGTATTGTGGTCTGTCTCCAAGTGGAAAACGAACAGTGGTTCATGATAGCTTCCGCAATCTGGAAGACCGAGCGCTTAATCCTCTCAAGGTAGGTGTGCATTCAAAGGAACAGTATGCGATGCCTAATTTTCCATTCAAACCGTTCGATCCTGATCGCTCCATCGATTGGGTTTGGGGTTATTCGTTTTTGCAAGAGTGTCCTATTCTAATTCCAGAGTTGCTAGCTTATTATAGCTTGGGCAGCGGTGAGGGATTTGTCTATGAAACTTCCAATGGATGTGCGGTAGGGGGTAGTATAGAGGAGGCCATTTTCTACGGTATTATGGAAGTTGTAGAGCGTGATTCGTTCCTGATGACTTGGTACGCAGAGCTGGCACTCCCACGTCTTGACCCTTATTCTACTAACGATCAAGAATTAAAGTTGATGATTGACCGTGTGCGGGTGGTTGGTGGATATGATCTCTTTTTTTATAACTCGACGATGGAGAACGGAATACCAAGTGTTTTGGTGTTGGCGAAAAACAGGAAAAAAGTGGGCTTGAATATTATCTGTGCGGCCGGCGCTCATCTGGATCCAATACGAGCGACGAAAAGCGCGATTCATGAGTTGGCTGGCATGATGCTAATACTTGATGAGAAATTAGAAGGAAACCGGGAGGAGTATGTGCGAATGTTGAAAGACTCTTCCTTGGTAATGAATATGGATGAACATGGGATGTTGTATGGATTGCAGGAAGCACAAGAACGCCTACAATTTTTGTTGGACGATAATCGGCCATTGCGAACGTTTGACGAGGAATATAAATGGAAGGCAGTGCATGCAGACCTTACGGATGATCTACGGGATATTCTTCAGGTGTTTAGGGGATTGAACCTCGATGTGATCGTGGTGGACCAAACGACACCGGAAATCAAACAAAACGGATTGTTTTGCGTTAAAGTACTGATTCCGGGGATGCTACCAATGACATTCGGTCAACATCTTACCCGAATAACAGGACTTGAGAGGGTGCTCCGGGTGCCAATGGAACTAGGATATAAGAAACAACCGCTAACACTTGGAAAGCTCAATCCATATCCGCATCCGTTCCCATAACCAGTAATTAGGAGGTAGAGGATGAATCTTGAGGCATTTCTGCACAATCTCCATTTTGATATTGAAAAGGCAAGCGAGCCAAACTGGGAAGTGGATTGGGATGATGCACCGCTTAATTTTAAGCTCTATCGTGGCTTACCTGTGATTCCGCTTTCTTTAGAAGTACCGTTGACGCTTAAAGGGATGGAAGCAACTGTAAAGCCTGACATAAGCAGAATCGGTCATTTTCTCTGGTATGTATTTGGTCTAACTCAATTTAGCGAGTCTGTAATGAACTTGAATTTCAGCGATCAAGCCATAGACCTAATGCAGTCGAAACGGCGGTTTGTTCCTTCCGGTGGGGCGCTGTATCCAAACGAATTGTACGTTTATTTGAAGATAGAGAATTTGCCTGCGGGTGTTTACCATTATGATGTTGCACATCATCGCTTAGTGTTACTGCGAGAAGGAAATTTCGATTCATATATATCCCGGGCACTTGGTAATCGCTGTGACATATCCGATTGTTTTGGTACTGTTTTTGTATCGACAATGTTTTGGAAAAATTTTTTTAAATACAATAACTTTGCCTACCGCCTTCAAGGGTTGGATGCTGGTGTGCTGATTGGACAATTATTGGAAGTAGCGAAATCTTTTGGCTTCGCAACTGGGGTATACTTCCAATTTCTTGATAGAGCTATCAACCACCTGCTTGGGCTTTCCGAACAAGAGGAGAGTGTGTATGCGTTGATTCCCCTATCGGAGGAATCAACAAGCTGTTTCAACAGAAGTAACATAGAAGGGGATGACTCTGCCACTGAATTATGCCAAGAGTTGACAGCAATTCAGTCTACTCATTATGTCCAATCACGAAGGGTTACAGAGTTTCCGATGTTAACCAAGATGAATGAAGCGTCTTTGTTGGAATCAACGAGATCGTTTCGGCAGATCAAGGAGGAGCAAATAAATTGTGAGGGTCAAACGGTGACTCTGCCTTATGAGAAGCAATTATCGTATGATTTGGCGTCGGCCTGTCGAAAGCGATTTTCACCGGACATAGATTTCGTTTTGGAAAAGGTAAGTCAACTGCAGCTTGCCACACTGTTTAAGGGAGCGATGGATTCATTCTCGTATCAAAATGATTTGGATGGAGTAGAAAAGAAACAGAAGTCCCGTGTCTCAATTTACGGATGTTTGTATAATGTCGAGGGCATTCCGAATGGTGCATATCACTATGACAGCTCTGCCCATGCGTTACGTCGAGTACAACTCGGAGATCAGCGATTACGGTTACAGCACGGAATGTCCGGAGGTAATGTGAATATGTTCCAAGTACCGCTTTGTCTACATGTGGCAGGGGACAAAAATCATTTCAAAACGGAAATGGGATACAGGGGATATCGCATCCAACAAATGGAAGCGGGTATGCTGGTGCAAAGACTCCTGCTAGTCGCGTCAGCCCTCGGATTCGGAGGGCACCCACTCCTCGGGTTTGATGCGAACATCTGTGATGAGATTTACAAAATGAGTCCACAAGAAAAAACCAGCCTTATCCAAATCCCGACAGGTCCGTATCGACACCGTGCTTGGTTAAGTGGAAGTCTGCATAGTTAAGTAAGTGGTAATGTGGAGTAGAGAGTACTATTGAGGGTAAAGATGTTAAAAATAACTGACATTGACGTAAAAGTAAAAAAAGATTGCAAAAGGATAAAATAAAAACCAGACCCTAGCCCTCAAGCTAAAGTCTGGTTTTTCTCGTCTTCACAGCAACGAGATTAAGCAATTGTTGATTCTGATTCTTCGCTTTTTTCGATAGTTACTTTCTTCATACGTTGTTTTTTCGATTTTCTAAAGTAAAGCAGTTCATATACACAAGGAATCACAATCAGGGTAAGTAGGGTAGCCATCGCTAATCCACCGATAACCACAATTGCGAGACTTTGCGATACTAAACTTCCTGCTTCGGCTTTCTTCAACAATAATGGAAGCATAGCACAGATTGTAGCCACTGCTGTCATGAAGATAGGTCGCATTCTTGTAGCTGTTGCTTCGATTAATGCGTCGCGAATGATCATCGTACGTTCGTTTTGTTTAACGCGATCTAAAAGTACAATAGCATTGGTAACAACGATACCGATCAGCATTAATGCACCTAAAAGGGCAGTAATATCCACTGAAATGCGACTGATGACGATACCTAAAATGGCGCCAATCGCAGCAAGTGGGAGAGAGCACAGAATGGCAATAGGTGTTTTAATCGACTTGAATGTAATGACCATAATCAAAAATACAATGCCGATTGATACTAGCATGATAAGGAATAAATCGGTAAAATCACTTTGTTGATCGCTACTTGCTCCACCGACTAGTACCTTGATATTCTCTGGTACATCGATTCCTTTTTTCTCTTTTTTATCTCCGAAAATCACTGTATTTACATCTTGTGAGATTTCAGATAGTTTTGCAGGATCAACAGTTGCTGTAACTCGAAGGTATGTTTTCCCGTCTTTATGGAATTGACTAGTTGACCGTTCTTCACTTTGTAATGTTGCAATGGATGATACCGGTACAAGGCCTGAATTAGTAAGCACTTTAATATTCTTTAAATCTTTAGGTGTTTTTGTATTTATGATAGGTTCTAGGAAGACTGTTTTTTGATTGTCATTTAAATTAATCGTGCCAATTGGTGTTTTATTTAACATGACACCTAACTGCTGTGCAACTTGTGTAGTGTTTCCTTTTGATGGATTAACCGTAAAGGAATACACGGTTTTCTTTTCTTCTTGATTGGTCGTTACTTTCTCGACACCCTTGATATCTTGTACGTTATCTTTAATATTGGTTGCTACTTTTTCAAGTTCACCTACATTGTCACCAACAACATCAATTGTAATATTTGTATTTCCGCCACCCATCATAAAGGAGGCTGCATTAACTTCTAAAGTGGCATCTGAATATTGATCTTTTTCTTTTTCTAACTCTTTGACTACCAGGTCTGTGTCCTTTTTATCGTCTAACAGAATACTGAAGCTTGCTTCTGTTGGAGAGCCTACAACGCCATATTGTGCATTTTCAGCAGAAGAGCCAACCTGTGTAAATACTTGTTTGACATTATCCATTTTTTGAATAGATGATTCAAGTTCAATTGACTTATCCTTTACTTTTTCAAATGGTGTATCATTCGGGTAAGTGAGCTTTGCTGTGACAAAATCTGCAGAAGAGTTGTCAACTGCACCTTTTGGAATCATAAAGTAAATGCCAATGGATCCGATAAAACAGAATACGGAAATCGTGAAGATTATCCATTTATGGTTTAAAGACCAATTCACGATTTTAGGGAAACGAACAGCTGGTTTATGTTCCGGAAGCTTTGTATTTTTTAATAACCCGGCACTCATTAATGGTACAACAGTTAATGCAACGAGCAATGAAGCAAGTAAAGAATAGGTAACCGTTAACGCGAATGGCAGAAGGAATTCTTGAAGTCCACCACTCAATAGACTCATAGGTAGAAAAACGGCAACTGTAGTTAGGGTAGAAGCAGTAATCGCTACGCCTACTTGCTTCGTTGCATCAATTACCATTTTTACAGAGAATTTCTCTGTCTGCATTTTACGGAAAATATTTTCTATCACGACAATACTATCATCTACTAGACGTCCAACAGCAACAGCAACACCGCCGAGCGTTAGAATATTCAATGTTACACCAGACCTTGATAGGAGGAAGAGGGTGAAACAAAGTGACAAAGGAATTGATACAACCGTGATTAAAGTAGTTCGGATATTACGTAAGAAGAGCATAATGACAATCGTAGCAAACAGTGCCCCAATAAGCACTTCTTTAATCATCGTATGAACAGAATTTTCTACCATATCAGCAGAGGAAACATAAATAACAGATTCCTGCTGATCATATTCTTTATTGATTTCTTTTGTGACTTTTTCAACTTCTTTGCTAATCGCCACCGCATTCGATTTACTGTCTTTTGTGACGCTAATGTTTAAGCTATCTTTTCCATTAAAACGGCTGATGAAATTAGCATCTGTTGCTTCTTTAATCGTTGCGATATCGCCAAGTTTAACGCCAGGTGCTACAGTTAAACCTTTTAATTTTTTTATGCTTGTAACATCACCGATGACTTTGATATTACTTGTTTTGCCATCAATATTTTTTTCACCGACAGCTAAAGCCGTGTTTTGTCCCTGAAGAATTCCCATTACAGATTGAAGAGAGACATGTTTTTCCGCCAATTTTTTTTCATCCAAACGGACAGAAATGATGGAATCAGTAATCCCGTAAACATCTACATGGGAAACCCCTTTGATTTCCTGATATCGAGATTGAAGCTCTTCACGTGCAAATTCCTTGTTTTCATCCGTCAAACCATCTTTAAAGGTAACGGCAATGTTGACAATTGGAATCATCGAAGTATTCAGCTGTGAAATGATTGGCTTTGAGATATTGGAAGGTAAAGTGACTTTACTAATTGCCTCAACTACATCTTGTTTCGCTTGTTTCATATCATAGCCTGATTCGAAGTTCAGATCTATTTTTGAAAATCCATCTCCAGTCGTTGAATAGACGGATTTTTTTCCATTTAAGCCTTTAACGGCATGTTCAATGGGATCAGTGACTTCGGATTCCATTGTTTTGGAGTCCGTTCCTTGGCCCATCGAAATAATGGTAACTTGCGGATTATCCGCAGTGGGTAAAAATTCCATAGGCAGTCTATAATAACTAACAACACCGATAATTAATATGAGAACGGTTAAAAAGGCGACTGCAGGCTTGTTACCAAAAGCCCATTTGGTAATACTCGACATTATAAAATCTCCTCCTAAAAACAAATTAAACACGAAATAAAATATACGAATAATACATACTGAAATATTACACTTTTTTGAAAATTATAATTCCATTAAAACCATTTACTCCCTTCTTTTGATTTCCCTTCCCTTTTATTGTAAGAAATATGTAAATATTCTATATCGGCCCTGGTGCTTATTTTATCTAAGACCTGAGACGTAGATGTACTAAGGGAAAGAAATAAATGAATATGAGAAAACATCGTAAGACCAAACTCAAAAAATGCCGTGTCCCATATAACAGAATCGCTCATACTCTGGAAAATAAGGAATGAGCGGATTGTTTCTGTCAAGTAATAGAAGCAATGGAGATTGTTACTTGCTTTCTTTATATCCTTTTTAATTTTAACTAAAATTAGGGATTTGTATACTACATTTGTTAAAAATTACATTTTGTTAAAAGAAACTAGGTAATTTTGATAAATTTTACATTATGAACAATACTTTTGGTTAGGATGTGAAGGTGCGCTTTAAATAGATAATGTCCTATTTAACTACTATCAGGGATTTTCCGCATTCTTTTTTTGTGATACGATAAATGAAGTTTAAGCTGGATACACGATACACCTTTTGGAGGGTACTGGTACTATGAAAAAAGTCGCGGTAATACAGGATTTATCATCGTTTGGAAGATGCTCATTAACAGCTGCTATTCCGGTTCTTTCGGTAATGGGCGTGCAGGCATGTCCTTTGCCGACTGCTATATTGTCTGCACAAACTGGTTATCCAAGCTTTTTTTGCGAAGATTTTACGGATAAAATGCACTATTTTGAGGATGAATGGAGCAAGATGGATGTAACGTTTGACGGCATCTACACCGGCTTTGTTACGGGTCGAGAGCAAATTAATAATATTTTTCGTTTTTTAGATACATTTCAAACAACAGAAACACGCTTACTTGTTGATCCAGTAATGGGTGATATGGGGCAGGCCTATAAGCTTTTTACAGATGAATTGCTCGAACGAATGAGGGAACTTGTGAAGTGCGCCAATGTGATAACACCGAACGTTACGGAATGTTGTCTATTAACTGGGCTATCTTATGACAAGCTACATAGTTATACTAATGAAAAAGACTTCATTCAAGCAATTGAAGAAGCCGGAAATGTTTTGCAGCGTGAAACGGGTGCCCAAGTCATTATCACGGGAGTTAATCCGCCGACAACCCATTCGGATGAGCAGTTTATCGGTAATATGTATTTGGATGGAAGTAGAACATTTTATGATGCAAAGCCGTACAATGGTAAAAGCTATTCTGGTACAGGAGACTTATTTGCATCGGTCATTATGGGAGGCATGATGCGTGGGGAGGATTTAAGAAAATCGGTCCAACTTGCAGAAAGTTTTCTAACTGCAGCAATCCAAGATACTTCCTTGGAGCAAACTCCGAAAGAAGCCGGCGTTAACTTTGAAAAATATTTGAAGATGTTGTTTTAAAAGAAGAAACTTCAAACAAGGAAGTTAAAAAAAACACCACTAGGTTGAATTGAGTAATCAATCTAGTGGTGTTTTGATTTTTTTCTTTATATAGAGTGAATCGATTTCATCATATATAAAAAGTAAATACCTACGGAAATAAATTTTTTGTTTTTTTAGACGACTTGTTGTTGATTTAAATATGCGTAAATACAGTCTACTGCTGATTTTGATGCATTATTATCTATTTCTATATAATAATAAGTTAATGAAATTTATTGAATACTATAATATCTATGATATAGGGATGAATAATATTTTCACCCAAGAGAGAGCTATGTAAGCGATAATAGATGGGCATAAACAATATTCGCTATATTGTTCTAAATTTTTTGAAAATTATATTTATTTTTTGCGAGATTTGAAATATAATAGTTGAAAGAGCTTCGTTAAATGATGTGAGGTGTTGCCATCCATTGTTGAGCAATTCCATAAAGTGGATGAGTTAAGTAATACTTTATTCAACGTATTACTCTAGTTAAGCATAATAACATAACGTGCGGATGATTGTATTGGGAGAGAGTGGAGTAAATCACCACCGAAGGAGCAAATTTCAAAAAATCCATTGAAGTAAATCTCTCAGGTAAAAGTACCAATATAGGACGCAACTCTGGAGAGTGCAAATACATTGC
Organism: Rummeliibacillus pycnus; assembly: GCF_050459865.1. GTDB lineage: Bacteria > Bacillota > Bacilli > Bacillales_A > Planococcaceae > Rummeliibacillus > Rummeliibacillus pycnus_B. The sequence goes on from NZ_JBCMNM010000042.1 coordinate 32,763, forward strand.
CACCAAAGGGGACCCGTAAAATTTGTGGGAGAAACTTTCAGGTAAAAGGACAGAGAAGGTAAATAAGCCTTCCTCTGTCCTTTTTTGTTGAAAAGAAGGAGGAATTACTTTTAGTTAATTTAAATAAGTCGTGAAATTCTTGGTTTTATAGAAGAAGTGGCCAGATATAACACTTAATGGTCAACTAGTTAAACGGATTAATATCGATAAAAGTTTGCTAAACTCTAAAAGTAGAGAGGAAGATTTTATGCAGCAACAACAACTAGAAAGAGGTCTAAAAAACAGACACGTACAACTTATTGCTATTGGTGGTGCTATTGGAACAGGGTTATTTCTTGGTGCTGGTAAGTCAATTCACTTAGCTGGGCCATCTATTTTATTTGCATACTTGATTACAGGCATTATTTGCTTTTTAATCATGCGTGCGCTTGGAGAACTACTATTATCCAATTTGAACTATCATTCTTTTGTAGATTTTGTAAAAGAGTATTTAGGTGATATGGCTGCATTTATAACTGGGTGGACCTATTGGTTCTGCTGGATTTCCATTGCAATGGCTGACTTAACCGCAGTAGGCATTTATACCGAGTATTGGTTCCCTGCTATACCACAGTGGATGCCTGGTTTAATTGCGCTAGTTATCTTGTTATGTATGAATCTTGCCACTGTAAAACTTTTTGGTGAAATGGAATTCTGGTTTGCGTTAATTAAAGTCATCGCGATTATATCGCTCATTATTGTCGGGGTTGTTATGATAATAAAAGGTTTCTCTACTCATTCGGGTGCTGCTAGTTTCACGAATCTTTGGAGTCACGGAGGTATGTTCCCGAATGGTATAAATGGATTTATCCTCTCATTCCAGATGGTCGTATTTGCGTTTGTTGGCATTGAACTTGTAGGACTTACAGCAGGTGAAACTGAAAATCCAGAAAAAGTAATACCAAAAGCAATCAATAACATTCCAATTCGTGTATTAATTTTCTATATTGGTGCACTTATTGTCATTATGGGTGTTTATCCATGGAACGCAATCGATCCTTCGAAAAGTCCATTCGTTCAAGTTTTTGTGGCAGTTGGTGTCGCTGCCGCAGCTGGAATCATCAATTTTGTTGTACTAACATCGGCAGCTTCAGCATGTAACAGCGCCATTTTTAGTACAAGCCGAATGGTTTATTCACTTGCAAAAGAAAAAGATGCACCAGAAAAATTTGCTAAACTTAGTAAAAATAAAGTACCTTCTAATGCTTTGTTCTTTTCAAGTGCTGTCATTTTAATCTCTGTTATATTGAATTACTTTATACCAGAAGGTGTATTCACACTGGTTACCAGTGTTTCGACAGTATGTTTTATCTTTATTTGGGGAATTACGGTCATCGCTCATTTGAAATATCGTAAAACAAGACCGGAATTAGCAAAAATGAACAAATTTAAAATGCCGTTATATCCATTTGCTAATTACTTAATCCTTGCTTTTCTTGCGTTCGTCCTTGTCGTACTTGCTATTGCGGAGGATACTCGAGTTGCCTTATTCGTAACGCCTGTTTGGTTTATCATGCTGATTGCTATTTATAAGACTAGAAAAGCAAAAATGAATCAGACAGATCAAACAATCGAGGAAACTTTAGAAGAAAACAGTGGTTCAACAGTTAATAATTAAGAGTTTATTAAAAAATACTCTCAGGTAATAGGACAGGGAAGGGGATTAGGTTAAAGCTACCCCCTTCTGTCCTTTTTTTGCGTGCAAAGAAAGTATGTATGATCCGAACCTTTTTACAATTCCATCGATTAAATGACACTCATCCCCAATTGACCATCAACATATGATACGCATTACCAAGACAATTTAAGTTGTAAGGACTTTGATTGCATCGGAATCTGCTAGCAGCATAATTGCTGTTACCTTAGTAAGGAATCAACAAAAGATTCTATGAATTGAAATCATGGTTATGAAGAATTGGCGATAAATTAAATCCTTCAACAGTGTAATGGTGTTTACAGATGCTCGGACAGTATTAAAAAAAATGCAAACAATAAAGGGTTTAGTCAGGGATAGGAAGAACTTTCCATAAACTTTAACGTCTTATATAAAAATAACTTAAAAGGGGTGAGTTGTGGAAAAATGGGGTTTTGGTATTTTTTAATCTTATTTTTAGGACTGTTTTTGATGATGAAAGGGCTATTTATTAAAAAGCCACCTTTGTTAATTAAAAAAATTGGTTTTGTGTTTGTCGGACTATTATGTATTTCATTCTCAATATTTATGTTTTCATCAGGAAGTGCAGAAATAATTTCAGATTTACTAAATTTGGATTAAAAAAATAATACGCGTATTCATTTCGAATACGCGTATTATTTTTGAAAAATCAACAATCAAGTTAAAGCGAACTTGATTATTTAAAAGTAGGAAGTTTTTTCAAGAAAGTACAAACCGGAATAGATATGATAAGTCCCAAAATATTTTGAACAAGATCTCCAGGAATAGAGGCCATTGGTTGAATCCAATTACCATATAGAATGCCTTCACCAATATAATAGACAGCAATCATAGGTGGCATTGAAATGACAGTAGCTAGTACATTGATAGCAATACTGTTCCCTTTACGTCCGTTTGACCAGGCAATTTTACCTGCAATATACCCTTGCAAGCCTCGAGATACAATAGTGATGGGAGCCCACATTGTCCAACCAGATACTACGTCAAATATCCCCATCCCAAATGCTCCAGCAATTGCACCGGTTTTAGGCCCAAATAGAATGGATACGATAAATAGCATTGCTGTACCAAGATGAACCAAACCGCCATTTGCTGCAATTGGTAGTTTGATATTTAACATCATTGTTGCAACGAATACAAGTGCAATACACATTGCAGTTAGAATTAATTCAAAAGTACGTGATTTGTTAGTTGAATAACTTGCCGTTTTTTGCATAATAAAACCTTCCTTTTTATGGACATCAAGGAATAGTTGCGCGCAATTTCCTAGACCTCTGAAACCCTACTTGTTTAATCCATTTTCTTATTTACAGATAACATTATCAAAGGATTGGTATTTATAAAAGTATCAATTCTATAAAAAATGTAGAGGTCAGTTTTAGAAAAATCAGAAAATCGTGTGGTCAGTAATGCTAATCCATTTTATTTAACCAATAGAGTGAATCATGATCTTACATATCAAATAGTATGAGCTTCCGCGATTTAAGTACAAATTTCCGCGATATTGGAATGAACTTCCGCGATTCTAGTACATGCTTCTGCGGTTTTTGAAATATAATCCGCGAATACAGCAATTTAAGGCCTGCATTTAAGGAATTCTATGGGTTTATGAGATGGTTAGCTAAATTCAACAGGTTGTAGCTTTGCATGAGGCGACTTATAAATGGCAACCGATAAGGATGCATAATGTGCATCGACAGTGGTTGTATCGTGAGGTTTTTGATGTTGGGAGGGGAGTTTTAAGGAGATGTTGGGTAGGGTGATGGAAGTGCTTTGTTTTTAGTGGAGGTGTGTGATAATTTTTATTTTCTTGGATTAAAAAAAGGAGCAGCTATTTTAAAAATGAGATTTTTATAGTTTTTATACTAGGTGATTGCATGCATGATTTGAAAAACAATAAAGGCTGGCAACAGGTCTTACTGTTACTAGTTTCAGGAATTTCAGTATTAGGTGGTGAGTGTTGGAGCAGTATCACCATGTAAATAAGAGGGGACAGAAAATTATGTGTTAAAAATATCCTTCTTTACTATAAATGAGAACGGATGTTTGTTATAATATACTTGTAATAGTTTGGTACTCAAGGGTGGTTGGCACACTCCCGTTTGAAAGGGGGCGATGCCATGTCAGTATTTGAAGCATTAATGCTTGCGGTAACATTCGCAGCTTTAGTTGTATCAATACTTACATTTAACCATAAAAAATAACCCATCCTTGAGTCGGAAGCTCAGATGGGTTAATTCCACTGGACAGCCAATCCCCCTGAGGGAACTAACTATTATGATTGACCGTCGATGGACCAACATCGGCGGTCTTTTTATTGTATTTCATGTTAAGTTAATTATACCTAGCAATAGTGTTTGTTTCAACTTTACAGGTGGACTTATTCTTCAACTAAATAATGATACATATTATATTCAACTGGCTGTTCTAAAATCATATTCATAGTGGCTACATTATAAGATTTCCCTTTATCAACTAACTGATCATTTTTGGCACTTGATTCATCAACCGTTACTTTTCCTAAGTAATAAAAATCCTTACCTTCTCCATTATGTTTTTTTACAAATAAATGGACTGTAGTATTTTCTGAAAAAGATTTGACGATTGGGTAAATATCTTTGGCAGTAATTTTTCTGTTTTTAGTTGAACACCATGTGAAAATTTCGTTTGATAAAAATTCATCCATGTATTGTACTGTAGCATCATCTTCTACCTTATGGTAATTCACAAAAATTGGGCAAGTGTTTGATTTAACGTGTCCACCATTAAGTGTCCCTTCTTCATTGTTATCCCAATTTAGTAGGCGACACACATCTTTTCGAGAATATTTTTTATACATGGTAAATGATTGATTCAGATCGTATTGTTTATTTTTTTCGAACGCACATGCGATTATATCTATAATTAATTCCTTATAATTCTCGTTTATTAAGCTATGAGCTATATTATCATTAAATTTGTAGTAGTCATTATCCAGTATTATGACTGGCTTATTCCCATATTTTTCACGGGCAACAGTAACAAAGAAATTTAAGGATAAGTAGTTTTCAATAGATTCAATTGTTGATTTATCTGTATATGTTCCTAATTGTTGTAGCAATTTAATATAATCTTTTTTTAAAATTTTATCATGCTTCAATAATTGATCTAATAAAACAGCTTCATGAATTCTTTTTCCATTAAGAATTTCAAGAGAAAACATTGTTAATACTGCAAGTTCATATTCAGAGAATTCATCGACCGGTTCTTTAAGTCTGCTAAGAAATTTTGGATAGTTAGGGTTGTTTTCAAAGATGACTTCAGGATCCAATGAATTATTTTTTATAAAATCAAGTAAAGATGGGATATGACCTAGACGATTTTTTAAAGAAAAATAAGTTTCTTTTAACACTAACATTGAGGACAACTTTAATTTTGTATTATCAATTGCATCAAAAATCCGTTTTTTAGCGACTTCTTCAAAGTTAATAGTTGAAACACCTTGAATATAATCTGTATTAACAGTTTTCCGACGAATATTATCTTTGTTCATAGATTGATCACCAGAAAGGGCAATTGGAATCAAAAAGTTATTTTTATAGTTTCCGATAAAATCGATAATTGTTACATAGTCTTTTGAATCATGTTTTCTTAAACCACGCCCTAATTGTTGAATGAAAATAATACTCGATTGTGTTTGGCGTAGCATAACGATTTGATTTAAGAATGGAATATCGATACCTTCATTAAAGATATCAACAGTTATTATGTATTCAAGCTTACCTGAATTCAATTTAGCAATGGCTTCTTCACGTTCAATTTGAGAATGTTCACCGGTTAAAGCACATGTTTTTAAACCACGAGTATTTAGAGCAGCAGATAGTTGATAAGCTTCTTCTTTGGAACTACAAAACATTAGACCTCGAACTTTTTCGCCAGAATAACCATAGTAGTTTATCTTTTCAATTATATGTTGCACACGCTCATGTGAAACGAGATTTTGTAGTTCGGTAACTTCATCAATTATGATTCCATCTTTTTCATAATCTGTTACGCCAAAATAATGGAAAGGGCATAGCATGTCTTCTTCAAGAGCAGCTTGTAGACGGATTTCATAAGCAACATTGTAATCAAATAACTCAAATATATTAAAGTTATCTGTCCTCTCGGGAGTAGCTGTCATACCAAGTAAAAATTTAGGATCAAAATAATTAAAGATCGTTTGATAAGATTTTGCACCTGCACGATGAACCTCATCAATTAAGATATAATCAAACTCGTCTTTTTCAAATTGTTGTAGATAATGCTCAGATGAAATCGTTTGAATCGTAGCAAATAAATAACGGGCATTTATATCTTTAGAGTTACCGGATAAAATACCAAAGTCGTCTTCATGACCGCCCAATATTTTACGATAATCAGCCATCGCTTTTTTCAAGATTTGTTCTCGGTGAACGATGAAGAGCATTTTTTTTGGCTGAAAATTACGAACATCGAACGCTGATAAAAATGTTTTACCAGTACCTGTTGCAGAAATAATTAGCCCTTTTGTGGCATCAGTTGCTCGTAATTCTTTAAGTTGTTCAAGTGCTTCAGACTGCATTTTATTTGGTTTAATAGATAGACTTTCAGCTAATGCATTAGTTAGATATTCAGTTTTCGCTTCAATTATATTTGCTTGATTTTTAATAAAAGGAACTGCTACATAATTTTGTTTATAATTAGCAATCCATTCGTCAGTTAATAGAATACCTTCTTTCCACGCATCCTCAAATTGGTTTTTAAAATGTTGGATAACTTCGCCTTCTTCAAGAGAAGTTAAAAACACATTCCATTCAAAATTTGCTTTTAAGGCGCTGTCGGTTAAATTTGAACTTCCTACGATTAATGAATAATAATCTTCATGTTCGAAAATATAGCCTTTTGAATGGAAGCCTTTTACTCCGGTTAAACGGACTTCAACATTTTCAAGTTTTAATAGTTCTTTAAACATTTTAGGTTGATTGAAGTTTAGGAATGTTGAGGTTAAAATTCGCCCCTTTATTCCTTTTTTATTTAGATCATAGAGCATCGTTTTTAATGTAGCCAATCCACCTTCAGTGATAAAGGCAACTGAAAAGGTAAAGGTTTTACACGTTTTAAGCTCTTGTAACAATGTTGATAGAACATTTTCATGTGCTTTATTCGTAAGTAGTTTCGGTTTGAATTGAGCCGACACTGGTTTGTTTTGATTGATAAAGCCCTTATGTAATGAATTTTCAATTTTACTTATCAATTGTTCCATTCAGTTCACGCCAATCATTATTATATTTGGATTGCTAACTTATTTACTGCCGGAATATCAGCGGGTGCAAAACCCATTTGTGAAAGATTTTGACGATGTACCCACTGTGCATCAGCATGTTCACTAATGGTAGGAACACCTTGTACAATTTTAGACATATATGTTTCTAAACGGACAATGACTTTTTCATATTCATATGTAGTATCTTCTACTTTTTGTCCAACTTCAATTTCACAGCTGAATTCTTCTGAAATTTCACGTTTTAAAGCCTGTTGCGGTGTTTCTCCAGCTTCGATTTTACCTCCAGGAAATTCCCAGTAATTTGCAAGTGTCATATTAGGGCTTCGTAATGCACAAAAAATCTCATTTTTTTCATTTTCAATAATTGCACCAACGACGTGTACGGATTTTTTCATAATGGATTGCTCCTCAATATTATTAATTTATATAAGATATATCTTACATTATTCATATATAACAGTCATTAGAGATTATAAAGTAAAATCACAGTAAGATACCAAATGACCGAGATAGTTCAATGGGAATAAGGAATTAAGAATCACTATATTGTGAATGATTTTACTTTTTTGATCTATATTTATAAAATTTTATTAAAATAATGATAAAATATTTTTATATATAGTAATTTTTGGAGGAACTTACATATGAGAAAAAAATGGTCCCAGCTTTCAACAGCAATGATTGGTATGAGTTTACTCATGTTTATCAATCAGCAAGGTGTGAAGGCGGCAACACCTGAAGAAAACGCTATTGCATATCAACAAAAATTAGCAGATGAAAAGATAGCACAAGGAGTAGTGGATTATGTTGCAAAACTCTATCAGTTTAAGTATGAAGTAACAGATATCATTGATGAAGAAAAAGTAAGTATTGCACGCGAAATGTATACTAATTTAACTCCAAGTCAGATGTTGATAGCCAAAAATAATGGTGCCTCTTTCATGCTGAAACAATGTGAAAAGAGAGTTCAAGTTCAGCAAGAGGCGAATACTTTTAAAGCTTACGTGGACAGTATTGATATCAATTCAAAACGAGCATTAGGTCAATTGAATACTGCCTATAGCAATTTTGCAGTTCTTAGTTTGGCTGCACGGGAATTAGCTGAAGCGAGCTACGAGCAAGCAAAAGAATTGGAGGTTATGGTTAATCAAAACGCTGTTAAACGTGTTGAAAATCTGATTACAGAAGCGGGAGCAGATGAGTCGCTTGTCACAAAAGCTCGGCAACAATACAACATTCTCACATATAAACAAAAAGAGATGTTCAATCCTGACTTTGTAACAAAACTTGAGAAGGCAGAAGTGCAAGTTGAATTTGATAAACCTATTCACCAATTTGAATCAGTTGCAGATGAATTGTATATGTTTATAGAAGATGGTGATTATCAAGAACGTGTGAAGGAAGCCCGTCAGTATTATAACGCATTAACTTCAGAACAAAAGGCAGTTGTTAAAAACAGTTACAAAAAACTTCTAACAAATGAGCAAATTGTAAAAGATCAAAAAGAAGCAGCTAAGGTCGATAAAGCCATTTTAAACATTAGATTTTGCACATCAGCAAACTATAAATCAAATGTAAAAAAGGTACGATCTCAATATGATAAACTAACGAAAGCCCAAAAAAAGTTCCTTATCTATAAAGCTGTATTAACAGATCACGAAAAAATGATCGACATGAGAGCCGCGAATGACGTGACAAATGCAATGGAAAAAATCAATCGTAGATCATCGAAAGCACTGATTAAAAAAACCAATACAGCTTACAAAAAACTTACAACCAAACAAAAGAAATATGTACCCCAAAAAACGTATCAACATTTTAAAACCTTTTTGAAATAGAGAAATTAAACAAGCATTCAAATTAAATTTGAATGCTTGTTTATTATTCTTCAAAATACTTTTATCTTTTAGATACGAATGTGTAAAAAACACCTAAATACTTTTTTTAAGTCTATTCTTAGGAATAACCAAATATTCAGCTATAAAAAACCCAAATAGAAATAGAGTACATGCAGAACCAGTTGTATTACTTGTGATACTATTTGAGTGTATTATTTGTAGTCCTACTAAAATGTTTAATAGAAAAGAAATGATAAAACCAAATAGTGCCGCATTTTTTAGATAATTACCAACTAGTAATCTATTAAATTTAAATCCAACTGTTTTTTGGATTGTCACAGTATGTTGAAGTTGTTTAACTAATCCAAATGTAAACCCGATTATGACAAATATGACCACTAAATAGCCAATTACATCATCCATTATTTCACACTTCCTTTGTTGTAAAGAATCTCTATGACTATTATAAGGCAAGAAAGCCAGTGAATTCCAAGAATTATATAATTTAGATCCTACCCTCGTTTAAAACAATAGATAGACAGCTTAAAAGGTCTGGCTACAAAATATCTTGATAATTACCATGCTTGGTTGTCGATAGTCGTAGTAATGAAAGCATTGAACAGCATATGAAAGAGTCTTTATTCACTTCATTTGTATTTGAAATAGCAATTACAGTTTGCGAATGTCAAAATAAATAATTTAGTATTCTTCTTGCAGTAGGAACATACAGAATAAGTAAATACTTTAAAGAATGAAAATGAGGAGGTGGATTACATGGGACAAATCAAAATAAAACAATACACAATGAAGAATGGGGAAAAAATTACGTTAACGACTGCATTACCAGAGTATGCGGAGAGAGTATTGAACTTTAATAAAGATATTATTAGTGAAGCTCCCTATCTAGTGACTACCAGGGAAGAATTCAAAATCTCAATTGAGCAGGAAGAAAAATTCTTACAACAAGTGTTTGAAGATAATGGGAAATTAGCGATAATAGCAGAATTTCAAGGGGAAGTTATTGGTTTCTTAGATTTCCATAATGGACATAGAAATCGGATTAAACACCAGGGCTCTTTTGGAATGAGTGTTTCAAAACAATTTCGAAACCAGGGGATTGGCAGTGCGCTATTAACAGAACTTCTGAATTGGGCAGAACAAGAGGCATCGATTGAAAAAGTTTGTCTTGAAGTAGTTTCCATCAATAAAAGTGCAATTCATATGTATGAAAATTTTGGATTTATTGTCGAGGGCAAAAAATTAAAAGCTATAAAAAATGAAAATGACACATATTATGATTTACTCCTAATGGCATATTTTACGCAATAAAATAATTTTTCTTGTGTTCAACCTATCTTTTAAGTATTTAATCATGTTCTGATTCTTTTGTACGTAAATGAATCAGATTTTCTATTTTATGCGTGTCACCTACCAATTTCATACAAGATATGATGAAAATCATCAAAATTGTTCAATATCCGCAATTTTCATACTAAAATAAGCAGTAGCAGTATCAAAGAGAGAGAAGGATATTTATGTGGATTGTAGCAGCAGTTTTGACGATGTTTTGTTTTGGTATCAATAATCTCATTTTTAAGGCGACTTCTGGAAAAGGAATGTCAAAGGTACATATGCAGTTTTTCTTTTATCTTATCGCATTTTTGTTAATGTGTGGATATGGAGCAATCAAAGGATTTGCACCATTTAATACTTTAACTATTGTACTCGGTGCAATGATTGGCATATTAAATGCAAATGGTAATATTCAAATGTCGAAGGCGTTTGAAAAGGGACCTGCGAGTCTGACATCTCCTATTATTAGCACCTATACGGTAATTCCAATTTTAAGTGCAGCACTTATTTTCCATGAACATATTACACTCATTCAGTGGATTGGAATAATCGTCATGCTTGCGTCTGCGGCGGTCATTCAATATGCACCAGGCAGCGCTGGCGAAATTAAATACAAGCCATGGATGTACAGAATTTTACTTTCAATTCTATGTTTTGGTGTTCTTGGTGTATTGATGAAAACCTCTTCACATTTACAAATCGATTCGATTAATACGCTAGTATGTATGTACGGTGGTGGCGCTGTATACTTAATCATCCAAAGCCTGATTACGAAAGAAAAATGGCTTCGTTCTGAAGTGAAATTTGGTTCAATTATTGGCTGTTTTAGTGTCGTAGGTTATAGTAGCTACTTTTTCTCACTAGACACAGGGATCGCAAGTATTGTATTCCCAATCGTAAGCTTGAGTTGCTTAGTCGTTGTACTTGGCAGTGTCTTGCTCTATAAAGAAAAAATGAAAGCTTATCAAATCATCGGTGTTTTAACAGCAATCGGTGGGATTGTGCTTACAAAGATTTAATAGAAGAATTTCAACTATATTTTATATAAAAGCTGAATAAAACCAAACCTTATCTTAAATAAAATAAGAAATTTTCAATACGACTTAATCGAAAAATGTGTTCATTCACATAGTTTTCGTTAAGTCGTATTTTTATTTTAATCTTTTTACGATTTTGTATTAGGAGTATTGCAAACTAGAAGGATTAATTTATTCAAATGAGGGCATAGTAACTAATGAAAGAATATTAGAAATTACGAAGCTGGAGGAGAATAAGGCTTGAAGAGAAAGATTTGGAGATGGGTAGGTATTTTTATGATTACTGTAATTGTCGCAGTATCCGTCCTACTTTACCAAATTACTTTTACAGGAGAGAATATCTATCCAAACACAAAAAAGAAACATGCAATGATTCGATTGGAAGACGTTGGGCCAGGTGGTGTCTATGGTAGTCTGGAAGGTTTAGGAAAATTACGAGCCGTTATGGAATACATCCAGACGCAGAATATACCTTATCATATGGCCGTTATTCCAAGATGGATAAGTGTTGAAATGGATGGAACATGGAAGGAAAGAGGAATAGATGACCCTAATCCAGATCTCGTGGTAAGTCATTTTATCAGCCTTCTTCAAGAAGGTGAGAAACGAGGGGCTATTCTAGGAATGCATGGATATAGCCATCAATTTGGAGATTCCGACAAGCCTAATGATAATCAGAATTCTGGAATTGGCAATGAGTTTAATGTGAAAGGGGTACCTGAAACGAAGGAAAGTTCATATGCAGCTGAACGAATTACTCAAAGTATTGCAGCGTTTGATAAAGCTGGCTTACATCCTGAGTTTTGGGAAACACCACATTATCATGACAAAAGGGTTCAGGAGAAGTTGTTCCGTTCTTTCATTGGTATCCTGTATCAGCCTGATTTTTTTTCTCTTCGTTCACTTAAAGATATAAACGTTTACGATAGTACTAATTTTTGGGGCCAGAGGAGTCTAGGGTCCATTTATGTGCCCACAACTTACAGTTATGTTGCGGACAGAAAATCAGTGGACCGGATCTTATCAAAAGCTGCCAAAGACGATGGTCTAGCTTCCTTATACTTTCATCCATTTATGGAATTTCCTTATTTGGAGGAACAGTTAGGAGCAGATGGAAAGCAGTTGATAAGGGAAGGGTTACCTGTTTTTAAATATAAGGAAGATGGCGAAATTTCGTATCTTCATAGGCTGTTGGATGGTTTTGAAAAAGAGGGTTACCGCTGGATGTCACTCCATGATATTGTTCCGTTTACCCCTGCTCATCGTGTGACGTTACCACTTAAAACGAAAACCCAGCAAGTATTATTCGGAGATGTAATTGGACAAGGACATGCGGATGTAATTGTAGTCGAAAAGCATCGTGTGTTGGTTATACCTCAAACATATACATTGCCGCGCAATCGTCCGCAGCCTGCATCTCAAATATGGCTGAATTATACCTTTACAACTGAAGAAGAATTTTTCCTTTCAGATTGGAACAGTGATGGTAAGCAGGATTTAATTGTCTATAACAAAAAAACAGGAGAGCTTCGGATTTCTTGGGCAGGGAAAGGTCAGTTTCTAACTCCTGCTTTGCTTGGTAAACTGCCTTCTGGACTTCAATTCATGGAGGGATTCCAATCAGAAAAAGGTAGTGGGTTAATTGCTAAACAAAAAGGGCAAATAATATTCATTCATTATGTGAATAATAAGCTTGTCATAAGTACGGTAAAGTATCCTTTTCCTAAAGATTCGAATTTATACATAGGACGATTTGAAAGCTCTACTCAAAACGACATCCTTTGTGTATCACGAAAAGACCCTCATGTATCCATTCTCTATTATGAAGGGAATGATCAATACACTAAGCCTAAAGTAATTGAAGGGATTAAGTTACATCGAAGTGATCAATTACTTGTGGGCGATCCAAATGGAGATGGGAAAAGCGATTTAATTATTTATTCTTCTGATACTGGTGTATGGCAAATATACGAGAACAAAGGGAATAGTCGGTTTGTTCGGCTAGATAATGACTTTGGTCCATGGGCTCATGGAAAAGGGAGAATCGGATTTGTTGCCGACTTTGATGGCAATGGAAAAACAGATATTGGATCCTACGATAATTCGGAGAATATATTAGATATCGCTCTGTCTTTTCGTAATGTGAATCCTTAATGTCGAAAGGAAGAACTTATGCATCTATTTTTCATAATAATTGCTGACATATTGCAAGTAATTATTTTTTCCATTACTATTTTTCAATTTATAATCAGTTTAGCTGGTTATAGAAAGGGGAAAGAGGATACAGAAGAGAAGCATTCACCAGAAAAGTCATTTGCCATACTTGTTGCGGCACATAATGAGGAGAAGGTGATTGCCCCACTCCTAGATAACCTCAACAACTTGGACTACCCCAAAGAATTGTATGAGGTCTTCGTCATCTGTGATAACTGTACAGACCGCACCGCACAGATTTCGATTGAGCATGGAGTTCATGCAATGGAGAGGTTTGATGATGTTCAAAAGGGAAAAGGATTCGCAGTTGAATGGATGCTAAATCAGCTATGGAAAAGGGAGCGACAGTTCGATGCTGTTGTCATATTTGATGCTGACAATTTAGTTAGCGGAAACTTTTTACATGAAATGAATAACAAGTTACTAAATGGCTATAGAGTGATACAAGGCTACGTAGAAACGAAAAACCCATATGATTCATGGGTTACACTTTCGTATGCGATCAGTTATTGGTTCATGAATAAGATGTGGCAACAGGCTAGGCAAAATTGGGGGATGCCGAACACCTTGGCTGGAACAGGAATGGTCTTCGATTCTGATTTACTCAAGGAGATGGGGTGGAATGCAACATCGCTTACGGAGGATGTAGAATTTACGGCGCGTTGCGTTCTCAAAGGAATCTATCCCACATGGGCTAATGATGCGATTATTTATGATGAAAAACCCATCACACTTAGGAGCTCTTTTAAGCAGAGAATACGTTGGATAAGAGGACATACTGAATGTGCAATGAGATATATGAAGCCACTTCTAAGCCATGCCGTTAGAACACGAAATTTTTCTGAATTTGATGCGGCTTTGTACTTATTCCAGCCTATCCGGTTCTTGTTCGTTGCAGCTGTGTGGGTCATGACCTATTTGCAATTAGGAACTCCTTTATATACTCACTTTCCCTTTTTAAAAATAGTTCCCGACTGGGCTTGGATTGTGTTAAACATCGCCTTATTTTTGCAATTCCCATTAGTCATGATGTTAGAGAAACGACCTTTGAAAGCTTATTGGGGGCTCATACTATTTCCAGTGTTCCAATTCACGTGGTTCCCGATTACTTTAATAGGCTTATTCACAAGTAAGAATAAAGCTTGGCACCATACAGTCCATACACGTTCAATTCGATTTGAGGATATGAAGGAATGATGGTTTGGAATAAGTTTTTCAAATCTTTTTCAAAATAACAGCTGGAAGGCATGTGAGAGTTTATTCGCTCTCTTAAGGGGGCTATTCGCTCTTCCAACAGATTTATTCGCTTTCTCTAGTACTTTATTCGCTCTTTTTGGAATTGTATTCGCCCTATTAGCATTTTAAGTCCTCGAAATCGATTAGAGAAACTGCGAGGTAATAGAAGATGTGAATCGAGAAATAGTCATTATCGTAGCCGATAAAATTCAAAAAAGATGCTGCCTGCAAAATACAGAACAGCATCTTCTTTAATTTGGTATACCTGTTTTTTACTTAACTTTCATTTGAAGAATTTTCAATAGCTTTTTATATCATCCTAACGCAGATCCTATGGTAAATATCCACCGTATCCCCCAATAAAATAGCTGCTTCTTTTAGAACATCATATACTTCTTTATATTTTAAGATGGTAATAGAATCATTGTTTGTAAAGAGCTCTGCCAGTCCTGAAATATAGATATCTTCCATCGATTGTTGAGCAATTCTGATTTCTGCAATTCTGCTTTGGCATTCATCAGGTTTTTTCTCCAAAATTAATATTGCGTCACTGAGTTCTAAGGCTCCCTGACTTAATAAACTAGTAATTCCTATGATTGTAGAGTCCGCATCGATGTTTAAAGCCTTAATTGTCTTAAAAATAGATATGGAGCAGTCACTAATTTTGTTCATCGACACAGAAATAGAATAAAGATCCTGTCTATCAAAGGGAGTTGCAAATGCTTCTACAAGGTCATGCTCAAGCTGAAAACGTATAGTATCCGCTTCCTTTTTCTTATTGAATAAATCAAGAGAATCGGATTCACCTTTGTCCTTAATCCATCCGTTCAATGAATCAATGATTTGATAATTTGTTTTGCTTTGATTCAAAAGCATGGAATAGAAATCATACTTTTTTGGGAATATTTTATCCAAAAAATTATTATCACTCATTAAAAAATCCTCCCATTCATTAAAAAGTAGACAATAGCAGCAGCTATGGCAGAACACGGGATGGTGATAAACCATGCTGTAACTATTTCTTTACCAATGTTCCAGTTTACCATACGATATTCGTCTGCTGAACCAACCCCCATAATACCACCGACAACCACATGTGTTGTGGAAACGGGTGCACCAGTAAAAGTAGCGAGTAGGATAGAAGTTCCTGAAGAGAGCATTGAATTTAAGCTATGAATTGGTCTGAGATCATATATTTTGTTTCCAATCGTCTTCATGATTTTCCATCCACCTAAAGCAGTACCTATGAACATGACCAAGCCTACTGCTAATTTAATGAGAAGTGGAACACCATGAGAATTCACGATTCCGGCAGATATAAGTGCCAGTGAAATCAACCCGGTTATTTTCTGAGAATCATTTGATCCGTGGCTAAATGCCAGAGCAGCTGCCACAATCCACTGCAGCTTATTGATCGTACCATTAATGCTGAACTTAGCATTTCTTAACAACAGAGCAGATATTTTTTGAATTACATATGCAATGACGAAACCCAGGACAGGGGAAAGAATCAGTGAAACGATAACCTTCATAATCCCTACCAACTGGTGATTGCCTGAAAAGAGCTCCGAAACTCCCCATAAAATGCTACTAGGTCCATTTGCAATCCAAGCAGCTCCAACAAGACCTCCGATAAGAGCATGAGTTGAACTGGAAGGAATGCCGATTTTCCAAGTAATGAGATTCCAAACTACCGCACCGAAAATAGACGCGATTAATATATGTATAAGATGAATCCCTGGAGAGAGTTTAACGATTGCTGACACAGTATCAGCAACTTGATTTCCACTAAAAATAACACCTAGTGATCCGAAAATCGCAACAATCAGCACCGCTTGAACAGGACTAGCAGCTTTGCAAGCAATCATCGTAGCAACAACTGAACTCGCATCATGCAATCCATTTGTCAGCGTAAAAATCAATGCAATAATAATCACAACAGCCAATAACCAATAGATTCCTGTTAACACCATTGCCCCCTCCTTTATTTATATTTACATTATACTAATCAGATTGCATAAAAATAAATAAGAATATTTGTTACACTTAAGGTACTTTTTCTTTTCTATAAATCTTAACTTTATCTTCAACCAACTAAGTTTTATAAGAAAATTATGTGGTAAAAATTTACTTTTTTATTGAAATTCTATTCTTTATTTTTCCAAAATAGATATAATATGAACTAAATCTATAAGGAGTTTTTTAATAAATGAAAATAGAAACCTATATTTTATTGGAAGATAAGGATATTTGTGTTCCTTTGGATGGACAAGATGAAATAAAGCGTTTTACAGATAGTAAAGAGGATTTAATTGTAGAAGATTTATTGATATTAGATGGAACGATTACGTTTAAACATAAAAATGAAAGTATAGCAGACTTCGATAATTTAGACAGTATTAATACGCTTTGGCATTATTATACGAATGTTCTTTTTGATTTTTTAGATGAAGGATACGGACAGGTTTATTATCCCGATTTGCCATTAGAAATTACATTAGAAAAGAAATCAAAAAAGGAATTAATATTATCTTTAGAAGATCAAATACTGGTGTGTGACATAGATATTTTTTTAAAAGAATTTTATAAAGCAAGTAATAAATTTATTGAATTAAGAATTTTTATTACAGATGGTAAATATGATGATAATTTTAAAAAAAGTATAAAGAAATTAAAAAAATATATTGATTGAAATTTTAATTAGTTTTGGTAAGTATCAACGATAAGCGAAGAAAAGGCGTCCTCTAAGGTTAACGGATAGGTTCGGTTTTGAAGTATATAATCTGAATTCGTGACCGATTTAGCAAAACAATAAGTAAGAATATCATCGTTAAATTAGCATACAAAAATGCAATGGAATTGGTTTGAACTGACCCCAGTGGGTTAGACAAAATAAAAAAGCATCTTTAAAGGAATTTGGTTTGAGTTACCTAACTATTTCTTGGAGATGCTTTTACTAATGGGGACAAGAGTATGTTATCTTTATCATTAAACATTCAATTTAATGGTGTATAGATACTCAAAAGAAAAAGAACCAGAGGGCAGGTTAGTGGAAGAAGGTGTTTTATACCTTACTGAAGAATGTATGGGAGAGTAGAATTAATTTAAAAAGGAGAAATAACTATGACAAAACAATTTTGGATCAACTTGCCAGTTAAAGATACAAATAAATCAAAAGAGTTTTACAGCAAACTTGGATTTTCGACCAATACACCACTTGGCAATAGCGATCAAGTGCAATTAGTCATCGGAGATAATAATGCTACCGTAATGCTTTTTCCTGTTTCCACTTTCGAAAATTTTACCAAACAAGAAATAGTCGATACAAAACAAGCTACTGAAGTATTATTTTCCATTGATGCAGAGAGTAAAGAAGAAGTAGATGAAATAGCAAAGAGGGCAGTGCAGGCTGGAGGAACAATTTTTGGTGATCCCTCAGAGAACCAAGGTTGGATGTACGGATGCGGCTTTGCTGATTTGGATGGTCACCGCTGGAATGTATTGTATATGGATATGAGCAAGATGCCGAAAGGGTAAGAAATAGAGGAGTTGTCTGCAGTTGAAAGAAAATAAACTATTCACAATTGATTGTGGTGAATTTTACTTAAGGGAATTTTGTGAAGAGGATGTGGATGCAATCGTTGAAATTACATCTCAACATGAAGTCGCTGAGTTTTTACCAGATTGGAAATCCACTAGAGAACAGCGCTTAGATTGGACTATAAACGAAGATATTCCTGATAATAAAGCGTTTTTAGCTGCTGTTCCGAATCTCAATCAGGAAATTATAAGACTTGGGATAATCTTAAAAGAAACAAGTGAATTTATTGGTTTTTGTACTTCAGGGATAAAGAAAGAATTAAGTGGATCAAACCGAGAAGTTGCATATGCAATTTCAAAGCATTACCGAAACAAGGGCTATACAACAAAAGCTGTAAAAGGATTAATCCAATATTTATTTCAGCATACAAATGTGAAACTCATTAATGCGGTTGTTCTCCTACATAATGGTAGCTCTAATAAAGTTATTCAAAAATGCGGATTTCATCTGAAAGGGAATGCAGAAATAGATGGAGAACAGTTCAACCACTATGTTTTAAAGAAAGAAGACTGGAAAAGTATACAGTCGGAAGAATTTTGTTAGTTAGCATAAGAAAAACGCCTCCTTCAAATTGATACGTTAGATTATGTTGCCAGGCACTCACAGAAATTACGACATTTATCTGTTTGAGTACCTGGCACCTTTATTATTTGTTTTGGGGGCAGTCACCTGAAGTGAGAGGTGCAAGGTTGTTGAATTTTTAAAAACTTATAAGGAGAAGAATCCACATGAATTTTTTGTTAAAAGTAATAATAATATATCTAGTTATTTCATTTTTAGGATTTTATTTTGTTTTAAAGAGAGAATTGGTTACTGCTATTATTGATTCTTTTGTAGGATCAGTAATATTTTTGATAGTTTTCAAGATTTTAATAAAAAACACTCCTAAATAAATTAGGATGTTTTTTATTAACTCTGTTTTATGTTTGTTCTTATTTTAATAACCCTAGACCTTTTCTTCCCGAATTTTTCTAATTATTCCACTAAGTTTTCTGTCAATCGTTTTTCTTTCCAAACAAATGTAATACCGAGGCCAATGACCATAATAACAGCTGCGAAAAGGTAAGGATAGTGGATGTTTACGTCAAATAGTATTCCGCCTATTGTAGGCCCGATGATATTACCTAAGCTCGTATAGGTTGAGTTCATTCCGGCAATAAATCCTTGTTCTTTACCGGCAGTTTTTGATAAAAATGTCGTTAATGCCGGACGTAGCAAGTCAAATGCGAGGAAGATAAAGGAAGTTACAACCAACACTACCCAAAAGCCAGAGATTACGGTTGACGTAACCGCCAATATTGCACCTGTAATTAAACATATCTGGATCAATTTCTTTTCACCGAGTTTATCTACCATTTTTCCAAACATAAATATTTGCACAATAACACCGAAGATTGAGCTTATTGTAATAATGGCTGCGATGTCCTTCGGCGTGAAGCCGAATTTATGATCAGAAAATAGGCTAAAAACAGTTTCATATGCAGATAAACCGAAGGCGAGTACAAATACAATGATAAATGGAATGAAATAAAGTGGATTAAGTGATTTTTTTATATCGTTTATAAAGTTTATTTGCTTTGTTTTAGCAGAAATTTCTGCAAGCTGTTCCTTTGTTAGCGGCTCTTTTAAAATAAATAATGATGAAATGCATGCTAAAAAGGCAATGGCTGCCGCAAAGAAGAAGGGTACGCGAATACCGTATTCTGCAATAAAGCCACCCAAGCCAGGTCCTATAATAAAGCCAGTACTAATAGCGGCAGAAATATAGCCCATCGCTTTTGGTCGTTCCTGAACGGATGTAATATCTGCAACATATGCAGTAACACCTGGTATAATAAAGGCGGCACTAATTCCCCCTAACATTCTTGATAGATAAAGCACCCATACTTGCGTGCCTAAACCAAAGATAAGTTCTGAAATACCAAAAAGGAATAAACCGATTATGATGATGTTCTTCCTGCCATAACGGTCAACCCAACGACCAGCGAGTGGTGACATAAGTAGTTGTGCCACCGCAAATGTGGCCATAAGATAACCCATCGTTTTTCCTGATAAATGCATGATATTCATAAATGATGGCATAACTGGAATGATGAGACCAACTCCGAGAAATGCAATGAATATATTGCTTAGAAGAATAATTAATATCGACTTTTGTTCTTTTATTGTTTTCTTCATATATCAACATCTCTTTCTATAAGAAGCATTAATGTGAAATACCTCTTCAAAATACTGTCTAAGAGGCTTCTGATTTTTTACATAGAATGGGTTCCAAATTAATTTGAATTAATTTGTGTTTTGTAAAAATAAACGTTTTAACTGTTTTGCTCATCCTATTCTGCAAATTTTAATTCAATTTGTAATTATTCCATAGCTTCTTTTATTAGTATTTTTAACATTCTTTCAAATTGTTCTATTTCCTCTGCGGTACATCTTTTTTTCAAATTTGTAATTATATTATTAATATAATTATCATTAAGAGAGTAATACTCCATAAATTTATCTGTTACTTGGAGGTAATATACACGTTTATCTTTTTCGTCATTGAATTTTGTAAGATATCCTTTTTTTATCAATTTGTTGATTCTATAAGTTGCATTCGGTTGTGATATATTAAAAAACTCTGCAAGCTCGCTATAGGTAGGTTTTTTTAAGAAAAATACGACTTCAAGGCATGCCATTTCTACAGCACTTAAATTTTCAATCTCAACTTGGCCGTGAGCGGTCTTTTTATAAAAATTCATAGTAATTTTCATATACAAATCTTCAAAGAGTTCATTCATCTCATTATTTTCTCCTTTCTGTAATAAACTTAAAAAAATTTAATTAAAATATTTTAAGTTTATGTTAAATAAAATGACCTTTGTTGTCAAATGTTATAAAAAAACTAATTAAATAATTAGCTTGAAAACTGTAAGAGAAGAAAAAGGCATCCTACAAGGATAGCCTTTTACAACCCATAAGGACAATTTAAGCTGGAAACTTGTTTCAATTCCAAGCCATTTGAAAGCCACACATAATTCCTATTATCCACTATATAAAAAAATAAAACATTTACTTTTCATGTACATGATTACCAATACCGATTACTTGAATGGGACCCTTTGAGATGATTCTAAAAAGAATAGTGGCCATTTCTTCTGGGGATTGTTTCATCCCAGTGTTTAACCATTGTTGAATTACTCCTATATGAGCAGACGAAATATAAGTTGTCAAAATTTCAATAGGTACAGTTGTTGAAGGATTATTTAACTTTTTAAAGAAGAAGTTTTGAATCATGACTTCTTTTAATTTTTCCTGAAATGATGGGTCCCCATTTGGTCCTAGAATGGCTCTTATAAAGCCAGCATTTTCTTGGATATATTCTAAAATTTTGACGATAAACGGAAATGGTTTTTCGTTTGCGATTAGTATTTCTAAATCGTAAACCTGTACGTCACGTACAGTCTCCAAAATGTTTTTTATGACTTCGTCTTCACATTGTTCCAATAAGTCATATTTGTCCTGATAGTGTAAGTAAAATGTACCTCGGTTAATATTCGCTCTTTCCGTTAAATCTCGAACGGTTATCGCTTCAAAACGCTTCTCTTCCATTAACTCTGTCAATGCTTGTTTAATTTCACTTTTTGTTTTTAGTATTCGACGATCTTGTTTGGATTGAGTCATAAAAACATCTCCTAAATCACTAGATAATGAACATATATTATATAAGTGTTTAAAAATCAACAAGGTGATTTTTATTGTTTATTGTATATTACACTATCTTGAATATAATAAACAGTGTGTTTGTAAATGAACACCATGTTCATTATCTGGAAAGGAGAGATTTGATGAAGAACCAAAAATTTTTAATACTTGCGCCAATAGTTGCGTTGCTCCTGATTTTTATCTTTAGTTGTACGCAAATCCCCGCTGCTCATCAGACACCTAAAAACTTGAAAATTGCGGTTGTCAACGAAGATCAGGGAGTAGGAAAGAATAATGTGGGTGAAACCATTTTGAAAGGGATTCAGCAAGCATCTGAAAAGAAAAAAACGAATGACGAGCCAATGATTAAATGGGTGAACCTAAAAGATCAAGAGGAAATGCAAAAAGGAATGAATGATCAAAGCTATTATGGGGCAATCGTCATTCCATCGGATTTTAGTGAAAAATACATGTCTTTACAAACAAAGTCACCTGTTTCCCCAGAAATTAAACTATTGGTGAATCAAGGGAAAAACGCCAATATAGCAAATGTAGTAAGTCAAGCTTTAAACGGCATAGTTGATAAAATTAACGGAAAAATGAGTGCAGAAATATTAAGTGCATTACAAGCAAAGAATGCAAAATTATCAGTAGAACAGGCTAAAATTTTAACAACACCGATTACAAAAACAACAACAATGATTCATCCAACGGGTACATTAAGTAATGCACCTTTATCTCTGTTCCAACCACTTTGGTTTGGTAGTCTAATAGGAGCAGTTTTTATCTATCTTTCAATGCAAAAACGTAACTTTAACAATCAAAAAGAAAAATTGAAAGCACGATTACTTCAGCTATTGGTTAGCTTGTTGATTGGTGTTGTAGCTGGATTTGGTCTAACTTGGGTGGCATCATCTATACTAGATTATGAGTTTCCAAGTTTTATGGATACAGCGCTATTTTTAACTTTAGCAAGTTGTAGCTTCACATTAATGATATTCGCTGTTTTAAGCTGGATTGGATTTGCGGGTATTCCGATATTTGTATTGTTATTATTCTTCGGTATTCCTTTACTACAAATGACACCAGAAGTAATGCCAACCTTCTATAAGGACTGGATATATCCTTGGATGCCAATGCGCTTTATGATCGAAGGATTACGCCAACTATTCTTCTTTGATGATTCAATAAGTTGGAATACATCAACTATAGTCTTAGCGTGGATTGCAATTGTGAGCTTAGCTTTAGCAATTTTATCTGTTTGGAAACCGAAGAAAGAGCAGGGTGAAGTTGAAGAAACACAAGGTATAGTAGATGAATCCTTAAGTATTTAATAAAAATGCTTTAATAGATTACTTAAAAGAAGGATATAGGGAAGCTTATTATCCAAGTTAACATTTAGAAATAAAATTTGAAAAAATCAAAAAAAGATTTGATGTTATCTTTAGAAAATCAAATTATAATTTGTGATCAAAAAGAATTTCTAGAAGAATTTTATGATGTTGCAATCAAATTCATTGAATTCACTGATTATATAAGTGAAGGGCAATATTCCGATGATTTAAAAGAAGAAATAGTAGTAATTAAAAATTGGAATAAAAAACTTAAATAGGCAAGTGTCAGCAATAAGCGAAGAAAAAAGGCTTCCAATAATGGTTAGCCTTTTTTACACTTAAATTAATGAGCGTTCTCTTCTTACAATGCTATCTATATTTTTTTAGCTTTTCTAAATCTCTTCTAAAATCACTTTTATAAGTGTAATCTGAAATATAATCTAGAAAATACGCAAACTCATTTCCTTTTTCATAGAATGCTTCAATAAATTCTTTAGTTTCGCTAACTAATAGCTGTTCATCTACTGATAAGAGTAAATTACTTTTATTTTTCTTTTCAAACTTAATTTCGATAGGTGTATTAGGGAAATAAATTTCACCTTCTCCATTTTCTAAGAAATTTTCTAATGCATTTTTATAAAAATACCATAATGAATCAATATCATCATATGCTTCAAAATCTTCAATTTTTCCATGAACACCGTTTTCAAATACAATAACACCATCTAAATTTAATAACCCATCTTCAAAAACATCTTTTTTTATAGCAATAATTTCTTTTATTTCTTCTTTTTTCTTAATATTTATAAACTTATCTTCTTCTCGAATATATATATAAGTTTTGATTTTCATTTAATAATTCTCCTTTATTTTTTCACAGGATATAGCTGATGAATATGTCCGTTTTTCACTCCTAATACCCATTCAATACCGTCAACTTTTGCTTTAACTTGTCCAGAAGCATTAGCCGAAATTTCAGATAATTTCTTCTTATTTTTCTTAGCAACAGTGATAGCAACGTTTTCAATATCTTTTATAGAATATCGAGAATCATAATACGTCTGTTTCTTTTTTTCAGAACCATTCCAATATTTAGGGTGATGTCTTTCTAACATATGTTTCATATCTGTCTTAGTTAGTTTATAAGTTTTCGTTCCGGTTTTAAATGTTGTACCTTTATAATGTTTTAATGCATTCACTACTTTATCTTTTGGTACTTTTTTAAAAGTTTTACTACCTACTTTAATTAATTTTGTTGCACCTTGTATAATTAATCTACCTACTAATGCTATCCAAGCATCAGCTTTTTGATAACCAATTACTAATTCTTTATTATTTTCTACAGAATTTGCAAAGCTTATATTATCCGAAAAATCCTCTTTTTCTTTATAATACACACTCGGAGAAAATACTGTAAGAATCAAACAGAAAATAATCGAAAAAACAATTTTCTTTTTCAAAAAAAGCCCTCCTGAAAACAATCTTTTTATAAAAGCCTATCTAAAGGGGAATATGATGTAAATGATATTTTAGAAAAAGAAAACTTTATATTTATTACCTTCTAAATACTATAAATATTTAGAAGGTAATATCCGACAAAAATCGACAAGGCTATATCTATACTACTACTAAAAAAGGCAGCTAATAAGCTACCCTCTAAGAATTACATATTATTTTTTAGATATTGTTCTTCTCTTAATTTTTCTGCTTTAGAACGTCTATCAATGCAGAAATATTCAATTGAAATTCTATTCAAAAGAATACACCTTGCTTCAGGTTCTAATTTGTTAATTTCTTTTCCAATTTCTTCGAATGTTTCATTAATGTTTTTCATCATCAATCAAATCCTTTCTAATTAGGGCGTAATTAAACGCTCTGTATAAATTCAATATAAATTCAATATAAATAAAATTTAAAAAGGATTGATGTTTTTATTATAGCATGTAATTGGTAGACGAAAATATCACTATCCAAAATTATAAAAATATAAACACATTATAAATAATAACGTACAAAATAACCCCATAAGAAATGTGAGAATTCTTTTTATTAATATTGGAGAAAGCTTAAAGGTAACGTCGAATATCAGTTCAATTAAACTTGAAGAACCACCTGTATAAAGATTATTAAAATCTTTTTTCTTTCCAAATATAGTAAACCACATAACAGCTAATCCAATTATTGAGAGTATCGTAAAAACAACGTTTTCCATATTTTAGCAACCCCTAATGATGTATACTTTCATATTAATCTATACATAACACTAAAGAAAACTATAACTTTGGCTGAATGTAGCGATAGCTGCATTTAGTCAAAGGCAGTGAGCACATATAACACAAACTGAAAAAGAACATTTATTCAAATCACGTATAGGCCAGGGAAAGTTTAAAAAGTTACTGATCGATCGTTAGTGTAAATGTGCATTATGTGGTGTAACAGATCCGCGAGTTCTAATTACGAGTCATATTAAAACATGAAGCGCTTCGATAAATGTGGAGCGACTTGATGTGAATAATGGATTATTACTTTGCCCGAATCATGATGAATTGTTTGATAAACATTTAATTTCGTTTGATATAAATGGAAAGATTGTGATATCTCAATCATTAAATGAAACAGCTCGCGTATTTTTGAATGTAAATAATGAGTTGCGAGTTAAGTTTAATGAAAAGCAGTTGAGTTGAGTTATATGGAGGGAATCACCAAAATTTAATTTAATGAATGTTATAAAAATACAATGAAAATAAGTAGGTGCTTAATATGACTTTAAGCGTAAATCAAGCAGTGGGCGCCGGTTCTTCGTTCAATTGGTGATTTTTTAAGTTTAAAATTATTGAAGCATCGATTACAAATGCTAATATAAGTGTTCTAACATAAACCAGATTTCGACTCATATAGTATCTAGATAATGAATAAATTTTTATTATCAAGATTGTTTAAATTGGGGGATGGTTTCGTTTATTCAGGGGGACTTACTTTCTATTTTACAATTGAGTACTGGGCTATTTTGGATTCTAACTTATATTCTAATAATTATACGTGGGTTTCAAGATAAAAATTATGGAATGCCTATGGTAGCCATTTGTGCAAATATATCATGGGAATTTATTTTTACATTCATTTTCCCTCCTTCAGGATCACAAATAATCATAACATTTATCTGGTTTTTACTGGATATTATTATTTTGATGCAATTTCTAATTTATGGACGAAAGGACATCAAGAAGGGGATTTCTGTAGAGTATTTTTACTTGTCATTTTTCATAACTCTCGTACTCAGTTTTCTTATCATAATTGCGATGACATTTGAGTTTAATGATGTTGAAGGGAAATATGCTGCTTTTTCACAAAATTTAATGATGTCTGGTCTATTTATTTCTCTATTATTAAGTAGAGGTAACTTAAGCGGTCAATCTATCTATATCGCGTTTTTTAAAATGTTAGGAAGCTTATTTGCTGCTATTGCATTTTTTATTTATTTTAGAACGAATCTGATTATGATGCTTTCGATTGCTACTTTCATATACGACTGGATTTATATCTTTCAATTGCGAAAGTTTTATAGAAAAAATAGATTTAAGATCAATTAATAAGCGAATTTTGCTATTTATATAGTTTGTACTAAAAAAGGTTTAATGCAACGACTCCTTACAGGGAAAATTCGTGTAAAGGTTGATAATGATGAAAAGGGCTGTGAATGCAGTCCTTTTTATTATTTCCATATTTTGTGTGATAAAGAAAATGCATTTATTAAATGAGTAGGGGATGTGTCATAGTATGAATATGAAACGGGGCGTTACTTATCTTCAATTGATTATTGATCTATCGTGATTTCTACAATACTACTTAGGTATTAAGGGGTATTTTATAGTCAATAATTAATGTGTGAAAGCTAAAAATTTAGTAAAAATTTAAAAATGGATAGGAAGATGTTTCTATCTTATAATCCGTATTCAGTAAATTTATCCTGTTTTAGTGATGTTAAGTAAATAGTGGGTTTTATTATGGTAAAATAAATTATCAATGATAAAAATTGGATAAAAGATAATACGAAAAGGATGGTAAGAACTTTATGAAACAACGAAGTAAGAAATTCAAAAAAGGTATCGTTATGTCAATGGTACTTGCATGTAGCTTAGTATTTGGGACAGTAGGTGCTTCAGCGGCAAGTAGCGCTACATCCACAAGTAAAACGGTTAAAACAGCAAGTACTACACCGGTAGTTTCAAAAAAGGGAGTAATCACTTTACCTAAGAAATTTAAAACAAAAACAGTTATGACCGAATTAAGACCAGAAGCTGCAAAACTAATCAAAATTTACGGTACTTCTTTAGGTGACGGAAAAACAGATAATTTTAAAGCATATGCGCAAAAACACTTAGTTGCCAAAACAAGTACTAACTATATGCTTGGATATGGTTATTCGTTGGATAATTACAAATATAAAGTAAAAGGTACTCGTAAAGCGAATTCAAAAGCAAAGATTGCAAGCTATTCTAAGGCTGTAAAAAAAGTCACAACATCTCAAATAAAAAATGAAGATTCTTATGTTGGTACTGGATTTGCAACTTTTGAGTTTTCTTTCCAACCAAAAAACTATAGCCCAATGAACAGAATCAACGTTTATTTGAAATTTAGCCAATTACAAAATGGAAAGTATGTATTAGAAACTATAAGCTATTTTTAAGTCAAGCGATATTAGAATCTAGTAAACCTAACAGTCTACTAAATGCTTTAGCATTTTAAATTGGTAATAAGATATAGTGTTTGCCAAGTTTTTTATCTAAAAGTTTAAAATAATACGAGCTTCAATTTAACAAAATAGCAAATTAGCGATACGACTTAATCAAAATTATGTGTTATTTTCACATAATTTTAGTTAAGTCGTATTTTACTTTAACCAAATAATCATTAAACCACTATTGAAGGTTACTTATGAACAAATTCGTGCATATGTAACACAAGGGGACCAACTACCTAATTTACCGTTCGATGTACTAAAATCAGCGGTCTTTTTAATTAATTCATTTAATAATTTCTAATAATTATTCACGCAAAAAACAAATGGAGTAGGTGAGGAAGAGTATAAAAATAATATTAAAAGGCGATTAAAGAAGATTGGGTCTTCTCAAATCGCCTTTATTTGATAATCTTTTTATGTAGTCATCGCTTTATATACTAGTAGTTTTAGTTCATCACGATCGATTAACATTACGTTAGTATTCTTTGCTAATTGAATTGCGTTTGCGGTGAAGTAGCTATTAGTCACTACCCAAGCTTTATTTGCTTTATAATACGCCTGTGCAGCATAGATTTCTTGCACAGCGCTGTTTCCAATATTTCCCTTATACCGTTTCGCTTGAACTACTATTGAAATGTTGTCTTTCTCTAATATTAGGTCAGCGCCATAATCCCCAGATTTTTGGGTGACTGATGAGATAAAACCTAATTTACTAAAGATATTTGCTAAATATTCTTCAAATGCATAGCCATCTAAAGAATCAATATTAGCAAATTCTTCGTTTAATTCTTTCTTTGTAAAAATAATTTTTTCAATCTTTTGTTCGACAACTTGCTCTTCTGGTTTAGTATCAAGTTTTTCGCTATTGGAAACAACTTGGGGTACATCAAATTGGAATGTATCCTTTATAGTAATGGAGATAAGTATCAATATAAGTGAGAAATAAACACTAATTTCTATAAAATAGATACCACCAAATAGTAAAGAATGACTTTTATCTGCTACTGTTAAGCAAATGATTAAAGTCAATATTTCACAAACCCCAAAAATTTTATAAAATAGCTTTTCAAACTCTTTACTATTCATCTTAGGAGATGTTAATAAAACAAATTTAGAGGTTTTTGAAATTTTTCCATTTGCATCTATTTTATCAGTTTGCTTGTATGAAAATAAGTCGTTCGTTTTGATTTTAAATACTTTGCAAACTAACATGTAGATTCCATTAATAAATGAGTGACAAAGTAAAAATATACCCCAAAGCAGAATTACTCCAGCTACTATCACTACTGAATATAATATAATAGCCTTGAAAAACGTAATAATATACGAATTTTTTGATTCAATTGAAGGAAGGTTAACGTAGATAAATAGCAACCATAACCATAGTCCATAGACTGAAGCTGCAATAAATAAGCATTTTAAAATAATAAAATTAATAATATATAATTTTTTCATAAACTAAATCACTTTCAAAATATATTAAGAGTTTTAATATACCATGTGAAAGCGAAAGATATAAATTTACAGTAAATTCAAATATCGTTAAATTTTCAGGATGTAAATCGATTCAAAAAATTTATTTATTATAATGAGGCAAGTGCGATTTTTATGTATTTGAATGTCCTTGTGTTTGTTCGAAAAAGTAAGAGTTCGCATCCAATTCGTCAGGGGGATACACGCGCTCCTTCTAATATAATATATGCCATTATAGTACCTTCTTGATAATTTCTACACATTTTTCGTAACGTTTTAGTCGGTCAGGTTCATCAACAATGATTAAGTCGATTCCGTATTCCGCGTAAATACTTTTCAAAAACGTATTCCTTACTTTTCGCTCCGCCTCTTCTATAGGTCTTCGTGTACCATCGAGTTCATGGTAATTGTGCGGTTCGATATAGATGTAAGTATCTATTTTCTCCTCTCTTCCGGAAATTAATTGGTCAAGTAGTACGGAAGGTTGACCGAAACTTCTTGAGTAGAAATATTGCGTGTAGACTAAATCCGTATCTACTAATAATACTTTGTTCGATTCCTTCGACGCTTCATTCATGATATGGCAATGCCCTATGGCAATTTTAGGATAATCGCTTTCTTCATCGACACCGCTGAAATTATTCAGCTCGTCGTAGTACGTTCTTCCGTACTCTGCAATACTATTTGTATCAAACCTTCTCGCTAACATCTTGATAAGGTGCGTTTTTCCCGCGGATTCAATTCCACAAATTGCAACTCTCTTCGTATAATACTCGCGAACTGCTTTCGGTAGGAAATCCCACATTTCGTAAATCCCATTGGTTCTAATATCTGTAGCAGAAACAAAAACATCTATTCGTCCGTAATCTAAAACTACGTGCTTACTTTCCGGAAGATATTTTGCAAAGTATTCTTCGTAGGTAAATTCACTACTAAATACCATGTCAATTCTCCCTCCGACTTTCTCGAGCAACTCTGCATAGGAAATTAAAATAGAAGGATCGTTCATGTAATCGTCGGAACGCCTTTCATATTGAGAAAATACGCGGATATTAGGGAAATCTTTTAGTTCGCGGGAAATCCAACGTTCCCGGACTTTATTCGATACCCATTTGAAGGAAGCTCCTTTGCATAATGATTTATCGTAATCATCATCATAACCTACGACAACGAAAAGGATATCTACCATTGATTGTGCTTTTAAGATACAACTTAGATGTCCCTTATGGAAGGGGAGAAACTTCCCTCCGTAGACACCAATTGTTTTTCCTTTGTATTCTGAAACTTCTACTCCGTAGTTCATACTATTTTCCCTCCTTAGAAATGCGCAGCCAGTTGATATATCCGTAAATTGCGTTAATTAGGAATGCAATCCACATCACTAATACCGCCCAGTCATTTCCTCCGCTTGAAACAAGCGTTACAATCCAAAGAGAAATCGTTAGAACATCTACGACAATCCACATTACCCATTGTTCAGCGTATCGGAATAAAAGTAGGAACTGTGCAATTACAGAAAGAACAACTGCAAGGCTATCTAATCGTACTTGTTGTGCATTAAAGAAGAATAGAATTTCCGCGTAAGCAATCCAACCAACTGCTATGATTACTCCTAAGATAATCCACTGCTTCTTACTTAACCGTTTCGCATAAACTTCTTCCCCGTTTACCGCGTCATTTACTGATTTCTTGTGCTTAATCCATGCGAAGAATGCAATAAATTGAATAGGTGCATAGAAGAGGATATTGAGCATAGCTTCTCCATATAATCCGTAACCGTAAGCGACATATCCATAAGCAATTGCATTCACAAGTCCAAAATAGAAATTCGATATCTTACCTTTCGCAACTAAGACGACGCAAATAATTCCGGTGATAGATGAAATAAAACCAATTAGTGTGTCCTTCCAAATAAAACTTAGTGTAACGATAACTGCGGTTGAAATGATTAACCATAATTTCTCGAACAAAGTCCAATTCTTTAACATATACTTCCCCCTATACTATTTTAATTACTCTTTTTTCTATTTTATTCTGCGACTACTTTTCCTACCTCTACGTGTAAGTTCGTGGGTAAGGGCAGTTAAGTCTCGATAATGCAGTAGATACAATTGTTCTTTTATCCGGTCTTCCTTTCAATAATCGTACTGAGAAAGGTGATTATGTAAGTGTCGTGACAAATTTTTAAGAGATAAATCGAATAATTACTTTTCAGGCTGGATGATTAAGGGTTTTATTCTCTTATTCCAAAATAAGAATGATATAGAATAAGATAATGAATGGCGAGATGGGCCCTAGTATGTTATGGAAATCGAATTATATGACGAAGACTATACACTCTAAGAAATGGAGCATTTACCATGTATTCGGCTTTTAATTTCGAATATAATGATATCCAAAATTGGTCCATCGGCTGTTCCCCATCGAATCACTGGCGATTCTATTATCCACTACGTAATCCAGATATCATGGACATACAAGAGGATGGAGGGTTCTTGCACATCGAAGCACAGGACCAAGAAGCAAGTGATCGATATTATTGGGGTGTTCAATCAATTACAATCAAGAGAATTCCACTTACTCAGGTGACTGCTGACAATGTTGTTGAGGGGATTTTTGGTACTTTTGATAATTTTTAATAAGTATAACATTTTTTGCCTTTCTGTAGTTCTGTTAAAATGGGAAGCTTTGATTCAATCGTGAATTGTTTTGAGTACTTATGCCAATGGGCAGGGGATTTTATTAAGAATTTGATAACTCAAATTAATATAAGATATTATATGGGGAATAAAAGGAAAAAGTTGTTTTAAACAGTGGGCTAAAAGGCATTTGAGCTACTTTCGAGTGGATGAACCGAGGCATCAGTTTACTACTGTATGGTAAGGTTTCGCTTTTTTGTACTCTTCCTACTTTAATTATACCATATAAAAAATGGTCAATATAGACTGTTTATTCCCATTTATTACTGCTAAAATCAATAACACATTAATGGTTAGGAGCGATGCAGATGAGTTCTTTGGTTATCGATTTTCAGGAGATAGATAAAACACAGCTATTGCTCGTTGGCGGAAAAGGGTTGAATTTAGGGGAATTATCAAAAATTCAAGGAATACAAGTACCAGAAGGATTTTGTGTTACAACAGAGGGATATCAAAAAGCCATCGAACATAACGAAATGTATCGTTCTTTGTTGGATCGCCTAACAATGCTAAAAGTAGAAGAACGAGATCAAATTGGTGAAATCAGCAAGAAGATTAGACAAATTATTATGGAAGTAGAAATTCCTTCCGATGTTGCGTGCGTAGTTGCTGACTATCTCTCAAAGTTTGGCGATGAACATGCTTATGCAGTGCGTTCTAGTGCGACCGCTGAAGATTTGCCACATGCCTCCTTTGCTGGTCAACAAGACACCTATTTAAATATCATCGGAAAAGAAGCCATCTTGCAGCATATTAGAAAATGTTGGGCTTCTCTTTTCACGGATCGCGCGGTAATCTACCGTATACAAAATGGATTTGACCACAGTCAAGTTTATTTATCCGTTATCGTTCAAAGGATGGTTTTCCCACAGGCTTCAGGGATTTTATTTACCGCTGATCCGATTACCTCTAACCGAAAGTTACTATCAATCGATGCCAGTTTTGGGCTAGGTGAAGCACTGGTCTCTGGATTGGTCTCTGCCGATTGTTATAAAGTACAGGAAGATAAAATCGTCGATAAGATGATAGCAACCAAAAAATTGGCCATCTATGCACGAAAAGAAGGAGGAACAGAGACCGTGCCGATCGATCCTGATCAGCAAATGACTCAAACACTTACAGAACAACAAATATTACAACTAGCGCGTATCGGAAGACAGATCGAAGCTTATTTTGGTTGCCCGCAAGATATCGAATGGTGTTTGGTAGACGACACATTTTATATTGTCCAGAGTCGTCCCATCACGACTTTATACCCCATCCCTGAAGCAAATGATCAAGAAAATCACGTCTATTTATCTGTTGGTCATCAACAAATGATGACCGATCCCATGAAACCGTTGGGATTGTCTTTTTTCCTTTTAACGACTCCTGCATCCATGCGTAAAGCCGGTGGAAGGTTGTTTGTTGATTGCACACATCATCTGGCTTCACCTGACAGCAGAAAAGCTTTATTAAATACCATGGGACAACACGATCCACTTATGAAAGACGCACTAATGACCGTATTAGAGCGAGATTTTATTAAATTGTTACCAAATGATAAGGAAGAACAGAGTCCCGGTAAAAGCAATAAAGGTGTGACGCCTGAGGGTTCTCAAGCACAAATCGAAAACAATCCGACGATCGTTTCTGATTTGATCAAAAGTAGTCAATCGTCGATAGAAGAGTTAAAACAAAACATCCAAACGAAATCAGGATCAGATTTGTTTGATTTTATTCTAGAAGATATCCAGGAATTAAAGAGGATTTTATTTAACCCACAGAGTTCGCGTGTATTTATGGCTGCTATGAATGCTTCATCATGGATCAATGAAAAAATGGAGAAGTGGTTAGGTGAAAAAAACGTAGCAGACACGCTTTCTCAATCTGTACCAAACAATATTACTTCGGAAATGGGTCTGGCACTATTGGATGTCGCAGATGTGATTCGTCCTTATCCAGAAGTAATTAATTATTTACAACACGTAAAAGATGATAACTTTTTGGATGATCTGCTTAAGTTTGAAGGTGGATCCGAAACCCGGAACGCTATCTATGATTATCTCAGCAAATACGGAATGCGATGTAGTGGAGAAATCGATATCACTAAAACTCGTTGGAGCGAAAAACCAACTACACTTGTCCCCATGATTCTAGGTAACATCAAAAACTTCGAGCCGAATGCTAGCAATCGGAAATTTGAGCAAGGGCTGCATGTTGCTTTGAAAAAAGAACAAGAGTTATTAGATCGACTGAAGCAATTACCAGATGGTGCACAAAAAGCTAAAGAAACAAAACGAATGATTGACCTAATCCGGAATTTCATCGGTTATCGTGAATATCCAAAATATGGCATGATTCATCGCTACTTTGTTTATAAGCAGGCTTTACTGAAAGAAGCCGAACAACTCGTACAAGTGGGCGTTATTCATGAAAAAGAAGATATATTCTATCTTACTTTTGAAGAACTTCACGAAGTCGTACGCATAAATAAACTAGATTACCAGATTATCTGCAAACGAAAAGACGAGTACAAATTATATGAAAAACTAACTCCACCACGTGTTATCACGTCTGATGGTGAAATCACTGTAGGGGAGTACAAACGAGAAAATCTCCCAGCCGAAGCGATTGTGGGTCTTCCTGTTTCTTCCGGAGTTATAGAGGGAAGAGCACGTGTCATCTTAAACATAGAAGATGCTGATTTAGAAGATGGAGATATATTAGTCACCTCATTTACTGACCCTAGCTGGACACCATTGTTTGTATCCATAAAAGGCCTAGTCACCGAAGTTGGTGGACTGATGACCCATGGAGCAGTTATCGCTCGTGAATATGGCTTACCAGCAGTTGTCGGAGTGGAGAATGCTACCAAACTGATAAAAGATGGGCAACGAATTCGCGTGCATGGAACAGAAGGATATATCGAAATATTGTAATTGCTGAATACGTCCAGTTTTAATTAGAAACACCGCTCGTGAAATTGCTTTCCATAAAAAAGAATGTTACACTAAAAATAGAATAATGAAAGGACTGATGGATGAATAATGATTAACTAATCTGTATTTAAAAATTTGAAATTAATAACTTCAAACTACAAAATATAGGGTTAGTCTGTCCATTTTTATAAATCAGTTCATACTTTATTTGTCATGATTCCCATGATTAATAAGAACTTATAAAGTATAAGTGAAATACTAATCCTTCCGATTACAAATTGGGAGGATTTTTTTATTCTCTTATAGGTAAGTTGATACTTATCCCGCACTAACGGGCAGTTTCACTTTATTAATCCGTATCTGTAACCTAACAAATAAAGGAGAGATAAAAATGAGTGATTCAGACAATATTGTTACACATGTAATGCTCTATATAAGTCGTTAATATCCATCAAACTTATATAGAGGAATTAAAAAAATAGATGGATATTCCGACTTTATATGAAAAGTTTTGATATATAAAGGAGGAATTATTATGTCAATGATAAATGTTCAAGACTTAACTTTTTCATACCCAGGTAGCTTTGATAATATTTTTGAAGGTGTAAACTTTCAAATAGATACGGATTGGAAACTAGGGTTTATTGGTAGAAACGGACGAGGTAAAACGACATTCTTTAATTTATTATTAGGTAATTATGAGTATAGTGGGAAGATCACTTCTTCGGTAGAATTTAATTATTTCCCTTACCCAGTTTCGGATAAGAACAAGTTCACTCATGAAATCCTTGAAGAAATTTGTCCTCATGCAGAAGATTGGGAATTTCTGCGTGAAATATCCTATTTAAGTGTTGATGCCGAGGCCATGTATCGACCATTTAAAACATTATCAAATGGAGAACAAACAAAGGTGTTGCTTGCTGCACTATTTTTGAATGAGGGTCAATTTCTATTAATTGATGAGCCAACAAATCATCTAGATACTGATGCACGAAAGATGGTCTCTGATTATCTAAGGAAGAAAAAAGGGTTTATTTTAATTTCACATGACAGAATCTTTTTAGATGGATGCGTTGACCATATCTTATCTATAAATAGAGCAAATATTGAAGTTCAAAGTGGTAACTATTCCACTTGGAAGTTAAATTTTGATAGACAGCAGGAATACGAAGAGGCTACAAATGAGCGTCTACAAAAAGACATAGGGAGATTAAAAAAGTCTGCAAAGTCGTCAGCAGGTTGGTCTCATCAAGTGGAAGCTTCCAAAAATGGAACAACGAATTCAGGATCTAAGTTAGATAAGGGTTTTGTAAGTCATAAAGCTTCCAAGATGATGAAGAGAGCGAAGAACCTTGAAGCAAGGCAACAAAAAGCAATTGAAGAAAAGTCAAAATTACTAAAAAATGTGGAGAAAACTGAGTCGTTAAAATTAGAACAATTAAAATTTCAGTCAAATGAATTGGTTGTTTTGACTGATGTGTCTGTTAAGTATGGTGACCAAATAGTAAATGAACCAATTAACTTCAAAGTTGAACAAGGGGAGCGAATTATACTTGATGGAAAGAATGGAAGCGGGAAAAGTAGTATCTTAAAACTAATTCTTGGAAATCCAATACAGCATACAGGTACAGTTAATTTAGGTTCAGGACTCATAATTTCCTATGTCCAACAAGATACTTCTCATTTGAAGGGATTGTTATCGGATTTTATTGAAGAACACGAGATTGATGAGACGTTATTTAAATCCATCCTACGTAAGATGGATTTTGAACGAATTCAATTTGAGAAAGATATATCTACTTATTCTGGTGGACAAAAGAAAAAGCTGCTTATCGCTAAAAGTTTATGTGAAAAAGCTCATTTATATATATGGGATGAACCATTAAATTTTATTGATATTTATTCGCGAATGCAGATTGAAGAGCTTATTCAACAATTTAATCCCACAATGGTTATTGTTGAGCATGATAAGGCATTTCAACAAACAGTTGCAACAAAAACTATAACTATAAGAAATAATCAATAAATCAAGTCATTAGACTATAGACGCTTTAATGGAGTGATGAAAAAGCCTAATTTCTCTACAATAAATTGAGAAATTAGGCTTTTTAATAAGAAGAGTAAGATACATATTAACAGAATGCACTTATAAAGATGTTTTGGTTTGAATGATACAGGATTATTTGTGTAATATTACCAATTGGGAATATAAACTAAAGGATAAAGTCACTACTTGGTTTATCTCTTTCTTCAACTATCGGGGCATATAATTGAACAATACCTTTAAAAAATTTCTGGGTATTTATGTTAAAATTCAGGTGAGATTGTGAAGAAATTTACTTAAACTATCGGGGCAGGATTGTTTAACAAAAGGGATTTTTAAATACATTAGTAACACATAAGGATGTGAAATATGAGTATTGCAGTAGAAGTATTAAAAAGTAACTATGAAGGCAAAGAAGGTAGTTTTATTTATTTTTTACACGAAGAATGTAAATTTAATAAGAGTGCTTTTTGGGATTATTACAACTGTATAATAGATTTAACAAATGAAACTCTAATTCAAGATAACTTAGATAAAGAATTGTCCGTGATGTTAAGTAAAACGTATGTGTTTATTATGAGAAGTCTTCTATGGCATTTTCATCCCAAAGATATGTATAAGGTAAAAGGTGTACCTAAGAATAAATTAAGCCTATATATTGAACGATTAGAAATTGCATACTTAGGATACTTCAAAGGTGAAGTTTTTAAGGAAGAACTACATGATGAAAATTTAATGAATCCAAGATTTAAATGATAGTCTTTTCAACTAACGGGGGCTTTTCTCTCGCATATCTGTGTAGAAAGGATTATAAAAATTATCAAATTTTATAAAAGGATGTTTCAATTCAATATAGAAAAAGCGTGTTTTGATCATTTTTCAAAACATGCTTTTTCTATTTGCACTTTTATCAAGGTTTATAAAGTTACTGATCTAGCTCCAAGGGCAAAAAAGCATATTCTCCATCCTTAAAAATCTCACATTTACGAACTGGAATAGGATGTTTAAAAATGGGCCCATTTAGTACTGTGGTATGGAACTCTCCACCTTCTCCGCAGGGGTCGATACCACGAGCTTCAAGCTCCTTCACGTATTCATGAGTTAACGTTCGCCCTAAATCGTCCTCTCGCATTCCAAGTGATAAATTTACAGTTACAATGATCGTTACAAATCCTAAATCTATGAACTCTTCGACAGCTTCATGATGGTTCATTTCCCATAAGGGCATTCCAAGTTTTAATCCAGCATACTTCGTAACCTTTTCATGCCAACAGCCATGTGCAGGCATATCTAAGTCTCCAGTTACTAACACTTCTGATCCTTGATTTTTAGCCTTTTCTAAAAGACGTATAAATACTTTTTCATAATCTGTCCAACTTGCAGCAGCAGTATATACGGGCAAACCTATAGATTTAGCTTGGGCATGTATGAGTTCCGGAGGCATTCCGTGGGATCTAGAACGTTTCCCTTCTTCCTCCAGCATGACAATCAGTCCAACCGCTTCTCCAACCATCATTGCTTTATATAGAGCTAATGCACTATCCTTTCCTCCGCTAAAAGAAGCTATAAATTTTTGCCCGTGAGCACTATTTTTCCAATCCATTAATTCTGCCATTTATTTCTTTCCCCTTTATTTTAATGACTTTTTCACTATTCTGTTATTAGCCAATATAATATTTCATATATGAGTTTTCAAAGCTCTATTTGTTTGTATGATATTTTATCACGATTGGACCTTACAGATAGACTATTATGCATCCTGATAAAAAAAGACTTGAAATTCTAATGATGAATAAAAGAGAAGCTCATCTCAATAAAACTACTTCATTCGACAGAGAAATGAGTGTCATATCACTAAAAGAGGTTCTTCCGGTATTGAATTAAAGGGCGCTTTTCTGTAACAAGGAACAGCGCTTATTTTCATTAAAGGGACCATTCAATGGAGGAAGAATCTCAAGAAAAAATAAACATAGATTAGCAAAATAGAACTTTGAGTTTTTGGGCTTGAATAGCAATTGCATTGTTGTAATAAGTAGTTTATCCTATACAATTTAACATTAACTTATTTCGAATGCTCGTTTGGTTTGATATGATAATAATACCCATTCTATTGTAGAAATGGAATAAGGAGGATGTGTTATCGAACGTAGAATTTTATTAATTATAGGTATAATTTTGTTTGTTGTCTCTGCATTACCGTTATTTTTTATGGTTCGTGAGGTGTTGACGCAATGGGTAGTTGATAGTCAATATTCAATCCAGCATGCTTATAAAGATGATCAAGGATTTCCAACAATTATTGATGTACAAAATATAAAAGTAAACGGCCAAAATATCAAAATTATAGAGGAACCTACTGAAAAAAAAGGAAGCTTAACACTATGGGATAAAGAAGAAGGCCTGGAAGCTGGTGATATTGTGAAGCTTCATATTTTAGTGGATGGTAAAGGAGTAACAAAAGCTGATGAAATTTGGTTATCAAATAGTAACCGTGGAAGTCGCTATTTTTCTTGGTTAGATATTTTAACAGTCAATAAACAGATTGCCATTGTTCAACGGCTTACCGATGACGATACACCAATGGATGAACGAAAATGGAAGATTATATGGATTGACAGAAAAGGTAAGATTACTGAAAACCATATTTCGTATCAATCACGAAGAGAAACCCCACTTGCAGTGCGAATAATTGGTTACTCAGGAACAGAACTTATGAGAATGGGGTATTTTTCGGATATCTTAACTCTTTATCCAACAATTTATTATCCATTTTTTTATCCAATTGGAACAGGGGTGGCAGGTATTGTACTATGTAGAGTTTTCTTTATTCAGAGACGAAAGCAATTATTAAACAAACATATATTGATAAGCTAATTCTGTTTATGGAGTAATTATAATCTTGATATTCCACAATCGGGCGCAATTCTTGAAAAAGAATTGTGCCTTCTTTAGCTAAAGGGCCAGATTGTGGAATAACACGTCAAATTGTATAGTGAAAATTGTGAAGAAATTCACTTAAACTAACGGGCAGGTTAGTTAAGAAGGATTAGTTATATTTATATTTACTCTTTAACGTTCAGGAATTAAATTGGCCAAGCAAAAGGGAAAATATCGAGGAAGAGTTAAAAAATATACAGATAAGCATCAAGGTATGAATCATGCCATTGAATTACGTAAAACTACCGATAAAACTGTAAGGAGATATGTACAATTACAGGAATCAGTCAGGCGGCATTTTATAGTAGGCTAAAGGAAATGGAAAAAGATAATGTATAAAAAGTTTACTGTATTTAATTATTTTGCAACCGATTTACTTCCTCATTCGACTTTATTGTGTAACGGAGGGGAGATCCAAAATGGATATAGCAAAATTTGTGCAAAAAGCAAAAAAGGGTGATGATGAAGCATTTGAACAACTTATTGGTTCTGTTCGACAAAAGCTGTACCGAACAGCCTATGCATACGTTAGAAATGAACAAGATGCTCTAGATATCTATCAAGAAACAATTTATACAGCCTATATTTCAATAAAGACATTAAAAAAGCCTGAACGTTTTTCGAGTTGGATTACAAAAATTCTAGTTTTTAAATCGATTGATTTTATTCGGAAAGAGTCCCGCCATTTTACTACAGATAATGAGGAAATCTTTACTGAATTAATCGCTTCTGAAAATGTTGATTTTATAATGCATTCGATGGATTTATCAGAAGCCTTTAAATTCTTAAATCCTACTGTTAAGACCATTATTTTGTTGAGGTATTATCACGATTTGTCCATTAAGGAAATTGCCACCATCATGAATTATCCGGAAGGAACTGTGAAATCACACTTAAATAGAGCGAAAAATGAGCTAAGACCCATTTTAAAGGAGGGCTATCTTTATGAATAAAGACAAATTCAATCGATCTATCGACAACATAAATGTACCTGTTGAAAAGCTAATGGCAAGGGAGAAGATGGCTATCTTTCAAGCCAAGAAAAAAAGAAAAGTAGGAAGAACCACAAAACGGTCAATCTTGGTAGCGTGTGGGTTATGTCTATCTTTGCTTGGTTCTGGATTTGTTTCAACAGGCATGGCGGAAGCATTATCAAATATTCCCCTAATTGGTCCAATTTATAAGGACTTTAGAGACATTGCCTCAGATAAAATTGAACACGATCAACTTACGACAATAATTGATAAACAGGATAGTAAAAATGGCTTAACAATGACTGTAAAAGAAGCAGCTTATGATGGCAGCCGGTTAATCGTAACAGTAGTTTATACAGGTCAAAAAGAACTTTCGATGAAAGAAGAAAAGGCCGGCTTTAGCTATATAACAATTAATGGACAACCCGTTAAACCAGCGATTGGATCAACAGGGCAAGATGACATAAACTCGAAAACAATAATTGAACATCATCAATTTACCTTTTCTAATTATAATGACTATGGCGATAACATTGAGGTTGCGGTCCATGGAGAAGATTTATTTGGCTATGAGGGCAAATTGAAGGTGGCTTTCCCAATTGAAAAAATAAAAGGCGATGTGTTTGAGTTTTATCCAAAGGCTACAACTAAAACGATTGATGAAGTTTATACATTAACAGCCGACAAAGTAACATTTTCACCTCTATCAACAAGAATAGACCTAACGATTGATTACCCTACTGAAATGGATGAAAACGATAGTTGGCCATGGTTTGATTTCTCAGTAGTCGATAATAATGGTAATGTATATGATAAACTGAAACTACAAGCAGGCATGGCTGTTGGGAACTATGGTCATCATATGGTACTGACTTTGCCTCCAATGGATACGATACCAAAATCATTTACACTCAAGCCAAGTCGAACAAATAGTGAAGGCTTTAGTGAAGAAATAAAGGAATTAGAATTGGTCGTTCGTTTAAATAAAAGTAAATAATGACCTCATTTGTTTGGTTTACTCATATCGCGGAAGTACCTTAAGCTAACGAACACGCGATAGTTGAATAACGAGTTTTATTAAAAGTCATCATGAAAGCCGGATTCCATAGCCATTGGAATTCGGCTTTTTCACATTAAATTTTCTTAACGTTGTAAATCCGCATTTTCCTGACGGTACCCCAATTAAAGAAATTACAAGAAATCAGAAAAATGTAATGTTATTTAACTAATGGGGGCGATTGCTAAACAAGAGCAGCCACTTTTTCATTAAATTAGCTAATAGAAGCTCTCACATTATTCAATTAAAGGGCGCTTTTCTGTAACAAGGATAAGCGCTCATTTTCCATTTTAAGTCTTAACTTTTTAGAAGGAAAAACGTTATATAAAACGAATGTATTTGTTGTAGGCTATTAATACGAATGGGGGAAGCGTATGAAGGTTCTTATATTGGGAGGTACTCGTTTTTTAGGAAGAGCGTTGGTAGAAGAAGGATTGAAAAGAGGACACGAAATTACGTTATTCAATCGCGGGAACAATAAAGAGGCGTTTTCCGAGGTGGAACAGCTAATTGGTGATAGGGACGGTAATGTATCACAGCTCGAAAACAGGAAATGGGATGTCGTAATGGACACATGTGGATTTGCCCCCCACCAAATTAACAAAATCGCAGCTGTGCTAAGGGATAGCGTCGAACATTATACATTCATTTCAAGCATCTCTGTTTATAAAGATTGGATTCCGTTGCATATCACTGAAGACTATCATCTACAGTCCATGCCGTCGGATGATCGATTGAAAGACGTTGAGGAAGGGAGAATTTCTCCTTACGAGCATTATGGTGCGTTGAAAATGCTGTGTGAAACAGAAGCAGAGAAATATTGGCCGGAGCGCGTTTTAAATGTCAGGGCAGGTCTTATTGTCGGGCCGTTTGATTATACGGATCGGCTTCCATACTGGATCCAGCGCATGGAGCAAGGTGGAAATGTATTGGTACCTGGGCCCTCAGTCCGTCCTGTTCAAATTATTGATGTGAAAGATATAGCAACATGGGTGTTCAAAATGGCGGAAAACAGACAATCAGGCACGTTTAATGTAACATGCCCAGATAATAAACTAACTATGGAAGAACTTTTGAATACGTGTAAAGCAGTAACGAATAGCGATGCCGAATTTGTCTGGGCAGATGAGCAATTTTTCTTGGATCATAAAATACAGCCCTGGACAGAAATGCCGTTATGGATACCTGAACATTTTCCTTTGGAAGGAGAAACAGAACCATGGCTTGGATCTTTTAGCATTGACATCGAAAAAGCTGTAGATGCTGGCCTCACCTTCCGTCCCCTTGAAGATACAATTCACGATGTGTATCACTGGGAGAAAACAAGACAGGATTTAGAACGAAAAACAGGGATATCGCGTGAAAAAGAGCAAGAGCTGCTAGATGCTTGGTTCAAAAAAGAGAAAAAGGGGATAAAGTAGTTATTAACCCAAGTCCATAAAGCCAAGGAAAAAATTTTATCTTAAAAAGTTGATCCTTCTAAATTATGATCTTCAACAATCGGCGCTTTTCCAGAACAAGAAAAACGTCTTTTTTAATGGAATAAAGTTTAATAAAGAGTATGTTTAAATTAGAAAATAATTAAGCATTTAAATCTGAGGGGATTATATGTCATTTGAACAATGTCATAGTATTAATGCTTGTCAAATTTTAATTACTCTGATACGGGTATTCCTTATCTAAATCCTTATCTAAATCCAGAAATTGTACTTTTATATAAGGTAAAAAGAATTGTGGTAAAATGTTAAGCCTGCGTGATAAAGCAGTCTAGCAATAATTTGATACATCGTATATCTCGATAAATTTAAACAGAACTTAAAGATGACCTCACTTTCATTTAACTTTCGATAGTTAAAATGAATGTGAGGTTATTTGAGGTTACAGAGAAGAGTGTAATCCATCTAAAAATGAATCGGAAATGGAGAGATAAGTACCTATGCAAAAAACAAATATCAATAAAATATCAACAACTTCTAGAGTGAATTTCTTTGAACGCTTTGTATGTTTTACAAAATCGTCTGTATGGCCAGCTTACGTTGGCTGTTTTAGCGCGATTATGTATGCGGTATTCGTCAGATTTTATCATGCTGCTGGCGGCACTATTGGTATGCCGGGGAAAATAAAAGATCCTGCAATATTTTACATGGGAAGTTACATGGCGGGTATTGCCATCATGTTCTGTGGATTCGCTTTGATTGCGCTAATAAAGCCTTGGAGTAGGATCGTTCCGATAAAGATACCGTTGATTGGCGGCAAAAAAATTCATCCACTTATTTTATTGACTCCCACTCTTATTGGCACAGCCTTTTTGATTGCGCATGGATTAAGTGG
The DNA here is from genome assembly GCF_050459865.1 of Rummeliibacillus pycnus. GTDB lineage: Bacteria > Bacillota > Bacilli > Bacillales_A > Planococcaceae > Rummeliibacillus > Rummeliibacillus pycnus_B. Next base: position 77,238 of record NZ_JBCMNM010000042.1, read on the forward strand.
AATGATTACAAAAGCGCTTCTGTTGGCAGGGATCATTACAATGGATTTTCCTGGGTTTGTTGAAGTAGATGTTCGTGACCTAGCTTTATGGGATTTATTATTCTTCGAACCGTGGTTTTCCTTTTTGGGTATAATGGCTGGCTTAACTGCTGCTCATTATGCTCAAGCTTCTGGGGTTCGACAATCCTTTTTTATACGGGGGACTGTCCTTTATTTAATCATGGTTTTTCTTTTAACAGCACTTTTTGCAACGTCTATGATTTTTGACTTCGCTGATAAAATCAGCTTTTAAATGTCATTTAATTTAAAATAATTAGATAAATCATTGGGGTGGCATGGTAAAATTAGGTGGAATTTTCCTGTTTTATTATTGAGGGGAGGCACCTAGTTTATGAAGCTAACTATTTTGCATATAGAAGATGATCAAGAAATTGGCTCTTGGGTAAGCAAATTTTTAACAGATTGTGGATGTGAAGTCATTTGGATTACATCTGGTCATGAGGCAATGAAGTATATGGAGCAGGCTGATCTTGTTATTTTGGACATTATGCTGCCGGGTTTAGATGGATATACAATCGGTCAGCGTCTGAAGCAGAAGTACCCGAATACGCCAATCATGATGCTATCGGCAAGAACTTCTATGGAAGATAAGTTACAGGGACTCACTTTCGCGGATGATTATATGACAAAGCCGTACCATCCTGATGAGTTAGCTGCACGTATTCAAGTTTTAGTAAGACGATTTGGAATTGTTTCACCGGAAATTATTCAGGTCATGCACTTGCGAATTGATCAGAAGGCAAACCGTATTTTGAATACAAATTCGAAAACAGACATCGTTTTGACCGGGAAACAATTTCATATATTTATGTATTTATTAGACCACTTAAATCAAATATTGACGAAAAAGCAAATCTACGAAGCAGTTTGGGGAGATCCATACATTGAAGGGGATAAAACATTAATGGTTCACATTCGCCACTTGCGTGAAAAAATAGAGTTGGACACAAGCAATCCGCAAATTATTGAAACAATCAGAGGGATTGGATATAGGATGAAATCATGAATATCATACAATCTTTAATGACTAGATATTTGTTTCTAATTTTATTTGCTTTAGTCCTTTTTCCTCTTATTCCAGCCATTTATTATTCTCCACTTCTATTTAATAAAGCATTGTACGATCCACAGGAAATTGAAGATATTTGGAAAAGAGTTGCAGCTGAATTAGATGGTCAGGATGGGGAGGTAATTAATCGCCGGCTTCAGTCTATAAAAAATAAGTATCCAAAGGCTGAGGTTTTCTGGATAAATGGAAGTGGCGAATCTAGATTCATAGGAAATCAGTCTGCCGATATTCCTGAAAATTGGACATTTACTGATTCCCTTGTATTTATGGAGGAAAGCAAATTTCATGTAGATACGTTTTTACAAAATAAAGACCATCAAAATATATATACCATTATTGCATTAATAGGAAACGATCCTAGGCAAGGGGTAATGGTTCTTCAAGTTCCGATCACTGACACAAATCTTGGCAGTATTTCTCTATACAAAGACTTTCCATTCATGATATTTTTTATCTCCATTTGTGGAGCTTTTCTATTAATCTCTTGGTTTTTCTTCTTTAATATACGCAAACGGCTTGTTAAGCTTCAATTTGCGATGTCTGTAACGGGAGATGAAGGGATCCCTGATGAAGTCGTGATCAGAAAAATGGACGAAATTGGAAGGCTGGAAGGTGCTTTTAACGAGATGATCAACCAGTTGAAGAGTAGCAGAGAGAGGGAGAAAAAGGAAGAAAATCTTAGAAAACAGCTAATCGCCAATATATCTCATGACTTACGAACACCTTTAACAGTCATGAGGCAGCACGTTTATTCTGCTAAGAAATATCCAACGTCCTCTGCAGAAATAGAATCACTTCAAATTGTTGATAACAAACTGGATGATATGGACAAAATGATCAACAATCTTCTTTCTTATACACTGCTTTCAGCTGGTAAACATCCAATGGATATGCGAGACACGGATATATTGGATGAAGTTAGGAAAGTGATAGTGGAATGGTATCCTATATTCGAAGAGTATAAGTTTGAAATAGATATTGATTTAAAGGAAAAATCACTGATATGGAAGGTAGACCCTATTTGGTTTAAAAGTATTTTGGAAAACTTAATTCAAAATGTCACTCGACATGCTCGCTCAGGACGATATATTGGAATTCAAACTTTAGAACGACGTGGATCAACCTTCATTGTTATTAAGGACAAGGGAGCTGGCTTTGGCCAAGAATCTGAAGATAAAGGTGCTGGAATTGGACTTTCAATCGTTTCGCTCATGATGAAGGAAATGAATTTAGATTTGGAAATTTCCACTTCTTCAGATGGAACCAGCATTTATTTGGGGATGAAAACTTAAACAAATCTTTAACTCGAAGTCATCTTAATGAACACCTTTGCAGACTATCCTTTTTATAAGTACAAATAGAAAGGATTGTGTTCAAATGGAGATTAGTACTCAAGAATTAGAAAAAAAACGCGAGAAACAAATGATAAGATGGCATTCTTGGGTTGGATATGTAGCTTTATTTTGGTCAGTAATTTACGGAATAATGAATTTTTACTGGTTACAAGGGGGAGAAGGTTATCCCTTTAAACAGAAATCAGGAATCTTTTCAGCGTTCATCACCTATCTGCCATTTCAAACAGGCAGCTTCGTTTTTTGTGTGCTTTGTATCCTCGGAGTATTCATAAGTTTAGCTATGAATCGTCCATGGGGGAGAATGGTACCTGACTGGTTAATCATCATTTTTTCTTGGGCGTTTGCTGTTTTCTTACTCCTTTTTATACCTGATGTCGAATTGATTTCTGCCATTGCTTATGCTTTTTTGTTTAAGTTTGCATTTAGCTGGCAGATGCTGAATCAGATCATTTGCATTATTGGTGCATTATTGTGGATTTTTGCAGTTGTTTCTTATCAACGTAAAGTACGCAATGCTTGCAGGTATTGTGGAAGAAAAGAAAATGGCAATCCATCTGTTTTAATAAGGTGGGGAAATTGGATTACACTCATAGCTGCGCTTGCGCCGTTGCCATATGCTGTTACAAGATTTGCCTGGGCATTGGGAATCCCTCTTGGTGTGGAGCCTCAATTCTTAGAAGAAAGTGTAAAAATGAATCCAATGGCTACTTTAACTGAATGGGTCTTTGGAGGGTTATGTGTAGGAGGCGGACTTTTAACAATCGGATTAATTCAGAAGTGGGGAGAGGTTTTTCCACGTTGGGTTCCCTTCATTGGGGGCAAGAGAGTACCGGTTCTGATGGCTGTTATTCCCGCATCCATAGTAGCGATTGCTTTGACAGCTGCTGGTTTTATTTTTACCTTTGGCTTTTTCGCTATAAAATTTCAGGTCGTACCGGCTGAGGGGATTATATTAAGTGAAATTGAAGGGACAATTGGACCGATGTTGTCATGGATGCCTTGGGGAGTAGCTCTAGGACTTGCTGCGATTTCCTACTATTATCGTCGTCGCGGCAAATGTGAATATTGCATGAGAGAAGATTGGATTAAAAACAAACAGACCCCAAAAAGGATAGGTGAACATTAAGAATGAAATATGACTTCATTATATCAGGAGGTGGAATTGCTGGATTGACAACAGCAATTGCATTGCAAAAAGAAGGGTATGATGTCAAGGTGCTTGAACGTATGAAAGAATTAAAAGTGGCTGGTGCAGGTCTGGGACTTGGCGCTAACGCTTGGAAAGGGCTTGCGCGTTTGGGGATTACAAATGACTTGGAAATGAAATGCAATCTCATAAAAAGTACGAAATTCCTAGATCAAAAGGGTAATTTGATAAGTGAAATGGACATTGATCGCTTAAACAGTAAATATGGAGTTGCTTATTTCACTATCCATCGTGCGGATTTGCAAAAAGTACTCATTCAACGTCTTCTACCAGGTACACTTGAATTTGGAAAAAAAATCATTAACTTTGATCAAAATGAAACTGGTGTTACAGTGTATCTGGAAGATGGAAAAACCGTAGAAGGGGACGCGCTTATTGCTGCTGACGGCATTCATTCTGCGGTGCGGAAAAAATGCCTTCCTGACATAAAACCACGTTATTCAGGTTATACATGTTGGCGTGCTGTAGTAAAAGTTCCGAAAAAAATTTATGTACCGGGAGAATTTACTGAAACATGGGGTTCGAAGGGGCGATTTGGCATTGTTCCTCTAGCGAACGATCAAATATATTGGTTCGCATGTGTCAACGCGCCTTTTCAAGACAAAAATATCTCGGCCTTTACAACGAATGATTTGTATCACCTATTTCATGATTATCATTCACTTATACCGGCGATACTCAAATGGACTAAAGACGAAAATCTTATATGGAATGACATTATTGATCTGAAGCCGTTAAGCCGATTTGCCTTCGATAGGATGTTGCTAATAGGTGACGCTGCACACGCAACTACCCCTAATATCGGTCAGGGAGCAGGTCAAGCAATTGAAGATGCAATCATACTGAGCAATGTTTTAAAGAAGAGCAAAAATATTCAAGATGCTTTTTGTGAATTTGAAAAGCAGCGAATTCCAAAGACAAAAAAGATTGTCAATCTGTCATGGCGAATAGGAAAAGCTGCACAGTTAGATAATCGACTTCAAATTAGCATTCGTAACTTAGTTATGAGAATGCTGCCGTCTAAAATTCAAGAAAATCAATTGGAATCAGTTTTTCACACGGACTTTTAATTACAAAGGAACATTTTATAACGATTTAGATCAACAGCTGCATTTTTAGAAGCTCATCCAACTCAAATATTACTACTAAATCTTAAAAAATCGGAAAATGAAAAGATTATTTTAATAGTATCTGCTGCGTATCAGAACATGAAAAAGATCGCCACACACCTGGCAAGTAGGTTGTGCGGGGATCTTTTTTAAATGAAAAAATCATATTCAATTCAGTTTATTGAGGGAAAAACCAAATATAAAAAAGCTTGTTCCTCAGTATCGCCTATATTGTCCATCAGGGATCAGGAGAAAAATTTGGTGCAAGCTTTTGTTGCTGTAGGATTAAAAACTTCTTTAGACAAAAAATTATAAAATACATAAAAAGCTATACTGGAGAAACAATTAATCCACCATATAACGATATTGCCCACTTCGGAAATGCAAATAGCGAGGCAATTTATAAACTTACTATACGGGAGTGGTTCATTAGACATAGAGCTATTTTATAATGTAGGTAACATTACCTGATTCTGCATTTAAAGATAAATATTCCCTTAACAATTGCCCACTAGATTTACAATAAATATACTCTGAAAAAATATCAATATAATATTTTTACCTTACAATTAAACAAGAACCTATTCCGAAATGCACATTTCAGTTTAATGAGAGAAGCAGAAGGAGAAAAACAAAGGTTCCAATATTGGAAATGAAAGGGGGATTTTCATGACGAAAAATCTCCTCTCATCCCGACCGATGGGAGGATGCCTGCTATCCTTGTAAAGAGGAGCGACTTACTCGCTATGGAGTCGTCGAAATGATCGATATAAACGATGAGTTCCGCATCAAAATTTCACTTCAGCACGTTTTTTTTACTCAATTTTAAGAGTTTTTGAACAGGCTCGTAAAATACTAAAAAATATGGAGGTTTTCTGTAATGAAAAGAATTTTATCCATTACACTCGTATTATCGATGATATTCGGTATGTTATCGCCTAACGTAGACGCAGAAAAAGATACTGCCAGCGCAATAACATGGAATACATCAGATAAAGACGTAGCTAAAGAGATTGGTTATAAAGCGAGTACACGTACAAACGCATCGGGTGACAAAATTCCTTCTAACGCTAGCAGTACGGATTTCCCGGGCATATACTTTATTTGGGACTCCAAGCAAAAAGACAATGGTTATCTGAAGGTTTCCGCAGATGTATTCAAGAAATATGATAGCTTCGTACTTACATCGAAAGAATCAGATACATATTGGGATTTCAAGATTAAGGTGCAAGACGGTCAGAAGATGACAAATGACGGCTGTTATGTATTCTTTATCCCTAAAGTATATGATAATAAAAACATCAATATGGTGTTCATTGGTAATTTCATCCCTAAACTATCGGTCGAAATCGACAATATGCAGCCGGTTTACGGTCAAACACTTAACGCCAATGCTATCATGAGTGATGGTTCAATGGGCAAAGATCTAACATATCAATGGCAAGTACAGGAATCACGTATCAGCGATCAATATATCAATATAAAATCGGGTGGTACATCCAGCAGTTACACTGTAACGTTAAATGATATTGGTAAAAAATTGCGCGTTGTCGTTTCACAATCAATTGGTGAAAGTAAAACTTCATTGCCTACGAATGCAGTATTAAATGCCAACCCCCTTATTGCATCGATGAAATTTGATAATAATTTAAAGGACGATGCAAATCAAGAGGATTTGAAAGCAAATGGAATTTATAATTTTGTAGACGGTGTGTTACCTGGGACCAAAGCTCTGCACTTAGAAAGCGGAAGCGGCAATTATGTCGGTACTACGCATAGCTTGAATTTTGGTAATGACAGTTTTACCGTATCCTTCTGGTATAAGGGCGACACTAAAAATAATCAGGCCATATTATCAAACAAGGATTTAAATAGCGGCTCTAACCCAGGCTGGGCGATTTACACATCACCTAATTCGGTCAAAATGAATTTAGGATTCCCGGCCTCAAAAGACAAGAACGTTTCCTTTGGGCGCAATACGTTTGATGCTTCCAATTGGCGTTACGTGACATATGTTGTAGACAGAGATAAAATGCTCGCGTCGATGTATATTGATGGTTATGAAATGGCTGAAACTACGCTGAAGCATGGAACTTTAGATACATCGAACCCATTAAATATAGGTGTCGACGGTTTGGGTAACCAAGGTGGTAATTCATTCGATATAGCTGATCTGATGATTTGGAAAGGCGCATTTAGCAATGATGTAGTTCAAGCGAATTATAATAGTTACGCTGTAAATAAAGTAGATATGAACGCATTAAACGACCAAATATCAGAAGCAAATAAAATCGTAGCAGGCGGTCTCAGCAACGGCTACAGCCAAACTGATTTTGATTATTTGAAAAAGGTTTTGGATACGGCAAATACAGTTGTAACAACGCAAAAAGAAAAATTATATACACAGGAAACCATTAATTATTACGAGCGTGAACTAAAGAACGCTATATTTATCTATCAAAAAAGCAATAAAACATTAACTCCCGCCGATTTAAATATGACTGTGGACAGCGACACGGAAATCAGTAGTAATCCTGCTGCAATCGCGCGCGTGGAAGATGATTTCAGAAAAAGCCTGAAAATATTCCCGCAGACCGACGTGTTGTTGATTCCTGGCGACGTTACCGGTGGTAACAATGCCATAGAATATAAGTGGATGAATGAGCTGACAAATGTTTACAATAAACTTAAAGGTGAAGGTTTATTTGACAATATCGCGCTTTATTTGGTAAGAGGAAACCATGATATGGGCGGCGCCGAAAAATTAATTCCTCCTGGTTCGGCGGGCGCGTGGAACGAAGCTACGAAATCGTACGATAACAATTTCTTTAACGATGCTTATCGGGTAAAGATAAAAGGATATAATCTTGTGGTTTTTGACGGAAATTATGACAACAACAACACGTCTGAAAAAGCCAAACGTTACCTTGACGAAATACAAAAAGAACCGGATTACGATCCAACCAAACCAATATTTGTATCTTCTCACTTCCCTATCAGCGGAACCAATTGGGGATCTGGATGGAGCACCTCAGCAAGTAATAATGTAGGTAAATATATTGCCGACCATAATTTGTCACAGGTGGTATATCTGTCAGGTCATACGCATTACGACCCGACTGACGAACGTTCTCTATTTCAAGGTGCGGCTTCGTATTTCGATGCCGGTTCAACGAATTATTCTAGTTATATTGATGCCGGTCCGTATGGCGGATATATAGAAGGCGCGTATATCAATTATCATACCACACCTCGCATCGCGAATTTCATAGAGGTTTACGGTACTAAAATTATCATCAAACATTATAATTTAAGTACAAATGAATTTGTAGGCATACCTTCTGTAGTATACGCTGGAGAAGGAAAAGATGCCTTTACCTATAGCAAGAGCGATACAAGAGAACTCATCGCTCCACAGTTTGATGAGGATATTACGATCAATTCCGTAAAAAGCAACGAACTTACTTTTACAATGAAGCAAGCCAATGACAATGTGCGTGTGTTGGAATACAATGTTCAGTTGATCAACAAGCTTACCGGGGAAGTTGACAAATCGTTCAACAGTCTTTCGCTACCGCTAGATAAGCCATTCGATCAACACAGGGAATATAAGATTACAGGTTTATTACCAAAAACTCCATATACACTTAGGGTATTCGCTACGGATTCCATGTATAACCGTTCTTCGCAGGACATTGACCTCATGACTGACGGTGTTAATTTAAACAGCATCACTGCGCCTGCATCGGTATCTGCGAACAACGGAATGGCCAAGACAGCGGAAGCTCTTGGATTGCCCACAGAAGTAATTCTTGCAACCGATGGAGGAAATGTGGACGCAAGTGTGACTTGGGATTTAAGCGGCGTTAGCTACGATCCGACTATCAAGACGGTGCAGACCTTCTCGGTGCCAGGGACCGTAACCCTGCCTTCCGGAGTTGAAAACCCGAACAGCGTTCCATTGACAACAAGCATTAACGTAACTGTTCAAGCAGTTGGAGTAGCTGGAGGTCAAATAACACTAGACAAATCCCAGTACATCCAAGGGGAAGCTATTACCCTATCCTATACTGGGGCAGCGTTAAATGGGAAAGATTGGGTCGGCATCTACAGAACCGGAGCTATTCCTCCAGGTGCCGGTGCATCTTTGCGATGGAGTTATTTAAAGTCTGGATCTGGAAGAGTTAGTTTAAACAATGGCCTGGCGCCTGGCACTTATGATGCACTCTTTTTGCTCAATGACGGTTATACGGTAGTGGATCGTAAGACATTCCAAGTCGTTCAACCTTGACGTTAAAGAACATAACAGTGCCCGCAGCCATCCAGGGATTGGCTAACGGAACGGCGAAGACACCAGAAGCCCTTGGATTGCCGAAGACAGTAGACTTGGTTACTGATGCAGGCAACTTGAATGGGGTTGCTAAAGTGACATGGAATGTAGATGATTCAAAGTATGATCCTACCGTAAAGACTGTACAGACCTTTACTGTAAATGGAACTGTAACTTTGCCAAATGGTGTGGAAAATCCCGAAAACATTCCTTTGACAACAAGCATCAGTGTAACTGTAGATGCAGAAGCTTTTATTCAGGCGGAAAACTATACCTCTATGAACAATGTAAAGATAGAGGATACCAATGACATTGGAGGCGGACAGGCACTTGGATGGATTGGTGCGGATTCTTGGATGGAATATAGTGACATCGATATTCCGTCGTCAGGAACTTATACCTTGCAATACAGGGTGGCTGTCAATAAGTCAGCAGGATTCGGCATCACATTTATCGTAGACGGTGTTCCGCAGAAGACAACGACATTGTCGAATTCAGGAGGGTGGCAAAATTGGACAACAGTGTCAGATAAGGTTACATTGACGGCCTGTAAGCATACAATAAGGCTTCAGGCAGCTGCAGACGGATTTAATTTCAACTGGTTCAAAATATTGTATCAGTAACTGTAGTACCGAAGAATTGTATTGAATTTTGAATTTTGAATTTGAAGATGAGATTGACGAGGATTGATGAACAAAATTTTCCAATAACGAATAATAAAAAACTTATTTGTTATTCAATTAAAGGGCGCATTTCTAGAATGAAGTGCGCTCTTTTTTTATGTATAGGGCCATTTAACTTATATACTCCACAAAAAGTAGTTGTGTTTCTGCATATAAAAAGAAACTTAATATTGGTACAAACAAAGAAGAATACATTACTCCGAAGAAACTCGAAAAGCTTTAAAGACAGCATGATGTACATTTAAAACAAAGATTAACCGTTTATAAAAAAGTTTGATCGGGCCATTTAATTGTATAAGACAAATAAAAAGTCGATTCCTTTAACGTACAGGAAATCCACTTTATTGGGTGGAGTATTTGCTTAGCGTACAAAATTCGCGTTTTGCGGGTTACTCCTAATAAACCATGTATGATTCTGTTACAAGTTGCTGATGGAACCTTTTAAAATCGTCTGGCACATTTCTGAAAAGCATAAAAATGACAAACGGCATCGAATGTTCACATTCGGATGCCGTTTGTCTACTATCTGAGCCGCCTAATGGCTGCTCTTCTTTCAATTTTTTTATTCTAGAAAGACCACTTCACAAAAGAGTTTTCAATCAATCACTTCATTTTTCTCCCGGTTTAATAGGTAATACCCTCACCTCAGGACTTTAAGAAAAGAGAAAAGGAAAGGTGGGGGATAAACAGCCTCTAAAACCCCAATTGGTTCGGGCCAACAGGATGTTGGTCACACAAGCGTTGCCACACGGACGTGGCGTACTTAGCTTGCGTTCAATTATGAATCAGTGGGGGATGAAGCCCCCCCACTGATGGAAGTTTCAGTTTATATGGTTACGATACTTTCTGCCATCTCTGGAAAATCAATAAATGGGTTCCGATTACCTTGAAGTTCATGGATAGCTAGGTTGCGATGCTTTTCATAGATAGATACTGGAAATGTTTGATGCCATTTTAGCAATAAAGAGACATTCGCAAGTTCTTTTTTTATTTTGTTTGGATAGCGAATTAGGAAATAGAGTGTTGCTCTGGCAACGATACCTTTTCCATATTCTGGTTCGAATTTACTTTTTTCAGCCTTGCCGCAACCAGCTTTGATTCCTAAAATCCATCCTTCAGGGACATATTCGTAGAAATCGTAGTAAGGATAGTTACTGCGACTGCTATTGCAGGTGGGTTCGCAAGCAAATTGATGATGCAAGTCTCCTTTCATCGGTTCTTTTTTATTGAACCATGATTGAGGTACTACATGTTCACAGTTTAATCGATTATCCGAAAAGATGCTGATTAACCCTTTTACCTGCATTTCATGAAGCCGAACGTCCTCTTCTATGACAGAAAGTGGATCCATCCCATTTCCAGAATAAAGGCTTTTTAATGAACCGTTTTCCTGCAAATCAACCCAAGGGTACACATAACGGTGGGGGCTGTAATTTAACTGATTTGTATGTGTTTTTTCAAGTAATGCATGAAGGCTGTCTGAAAGATTAGCATCCGTGAATGAAATACTCTGATAGTATTGATTCCTGACTTCCTTATCTTTTTTTTCGTCATAATAGGGTCGATTTCCCTTATATTTTAAAAAGTCTGACTTGGCAGTTTCCCATTCACAGTATAGCAATTCTAGCTTTTCCATTATATTTTCAACGCCTGTGCAGATAATTTTTGGTTGAACACATCCGATAAGTAATCCTCTGCTATTAAGTACAACAATCCGTTGCCTTCGAGTTTTGGCGAATTTCCTAAAGGAATCGTTCTCTTTATTAATTGTGCATACAGCTCGTCCTCTGTCAGATTTCGCTCAAAGTTTTTGTTGGCAATCTCTTTTATGAGAGCAAGTGCACCGGATATATGCGGTGTTGCCATCGAAGTTCCGCTTAGTTTTGCATAATTTCCTTTTAAATACGTTGAAAGAATTTCTTCACCAGGGGCGACTAAGTCGACTTCATTATTCGAATTTGAAAATTCAGAAGAATGGCGTTGCAGATTAATGGATCCGACGCTAATGACTTCATTGTAGCAGGCAGGATATGCCAATTCATCTGAAGTACTCTGTCCATCTCCTTCATTTCCAGCAGCACAAACTACTAGAATTTGCTTAGCGATTGCGTTTTGAATAGCTTGGTGCAACTCAAATACATCCTCAGAACCGCCGAGGCTCATGGAGATGATATCCGCATTTTGTTCAACTGCATAGTTAATTCCATTAATGATCCAGTCGTATTGTCCTGATCCATTTTTATCAAGCACCTTTAAAATCAATAAACTTGCTTCAGGTGCAACACCAACTACTCCAGTACCGTTATGGGCGGCAGCAATTGTGCCAGCCACATGGGTTCCATGGCCATTATAGTCGGTGTAAACATCAGGACGTCCATTATCATCATCAGTGAAATTCCGTCCGCCGATAATACGCTCACTTAAATCAGGATGTGTGACATCGCAACCTGTGTCCAATATCGCAACAGTGATTCCCTTGCCTTTAGATTTCTCCCAAATTTTTGGAGCTGCAATAAGCTCAATACCTTTTGGCACCTCAGACACGACTTCGACAACTGCATTCACTTCATACGGAATTAAATGTAACTTTTGCTCCATCTGTATCCCTCCTGAAAGAATTAAGTTTTAAGTGTATTCTTGGTAGTTGTTAATAGTTTAACAATTCAGAATTTATATGAACAGTTACTATAGATGTATTTTTATCGAATTATCAGAATTTTAATAGAAATAGAAAATAGTCTTGGTATCTGTCAGTCAATCACGTATGAATAATATTATTCAACAATCGGGCGCTTTCCTGGAAAGAAGGAAAGGATCTTTTTTCTGATATTTTAAGGCTACTTATAGTTCAACAATTAATAGTATCTTAGATTATTAAATATCCAAGTATGAAAAATGCTTTCTTTGAACACAATAGAATCTAAAGTAATAGATTTAAATAGCTATATTGTTGAATAACACCTAGATATCTAGGTGAAGGTTTAGGTGAGTTTATGAAACTTTGTACTTAAAGTAATGGTGCAGGATAGTTAAAGAAAAACACTTCCACATTTGTCCATTATACGATACACTAACTTATACAGTAATTTCCAGATTGGAGTGTTTTGGTGGTTCAATTATGGAGGGCATTTGGAGTATTAGTACCTTTATTCTTAATAACCATTTTAGCGGTAATTTTGATTACTTACTTTGTTAGCAGAAAGAGAAAATTAGATTTCAAAAGTGTAATTGTTAACGTGATGTTTGTTCTTAGCATTGTTGGAATTTTAATAGTAACTGTTTATCCTAAAGTATATAATCCAGGAATGCCGAGAATTGTTAACTTAGTACCTTTTATTGGAATGTACAATATTATGTTTAATTCAGTTGATATAATCGTACCTATTCGTAATTTAGGGCTTAATATTTTACTATTTGTTCCTTTTGGTTTTTTTCTAACTTTGAAAAAGTCGTCTTTTCAAAAGAATCTAAAACTATTTGTAATACTAACAGGATTTCTGTTTTCTTTGTTTATTGAAATGGTGCAGTTTTCTATTCCTATGGGGCGTTCCGCAGATGTAGATGATGTAATATTAAATACTATTGGAACATTTTTAGGGTTCATAACTTGGAAACTTCTCCATTCTAAATTGCGAAGTATTTCCTCTTCTAAGGAAGTGTCAAATGGATATATTTAACAGTTATCTCATTGCACTAACGGGTGCTTTACTTCAATAACAATAAAACAATATTCAACAATCGTGTACGATTAGATGGTGGGCGAGTGAACGAATGTTGAGAGGGATGGGAAAATGAGCGATACAAGGACCAAATTGATGTTGGATTTGCAAAGAATTGAGAAGGATGAATATCAGTTACGCGAAGGTGAGCAACATCAAGATTTCTTACCTTTGTTACTTCAATATATTGGCGATCCTAAGCCAGAATTACGGGATAACCTGATTTATCCGATGTTTTATATGTGGATTAAGGAAGAGAATAGGTTCAGTGAAGAGGAGTTGCGTAGCCTCGTAACTGTTCTGACTGATGAAAACCATTTGTTATATAATATTGGCAGCGAGGATGATCAGTCAGTTTTTACAAGGACGTTCTCTGCCTTGCCTATCGCTTTGATTGTGCAACGCCACAGACAGAATCCATTTTTCAATCAAGCGGAAATTGAGCAATTAATGCATGCAATGCTCCGTTATTATAAAGAGGAGAAGGATCTGCGAGGTTACCTTTCAGTAGGAGGGTGGGCTCACAGCGCGTCTCACGGTGCGGATGTTTTTGTAGAGCTGGTGCAGTGCGAGGAGAGCAGCGTCGCACTGCTCCGTGAGGTTCTTGTCGCTATTTCTGGTATGCTTCATAATGGTAGACACATTTTTAGCGATGAGGATGATGAGCGGTTGGTCAACATCGTGGATACGATGATTGATAAAGAATTACTTCCACATCAAGAAATCGCTGATTGGATTAATGGCTTAGCGCAATGCTGCAATTTGCCGAGAAGTCGCAGTCAGATGATTGCTCGCGTGAACAGCAAGAATTTTTTACGCAGTCTCTATTTCAGAAGGGGACAAGATAGCCGAGGGAATGAGCTTAACACCGTCATGCTTGGTACTGAGGCAAAATTGAACACGTTTTCTATCAGTTAAAGGATTAGAGGGGCTGTCCCAGTTTGTAAGAAAATCAAACAGAAAAGATGAAAAAGATCAAAATTGGAAACCACAATAATTTAGCTATTAAACAAAAGGGCGCTATCCTTGAAAAAGGATAAGCGCTCATTTTTCATTTAAGGACCAGATTTTATAACTACTTTAAAGTGTATATTGTGAAAGTATACACTTAAACTATTGAAAAGGTTTCCGGCACTTAACTGATACGAAAACTGCTTACAAGTAGCATGAATGCCTGAATAGATAAGGCAAATTGATATGAATATTGAATAAAATACCTGCCAAAAGCAGCCCAAAGATCTCTTCGGATATATTAAAAAACTAACGAAAAGTTATATTTTTAATATTATTAATATAGTTTATACCATGATAGCATTATCAATATAAGAGGGAAGGATGGTATGAAGATAGGTAGGGGCATGTTAATTTTATGGGTATTGCAAACCAATCAATCAACGCAGACTACCTATGGTGCAACATCAACATAAAGACGGAATCAAAGAATACCAACGCTGGAATGAATTAAATAGATAAACGCGCAATAACAAACGAGGGGGAAAGTAATTGATAGGTAAAACATATTGGCTAAAGAATGTTCAATTGGAGACCAGCTATCATTATCTAGATGGTATAGTTACAGGAACTAAAACGGAAAGTTTCCACGTTCAAGTTACGGAAGGCAAAATAACAGACATTGTTTCGGCGGATAAGCCTTTAGAAACAAATTTCCCTGTGAAGGACGCAAAAAACTATTTGATGTTGCCTTCCTTTAGAGATATGCATGTACATCTCGACAAAACATACTATGGTGGACTATGGAAAGCACCATCCATTCCGACGAAGGGAATTATCACTCGTCTGGAAGAGGAAGAAGTATTGCTTCCAAAACTGCTTCCTGTTGCGACAGAACGGGCAGAAAAGTTACTGAACTTGCTAACTAGTAAAGGCTCAACTCGTATTCGTGCACATTGTAATGTCGACCCAGTAATTGGCTTAAAAAATCTTGAGGCAACTTTACGTGCTGTGGAAGCTTATAAAGAAAAAGCCTTTGTTGAAATAGTTGCTTTCCCACAACATGGATTATTGCGCAGTGATTCCGTTCAGCTTGTAAGAGAAGCCTTGCGCAATGGGGCTTCACTTGTAGGTGGTGTCGACCCAGCAACCATTGACGGAGATATTGAAAAATCGTTGCAAACTGTAATGGAGCTTGCTGTTGAAGCAAATGCAGATATTGATCTTCATTTACATGAAGGTGGTCATCTAGGTATCTTTACCTTTAAACGGCTTGCAACTCTAACACAAGAAGCTGGATGGCAAGGTAGAGTCACAATTAGTCATGCATTGGCATTTGCCGATATTTCACGTGCAGAAGTATACGAAGTAGCTGAACTACTAGCCGAGCAAGGAATTTCAATTGCATCTTCAGTTCCACTTGGTCATACAATACCAATCCCACTGCTTCAAGAGAAAGGTGTCAATGTGTCTCTTGGTGTTGACAGCGTTATGGATCACTGGTCTCCCTTTGGAAAAGGAGACAGCTTAGAAAAAGCAGGAACATTGGCAGAACGCTTCGGTTTAAGCGATGAACGTTCACTAGGACAAACCCTTCGGTATATTACCGGTGGCATAACCCCGTTAAATAAAGAAGGAGAACGTACTTGGCCAAAAATCGGTGACAATGCTGATTTCGTTTTTGTTGATGCAAGTTGCTCAGCTGAAGCAGTTGCAAGGAGAGCAACCAGAAAGGCTGTAGTTTTTAAAGGAAATTTTGTTACAGACAATCTTTCATAATTCACATAAGAAAGGATAGATAATATGCACAATACATTTTGGCTAACAAACGCCCTGTTAGAGAGTAAATACCAAGTAGATAGCAATATGGTAACCAGCACAAAGACCGATTGCTATCACCTTTTAATTCAGGATGGGAAAATTGCAAAAATTATCTCTGCTAGTGAGACTATTTTAGACGACTTCCCACAAAAGGATGTAAAACAGTTGTTACTTCTACCATCTTTTACTGAAAAACATTGTCATTTAGATAAAACATTGCTAGGTGATGAATGGCGTGCAGTAACACCAGTTAATCATATTTATGATCGACTTGAAATCGAGAAAAAAATACTCCCTTCTCTAAAAACAACCACACAAGAACGGGCAGAAAAATTACTGGATATATACTTGAACGCCGGGGTAACACACGTTCGCACCCATGTGGACATATATCCAGAGGTTGGATTAAAAAATTTAGAAGAGGTCCAAAAAGCATTACAAACATTTGAAGGTAAATTATCATATGAAATTGTTGCCTTTCCACAACACGGATTGTTACGTACAAAGGCACATGATTTGGTAAGGGAAAGCCTGCGTCAGGGAGCAACGTTGGTAGGTGGGGTCGATCCAGCTACAGTTGATGGTAATATAGAAAAATCGTTACAAGATATGGTTGAACTTGCTATTGAAGGAAATGCGGGAATCGACCTACATTTACATGATCCGGATCACCTCGGTGTCTATACCATGAAAAGATTGGCACAATTAACGAATGAAGCTGGTTTGCAAGGTAAAGTAGCAATCAGTCATGCATTTGGACTTGGCGATATCTCAAAGGCACATGCAGAGGAAATGGCAGAAATTTTGGCTGATGCAGGAATTTCTATAATTACTAGTGTACCAATTGGAAGGAAATTCCCTCCTGTAGGCTTATTGCACAGGAAAGGAGTCCATGTTTCTGTTGGATACGATAATATTTTCGATGTCTGGTCACCATTTGGAAACGGAGACATTTTGGAACGTGTTAGTCGTTTGGCAGAGATTTCAGGGTGGGCTGATGAACGTTCATTGTCACAGACGCTTGGATTTATAACAGACGGGAAAACTACTTTGAATGATGAAGGCAATCAGATTTGGCCAAAGGTCGGAGACGAAGCAAACATTGTCTTTGTTAAAGCTTCATGTTCTGCCGAGGCTATTGCTAGAAGCTCCAATAGAACCGCTACGATGTTTAAAGGTAGTGTAGTTGCGGGAGAAATATAAGAAAGAAAATCCTTGAGACTTCATCCAGGGAAATCCCAATTCTCAATTATGACATTGAGAGATTGGGATTTTTAATGCTGGAATATCCTTAACACTGTAAATCCGTGATTTCCTTGATGTCCCCCGTTAACAGTTTTGTAAAGTTTTGAGCAGTTTTTGATAGATAATGATCCTTCAGCCATATTAAGCCCGTTGATGCAGATAGCTCTGTATCTGTAATTTTGAAAGCCTGGATATTGTAGTTTTTGTATTGTTTAATGACGGTTTCCGGAACAATAGCTTCCCCAAAGTTACAAGCAACTAAATCTAATAAAAGAGAGATGTCAGAGCACTCGGCAATAATGTTCGGATGTAGTTGAGCTTTCGAAAATGCTTCCAAAATCATATAATGCACTCCCAATCCTTCTGTACTCGGTAATATCAGAGGGTGGTTTTGAATGTCAGCAAGCATAACCTGATGATTAAAAGGCTGCTTTTTATTTGAAGTAATAAAGTAAAAAGGTTCTGTATAAAGATGGATAGTTGAAAAATCATCTAACTCGAGCGGTAATCGAATAATCGCCAGCTCTACAATCCGGTCTCTCACTAATTGACAAAGATGAGATGACTCATTTTGCTGAACTTTATATGTAACTTTAGGATATTTTTGGTGAAATTGGTGAAGTAACTCAGGTAATCCGGTTACCGAAAAAGTATTGATACCTATCGTCAGTCTTCCACTTTCCCCGTTTCCGACTTCCTTTACATCCATTTTGGCTTCTTCCATTAACTGAGTCATTTGTAGCGCATACTTATATAAAGCCTTTCCTGCTTCCGTCACTTCTAAAAATTTCCCAGTTCTCTCTATTAATTTCGTTCCTAATTCATCTTCCATTGTTTTCAGTTGCTGGCTTAGCGGAGGCTGGGAGATATGAAGCCTTACAGCGGCAGCAGAAATTTTTCTTTCTTCTACAATTGCTATGAAATATCGCAGTTGTCTAATATCCATAGATGAAAAAAACTCCCTTCTTATATGGAAAACTTAAGTAAAATTAATTTTTTTATATTTTTCATATACTACAAATTAAGATATCATAATTTTAGACGAAAAGAAATTTCCCGCAACGGCTTTAAACCACGATGTATTTTTAAGCAAAAAAAATTTGCAGATGTTAATTAGAACATCGAGATAGGTTAATAAAAGCTTTTCTTGCGAGAAATCTTTATTTTTAAGCCAATAAGAACTAATTTCTATTAGTACATGGAAAAAATAAATATTTTATTTGAACGTGAAACAATACTTATTTTCATTAAAAGGCCATATGCATTTTAACTGAAGAGGGCAAGCTCAAAAGCTTAGGAGGGAGGGATTATCATTCCCTGACGTTCGTTATTGTATCAAATCATCTTGTAAATTGAATATTTAAATTTCTTTCCAAAGTAATTGGTTGGAGTGCTGTTCAAGTACGAAACGTTCAGGAAATTAAAGAACCAATTGCCGATTAAAGATCGGCAACTGGTTCATAGATTGGATTGGTATTTTATTCTAAAGATTATCTTTTCATTCTTAAATTACATGGGAATTGTCTGGATTTTTGACACCTACATCAAACTTTGAAACAGTTTTTTCAAGATCTTCCGCCATTTTATTAAGCCTTAATACGGCGTGAAGGATATCTTGATTGTAGTTTTCTTGTTCAATTGTTCGGTCGACCACACTTTCTGTTGCCTTCGCGGCCTTATTTGCAAGCATCGTCGTTTCCATTACTCCTGCTGTGATTTCCTCCGAGAATGCTGACATTTCTTCTGAAGTTACAGAAACTTGTTTCGTTTGAGATACTACGCCCTGAATAGAGTGGAGAATACTTTCAAATGATTTTCCAGCTTCTTCAACAGCTTGTATACCATCTTCGACATTTTCTGTTACAACATTCATTGTTTGTACTGTTAAACTCGTATCCACATTTATTTTAGAAATCAAATCCGATATGCTATTTGCTGATTTCTCCGATTGTTCAGCTAGCTTTCTTACTTCTTCAGCTACTACAGCAAAGCCCTTTCCGGACTCACCAGCTCTCGCAGCTTCAATCGCAGCATTTAATGCAAGTAGATTCGTTTGTGAAGCAATGTCACGAATGATATTTATAATAAGTGAAACTTCGTTTGATTGATTCTCGAGTTCTTTAATTGCATTTGCCGATAATTGAACAGATTGATGAATAACATTCATTTGATGAATCACTTTTTCAATGCTACTATTTCCGAGCTCTACATTTTGTAAGCTAGTCGATGATAATTGAGATACATTTGAAGAAGCTTCAGCAATTTGTTGGATGCCCTCTGACATTTGCTCTAATGTAACAGAGCTTTCCTCCGAGCTTTTATACTGTGCATGCGCTCCTGCCGATACTTCCTGAACGGACGCAGAAATGTGGCTAATTGCTTCACTTGCATTCTCGCTACTTTTAGCCACTGAATTGGTCGTGTCAATTAACTGTTTGGACCCAGAGTTTATGCCAAGAATGATATTTTGTAAATCTAATACCATCTTTTGAAATGCTTGTGTTAAAAGTCCAATTTCATCTTTTCGGCCTGTTTCTATCACGACAGTTAAATCACCATTACCAACTTTTCTCACTTGTGATGTTAATTTTCGTATAGGTTTCGTTAAATAATCTGTGAAGAAATAAACAATGCAGATCCCTACTAATAGGATAATCAGTGTAATAGTAATAATTTTCATTTTATTGGCATCCATGGCATTATAAACAGCTGTGGCATCCAAATCTGCCCCCAATAATCCAATCACTTCTCCAGCCTTATTTTTTATCGGAGCATAAATAGCTAGTACAGCACCATATTCTGCATCATTTGATAACTGAAATTGTACTTTCCCTGTTTCAAATACTTGTTTCATTTTAGGATAGGATTCAGGTGATTCCTCTTGAACACCAATCGTTGATTCCTCACTTGGCGTACTATCTACCATATAGTAGTATTCGTAGTCTTCACCCTTTTTCACACGAGACATCGTATACAAACTAGATACCTTATAAAACTCTTTAACAGAGCCTAGTTCTTTTTGTAATTCTAGATAATACCCGTCCTTTTTAGCACCAATTTCTAAATTTTGATAACTTTTATCATCTATCTTAGAGATTGCATGATCTATCATAGCTAAGTTTTGTTGACCAACAGTCTCTTTCACTAGATTTAACGATGAACGATAAACAAAAAAGCTAATTAGAAAACACGAAATAACCAGTAAAATTGAAAAAACCATTAACATTTTAATCTTTAAACTACTTCTCATCGATGAACTCCCTTTGATTATATTAATATTCCATTTCCTACCGTGGACATATCCCCAAAATTTAAGAATATCAGGAGTTATACATTTTGCAATATTATCCTGAGTGTAATATGGGTATTTCAGCATTAGTTATTTAAATATATTACCAACACTAGGGTACAATGTGTGTGGGTATTAACCTATTATAGCAGATTTCTTTTTCAAGTCTGAATTGTTTGTTAATTCTGTATTTTGCAAACAATTGAATTTTATAGATTAAAAGTTAATAAAAAAGCTTGTTACAGTTATTTATAATCGTAACAAGCTCTTTTTACATTGAAGAAAGTATTATAAAAGGGGAGTAAGGATACTTCCAAAATAATTATCGATATAATTCATTTATTTGTTTTGCTATATATTCAGAGCTAAAATCAACCCCATCTCTGAGCCACCACATGATTATCCCAAGTATTGAAGATGCGATAATATCCATTGACAGAGTTATTTCCGTAGGATCAGTGTATTCACTTTCACGTTGTATGACAATTAAGTCCTTTAAAAACATATGCATTTTTTTATTGAAACCAGGATTCTCAAATAGAACAGCTAAAATTTTTCGATGCTTATAAAAATAATCTAAAAACGTAATTAATTGTTCTTGATTATTTAAGTTATCAATTTGTAAAGTTGGAGACATTTTCAACAACAAGTCGTCGAAAATATCGTAAACTAACTGCTTTAATAAATCCCTAATATCTAAAAAATGTAAATAAAAAGTTGCTCGATTTAGCTCGGCACGTTTGGCTATTTTTTGTACTGTAAGTTTCGAAATATCTGGGTTTTCAATCAATATATCTACGACAGCTTCTTTAAACATTCGTTTAGAGCGAAGAGCTCGTGGGTCTTGCTTTTTTTGTGTGCTCAATTTAATTCTCCTTTATCTATTAACACGAAATTAGTAAATATTATTTTAAAATTTGTTGTTTAATTGACACTTCTTGAAAAATTGTAAATAGGAATCAATAATAAAAAATGCTATTATCTATTTTATTGACACAGTGTCTAAAAAACAAGCGGGAAGAGGAAGATCTTATATGTCGGAATCAATAAAAATAAATAAAAAAGTTTTATTAACTGTATTAATTTTAGGGTGTTTTTTATCTACACTAAATCAAACATTGTTAAACGTTGCATTAAGTAATTTAATGGACGTTTTTTCTGTTTCTGCTACAACTATTCAGTGGTTATCTACTGGTTTTATGTTGGTTAACGGGGTGTTAGTCCCAATTACTGCATATTTAATGAAGCGGTTTTCTACACGCCAATTATTTATAAGTTCAATGCTATTTTTATTATTGGGCTCTATTTTGTGTGCAGTAGCACCAAACTTCGCTACATTACTAATAGGCCGTATGATTCAAGCCATTGGAGCAGGAATTATTATGCCATTGCTAATGAGTATAGTTATGTTTATTTTTCCTCCAGAAAAAAGAGGCAGTATGATGGGATTAATTGGACTAGCCATGATTTTCGCTCCAGCAA
The DNA here is from genome assembly GCF_050459865.1 of Rummeliibacillus pycnus. GTDB lineage: Bacteria > Bacillota > Bacilli > Bacillales_A > Planococcaceae > Rummeliibacillus > Rummeliibacillus pycnus_B. The sequence goes on from NZ_JBCMNM010000042.1 coordinate 99,558, forward strand.
TTGCACCAACATTAGCAGGTTTTATAATAGATTATTATTCGTGGCGCTGGTTATTTATCGGAATAATTCCATTTGTTATGCTAGTCATATTAATGGCAATTAAATATTTAGTTAATGTTTCAGAAACAGCAAAAACGAAGTTAGATGTAGTGAGTGTTATTTTATCAACAATTGGCTTTGGTCTTATTTTGTATGGTTTTAGTAATGCAGGAAGCCATGGTTGGGATGATAAAGTCGTAATAGTTTCTATACTTGCGGGGATAGTGACTACAGTAATATTCTGTCTTCGACAAATTAAATCTTCTGATCCACTTCTTAACTTATCCGTTTTTAATAATAAATTATTTACTTTAACTTCCATCATCAACATTATTGTCACAATGATGATGTATGCGGATATGATTTTATTACCAATATATTTACAAAACGGAAGAGGATTTACTGCATTAGACGCTGGTTTATTATTATTACCGGGTGCTCTTGTAAATGCCTTTATGTCTCCAGTTACAGGGAAAATGTATGACCGCTTTGGTGCAAAGCCGTTATTTATTATAGGTTTGATTTTCGTCATTCCTTCAATGTGGGTTGTAACAGATCTAACAGACACAACAACCTATACCTTTTTAATGGTACGTACCATTTTCCTACGTATAGGATTGAGTTTTATCACAATGCCATTGAACACAGCTGGTTTGAATGCCTTACCTAGAACACTTGTGACACATGGTACAGCAGTGAATAATACCTTACGCCAAATTTCAGGTGCAATTGGATCTGCTGTAGTTATTACAATTTTCACAGCACAAACTACAGAACATGCGAAAACATTGATAAAAGAAACACCAAATGCTACTGCTGAAGCCATTCGAACAATTGCTTCAACCTTAGGTTCAAGTGATGCGTATTATTTCATGACAATCTTAGCTATAATCGCATTTGTTTTAACTCTATTTGTACCATCTAAAAATAAGATTCAACAACAATAATAATTGTTAAGTAATCAAAATATGGCGTTACTTTAACCGAATTATTTTTGAATGCATACACTTGCAACAAACTTATTAATGATTTTGTGTGTAAATACATTTAAAAGGATAGAAAATGAACAAATTTAAAGAGCCTTACTACAAAAAAGTGTAGTAAGGCTCTTATATTACAAATAAAGGCGTTGGGATTACCTTAATTTGCTTTACGAGAGCATTTTCTTACATTAATTGAATAATATTTTGTCTTATTTTTTTCCTTTAATCTCTTTTTTTACCATTTCTTGTTCTTTTAACAGCTCCGAAATAGTTACAAATTTATAGCCTTTCTTTTGAAGCTCGGGCAAAATTTTTTCTAAAGCTTTAACCGTTTGTTTTCTATCACTACCACCATCATGAAAAAGAATCACATCCCCAGGTTTTGTTCCTTTTAACACTGTATTAACAATCTTATTAACTCCTGGATCGTCCCAATCTCTTGTATCTTGATGCCAAGACCACATCACTACTTTATATCCCTCTTTAACAACTTCATTAACTAAACCATCTGTATATCTGCCCTCAACTGGACGAAATAATGTTGGAGTGAAACCTGTTATACTATAAATTGTCTCATTTGTTTTTTTAATTTCCTTTAATATTTGTGACACACTACCTTTAAGAGGATGAGTATAGGTATGATTTGCTAATTCATGTCCTTCTTCGTACATCCTTAAAACCACTTGAGGGCTCTTTTCTGCATTTTTACCAAGAATAAAAAATGTTGCCTTTGCATCATACTTTGATAATAAATCTAAAATTTCAGCAGTGTAAGTTGGATGAGGTCCATCATCAAAGGTCAGAGCAACAATCTTTTTTTTCGTTTTAATATCCCAAACAATATATCCAGCTTCTTCGTAATACTTTCTGCCTTTATCTGCTAAAGTGCTTTTTATAAGAAAGAAAAAGGAAACAAATAAAATACAAATCGTGAATACAAAAATATATTTACTTTTCAATTCTTCACTTCCTGTAAAAATTATTTTTAGAAATACTACTGTAATTATCTTCTACTGAAAATAACCATTTATGCTTTTAAAAATTAATTTAAATTGAACGTTAAATTATTAGAATACTTCCAATTTCGCTGTATATATGTTGCTGCTCATTATCTACGTGATGTGTAACATATTGATTATTTATTCAACTTACCGTCCCAATAGTCTTTTCCTTACTTACAAGGATAATCAAAATACATATTGAATATATAATATTAAAAAATTTAAGGAGGAATCTTGATTTTGTCTAACTTCATAACGCATATCGCTACTATTGAAATCCCTGTCACTAACCTTAATAAATCTATCGAATTTTATATTGACATTCTCGGTGTTAAGGTAGTGTTTAGAGGTAATAAGCAAGCAATGCTCTCCTTTAGTACAAAGGGAGTCCCAACGATTTTCTTAGTTGAAACTAAAGAACAAACGGGCTTATCTTTTATCAATACAAATAACGATATTGAACATAGTGTAATTGACTTCTATACTCCTAATTTAAAAGAATTTTATAATTGGCTTATCGACAAAGAGGTTACAGTCGGAACCCTAAATGTAAATAATGAAAGTTTTGGAGGTTTCGGATTTAAAGATCCCGATGGAAATCTTCTAAGTGCTTGCAACATACTTCATCAAAACCAATAAATACTCCTGTCCACCAACTATTGGTGGATTTTTTGATATTCGCATAATCCTTCTTTAATGACGTAGCCTCTATATCACTAAATCTACGAAATATTCAGCAACAATTTACATGAATCATCTTATTATTTTTTTGAATGGTACAATTATGAAATATATCATTAACAAATGGAGAGATATTATGAAAAGGATAAAATGGTTAATAGGAATCGCTTTTATTATTGGAGTTTTACTCACGATTTTAAATTTTGCAACTACTGGTATAGATTTATATAGCAAAAAGTTGGAGCAAGATGTATTGTTCACAAGTATTTCTTTAGTGAGTCAGATATTGTTTCTTGTATGTATAGTACTTGGATTATATTGGCAGAAACACAAGGGCGATCTATTGATGATTTGGGTGATTGCACTAAGCTTTTTGGCTTTAGGCTGGAATTTGCATTTTATACCAATGTAAATTGAATAATAATAACATCTCGATATGATAAGTTCCATCCTTGTTGCACATTTTTCTTCTATTGTTCAATAAGTTTTATCTGAACTAGAGAGATTTAAAGGAAATCAAGGAGCATATCGAGTTGCTTGTACTTTGAACATTGAGAAATTTAAAGATCGTAGTCAATCAATGAAAATATTTAATCACAGACATGAATTTTATATCCTTCTAACTCAGTATTTTTCCTGCAAAAAACATGATTCGTACGTATATTTTATAAATGTAGAGGAGGACATACATATGGATAGCATAATTTTCGATTTAGATGGAACTATTTGGGATTCTATAGATACTGTACTACTGGCATGGAATAGCATAGTTGAAGAAAATAAGCAGGTAGAAAAGAAGTTAACAAGAAGAGACTTCGAAGGTACTATGGGACTTCAAATGGGCGACATAAGTAGCAAATTATTTCCAAACTTAGATATAAACACTCGAACACAATTAATTAAACAGTGCTTTGAGATTGAAGGAAAATATATAGAGGAACACGGTGGAATTCTTTTTGAAAACTTAGAAGATGTACTATATAGCCTTTCTAAGAAATATAAACTTTTTATCGTTAGCAATTGTCAACAGGGTTATATTGACGGATTTTTTCGGTATCATAAACTAGAGAATTACTTTTTAGATTATGAAACCCCCGATAGAACGGGGCTTACAAAAGGTGAGAATATCAAATTAATAATTGAAAGAAACAACCTTTCAAAATCTGTTTATGTTGGAGACACAGAGGGTGATCTAAAGGCGTCTAGATATGCGGGTATCCCTTTTGTTTACGCAAAGTACGGTTATGGGAATGTAAGTGAATATGATCAAGTTATAGAGAAATTTGATGATCTTTTAGATTTATTCTAAAAAAATTTATATTTATTAATTTCATGTTCAATGTGGTATTATTATCCAAAAAAGGGGGTGGATTTATTGGGTGATCCAATGCGTGAAATGATGATTTTTATATTTCCACTTTTCACTCTCTTGATGTACGTAATTCCTGTTGTTTTAATTGTTTTATTTCAATTAAATTTCTTAAAATACAACAAGAAAGAAATAGTATTTTGAAAACAATGGTAGAAAAAATAGATAAAAATAAGTTTGATTAGACAGGGGAACCTGTCTTTTTTTATGTCCTTTTTACTTCTATTGTTCAAAAAATTTTCTGAACATAGAGGGATATAAAGAATTATTCAACAAGAGAATGGATTGGAGCCAGTCCATCATTCTTTTGATGTCTTATTAATAGAAAGAGACTTCATTTGTGTTGAGAACAGGCACTTGCAGCTAAACTATATTTTATCAAATAAAATTTTCGTATAAAGATCACTCTATCATTATAAATGTCTCAATATTCGGAATTTAGTTCTACCTATATTCTCTACCACATATATTTTCATAGTATAACGAACGAACAACTTCAATATATAAATTTAAACAAGGGGTGGGTATTGATGCGTAAATCTATTTATGTTCTATTTTCTGTAATTCTTCTGTTAGGCATTCTAGCAGGATGTGGAACCAAGGGTAATCAAACAGCAAAGAATAGCAGCAATGGTAACAAGAATACTGAAGCTACCAGTGGGGATGTATGGAAACGCATACAAGATAAAGGTGTTCTAAGAGTAGGTTTCGAAGGCACTTATCCTCCATTCAATTACCAGGATGATTCGGGTGAATTAACTGGATTTGACGTTGATATTTCAAAGGAGATAGCTAGTCGTTTAGGGGTTAAAGTTGAGTTTATAACTTCCAAATGGGCAGGGTTGATTGGGGGATTAAATGCAGATAAATTTGATACGATTATTGCTCAAATGACGGTTACTGATGAGAGAAAGAAAAGTGTAGATTTTACTGATCCTTATATTGTAACCGGTGCAGTTATTGTAACGCATAATGATACAAATAATATTAAGACTTTAGAAGATTTAAAAGGAAAAAAAGTGGGAGCAGCTGCTGGTACAAGTTTTGCTGATTTAGCAAAGCAAGCTAAGGGTGCAGATGTAAAGTTATATGATGGTGGATTTAGTACCTATGTGAATGATGTAGTTAATAAAAGATTAGATGCTTTAGTAAACGATAGTCTAGTGATGGGATATAACATTAAAAAATCAGGACTTCCAATTAAAGTTACTAGTGAACTATTAAGTAGAGATGAAAATGCTATGGCAATCAAAAAGGGTAATGAAGATTTTGTTAAGAAGATGAATGAAAAACTAGGTGAGATAAAAGAAGATGGAACTTACGAAAAAATTTATATGAAGTGGTTTGGTATGAAACCGTTGGAGTAGGGAGGGAAATAGTATGGATATAGTCCTTGGTGCATTACCTTTACTATCAAAAGCTGCACTAATCACAATTTATCTTGCTGTTATTTCTATGGCTATTGGACTAGTCATAGGTTTAATAGTAGCATTAGCTCGCGTTTCGAAAAATAAAATCGTATATAACCTAGCTACATTTTACGTATCCATCATCCGGGGCACTCCTGTATTGGTTCAAATCTATTTAGTGTATTTTGGATTACCGCAAATAGGAATCTCACCTGGCGCTATGACATCAGGAATTATTGCATTAAGTATTAATACAAGTGCTTATTTATCAGAATCATTTCGTGCCGCAATCATGTCTGTAGATAAAGGACAAACGGAGGCAGCCCATTCGCTAGGGATGACGAATGGACAAGCAATGAGAAGAATAATTATTCCACAAAGTATTCGAACTGCTATTCCTACTGTTGGTAATACGTATATTGGATTGCTGAAGGAAACATCATTAGTCTCCGTTATAACGGTTACAGAGCTGCTTTACCAAACGACGCTTATCATTGCAAAGACTTTCCAACCATTAACTCTTTACATTGCAGTAGCTATTATATATTGGGTAATATGTACCTGCTTTAATCTATTCCTAAATTGGTTAGAGAAGAGATCATCTCGCCATGTGAATGTATAAGTTAGGAGTTGAATAACAATGATCACTCTAAAAAACATCAAAAAGAACTTTGGTAAAAATGAAGTGTTAAAAGGTATAGATTTAGCGGTAGAAAAATCAGAAGTTGTTGTTATTATGGGACCAAGTGGATCTGGGAAGTCAACATTATTAAGATGTATGACTCTTTTAGAAGAAATAAATGAAGGATATATAAAAATTGATGACATTGAGATAAATGCTGAACCAGAAAATCGACAAAGGAAAAATAAAATCAGGGCTTTGCGAAAAAGTACAGGGTTTGTTTTTCAACATTTTAATCTTTTTCCTCATAAGACGGCATTAAAAAATGTAATGGAAGGTCCAATGACTATTAAAAAGACACCTAAAGATGAAGCAAAAAAATTAGCATTGGATTTACTTACTAAGGTTGGATTGAAAGACAAAGTAGATCTTTACCCATCTGGTCTATCTGGTGGTCAGCAACAACGTGTAGCGATTGCTCGAGCGCTTGCGATGGAACCAATAGTCATGCTATATGACGAACCAACTTCTGCTTTGGACCCAGAACTAGTTCGAGAAGTTTTACAAGTAATGAAGGATTTGGCCAAAGAAGGAATGACCATGGTCGTTGTGACACATGAAATGGGATTTGCACGGGATGTTGCGGATAGAGTGATTTTCATGGATAACGGAGTCATTGTAGAAGAAGGAACGGCGGAACAAATATTTAATAATCCAAATCATGAAAGAACACGTCGATTTTTGAATAGCGTTTCAAATGGTTAATAATTAGGGGGAATATCGATTGAAAATTGTTGTTTTAGGTACGGGTATGATTGGTACTACTATTGTGCATGAATTAGCGAATAGCACTAAGTTTGATGAGATATTAGCTGTTGATGGATCAGAAACAAGCCTTGCTAATTGTCTAAAAACTATTCAAAATCCAAATGTATCGGGTAAGGTCGCTGCACTAGGAGAATTTGATACCGTGGTGAAAATTTTACAAGATGCGGATATTGCCATTGCTTGTTTGCCACATGCTCTTAGCTTACAGACGGTGAAAGCTGCAATTGAGGCAAAATGTAATTTAGTAGATTTAGTAGGATCGAAGTTTGAGGAGAAAGTCGAATTAGATGAATTAGCAAAATCGGCAGGTATTATTATCGTTCCTGGATGTGGTGTTGCACCCGGTATAGTTAGTTTCCTAGCTGCAAGAGGTGTAGAACTTTTGGATGAAGCAGATGAAGCAATCATGATTTGTGGAGGTCTTCCAAAGGATCCGATACCTCCACTTTGGTATCAAGTGGTATTTAGATTGGAAAGTGTTTTAGGATTATATACGAGAAATCCCGTTGCAGTTGAAGATGGAGAAATAGTGCAAATACCTCCATTTTCGGGACTAGAAAGCTTAACCTTCCCAAATCCAGTAGGTGAATGTGAAGCGATAGCATCTGATGCTCATAGTGTAGCTCATGTATTAAAGGATAAAGTAAAACGAATATATGAAAAGACAGTACGATACAAAGGGCATTTTGAAAAAATGAAAGTCTTATATGAACTTGGCTTTTTAGATGAGAATCCTGTCGAGGTTGATGGCCAACTTATAACTCCTAAACTTTTAGCCATGAAATTGCTTGAGCCAAATTTAAAAGGTAAATCAAAAGAGGATATTACCGTTTTACGTGTCATGGTAAAAGGTAGAAAAGACAATCAAGAACTAACATTAAAATGGGAAATGATAGATTTATATGATAATGAGAGAAATATTACCTCTATGGCTAAAACAACTGGTTTCCCAGCTGTCATCATGGCTGAATGGATTGCAGAAGGCAAAATTCCGAATATTGGTGTAAATCCTCCAGAAGAATTGATTATTGGTGACTTCTTTGACCCGTTTGTCAGCGAGTTAGAAGAAAAAGGGATTAATATATCTTTTAGTCAAGAAATTTCAGGGTAGTTTTTTGCCTCAGTATTTATTGATAACTATGGATTAGGATAGTATGGAAGTTTAATTGAGAACAACTGCATATTCAGCATTCAAGATAAATAAGAATGTAATAATTAAGGACTCCACCGGGGGGGTCTTTTTTATAGATAAATAGCCGTTCTATTTTTAGTTATACGTTAATAATGCTGCAATTAAGGGGGGAGGAGTCATAAGAAGAGAAGCTGTTATAGATGGTGATTATCGTTATTCTTTAATAAGAGAATGGGACGATTCAAATCCAGCAAGAGTAGCCTTTGTATTACTAAATCCGAGCACTGCGGATGGTATTGAAGATGACCAAACCACTAAAGTATGTATTGAATTTGCAAAGAGATGGGGATATGGTTCACTTGAGATTGTAAATCTGTTTGCTTTTCGAGCAACTGATCCTAATAAATTGAAGATCGAGAAGGACTTTTACAAAATAGTGGGGGAATATAATTATTCTTACATTAAAAATGCCTTAGAAAGGGCAAATAAGATTGTTGTTGCTTGGGGGAAACATGGGAAAATTCAAAAACGTAATATGGATGAATCCCTAAAAAACTTGTTTTCAAACTTTCAGCTGTACTGTTTCAGAGAAATTGCTAATCATCAACCAAAACATCCTCTAGGGGTGAATTATAATACTTCATTAATAGAATATAAATTTTATAAGAAATCTGAATGACATATATAACTTCGAATTAAGAAAAGAAAAAAAGTGTCCTAATATTAAACGGAACAAATACTTACTATAATAAATTTTAAGAAAACTTGGTACTTAAGCTCAGAAGGGTTACTTAGCGTATAAGCAGAAAATCCCTTGATGGAACCAACTATCTACTTGACCGTTCGATGTATCTACATCGGCGGTCTTTTTAGATGCGGCTAATCCAATATTCAATTGTAATCCAACAGTGAATCATACTTTGAATATTCAAGAGTGAACTTCCGCGATTTCAGAACAAATTTCCGCGTTTTTGGATGAAAGTTCCGCGATTCTAGTCCATACTCCCGCAATTTTCCAAATTATATCCGCGAATACATCATTTTAAGTCCTACCTTAGAACAAATCTCATAATTCTTCCATATAAAAAGAAACTGTCTTTTTAAAGTAGCAAAATTTAGAGATTTTTTGTCTATTAAACAAGATCAAAATCCAGCTACAAGTCTCCTGTTTTATTAATGTTCTTATTTGCTAATGATTTATCCTTAATTCGTACAAAAATCTAGAATAACAACATCTAAATCAGAACATTAAATCACCGATATTAGTTTTTCGTTCAGAAATTAGAAAATAAGGACATAAATAAACAGGATTATTGTATAAATTTTTGTCACAATTCTAAAATTTCATGATAAAATGTATTTTATAGAAATACAAAGTGTTTTCTTGGGTGGAAGACAGCATGTTTTTTGCATCAGGGGCACAGAAGGGGAAACATTATGAAAAATATTCTGAAAAAGTGGAATGCGATTAGTCTAGTAAACCGTATTATTATTGGTATCATTATAGGCGTTATCGTGGCACTCGTATTCCCGAAAGCAACATGGGTTCCAATGCTGGGCACGTTATTTGTAAGTGCGTTAAAGGCAGTTGCCCCAGTATTAGTTTTATTACTCGTAATGAATGCGATTGCGGGACATAAAAGTGGCCAGAAAACGAATATGAAAACGATCGTTATTCTTTATGCCGTTGGTACATTTTTAGCGGGATGCGTAGCAGTCATTGCGACAACAATCTTCCCAGTTCAATTAACATTAAAACCAAGTACAGGTGAGTTAAAACCACCTGGTAGCGTTGGGGAAGTAATTCAAACACTTCTTCAAAATGTTGTTGCAAATCCAGTAGATGCATTAATGAATGCCAACTATATCGGTATTTTAGCTTGGGCAATCGTATTAGGGGTAGCGCTTAAGCATGCAAGCGATTCAACAAAAGGTGTGCTAGTAAACTTTTCAGATGCCATCTCAAAGGTTGTACAATGGGTTATTAACCTAGCACCAATTGGTATTATCGGTATTGTATTTGATGCTATTGTAACAAATGGATTTTCGTCATTACTTGAATATGGACGACTACTTATTATATTAGTAGGCTGTATGTTATTTATCGCATTAGTGGTAAATCCATTAATCGTCTTTGTTGCAGCACGTAGAAATCCATATCCACTTGTATTTACAGCATTAAAAGAAAGTGGGATTACAGCATTCTTCACTCGTAGTTCTGCCGCGAATATCCCAGTAAATATTAAGCTTTGTGAAAAATTAGGTTTAGATAAAGATACATATGCTGTATCAATTCCACTAGGATCTACGGTTAATATGGCGGGTGCAGCGGTTACGATTTCCGTGTTGACATTAGCAGCAGCACAAACGTTAAATATTCATGTAGATATTCCAACAGCTATTATTTTAATGGTGGTATCAGCCGTTTCTGCTGCAGGGGCTTCAGGTGTTGCAGGTGGTTCATTACTTTTAATTCCATTAGCTTGTAGTTTATTCGGGATTCAAAATGATGTTGCAATGCAGGTTGTTGCAATCGGCTTTATCATTGGGGTTATCCAAGACTCTTGTGAAACAGCGCTGAACTCTTCATCAGACGTAGTCTTTACAGCAGCAGCACAATATGCGAATGAACGTAAAAATAAATAAGATATAAAAAGAGTTTTAGGGATTGGTACCAAGGGATTGGTATCAGTCCCTTTTTTTAAATGAATAACCTATTATTCATTTTTGGATATTTCTGTATTAACACCTTTTATTGACATGGAAAATATTATAGTATAAATTATAGATACCAACGGTCGGTATTAAAAAGGAGAATAGATATGGCGAGAAATAAATATCCAGAACAAACTTTAGAACAAATACTATCTGTATCAACAAAACTCTTTAAAGAAAAAGGTTATGAAAAGACCAGTATTCAAGACATTATTGCCGAGTTAGGTATGTCGAAGGGAGCGATTTATCATCACTTCAAATCAAAAGAAGATATTTTAAATGCAGTAATGGATCAGCAATTTAGTTATGCAGCTCAAATGTTGGATCACCTGATTCAAACTGTTCAGGCAACGAATGCAAGAGAAAAACTTACAAAAATATTAGATCATATTGTGGTAGACCCAAAAGCACATTCCATGGATAGACTCTTAAGCGAACAAATAAAAAATCCCCAATTTGTTGTGAGAGGAATTAAGACAGGAGTAGATAAGGATGCACCAAATATTGCTCAAGTTATGATAGAGGGGAAAGAGGATGGATCAATCACCACAGATTTTCCTACAGAATGTGCAGAAATTTTTATATTGTTAGTGAATATTTGGATCAATCCTGTTCTATTTGAACGAAATCATGATGAAACTGTAAACCGACTAAAGTTTTTACAACAAATGATGAAAGGGTTGGGGGCCGATATTGTCAGTGATGAACTAATCGAAAAAATAGCTGAACGTTATTCTGATATTGGAGGTTACTAACAAGATGAATCGGAATGAAATTGTTGTGAAATTAATAATGATAGGGAGATATTGAAATGTTTGGCTTTAGTGAATTAACTGATAGAAAAAGAGTGTGTTATAAAGATGCGATATCTGATATTTCATTAGATTGGATTACGGGGGACATCCATATTCTTCAAAGTGAAAATGATGAAATAAAAATTGTTCAAATAACGAATGAGAAATTTCCAGAACATCAACTTTTTCATCATAAAGTAAATAGCGGAAAGCTATATATTTCGGATGGTAGGAAAAAGAAATTAAAAATTGGATTCAATATTCATAAAACGAATTTAGAAATATATCTACCAAAAAGACAACTACATGCTATTTCTATTGATTGTACAGGAGGGAATTTGATTGTTGACGATCTAGACGCGATAACATGCAACTGTAATATAACATCTGGTAACGCTAAACTTTCAGGGAAAATGGAAGAACTAACTATCCGTGCTACCGGATGTAAAATAACCGGGGAATATCTTGATATAAAGAAACTACATTTGAAGACAACTTCTACAAAAATAGATTTTTCGGGAGAGTTTTCAGAAATGAATGTCAATTCAACGGGTAGAAGTATTATGGTAAGCTCATCAACTATGTTACAGAAAATCAAGTCGATTTCTACAGCAGCTAATGTAAAAGTAGCAATTCCAGAAAATGATGGCTTTTCATTCCATTTTAAAAAGCTTTCAGGGAATTTTAAAAGTGATTTCTCTTTAGATAAAGATAAAGATTCATATGTACACAAAAATGGAAAAAGTGAATTCAATGCAGAGGTTAGAGGGGGATTCTTTACATTATGTAAGGCATAAAATATTCGTTTTTCACACCCTTCATCGCTTAAGTTTCGTTTTCAGTTAATTGATAAAGGAGAATAGTAATGATGAAAGGAGAAAATTCTATGAATATACCCTTTATGGTAGGAATAGGTGTAGCTATGATCCTGTTGCTCGTTGGTATCATCGGATTAATGGCGAGCAAAAAGAAAGGTATACCAAACAAATGGGCCTTGTGGTTGATTATATTTGCATGCTGTGCGCTTGTTAGTGCAGTTATTAATTATCAATTTATATAATCTTATATATATTTTCCCTCTGAAAAGGATTATTTTCAGAGGGAATTTTTTATTTTCAAATAATTAATTTGAAAATTTATCGTTCTTCATGACAAATACACTGTCTTCAAACTTGTTTAGATAATATATTGTAATAATCTATTATGAAAGGAGGGGAATATATGGGGGTAACTTGTCCATGCGGTGTTTTAGTAAATGCAACTAAGGTAGGCAAGAATGTCAAATTCAATGGAGTGCGTGGTACGATTACAGGGAATTTGACTTACCTAGCGAATGTTTGTGTTACAACACGTGCTGCTTCTACACTTTCTCTAGTATTTGTAGATACAGAGTCGCCAGGTACTTTTAGCTTCATGTTTACAGCTAATGATATCACGTCTGTTACTTGTAAAAGAGATGGACAAAACTGTGTAGTAACTGTAACAGGAACAGGATTGATTGGTTCAAGGGAATTTCCTTTTGAAGCAGTATTTAGAGATCAAGTTGCAACAGCGGCGAATGATATTGTTCAAAGCTTTGTGATCACAGGCTTCTTCGATCAAAATGGTGCAGTGCCTGTTACACAAGGTTCAATTGTTGCTTTAGGTTGTCAAGCTTTGTAACGCTAATGAAACTCTCGGTTGAAAACGATCGAGGGTTTCTCTAGAACAGGAGGAAAATAGGAAATGAAAGCTAGTAGGGGGAGGCTTAATCTATATAAAATACTATTTGCTGATGAAAAATTACAAAAACATCTTGTTGAAATCCAACTTTTATCAAAAGAATCTTTAATAGCTATGTTAAATGTATACGAGCCAATAGTCATAAAAGCTGTATACGGTTCGGAAGAAATGAATATATTTCATAAAAATAATCAATACCATATTCAAACAATCGACAAAATAGTAACAGTAGATGATAAAGAAGAGTTATTCTCTGCATTGAAAAATGAAACCACACAACGGTACTACATTATTCAAAAGTCACCAACTACGAATAAACAATTACGGCAGTTTATAACAATGCAAAGAGACACGACATTATCTGAATGGTGTATAGCGAAGAAAACAAAAAAGACACGTACCACCTTCAATTCTTTCATTTGTGAAATCTATTTTCATAAAATACGTCAGATTGCCATTCGTGCTGCTACTAAGTTGGGAGAATCGTTTCCAGATTGCTATACAATTGTTCTCGATATTGCTTGTGATAGGTATGGGAATATATGGATTTATGATTCACTCCTTCACCTTCTGAACAGTAAATGGAGCCAGTATCATGTACTAAAAAGAAAGAATTTGCTTCAAAAGTATTTGCCTAAAACAGATTTACTCACTTCAGAAACGTTTCGCGATTATTTACATCACTATAAAGCCATCATTCTGAAGCCATGCATCGGTCAAAATGGAATAGGAGTTCTTCAAATAACGAGAAAAAATTACTCAACATATGAAATTCACGCAGGTATAAGGAAACTAAAAAAAGTGAGCGTGGATGAAGCATTTGAATATATAAAAAAGACCTATCTATCTAAAAGTGAGTATATTGTACAACGAAGGATTGCGCTAGCAACAATCAATAACAACCCGATTGATCTCCGAGTTGTTACACAAAAGGTAAGTGGAGTTTGGAAAATTACAGGTAAGATCGTAAAAGTCGCAGGCGAACAGTTTTTTATTACCAATGCTGCTCAAAAATTACTAACGTTAGATCAGGCAATAATTGATGCTAAGATACGACTAATTCATCACAAAAACTTTGACACACTGCTGAATAAGACTTGTATTCTTGCTTCAACGTTGTTGGAGGAAACCTATGGAGAGCTGAATATTATAGGTTTTGATATAGGCATAGCCAAAAGAGGGAACATATGGATTATTGAAGGTAATAAGGTACCTGATATCAAAATGTTCCATGAGTTGGAAGATAAAACAATGTATCAAACAATATTGAAGATTAGAAACGAAGAAAAATAATATGAATGATCCATCAATGGAAAAGAAGATGAAGAAACGGAAAATTCTTATTACTTTGAAAAAAATATATATTTAATGTAAATTAAATATATATCCAATTTAAAATAAGGGGGGGAACCAATGATATCTTACACAACTACGTGTATGATCTGTAAAGAAAAATTTGAACTTATAGAAGGTACAAAGAAGTATCGTGAATATAAAGAAAATCGAGATAAAAAATTTTGGTGCGATACTTGTGAAGAAAAAATTGTAACAGAAGCTCGAAAAGGTTTTTTAAGTAGATGGTAAACAGATGATAAACAATAAAGAAACATTTTGTTGATCATAAACTTCTTTTCGTTATTTGGTTAAGCATCATAAAGTCAGATTTTTTAAATTGTTTAATTTGGATGTCGTAAATTCGAAGTATAGTTCGGGTATTCTTTTAATGAAAAATAGAGAGAATTTCCTCTTTATCGATTAACTCTTCCTTTGATGTCAGGAGGGTTATTTTTTTTGAAAAAAGATGGGGTAATATAAAATTGAAAGTTTCAATAGACTATAATCTTTCAAATGTAATAGTTTAAATTTTATCTCAACAAGACTTAAGATAACTAAATAATAGAAACATTAAGGAATGACGAATAGTAGTTATATTAACAATCATATATTTAACACTGAAAATAAGAAAGGAGTGAATGTTAGTGAAAGCAGCAGTAGTGAATGAGTTTTCAAAAGAGTTGGAGATTAAAGAAGTTTCTATACCTCAGCTAGAGGAAGGTGAAATTCTCGTAAAGATTGAAGCATGCGGTGTCTGTCATACAGATTTACATGCAGCACATGGGGACTGGCCTGTAAAACCAAAATTACCGTTAATCCCAGGGCATGAAGGCGTAGGGGTTGTTGTTGAAGTAGCAAAAGGTGTTAAATCTATTAAAGTCGGTGATCGTGTAGGGATTCCATGGTTATTTTCTGCATGTGGTGAATGTGAGTACTGTTTAACTGGTAAAGAAACACTATGTCCAAATCAATTAAACGGTGGTTACTCTGTTGATGGTGGATATGCAGAGTATTGTAAAGCACCAGCAGATTATGTAGCGAGAATTCCAGACAATGTGAATCCAGTTGAAATCGCACCTATTTTATGTGCTGGCGTAACAACCTATAAAGCTTTAAAAGTATCTGGTGCAAAACCAGGTGAATGGGTAGCGATTTATGGCATTGGTGGACTTGGACATGTTGCATTGCAATATGCAAAGGCAATGGGACTAAATGTTGTTGCCATTGATATTAGTGATGAAAAATCTAAACTTGCAAAAGAACTAGGTGCAGACCTTGTGATTAATGGCTTAAAAGAAGATCCTGTGGAAGTGATTCAAGAACAATTAGGTGGTGTACAAGCTGCCATTAGTGTTGCTGTAACAAAGAAAGCATTTGAACAAGCCTATGAATCTGTAAAACGTGGTGGGTGCTTAGTCGTTGTTGGCTTGCCAAATGAAGAACTACCAATCCCAATTTTCAATACAGTTCTAAATGGTGTTACAGTTAAAGGCTCAATCGTTGGGACAAGAAAAGATATGCAAGAGGCACTTGATTTTGCAGCACGTGGAAAAGTACGCGCCATTATTGAAACCGCAAAGCTAGAAGATATCAATGAAGTATTTGAAAAAATGGAAGAAGGCAAGATTAACGGCCGTATCGTGTTAACGCTGAATAACGAAGAATAATAATTTAAATAGTTAAATGATTTTAATGCTAATTGTACATTAATAAGTTGTTGAATATAAAAAAAGTAATAAGCAATCAGTGCTGATAGACTCAAGCAAAAATGAGTTTTAGTCTGTGTACAAGCATTCAATATCTAATGTCTTCTAACAATAAAAATAACCCATCAAATTTCAGATGGGTTATTTTTTATTAGTAATTTGTCTTCTTTAAGAGCTTGCTACATTTATTTGCTTTGGACACTTGAATCTGGAGTTAAATCCTTTTCTAATTGATCTAAAATCTCATCTATTCTTTTTTGCGTTTTAGGATTAATGAACATGTAGGATTCATTTGCAATTTGTTTATCTACCGTAGCAGCAGGGACTGGAACAGCTGTGGTACACAATATACCAAATGATAATACAAACATGAGGAGAAAAGATAAAAGTTTGTTTTTTCTATACATACTGGAGCTACTCCTTATTGGTGAAAGATATCGAAATGCTTTCTTATATGTTGCCCCAAACTAAAAAAATAATGTAAAAAGTATGAATCTACAAATCGAGGCTAAGCCTTCATTGTTAATAAGTAGGTTATTTCGGTTAAGAGATAAAAAATATCTCACTGAGATAGTGAGGTATTTTTATGTAGATTATCTCTTGGAAAAATTAATATTATCTCCAAATGAGTATGTTTTAGACTCTGATTTATTATTATTTTCTTTCCAAGTAATTTCATATTTAGTTGCCTTTAATTTTTTTTCAATTTCTTCGTCCGGGAGATCTTTTGTATGGAGAATCATTTCATAATTATAGGTGAATTTATCATCTTCTATCGAGCCACTTCCAAACCAATAATTGTTTCCAAAAACACTTCTCCAATTATCACTTATATTAATTTTTGGGCTTTTTAGTGTATCAAAATTAGAAATGTTTATTTTTATATTAACTTTTTTAAAACTATCTTTTGTAGGATTTTTTAAATCTTTTAATCCTCCTAAGTCTGAGAATTCTTTATCGGTTAAAGAAGATATTTCTGAACTTGATTGTACAATTGGAGAGGTTGGTTTTTTTTCATCTTTCGATATTTCTGTGCATCCGAATAAAGCAAGTATTATTAATAAAAATGTAAAGCATAAAAGGTTACGATATTTCACAATAACAAATCTCCTTTCAAAAACAGAAAAAAAGTAAAAGGCTTTTTCTTAGAAGGCCTTTACTTTATTGCATGTTATATATATTTGAAAAAACATATTTTTACCCGCCGAGTGCATTGTCGTCCCATAATGTCCATTTAGTTTTGTTAGTTTTTGATATAACACTAAAAGTAATGCCGCCAGATTTCCCTCCATCTTTAAATCCAAAATTTACTTCTCCACTGATTGTAAAAATAGCAATCCCAAGTAAATTAAACTCAGAATTGCTATTTCTTATACTCTATTTCAAATTCTCTTTTCTCCAAATCATAGTTATAAAATAAACCTAATATAGACTTTTGCTCGGCAAGGGTATAGGCTATTTCCTTCGCCAATAGCTACTCCTTGGATTTAAAATTCACATATTCATCAGATCAAATTATCCAAAGAATAAATCCAGTATATTGGATGCGGTTGATGAATTTTTATTATAGAACTCTGAATAGCCACAATTTCTACAATAAACCACGATAAACTGATTATGCTGAACATCAAACATTTTAGATAAACCAGTTCCAGTCATTGCAACTTCTTTCTTAGCTGCATCTTGACTTCCACACTTAATACAACCCTTTCCATCCATAAAGGTCGCCTCCTTTTTATATAATTCTTATACGTTAGAATGAAGAAATTAGTTTCAAAAATTTCCTTTTTAAAACGGTTTATTATCATATGCTTTCTTTTCATTTTAAATAATAGGAAAGTAGTTATAATGTAGGATTTTCTAAGATCAAGCGCTATAACTAAAGATGTCAATATTTGTTCCTTCTCAACACCGTTGAATAATCATTGAATAAACGACGAGTACTCGAAAATGCATTCGAATTTCCTTTGTGTGATGTGGAATTAGCGAAGACTCCTGCGGGAAAGCGAGCCAGACGAGACCCCACAGCGAAGAGAGGAGGCTCGTTAGTTCGCCCGCGGAAAGCGAAGCTAATTCCACATCATTTACAAACCAGATTAATACTATTAATATTTGCATTTAAACTCTTTTCAGTTCCCTAAACCTAACCTAGTGTTGAAGAGATCGAATCCAAGCTCACGGAAAGAGCCTGTCTGTAGGGAACATATAAATCTGTTTTCATTAATTTTGTATTCCACTAGTGAAGGAAATGCTCCAAGTGTAAAGGTACCTATACACCTAGAGAAAAGCAGGATTTATATTCCTTAACATATTCAAAATTTATACATAACATAAATAAGAAAGAATTCTGATATACAATTTCATTTTTTTAAAAGTATTGATTGGACAATAGAGGAGTTGAGAAAGAAATTGAACATTGAGAATGCTAATAAGCATTGGTTATGTGAAGCGCTATTTGAACTAAAAGAGCTCCAGGATACGATAATGGATTCGCAGACTAAATATTTTGGTCATTTACTCTTAAACCTAGTCGGTACAGATACCATCCCCTTTTTCTTCATTACGAAAAAAGGAATTCAATTAAGAATTATTGATACTGTTAACCACTTTGAAACAGAATTTTTTCGAATTGAATCTATTGATAGAGAACAATGTATTGTGACTGTTTCATTGTTACGTGCTCTTGATTATGAAGGGCATGATACGAATTTGATTACAGAAATAGTGAGATTAGAGAGAACATCAACCAAAAGATCCTTTGATTTAGAATATATATCAGGTATTCAACTTTTAAGTCATGACCTCTTAATAAAGAAAATCATATTGGAGCCCAAATGGTAACGAAGACCTAAAGACTACTTAATTTAAATGAAAACTGGAGCATCTGTCCATATGCAAGTTACATTGCTTGAATTTAATAGAAAGTGATTTCAAAAGAAGGGAGAGTGTTGGATGACAATTATTGGCATGTTACATCATCGTTTGGATCCAAAAACGGTAATTAAGTCATATGCATATGCAGCAGTTGCAAAGGCAGAGGGAGTTCAGTTGTTTTACTTTACACCTAGGAGTGTAAATTTTGTCAACCGTACCATAAGAGGTAAGGTATTAGAAGAAGGACAATGGCATGAAAGAGTAATGCCATTCCCAGATGTTATTTATAATGCGGGAAGTCCAGAAAAACTAGCAGTATCTAAAAGAATTATAGAAAAATTGAAAGAAGAGATCCCCTTTACAACTAATTCAATTGGGAATAAATGGAACGTAATGGAGAGGCTAATAGAAGCAAAGGAATTCGAAAAATATGTAATTCCTTCAAAAATAGTAAAAAATGTTGAAGACTTTCATAGGTATCTCATTAATAATAATGAAGTTGTGTTTAAACCCATAGATGGACGAAAGGGAAAGGGAATCTATTTTATTTCAAAATTTGGAAAGAATTTTGAAGTAAGGAAGGATACGGAAAATAGTATATATACAAAGCAACAAGTAGATAAACTATTAGCTGATCAGCTTACTACAGGAACGTTTATTGTACAGCCATATATTCAATCAAAGATGAAATCTGGCCAAGTCTATGATTTTCGGCTCCATGTACAAAAAAATGGAGAAGGAAAATGGGTTATAACGACTATTTATCCACGCGTAGCACCAAGTGGTTCGATTATTCCTAATATTAATAATGGTGGTTTTACTAATTACTTAGATCCGTTTTTGGAACAGGAATTTAAAGAAAAAGCGTTTGATATTCGGCGAATGCTAGAGCATTTTTCATTGTCATTAGCACAACATTTAGATGAAATTCAGATGGAGCAATTTGGCGAAGTGATTGATGAAATTGGCATTGATGTTGGGTTAGATGAAAATCTAAAAATTTGGATGTACGAAGTAAACTGGCGTCCTGGCTGTCCACCTGCATTTTATTTAGAACTAGATGTCGTGATTCATAATATTCAATATGCAAAGTATTTAGCAGAAAATCAGAAAAAAATTAAAAATGAAATCATAAAACAAAAGTCTAAATACTTAGATACAAAATTAGGATTACCCATTATCGCCATTACAGGTAGTGCAGGTAAAACAACTTCTAAGGCATTCCTCGGTTCAATTCTATCAACAAAATGGAATGTTTTTGAGTCAAAAGATTATTGGAATACGACCGAGCATACAAAGATACATGCGGCAGAGATTAATAAGTCACACCAGGCAGTTGTTCTTGAATATGGAATGGCATATCCTGGGATTATTACAAGCCACTGTAGCATTATACAACCAAACATCAGTATCGTAACAAATGTAGGTCTTGCACATGTTGGAAACTTTAATGGAGATATTAAAGGTGTGGCAAAGGCAAAGTCTGAATTAATACATGGAATGAACCAAAAAGGTCTACTTGTTTTGAACAAGGATGACGAAAATTCAAAGTATTTATCGACAAATTCATTTAAAGGAGAAATAATAACAGTCGGTATACATTCTGAAGCTAACTATAGGGCCTATGATATTCATTATAAAGACAATGGTATGGTCTTTAAGATGAAGTTAAAAGGTAAGGAGATAGAACTGTTTATTCCAATCTTAGGAGAACATCATGTATACAATGCGCTCAATGCCATTGCAGTTGCAGATTACTTAGGGTTTACGGCTAATGAAATTAAAAAAGGTGTTAATTTCAAAAAACCCCCAAGAAGACTAACACTATATAACTTACGAGATCAAATTACCGTGATTGATGACACTGTTCACTCACATCCCCAAGGCGTAAGGGCTGCAATTGATGTGCTCACGAACATAGCAAAGAAACGAAAAATTGCCATCATAGGCCAAATGAGGGAATTAGGAGATTTAAGAGAAGAAGAATATCGTAAAGTGGGCGACTACATTTATGAACAAGGAATTGATATCTTAATTACCTATGGATTTCGGACAGAGGAAATGGGAGAAGCAGCTCTTGCAAAAGGAATGGACAAAAAAAATGTATATCACTTTATAAAAAAGGATGAATTACATGTTCTACTTGAGAAAATCGTAAGAAAAGAAGACACAATACTTGTAAAGGGCGCTAGTAAAACGAATATGTTTGAAACAGTTAAATTCCTGGATGACACATATAAAGAATAATAATAAAAAACCCGAGTGTATGCCCATTGGAAAATGGAATCTTCGGGTTTTTTGTTTTGTAGGCTAATATTTAAAAAAATGTAAAATAGGCTATTTAAGTGCTTTTGATCATAATAAATCGTTAAGTATATATTTAAGTATAAAATGACCTTCATTTAAATTTATGCTATTTTAGCAAAATTATTTTACACCTTTAAAATGAACTGTATTTCCTTTGCAGCAGCATTTGCGTTGTTTTTGGCTTCTTCCAAAGTGGCTCCTTCGGCAATGACATATGCATAACGATGTCCCATAGATAACGGTGGACTTAATGTTGCCCCTCTTTTAGGTTTTACATATACCTCCACTACACCGGTTGATTTTGAAGCTTTTGTTTTCCCAATCACTTTTTCCAAAATTCCTTTTCGATTCACAATGACGTATTTTGTAAAGATGAACTTGCTGTGCCTAGCTTCAACATTGGGTTTTTCTCCTAAAAACAATTTTAGGGTTTCTTCTACTAAACTAAATCCGAATGCAGCGAGTATCATACTATTCATGGCTCCACCTGAGATTCTTGGATTAATCTCGATGAGTTTCCAACCATTTTTGGTTAACCGAAGCTCTAAATGTAATGCCCCATTTTGAATTCCAAATTTATTAACGATTGATTGGAGTACTTTTTCAATGCCTGTTTGAATATCATCTGGAACATTTGCAAGTAAACCATAGCCAGTAATGATAAAACGTTTACCTTTTCTAATTTCTTGTTCAAAAATTCCGATAATGTGGTTTTTCTCATTATAGACCAGTGCTTCGACTAGGTATTGCGGACCTTCAATAAACTCCTCGATGATGATTGTTTCGTTTGGGTTTTTGCTTTGGAGCACTCTGAGATGATTTTCTAGCTGACCTTTATTAGTCGCTAACAGCACATCTTTAGATCCTGTTGATTTTGGAGATTTTACAATCAACGGATACTCGGTTTTGTAAGAAAATGGTTGATTTGGTTTAATTGAGTAAAACGTAGGTGAATATGGCTGATCTTTTAAGAAGTTCCTTGTCTTCTCTTTATCCTCCATGATTTCAATGGCATTTGTTGACGTAAGGTTATGACAAAATTCATCACATAAAACAGATGCGATATGAACAAAGGGGTCTACAAAACTAACAATCGTTTTAATCTCGAATCCAGTTAATAGTAAATTTCTAATTTCTGCTCTCATTTTATCTAAATTCAATGTATCGATGAAAATCATTTTATGAATATCGGGGTATTCTTTTCTCTGTTGTAACTGCTTTTCCTTGTTGGTGAACAGCACCGTTAAGTAACCTAATTTTTCAGCTGCCCTAACAGCTTCTCGACTTGACCCGGATTTGTTTGTACCGATAAAAATGATGGTTTTCAACTATTTCTCTCCTCCAATTGGTATTTCGATTATTAACACTCTTCTTATATATATGATTAGAAATAGCTTAAAACTGGTTATGTATCATAGCTTCACCCAATCTACTTTTGTGGAGGTGCATATACTATAGTAAGAAAGGAGTGTGAATTGATATAAAACCTCTAAAAGTAAAAGAATTAGTAGCAATTGTTTCAGGAGACTTAAAGCAAGGTTCAATAGATCAAATCATACAGAACGGCGCATATCGACTAAAGCAAGTTAAAAAAACAAATACAGCCCTATTTTCAAGTGTACGAATTACTGGTTGGGAAATGCTAGAACCATATTCACCTCTAATACTTGTGACAGACTGTGAATATAAACAAAAGGAGCTACCTAAAGATTTAATCCTAATTAAAGTAGTGAACTTAGAAGAAGCCTACTGGAAGTTTGTACTCTACTATCGTAGCCAATTTCAACTTCCTGTTGTGGCCATTACCGGAACCTCCGGAAAGACAACGACAAAAGAGATGATTAAACATATTCTTACTTTTGATAAAAAAATTACCGCAACAACTCTCAGTAATAATTCTCGAACAGCTTTTTTACAGTATTTACTTAGCATAGAGGATGAGACTGATGCAGCGATTATAGAAACTCCTGTTGGTTCACCTGGGGATATAAGAAATGCAGGAAAATACTTCAAACCAACAATCGGGATTATAACTAATATTGGCGAGCATCATTTAAATTATTGCAAGACATTAGAGGGGTATATCGAAGCAAAGGGAGAAATTTTGGAGGTAATTGAAAATAATGGTGTATTGATCATAAGCTCAGAGGATGTTAATACAAGTAAAATTGATATGTCGAAATTTAGAGGACATATTATTAAAATTGGGAAACATGAGTCTTGTGATTTTAGAGCAACTCAAATTCGCTATAAACAAAACGGTATGAAATTTACTCTGCATCACAAAAAGAAAAAATATGATATTTTTGTACCTGGATTTGGAGAGCATCAAGTATATAACGCGCTTGCTTCAATTGCTGCTGTTTACCAAATGGGTGTATCCATATCAAAAGCGGCTATTCGATTACATTCGTTCCAGCATTTGAATAAACATCTACAAATTTTTGAAGGCATCAACGATTCGATCCTTATTGATGATACCTGGAGTATTACAACAACTTCCTTACAGTCAGCATTAGAAGTATTAAACGAACTTGGTAAAAGTAAAAAAAAGGTGGCAATCATAGGTACAATTACGGATTTAGGGGCAAGTGGATACAGAATTCACGAACAGGCAGGGGAATTGATCCATGATATTGGTGTGGATGTTCTGATCACCATTGGTGGGCATGCAAAAATTATGGCTGAACATGCAGTGAAATTAGGAATGGACATACCCGTGTATACCTTTAGAAATGATACACTAGCTTACCAATTATTACGTAAAATCGTGGATAACAATACTATTATATTAATAAAAGGGGATATGTATAGTAAGCCGGTGCATGAATTGGCGAAAAATTTAAAAAAGTCATCAAATCCCTCAGAATAAGATAATATTCAGAGGGTTTTTTTCGCAAGTCATTAAAGAAAATCTTTTACGATATAGGTGACAAACACAGTGCCTTATAAAGCAGTAAAATAATAAATTGTAATAATATACGATGAAAGGAGGAAAATTTATGGGCGTAATGTGTCCTTGTGGTGTAAAAGTAAAAGCAAAGAAAAAATGCCATAAGGTTAAATTTAACGGGGTAAAAGGGACAATTGAAGGGAATTTGACATACCGAGCGGATATTTGTGTAACAAACCTTGCATCTTCTACACTCTGTTTAGAATTTAAAGATAAAGAAACACCAAATAAATTTAGCTTCTTGTTTAAGGCAATTTCGATCACTTCTGTTAAATGTAAAAAGGAAGGGCAGAACTGTGTTATATCTGTAAAAGGTACAGGTATGATAGGCAATAAAGTATATCTTTTTAAAGCAATTTTTATAGATTCAATTGAACAAGACAAAGTTAAATGCTTTGTAATTAAAAACTTCTTCAACCAAAATGGTGCAGTCTGTGTTTCACAAGGTTCAATTGATGCTTTAGGCTGTCAGACTTTGTAACAGAAATGAAACTCTCGGTTTAAACAGCCGAGGACACTGGAAAAAGTAAAAATGGAAGAATATTTTGATGAAACTTTGCGTTATTATTTATGTTGAAGTGGATTCAACGTAGACTCCTGTGGGAAAGGTGAGACCCGCAGAGCGATTAAGGAA
>NZ_JBCMNM010000043.1:0-49845 GCF_050459865.1 Rummeliibacillus pycnus
GCTCGCTTAGCACGAAAGCGAAGTCGAATCCACTTTAGGAAAAAACCAGATTTTTACTTTAAATTTTTGTATTAAACTAGTTTTTCAGTTGCCTCCAAATAGCCGAGGGTTTCTCTAGAACAGGGGGAAAAAGAAATGAAATCTAGTAGGGGGAGAATTAATCAATATAAAATATTATTTGCTGATGAAAAATTAAGAAAATATCTCGTAAAAACAGAACTTTTTTCAGAGCAATCTTTAATAACTATGTTGAATGAAAATGAACCAATTGTAGTAAAAGCAGTATACGGTACTGAAGAAATTTGTGTTTTTCAAAAAAATAATCAATACCACATAAAAACAAATAGCAAAATAACAACTGTCATTGATAAAGAAGCACTTTATACTACATTGAAAAACGAAACGAAACAACAATACTATACTATTCAAAGGTCACCAACTACGCATCAATTATTTCGACAGTTTGTAACAATGCACAGAAATACCCCATTATCTGAATGGTATCTAGCTTCACAAACGAAAAAGATACATTCAACCCTCGCTAGTTTCGTTTCTGCAATCTATCTCGAAAAAATACTGAAGATTGCTATCCGCGCATCTACAAAGCTAGGCGAATCATTCTCAGATTGCCATACCATTGTGCTAGATATAGCTTGTGATTTTTATGGTGATATATGGATTTTCGATTCGGTCTTGCATCTTTCAAACAGTAAATGGAGTCAGTATCATGAACTAAGAAGAAATCGTAAGCTCCATAAATATTTGCCTAATACAGAATTACTCACTCCAGAAACATTCCGCCTGTATTTACAACGCTATAAATCCATCATTTTGAAGCCGTATATCGGACAAAATGGCATAGGTATTATTCAAGTTCGAAGAAAAAGCAACTCCACATATGAAATTCATACTGGAATAAAGAAAATAATACAACCAAGCATGAAAAGAGCTTTTAAGTATATTAAAAAAAAACTACTTACCGAAAACGAGTATATTGTACAACAAAGAATTGCATTGGCAACAATCAACAAGAGTCCGATTGATATACGTGTTGTATTACAGAAAACAGATGATATTTGGAAAATAACTGGTAAGTTAGTAAAGGTCGCTGGGGAACAGTTTATTATTACAAATGCAGCCCAAAAATTACTCACGTTAGAAAAAGCTTTGTATGATGCAAAGATTACGCGAGTTGATATCAAAAAAATCGAATATCGATTGAATAAGATTTGCAAGATTGCTACAGATTTGTTAGTTGAAAATAATGCAGGGCTTAAAATAGTTGGTTTTGACATAGGTATGACAAAAAAAGGGGAATTATGGATTTTTGAAGGTAATAAGGTTCCTGATATTAAAATGTTTAATGATTTGGAAGATAAAACAATGTATAAAACGATATTGAATATTAGAAATACCTCAAAATAATATATTTGAATCCATTCATCCCAGCAGTTCAAACTATTTAAGAAGAAGGTGTTATATTGCAACCATTGTATGTAAAAAACATTCAAAAATTACTGCAAGGAGAATTAGTAAGTGGTTCAGTGGAGTGGCATGTCAACCATGCAATCTATTATGATCGGCATGACCTGATCCATCCTAACACACTAATGTTTGCTAATAAAAATGATTCAGTAAACTGGCGAGTAATTGACAATAAGGGCCCTTCTCTTGTCATTTCTGATAAACCTACATCGGAACTAAAACAGGCGCTTTCTAATACAACCGTAATAAGAGTAAAAAGTGTTTTACAAGCCTATTGGACATTTATTGAATATTACAGAGGCCTTTTCCAAATACCCGTCGTCGCGTTAACAGGGACATGTGGGAAAACCACAACCAAAGAAATGATAAAACATATTCTAAGTATTGATTGGAATGTGCAGGCATCTATTAGTAGTAAAAATGAGCCGCGTCAATCCTTACCATACTTGACAGGTATCAATGAAACAACAAAAGCTGCAGTGTTTGAGCTAGGTTTAGGAAACACGGGAAATATTAAACATCAATGTATGATTTACAAACCTACAATTGGTATCATTACAAATATTGGTGTGCATCATTTAGATGGATGCAATAATCTAGAAGGTTATATAAAAGCAAAATCAGAAATTGTAGAGGGATTATCAAATAAAGGTACATTAATTATCAACGCAGATGATGAAAATACGAAAAAAATTTCATTGCATAACTTTAAAGGCAAAATTTTACGTTTTGGCTTACAAGGACATGCGGATTTCAAAGCCTCCGATAGTCAATTTATAGAAAACGGTATGAAATTTCAACTCCATGTATCGAATCAAACATATTCTGTGTTTGTACCTGGATACGGTGAACACCAAGTATACAATGCATTAGCTGCTATTGCTGCTGTAATAGAAATGGGTATACCTATCAATAAAGCTATTTCAGGTTTAAAGACGTTTAAACAGATGGAGAGACACCTAGAATTCTCAACGGGTTTGGGTGGAAGTACTATAATAGATGATACATGGACAAATAACCCAACATCTGTTGAAGCAGCTCTGAAGGTTTTGGATACAATAGGAAAAGATAAGAAGGTAGTCCTTGTACTTGGAGATATTAAACGATTAGGGAACTTCGAAAAAAAATACCATCGTGAAATCGGTACGATGGTCGCCCAAAGAAATGTTCATATGCTGATCACTATTGGAAAGAAAGCAGAAGAAATAGCAATTCAAGCTAAAAAGGAAGGAACAAATGCAGAAGTTCATATATTTGAAAATGTAAAAGGAATATTAGACATTCTGAAGCCAATCCTTGATTCTGACACAATATTGCTGATAAAAGGCCCAATGTCTAGTAGGGCTATGATTGAATTTGCAAAGAACTTAAAAAATAGCTAGAAGAACGAACAAAAGAAGCATCCTTCATTGAAAGAATGCTTCTTTTATTCTTTGAAAATAATATTCATAGCTTCATAGTAAGCTAATTGCACATGAAAGTTTTTACTACAAATTTAGCGTTAAACTATGTTAAAAAACTCGTTTTGCTTTAATATAGTGTTGATTATAATAGTCAACAAACAATACTCTTGTAGTAATACCACTAGAACTTGGAATGATTAAACGTTGATCGCCGGCATAGATGGCTACCTGAGAAGGTGTAGTAGATCCCGGTACACTATTAAAGAACACTAAATCACCTTTTTTAAGATTATTTCGTGAAACAGTCGTTCCAAGATTCATTTGATCTTTTAAGTTTGTTGAACCAAGATTTACGCCACTTTTTTTAAAAACATAGTTTACAAATCCAGGACCAGTGAAACGTAAATTCTTTTCATCATTAGTTGTGCTCATTGTTACTTTATTTTTGTAATCAAAAGCATTTTGAACAATCATATCCCCTTTAGTTGCAGGATTTGCTGGAAGTAAAGTAGGTAATACTCTGCGTGCAGATACATAATTATCTGTATAATATGGCTTGCTATTCAAATCAGAAATGATGATGTTTTGTTTAGAGTCAGCCATGTGGATCATTTTGTTATCACCAATATACATACCTACATGATCAGGATCAGTTCCTGTTTTTTTACTCTTAAAGAATAATAAATCGCCTTTTTGTAATTGATTTCTTGGAACATAAGTACCTTGTTGAATCATATAATCTTCGTTATATGTTGCAAGATCTACGCCATTTTTCTCGAAAATGTACATTAAAAATGAAGCACAAGAGAATTTGTAAGGATAAGTTGGCTTGTACACAGTATTACTATAAGTTGCTTGACCTATTAAACTTTTACCTGTTTGGATTAGTTGGTCTGCCTTCGCCGCGACAGCTTGATCGTTATTTTGAACATTTGTGGTAGTTGCAGCTTTTACATCCATTGCTTGATTTGTTGCTGGTAATATTCCACCAAATGTGCTTAAACCTATTGTAAGTGCAATACTTGTTGTTAGAAATCGTTTTTTCATATGTTTGAGTACCTCCTGTGTGCTCTTTACAAACTTAATGTTAGCAATAAAAACGGAGGGTCCTATGAGGTAAAATTTTCCCTACCTAAGCCAAGGTAAGATGAAGGCTTGATATGTAAGGCTTGGCAAGTGGAATTTACAGTTTCATTACAAATGTTACAGCTTATATTTTTTGTATTTTATTCTAAATATAGATAAAAAAACGAGTGTTCTGAAATAATTTCATAAATACTTTTCTAGTTTAAAAACACGAATATTTTTCTCAATTCAACTATGCATTTGAACGATGAGCAAATACTTTAAATAATGAAGATATTGGTAAGAGGTGAAGAAATTGTGAAGACTTTTACTTAAACTAAATGGCAGTCTAGTGTAACAAGACATAAAAATAAAGCTTTGGATAAACGGTTATCTCCAAAGCTCTTTTTAATCCGAAAATTTGAGGTGGCTCAATTTTATTCATTTGTAAATATGTGGAGATTTGTCCGCGATGATGGATTTCATGTTCAGGAATTGCCATAAGTATTCTCCACGAACTAACTTCATGACCGTGAAGGGTTATAACCTTTCTTGTCAACACATCGTTTCCGATTTTTAATAGACCCTTTGTTAGTTTAATCTGACATGCTTCTAAATAATTGGAAATATCTTTAAGAGAAGCCCCCTTACCAGTATCATGTCCTGTGTATGTCCACGAACCATGTTCAAATATACCAAGAAACATCAATCGAGAAGATGCGATATGTCGCAATAAATCACCTGTAGAAAATTTATCATCAGAAGGCTTCCAATCTAGGAATTCATTAGGTATTACTTTCACATATTGCATCGTTCGTTTATGAATCCCATTTAAATATATTACATATTCCTTTAAATCATGAATCATGTAGTCACTCCCTTTTTTTTTACTTTTATTACTTTATATTCTTAATCCTATGGAAATAAACCTTTAATAGCTCCCATTGCCGACTAATTTTTTTATTCAACTGAAGGGAAGTATAGTTCAATAAAAAAGTACATATGTTTAGTTTAATTTTTATCATAAATAAAAAAAAGGACTTCAGAATCCGCGGCCTTGCAGTGGATCGGATATCCTTATCATCCATCCCATGGTTCGGGACTATCGGTGTGGCAATTGCAGTCGTAGCCTAGGTATTATTATTTTCATGGATAAGACAAGACGCAAGAAAAGAACGCATACCGCAAGAACATGCTTTGTCAAACTGATTCAGGTTCTTTTAAAATCGATCAATCGGCAAACCTGCGGGAGCATCAAGAGAAGTGGGGTTTCTTTGTTTTAGCGTATCGAAAATAGAGGATATTTATTACAATAACGCGAATATTATGTAAGAGATAAACCAAATTATATAAAATATAATTATTGAAGCGCATGCTGAAAATATAAGACGGATGGACGCGAATTTATAAGCATTCCAATATTGCCTTATTTCAAACAGGTAGCGAGCGCTTTACTGGAGTAGCAAAAAAAGTCCAATTTCTCAATTTTAATACTGAATGTTGTTTTATGCTTAGATAACATTAGTATTTTACCTTCAGAGTTAATAATTTTAAAGAAGCAG
This sequence comes from Rummeliibacillus pycnus, assembly GCF_050459865.1. Lineage (GTDB taxonomy): Bacteria > Bacillota > Bacilli > Bacillales_A > Planococcaceae > Rummeliibacillus > Rummeliibacillus pycnus_B. The sequence goes on from NZ_JBCMNM010000043.1 coordinate 5,516, forward strand.
TAATTAGTATAAGTAAGGAAAGAGAGTGAATTCATGCAAATTAGAGTGGCAAATGAGTTAGACTATCCAGAATTAAGAAATGTGTATTTGCAATCACGTCGTAAAAACTTTTTTTGGGAAAATACCGAAGAGATGTTTTTGGAAGATTTTGATGAAAATACTGTAGGAGAGTACATCGTTGTTGTCGAAGAGAACAATCATATCCTTGGATTCGCTTCATTGTACTTACCCGATAATTTTATCCATAATTTATTTGTTCACCCAGACTTTATGGGGAAGGGTGTTGGTGGACAGTTACTTAATGCTTCTATAGAGAAGATGAATCGTCCATTGAAATTAAAGTGTGTATCTAAGAATCATAAAGCAATGATGTTCTATGAACGGAATGGATGGAAAAAGGTTGTTGAAGAGGGCAATTCAAATGATAAATATTGGGTTATGATGTATGAATGAACATGTCAATACTCTAGGCTCATTTAAAGATCAACCTGTCAGCTATTGACCTATCTAGGCGAGTATATGATGACCCACGTTTTTACTGGTTCTTTATAATTTCTATACAAAGCCACCAGCTACTATCGAGTAAGAGTAATAAAAAGAAGCCTAGAACCTTTGATTTAAAAGGTTTCTAAGCTCTTTTTTGTTTATGTATAAAATTGGATGAATTATGGTTTTAAAGATTTCTTTTAGACAATTAGATTATTTACATATGTTGCTATCTGTTTTCGTTTTTTGTAAATGGGGTAGAAATAAAATAAGCATTATTTACTCGCCTTAAAATTTCATCGAACTCACGGTAAGCACTTCTTGAATTAATAAATAATGTTCTAATAGATATGGCATATAACAATGGTCCAAATTTAATGTTCGTGTTTTTTAACAAAACTTTGAATTATGAAATTGACTCTTCTAACAACCTATTTAAATCCTTTTTTGATTTGATCAAAATCACTTTATCTTGATATGGATTAAGCGTTTGTTGGATTAAATGTTTACCCATTTTATCGTGGAATTGACTCCACTCAAACATCTTTCTCAGCATTTGAAATGTAGGCTTATAATTGGCTTGTTCAATTTTCAGTAGTTGCTTTATAAATCGTTTATTGACTCTATAGATTCTAGTAAAATACGAAGGCTCTAAATAGATAATACTGTCTGCTGATTTTAAACTTGGTGATGTCCACAGTTGATAATGTGCACCTTCAATAACCCATTTTTCATTTTCTATGATTTGCTGTAAAATTGAATCTCTTTCATCTTCTGAGCGACGAATATCACCATTTTCTGAACGAATCCAAACAATGTTATCTAATTCAAAATAATCACATTGATTAATTAAAGCGATTTTTTTTGCGATTGTAGTTTTTCCACTTCCTACAGGTCCAATAATATGAATTTTTTGACCCAGAGATTTAATCATTTTCCACCTCCGCTAACTTTTTAGCTCACACATAAGTATCCATTCAAATAGTCTTTAAATTAATCATACATAAAAAGAAAAATATTTGTTGTATATATCACATTAATTACCACATGTTACAATAAAATAAAGATAAAGGTAAAAATACAGAAGAAAAAGTAATACCTATAAATATACAAGGAGGAAAATGATGAAACTAAAAAGTGTCCTTGTAATAATTCTTCTTAGTACGTTTCTAGCTTCTTGTAGTCGGCCAATAGGTTATTTTGGTAAATGTCCTGATGCTATAATAGAGTGGGTAGATGTGTTAATGATTCATGAAATAAAATATGAGCACCAATTTCCAGAACCACCTGAAGAGAGTAGTAATTTAAATGTTAAAAAAGGAAAGAAAATAGGCGAAGTTCTTTATAAAATGGCTGATAATGCGTGTAGTAATCATAAGATGAAAAACGGAGATGCTGCCTTTATTGAAAAAGGAACAGCTATTTATGAAGTAAATGGATATCCATCATCTTTTCTCGTTTTAGCAGATAATAAGGTATATGTATCGCATCAGAACAAAAAAGCTAAAATAGCAAAAGAATTGTATCCGCTAAAAGATTATGTCAAAAATATTTATATTGAAAGTACAGAAGATGGAAGAAGATTGCATACTTTTTCACCTTCATCCATGAAAGAATTCATTGAAGCATGGGATAATTTAAAAGTAAAAGATGTCGATTATACTGATGAACCAATTTTTTTAGAAATAGAATTGAAAAATGGAGTAACTTTTAGGCTTATTTATTCTGAAAAATCGAATGTTTTCCCTATTGGTGTAATGGGGAATGAAAAAATAAAAGAGATTATACAAAAAGAATTACAACAAAGCCAGAGATATTGAATTTCAAAAAATAAGTACTATTGCTTTCTATTCCATTCCCGAGTAATATAATTAATAGAAAATTTAATAAAAGTATAAGGTGCCTTTAACAAAAGGAGAATAGGGAATGAAGTGAAAAGCTTCAGCGGACCCGCCACTGTAGGGGGGAGTTTAATCAGAAATGCCACTGGACAATGCTCTGGGAAGGCCTGATGAAATGATGACCTCGAGCCAGGAGACCTGCCTTAATACTTGAATAGAACAGATGATGGAAAAGTCTGCGGTTTATTTGCAATGCAAATAAACTGCAGGCTTTTAATTTTATTCGGGAGAGATGAAAAATGAACTTATTACAACAAACGATTGAAAAGATTGAAAGTCTTGATCAAGATATGATGGCAAAGGCAAGACAGAGAGTTGATAGTCTTATCAAACCTCCAAAAAGTTTGGGGAAATTGGAAGACATCGCAATACAATTAGCAGGGATTACTGGTAAGCTATTCCCCGCAATTGATCAAAAGGCCGTCATTGTAATGGCTGCGGATCATGGTGTATATGAAGAAGGGGTTACAAATAATCCTCAAGAAGTGACATTTGCACAAACATTAAATATTGCAAAAGGAATCACTGGGGTAGGGACAATTGCAAAGGTTTCCGGTGCTAAAATTGTGACTGTTGATATTGGAGTAAAAGAGGATATTCCAAGCGATGCTGGTGTCATCATTCAAAAAATCAAAAGAGGCTCGGGCAATATCGCAAAAGGTCCTGCTATGACGAGAAATGAAGCGATCCAAGCTTTAGAAGTGGGGATTCAAATTGCTACTACTGAAATACAAAATGGCGTCAACTTGTTAGGGACAGGTGAAATGGGTATAAGCAATACAACACCAAGTACAGCCATATTATCTGTTTTTGCTAATTGTGAACCGAACGAAATAGCAGGTAAAGGTGCTGGACTTGGACAAGGTGGATTAGCACATAAGATAGAAGTGATTCGAAATGCCATTGAGATAAACCAACCAAATCCATCTGATGGAATTGATGTTTTGGCTAAAGTAGGGGGATTGGAAATCGGAGGTATGGCTGGTGTTATGCTTGCAGCTGCAGCTAATCGTGTACCTTTTGTGGTAGATGGTCTTATCTCTACCGTTTCTGCATTAATCGCTGTAACAATTGAGCCAAAAGTGAAGGATTATCTGATTACTTCGCATGCAACAGATGAGCCAGGAGGGAGAAAGGCAAGTGAACTATTAGGAAAGGAACCTATGTTAATGATGGATATGTGCCTAGGTGAAGGTTCTGGAGCAGCATTGGCCTTTCCAATTATTGAAGCTGCATCTAGCATGATGAAAAATATGGCATCCTTTGAAGAAGTGGGGATGGAGATTTAAATAGTATGAAATAAAAGAATAACCCATCGAGGAGTAAACATAATCTCTCAGGTGGGTTATTTATTTTTAGTATTTTTAGTTGCAATTTATGCTTTCTTTAAATGCATTAATGTATTAAGTGCTAGTACCTCATTATACAAGGAAGTAAAAAGAAAATAAAAATCTACCAGAATTCTCAGATGTCAAATAGATGAAATTGGTGGAACTATTACCAATTGGAGATATCCTGCACTATTTATACGTTCGATATCAAAAATGTATTAATTTTCATATACAATGATAAATTTATATTATAAAATAACTGAAGTATCTGATATAAAGATACATAAATTTATTGAAAAGGAGTAAAAAAATGAAGAATTATTTAATTGTAAAGATGATTTTGGCAATGTTTGTTATTTTTAGTTTTGGCTTTGCTAAAGAGACTTTTGCTGATGAAACGGTGCCGGGAGAAACTGTTTTACCTTCATCAATTGTCTTAAATAGCAATGATATTTCTATTCAAAAAGGTAATACATTTACACTAAAATCAACCATTGTACCAAGTGATGCACAAAATCAAGAAGTAACATGGAAGAGCAATAATACGAATATTGCCACTGTATCGGAAACTGGAGAAGTAAAAGGGGTATCAGCAGGTAAAACATCAATTGTCGTAACATCAGTTGCAAATCCGAGTGTTACAAGTCAAGTAAATGTCACTGTAACACCCATTTTGCCAACAAAAATTTCAGTAAATAAAACAAGCTTACATATTGCGAATGGTCAAAAATATTTAGTAAAAGCAACTGTAGCTCCAACGAATGCAGAAAACAAAAAAGTTAAATGGACAACTTCCAATGCAAAGATCGCAACTGTATCAAGCGAAGGGCTTATTACTGCGAAAGCTAATGGTAATGCTGTGATTTCTGCAACAGCTGTTGGAAACGAAAAATTAGTTACAACGATTAAAGTAAATGTTTCTACTAAAACAGTAAAAGCCAATAAATCATCCTTAACCCTCGTTTCAGGTAAATCTTCAACTGTAAAAGCGATTGTTAGTCCAAGTGATGCAACACAAAAAAGTGTAACATGGTCAACATCTAACTCGAAAATTGCGTCAGTAAGTAGTAAAGGGACTATTAAAGCGAAAAAACCAGGCACCGTAACAATTACGGCAAAGGCTAAATCAGCTAAAAGTGCAAAAATAAAAGTGGTAGTCAAAGCACCTGTACAAGCAAAATCAGTATCGATAAATAAAACTAACTTTACATTAGGAAAAGGGAGTAGCGCTCAGCTTGTAGCAGCTATCAAACCTAGCAATACGACTTATAAAAAAATTAGTTGGTCTTCTTCCAATTCGAAAATAGTAAAAGTGGACCAAAATGGTAAAGTTACTGCAGTCGGCCTCGGTACTGCAACAATCAAAGCAAAAACGGTGAATGGTAAATATAAAACAGTCAAAGTGAAAGTAGTTCTAAAAGCAGCAAAGAAAACCTTGACTACAGGAAGCTGGGTAGTTGGCAAAGATTTAAATCCTGGTTTTTATGATGTCACTACATCAGATAGTAATGGCGGAAATTTAATCGTCACACGTGGCAAATATGATTTGGTTGTTAATGAGATCCTTACTTCAGAAAATGGAGAGTTTGGTGTTTCAAAAGCAACTGCAGAATTCAAAAAAGGTGATAAAATTCAAATTATGAATTTAAAGAATGCTACTTTTACACCAGCTAAACGTGGTTATCGCTCAACTTTACATGCTGGACGTTGGGTAGCGGGAAAGGATATTCGACCAGGAAGATATACAGCTACTGTTATAAATGGTTCAGGAAACTTAATCATCAAGCGTGGAGAGTATAATTTAGTAGTAAATGAAATCCTATCTACTGACCCTGAATTCGGTGTTAAAAAGGTAACCTTTACATTAAAATCAGGTGATGACATTGAAATCATGGGAATAAACGGACTAAAGTTCACGAAACTTTAAGCTGAAGAGGAATTAAAGAGAATTATTTCGAATAATTATAAAAATATATAGTTCGCTGATTGAGGCGCAGTACTGAATAAGTCAATTTAAAGTGACTTATTCAGTACTGCTTTTTTTGTGAAATGGAATATGAATATTGATATAATTTCCTCTCCAAGAGAGCCTTTAAACTAAAGAGAAGGGAAATTATATAAAAAAGAAGAATATGGTAAAGTAATCCAAAATATATTGGAGTATTACAGTTAGGACAAACAATCTTAATTTACTAAACAGTTCTATTGGAAGTCTTTTAAATGGCATATTTAGGGGGATAACAGATATGATTCAAACTAAAACGATCTTCGCTGTCAATTCACCAGGGACCATTATTTATGGTAGGAACTCATTTGAAGAAGTAGGAGAGTATGCGAAAAAATTAGGTACGAAGGCTCTAATTATCAGTGATCCAATCATGGAGAAGCTAGGTTTTGTTAATCAATGTTCTACTTTTTTAAAAGGTCAAGGATTGGGAGCGGCTTCATATCTAGGTATAAAGTCGGAACCGGTTGATACGTATGTAATGGAAGGACTTGAAATATTACAGGATGAAGAATGCGATGTGATTATTTCGGTTGGTGGGGGTAGTTGTATTGATGTTGCAAAGGCGATTGCGGTCGTAGCTACAAATGGAGGATATATCGGAGACTATATGAAAATGCAAAAAATTGCAGAGATCACACCGATTCCCCATATTGCCATCCCAACTACTGCGGGTACAGGCTCAGAGGCAACGGATGCAACAGTGATTACGAACACGACAAATGATGTGAAAATGATGATTAAGCAACCTGCATTTTTACCAAACATAGCAATTGTCGATCCTGTCTTAACTCTTACATCACCACCATCCATTACAGCTGCAACAGGAATTGATGCACTAAGCCATGCTATTGAAAGTTACTTATCACGATTAGCACATACCTATTCAAATATGCTTGCATTATCGGCAATTGACTTAATCGTCAACAATATCTTAAAAGTGTATGAAGATGGTAGTGATCTTGACGCACGAGAAGCGATGTCAATTGGTTCATTACAAGCAGGACAGTCATTTTCTAATGCTTCAGTAGCTTTAGTTCATGGAATGTCCCGGCCGATTGGAGCTCTATTCCACGTACCACATGGTATTTCGAATGCCATGTTGCTACCAGCTGTTTTAGAATATTCCAAAGATGCATGTATCGAGCGATTAGCTGATTTAGGTAAATTTTTTAATAAAAAAGATAAGAATTTATCACAAGAAGAACTAGCAGATTTAGTCATCGATTCGATAAGGGAAATGTGCAAAAAAATGAAAATTGGCAACTTACAGGAATGGGGTATCGAGAAAGACGCCTTTTATACAGCGATTCCGAAAATGGCAGTCGATGCCATAGCAAGTGGTAGCCCAGCAAATAACCCAAAGGTACCAACGCAAGAAGAACTAATAGAGCTATATAAAATTGCCTATGAGTATGAATTTTAAAAGTATGTCTCATTAAATAATTATTGTTAAAGAGCCATAGATGATAAAAAATCTATGATTCTTTTTTATTGAAAGAATATTGATGGGAATGAGTGAAGAAAAAAGGAGCTCGAGTGAAGCAAAAGAAAGCTCGAGTGAAGCAAAAGAAAGCTGAGTGAAGCAAAAAGGAGCTCGAGTGAAGCAAAAGGAAGCTCGAGTGAAGCAAAAGAAAGCTCGAGTGAAGCAAAAGGAAACTCGAGTGAAGCAAAAGAAAGCCCGAGTGAAGCAAAAAGAAGCTCGAGTGAAGCAAAAGGAAGCTCGAGTAAAGCAAAAGGAAGCTTGAGTGAAGCAAAAAGAAGTCCAAGTGAGGCGAAAAGTAATTTAAGTGAGCCTAATTTGGCAGTTAATCTATCGAATTTTTCAAAAACAACAAGTTTTTCAATAAATTTAGAAGAAAATCTTTTAAAATTATTCTTTTATTTGTTCGCTGCAAGAATTCATAAGTGTAATAGAGAAAAATACACGAAAAAACTGCAGAGACTTAATATGTTAAGCCCTGCAGTCCTCTCCTTATTCTAAAAAATCAAAATTAGTTTACTCGTTGAATTCTACCTTCCACTGTATACTCAAATGGAGAACGTAGAGTTTTCACAAATTCAACCGTAGCATCTAAGTCACTAGGACCTACTTCCATATCTTGTGAAAGTGTACCAATACTATAATTAGCATTTCCAAACATATAGTTATTTACAACAACGGAGTATTCTTTTGATGGATCAATTTTGCTGCCGTCTGGTAAGAAGATATCAACCACTTTGCCAGTTTTACTAGTATCGTCATACGTATAAGTGTATTTAAATCCTGAGATATGGAAATCAAGTCCTCTCTCTGTAATTTGTTTGTTTAGAATTACTCGCAGGTCATCCCCACTTAGTTTGACTTTATTGAGTACATTGCCAAATGGTTGAATGGCAAATAAATCCCCATATGTGACTTCACCTGCATCTAATTGAGCACGAACGCCGCCACCGTTCATCATGGCAAAGTCAGCATTCATAGCATATTTCATCCCATCTGCAATCAGATTTCCAAGGGCAATGTCACTATTTTGTCTTGCGACTGTTGGATAACTTTTTTCAAGACTTGATGCGTTTTGACCCACAACTTGTGCTTTGATCGGTTCCACTTTGTCTGCATACTTTTTCATAATCGCCGATACTTCTGGATCTGGTGTATAGGCGTTTTGGTAAACTGTTTTGATTTCTGCAGATTTATTAACAATATCACCTGACACTGGATCGATTTCAACTTCTACATCAGAGAAAGCAGAGCCATAAGAATAGGCTTGGACAATTAATTTATTGTCAACTACTCGATTCACTCCTACATGGTTATGTGCAGCGAAAATCACATCGACTTCATCATCGATTTGTTCAGCAATTTTGCTTGCATCGAATTTATCTGTATAGCCTGTTTGCGTAGCAGGATTATGGGCAAGAACGACGATTGATTTAATGCCTTTTTTCTTCAATTCGTCCGTATATTTGTTAATCGCTTCTACTTCGTCTGTAATTTTTAGTGATTCGTTTCCTTTGTTTACAATCATGGAAGGTGTTTCTTGCGTTACGACACCGATAACACCAATTTTTTGTCCGCCAACTGTAAGAACAGTATAAGGATCTGTGATTAATTTTCCATCACGCATATCGTAAGCATTTGCTGCAACCATAGGGAAGTTCATTCCATCATAACCAGGTGTACCGTGTGGATGATCTCCACCTTTAATCATACGTTGTAGTTCATCAATTCCTTCGTCAAATTCATGATTACCTAGTGTTCCTGCATCGAATCCAATTGACTCTAACACTTCGATTGTTGGCTCATCTTGGAAAAGAGCTGAAATTAAAGGACTTCCACCAATCATATCGCCTGCGTGTAAGATTAGCGTGTTTGGATTAGTTGCTTCTTCTTTTCTTAATGCTGCAGCAGTGTATTCCATACTACCAGCGTTTAGATTCCCGACTTTTGTAACGGTATCTAACTGTCCATGTAAATCATTTACTCCTAAAAGTTGAACCTTTACATTATGATTTTGCTTTTTTAGATTAATGTTAAAGATACCAAAGCCTTTTAAATCTGTTTTACCAGTGTAAGTGAATGGACTTCCTTCAGAAATATATTGCTCAGCTTTTGGAGAAGTAGTAAACGTAACATTCACATCTCCTGCTATTGGAGCAAGAGACCAATTGTGATCAGCAGTTGGTGTAATTTCCTTTTGTTCAGAAATATAATCCATTAAAATTTGGCGGTTTTCATCAGCTGAATCAACAACTAATTCGCTACCTTTAAGACCTGGGAAATTACCCCCACCATTCGCACGATAATTATTTGTTACTACAACAAATTCTTGATTTGGATCAATAGGTTTTCCATCATATTCGAGATTAACAACACGACTTGAGCTTGGGTTTACAAGTGTGCCATTCGTTGCATATTTTGCAGGCTTTGTAACATCAATTTGGTATGTCACGCCGTCAATCACATCGAAATTATAGACAGGGAAAGAAGGATTTATTAATGATTGTTCTGTTGTTTTGGTAGGATCAATTGTGTTGAATTGGCCAGCAGACATTTCAATCCATTCTTTTACCACAGAGCCTTTTACTTTAACTGCTTTTAATGTGTTGTCATAAAGATATAAATCACCTGCGCTACGAATCGTTAAATCACCTTTCTTAATTTCTGTATATTCGTCAACACCATTACGTCCAGCTTTAAATGGTGCTCCAACAGATAAAATAGGAAGGTTCTTTAATTCTGGTTTGTTAAGAGCAAGATATTTTTCTACATACCATTTCTGAGCATTTGTTACAACTTGAACAGATGGATCATCTTGCACAAGCGCGAAATAGCTATAAATGTCATCTGTTGTTTTTCCAATTGGTGTATTTACATATTGAATAGTCGCTTCGTGATCAGCTTTAACTACTTCAACAATAGTAGGGTCTGGTTGTACAGTTTCAATTTCTCTTGTAGAAGATTGAGATGTAGATACGTTCCATTTTCCTTTAACTTTTTCTAATGAAAGATCAATAATTCCTAATGAACCACCGCCATAACCTGCTTGTACAGCAGCAACACCATTGATTGTTCCTTTTTCATTATCAACGCCAGGAAGCGGTTGTCCATTTGCATCTTTGAATAAAGCATCTAAACTCGCTAGATTTTTTGCTGGGAATAATTTATGTGTGTGTGAAAATGTAATGGCATCAATGCCAGGTACCTTAGATAAGGCATATACAGTATCTTCTGTATTGCTTTCAGATCCACTAAAGCCTGAGTGTGCTAATGCGATAATCACATCTGCACCTTGCTCTTCCATTTCAGGAACATATTTTTTTGCAGTTTCTACAATATTTTTTGTGATCACCTTACCGTCTAGATTTGCTTTGTCCCACTCATTGATTTGAGGAGGGGAAAAACCAATGTAACCAACTTTAATGACATTTGTTTTACCAGATTCATCGGTTACTTTTTTGTTGACGATTTTATAAGGGGTATACTTGTTTTTATCATTGTTTGGGTTGTTATCGTGATCATCTACGTATACGTTTGCATTAACAACGGGGAAGTCAGCATCATCATATACTTCATCTAAATAATCTAATCCATAATTGAACTCATGATTTCCAAGCGTCGCCATGTCGTAATCCATGAGATTCATCGCTTTAATTGCAGGATGAACTTCTTTATCTTTTAATGGATTAACTTTTGCTTTATACGTACCAAGAGGAGTTCCTTGAATCAGGTCTCCGTTGTCTACTAGAACAGAGTTTTTCGCTTCTGCTCTAGCATTTTTTACAAGCGTAGCAGTTTTTGCTAGCCCTAATTTAGGTGCCGAGCTGTTTTTGTAATAATCATAGTTGAGTAAATTGGTATGAACGTCTGTTGTTTCCATAATTCTTAATTTAACTAGTGACTGAACATTGTCTTTATCCGGTTTTGAAGCACTTGCATCACTTGGTACAAAGGATGCAACTAACAGACTAATCGCAAATGTACTCGATAATACCTTGAAACCTTGAAATTTACTTCTTAATTTCATTTTATCCACCCATCCTATTACATTTTTTTGAGACTCTTAGACTCAAATTGAATATAACATCTTTTATATTAAGATAGTGTTAAATGTTTTCTTTTTGGTAAAAATATACCTTTTATTCTTCTTTATTAGACAAAAACTAGTTATTTATACTTATTTATGTATTGTAGCCATGTTAATTAGATTTTCTCGAAAAAATACTATTTGAATATTTGTTTTTTTGCATTAAAAGGGTTTTTGTTCTAATAAATGTATTAAAGAAGTTTATCAAAATTAGATAAAAAGAGAGAATCTTACTTTTTTATCTACTAAATTGAGTTATTTTAATATAAAGGTTCCCTTTATTGAGAAATTATTATATTGTATATATTTGATAGAAGGGAATTGATAATGTGAAAAAGATACTATTTTTAATGATAAGCGCACTTACTATTTTAGCATCAGGTTGTTCTACCCATTCAGATGCTCCTAAAGAAACAAAAGCCTCTCAACAAAGTATGAGTAAGGCAGAAAAAGAAAAAATCAATCAACAAACTCAAATGGCAGTTGATGATATTAATGCTATTTATAAGGAAAAAAGTTATGTTGAAAAAGGTTATTTTTCACCGGAAGACTATGGTTTAGTTAAAAAGACACTGAATATATCTGCTGAAGCTTTGAATATTGAGAAAATAGACGTTAACGATGATAAGACAATAAAATCTATAAGCGATAAAATTTTAAAGCGAATTGATCATTTGAATTTTACAGAAAAGAAGAAATTTTTGGCTGATTTAACGAAACCATCCACAATTTATAATGCAATATATCGTGAAAGTATTTATGATAGTTTATATGATTTTGATAGAGAAAATAATATAGAAAATAATTTGGATGATTTTATTAATTATGCTACGATGGATAACGTTTCAACAAAAGATGTAGTTGAAAAAGCAAATCTTGATTACGACCTGCCGAAATATCGAGCTTCATATTGGAAAGAAGAAGAAAAACTATTCAAAGACAAATATGGGGAATCTTTTTCTCAGGAAAACTACAAAGTGATGTTATCAATTATGAAGAATTTCCAAGATATGCAGGAAGTCCATATGTTATTTTTGAACAATTTCAGATTAGGAAAACAAGAAGTAGTAGATCCAAAAGATGCATTAAAAAAGATAGATTCATTATCAGCTAAACAATTAAAACTCATCGAATCAATAAACGATAATTTAAATGTTTCAGATAGATTAAGTTATGATGAATTTACATTAAATCACGACTAGTTAATATCGAAGATCTTGTATGAAGAATTTTCACATGCAAGATCTTTTTTAATTTTTCTTTAGTAGTTTGTGTATGTAATATCCATACATTTTTTTCTGTAAACACAACTTAAGAATAGACACCATTAAAATATCTGAATAAAAAATTTAACATTTCTTGTTGACATGAATACCTACAGGGGTATATAGTAGTCCTTGTAAATGAATTCATTGTTTTGGAGGATGACGCGAATTAGGATGTAAAAGCGATGATTGATCGAATTTAACGTAGGCACCTTCAAGTATTCTCGGAATGCTGGATGAGAAGTTATTCCTCAATTAACGGCTTTATGTTTTGATAAAAGAAATGCATCAATTTCAAAACGATGCATACAATTAGTTATGAAAAGTCGTTATATTATATTTTTTTAATTATATTTATACCTGTATGGGTATTGGTATTTAACAAAAGGTGATATTAATTTAAATTACCAAAGGATATGAAATTTTTGAGATCTTTCAAAGAGGAGGTAAAGGTGATGAAAGAAATTTCAACAAAAGAGGTTCAACAACGTTTAGAAGCGGGCGAACATTTGAATTTAATTGATGTTCGTGAAGTACAAGAAGTGCAAGCTGGTCATATACCTGGTATTGTGAATATTCCTCTTGGATTATTAGAATTCCGTATGCATGAGCTTGACCGTAACAAACCTTATATTATGGTATGCCGTTCTAGTGCACGTAGTGGTCAAGCAACTGAATTTTTAGAAAGTCAAGGTTATGATGTAAAAAACATGGTTGGCGGAATGCTTGAATGGGAAGGCAATGTTGAATAGATTTTTTTTATCAATTTTAATACCCCTGATGGTATTTTGGGAGGATTTTAGATGTTAAAAACGGATAAACAATTAGATGCTAAGGGTTTTTCTTGCCCGATGCCTATTGTAAAAACAAAAAAAGCAATGGCTGATCTAGTTGATGGTCAAATTATAGAGGTTCAAGCAACAGATAAAGGGTCAAAGGCAGACCTATCAGCATGGGCTGATTCAGTGGGTCATCAATACATTGGAACGACTGAACAAGACGGTGTGTTACATCACTACATTCGTAAATGCTCTAACGAAACAGTTGATGAGAAAACGTTTGAACCAACAATTGAACTAGATGAAATTACAAAACGTAATGGACTAATTTTAGATGTTCGTGAAGAAGCTGAATATGCATTTGGTCACATTGAAGATGCTGTATCCATTCCAATGGGTGAGTTGGATGCACGTTTGAATGAGCTTGATCGATCAAAAGAAATTTATGTTATCTGTAGAACAGGCAAACGCAGTGAATTAGCCGCTACAAAATTGGTTAAAGCAGGTTTTACAAGTGTATATAACGTTTTACCAGGAATGACTTCTTGGAAAGGCGACATCCAAAAAGAGATTTAATTTTTTCTATAATTTCGATATTAAAAATAAAAAACATATTTTAGGAGGATTTTATTATGTCAAACAAAGTAGCAATTATCGCAGCAAATGGTGGTCTTTTCGATGCTTATAAGGTATTCAATATTGCCACTGCTGCTGCAGCAACAGAAAAAGAGGTAGCCATTTTCTTTACATTTGAAGGTTTAAACTTAATCCATAAAGAAGCGATGAAAAACTTACCGATGCCAGCAGGTAAAGAAATGATGGCGGAAGGATTTGCAAAAGCAAATGTGCCATCTATTCCAGAACTTGTTGAAATGGCACAAGATCTTGGTGTGACATTTATCGGCTGTCAGATGACAATGGATGTAATGGGACTTACAAAAGAAGATTTCATTGATGGAATTGAAGTCGGTGGCGCTGTAACATTCTTAGAATTCGCGAAAGATGCAGCACCATCTTTATCATTCTAATTGAATGATTTTAGGATAAAAATGAATTTGGTGAAGAGGTCTATGCTTCTTCACCAAAAAAATTAACTTATATATACCTATGGGGGTAATTTGGATGACAGTAACAAAATGGACTGCAGCACAAGTTGCACGAAAAGTAATAGACAATCAAGAGTTATTTATTTTAGATGTTCGTAACCAAGATGCCTTTGACGATTGGAAAATTGAAGGACATAATTTTGAACACCTAAACATTCCGTATTTTGAATTATTAGATGGTGTAGAAGAGTTAGTACCTCAACTTCCAACGGACAAAGATATATTAGTTGTCTGTGCAAAAGAAGGTTCTTCTATGATGATTGCTGACATGATTTCTGAACAAGGAATGAAAGCCGCATATCTTGATGGTGGTATGAAGTCGTGGAGTATGCATCTTGAACCTATAAAAGTAGCTGATTTAAATGGAGGAGAACTTTATCAATTCGTACGACTTGGAAAAGGTTGTTTATCATATATGGTGATTTCAGAAGGTGAAGCTGCACTTATCGATGCAGTACGTTTTACAGATGTATTCACAAACTTTGCCAAAGAAAAAGGCGTAGAAATTAAACATGTGTTTGATACGCATTTACATGCCGATCATATTTCAGGAGGACGACATATTGCTTCACAAGTAGGCGCGACATACTACTTACCACCAAAAGATGCAACAGAAGTTGTTTATGATTACACTCCACTTGAAGATGGCCTTACTGTTCAAATAGGTAAATCAAAAATTGATGTCGGTGCATTATACTCACCGGGGCATACAATTGGTTCAACTTCCTTCGTAGTAGATAACCAATATCTTTTAACTGGAGATATCTTATTTATCGATTCAATCGGTCGTCCGGATCTTGCAGGCCTTGCAGAAGATTGGGTAGGGGATTTACGTACCACATTATATAAACGTTACCGGGAACTAGCAGAAGATTTAATCGTATTACCAGCTCATTTTATGATCATCGATGAATTGAATGAAGATGGAACAGTATCCAAACGCTTAGGTGATTTATTTGCAGAAAACCATGGTTTAAACATTAAGGACGAAGAAGAGTTTCGTCATACTGTAACGGATCAGCTTCCACCTCAACCGAATGCGTACCAACAAATACGTCAAGTGAATATGGGGAAAATTACACCTGATAATGACGAACAAACAGAAATGGAAATCGGACCGAATCGTTGTGCTGTTCGTTAAATTCAAGTAAAGAATTTGTAAAAAATACTATAGAGATATACTGAAAAAGAAAGGGAAGATATAATATGAATATAACAAAATCCTTAGATGCAAAAGGCTTGTCTTGTCCAATGCCAATTGTCAAAACAAAAAAAGCGATGGATCAATTAAATACAGGAGACATTTTAGAAGTGTTTGTTACAGATAAAGGTTCATTAAATGACATTCCTGCATGGGTTAAATCTGGAGGTCATCAAATCTTAAAACAAACAGAAGAAGCAGATGTCATTGCTTTTTATATTCAAAAAGGTTAATAAAGGCGAGCTTTAGCTCGTCTTTTTCATTGAAAGAAGGGAAATTATGAGTTTATCACTAATCATTGTTTTATTTGGAATAGGCTTAATAGGATCTTTTATTTCAGGTATGCTTGGAATCGGAGGAGCTATTATTAAATATCCGATGCTTTTATATATTCCTGCAGCGTTTGGTGTCGCTTCCTTTACTTCACATGAGGTGTCAGGCATTACTGCAGTAGAAATATTAGTAACATCAATTTCAGGTGTGATTGCCTTTCGAAAAGGAAATTACTTAAACATCTCATTAATCGCAACGATGGGTATTTCCATTTTAATTGGTAGTTTAATAGGAAGTTTTGCTTCAAGTGGTTTTAGTGAAGGCCAAGTAAACATTGTTTACGGTGTATTTGCAATTTTAGCGGCGATTTTAATGCTGATACCAAGAAAACAAGTTCCCGAAAACGATGGGAATATTACTTTTAATAAACCATTAGCAGCAATTTTAGCATTCATAGTTGGTATTGGTTCAGGTATTGTCGGTGCAGGCGGTGGTTTCTTACTCGTACCAATTATGCTTGTTATTTTAAAAATTCCAACTCGCATGACTGTGGCATCGAGTCTAGCCATTACATTTATTTCTTCCATTGGCGGATCTATTGGTAAAATTACAACAGGTCAAGTTGAATGGTTACCTGTCATTGTTTTAGCAATTGCAAGTATCATTGCTGCTCCGCTTGGCGCTAAAGCAGCTAAGAAAATGAATACAAAAGCCCTTCAAGTTTTACTATCAATATTAATTTTAGTAACTGCTATTAAAATTTGGATGGATATCTTAATGTAGTTAAAGAAAAATAATGAAAGAATAAAGATAGGATAAGCATTTTGCTTATTCTATTTTTTTTGGAGAAAAATAATAAATTATTTACCAATCTCATAATGATGGAGCTAAAGACAGCGACTGCTTAGGGAATAGCTTGAGCTGAAAGCCCTCTGGAACGGTTTTAAGGAAAAAAGCCTAAGAACGCCACGTCCTGTGGCAACAACTTTGTGACCAACATCGTGTTGACCCGAGGAGATTGAAGCCAAGCCAGTGGAAAGCGCCGTCTGTAGTAGAACAACCAAATCTGAATAGCGAAAAGTTAATGTGATGAAATGTTCGTATTTAATAACCGAAAATGGATTTATGAAATTGATTCATTTGGATATATTTTGAAATAAAATCGCTTTTTAAACGTAAATTAGTAAAAAAAGGGGGATTGTTCATTAAAAAATCTAATTGGTTATCTTATTTTTGGAAATTTCTATGGGTTGTCGGATTAATTTTTTTATCAAATTTAAGTTTTAATTATGAAAATCAGATTCAACAAACTGCGAGAGAAACATTTAGTTTAATTCCTGTTATTTGGTCTAAATTATTTATCTCGATATTATTTGGTCTCTATATTTCTCTTATTTTCGTAAAAAAATGGTCATTTAATAGACGTATGCAAGAAAAAGAGTTAATCGGAAAAAGATAGACTTTCTATTTGTGAAGATGGGCATGTTTGGGTGATTTATGATGGTAAACATACAAAAGCTCTAATTCCTGATGAAGGGGATTAGAGCTTTTGTGTGAAATGAGTTTTTCATTATCGCATTAGATAACCATATTTTTTTGCAGGAAATTCAGCACCTAATTTGTTTACATGAGCTTTGGCATCTTCGATTAAAGCTTTTGCCTTTGCTTTCGTTTCATTATTTAAGGGTTTGAATTTCTCATGATGTTTTGGAAATGAAACACCAAGAGCTTTTAGCTGTTTATCGGCTTCCTCTTTAGTTAAAGTACCATCTTTCACTTTTTTCATAATTTCTATGACTTTCGCTTTCGTTTTGTCATCTAATTTTCCAAACATATCAGCTTTATGATGTTTTGGAAATGAGACGCCAAGAGATTTTAGCTGTTTATCGGCCTCCTCTTTAGTTAAAGTACCATCTTTCACTTTTTTCATAATTTCTTTTACTTTTGCTTTCGTCTTATCATCTAAATTCGCGAATACTCCGCATTTAGCGTGGTGCTTTGAGACGGGAGCACCTATTTTTGCTAAATCTGAATCTAATTTGCTTAAAATTTCATCTACTTTTTGTTGTGTATTAGGATTCAGTATTGGTTGATGTTTGGTAACTATTTTATTTTGGTTTGTCGCAGCAGCAATAGTTGGCGCAACTGTGTTACTCATAATTCCTATTGATAAACCAAAAGTTAAGGAAAAGGTTAAAAGTTTGTTTATTCTAATCATTTTGCATCTACTCCTTAATTTAATATTGAGGCAATTGTTTATTCCAAATTGCAACGAGATTTTTTGAAAATTAATTTTCTTAGAGATATCCACCAGCTTCCAAAATAAATATGTTTTTATATTGCCCACTTTTTAAAAATTTAAAAGGTTCGAATGTTTACATTTCCATTACAAGATGAATTTATAGGTACCAAATATGAAAGGCTTTTTTTACTTCAAAAACAATAAAAAACCCATCTTGAGTTAGCGGCTCAGATGAGTTACGTATTCTTTATTGCCAATTTTCGTGAGGGAACTGATTAGAATTTGGTCGATTTAGAATAATACTGGAAGTCTTTTCGGAACATCAAGTCATTTACCTTGTATATCGATTTGCATAATGCGAGGCCACAAAAGCATCCGGTTTGATCTTGGGTTCAACACCAATGGATTCTATTCTTGCAACCATTTCCTTTACGAATTCACGTGTTTTGTTGCGTTTTCCAGCACCGATGTCAATATGCCCTTCCATTGTAAATGTTGAACCTTCATATACAAACGGAAGAATAATGTCAATTAACTGCTTCTTTTTTTCCTCTGTAAATAGCGATACGATTTCTTCTGTGAAGGAGAGCTCAAGTGAAATACGTTCGTGTAGATGAAGCATTTTTCTTGGGACAATTACTTTTCTGATACATGCCCACACACCATGGTTTTCTTGTAAAATCACAATTCCGGTGATAAATACGGTGCAGTCTTTATGAACTTGTGAGTCTGTACCTACGATTAATCGATAATTACCTATTGGATCTGAGGTCATAAAATGGACGATATGATCAAAAACGTCTTCAAAAGACATATTTTTTTCCTGGAGATTTTGAAAAGGATAATAACGAATCGAATTTCCCATTTTCACCGCTTCTTTCCTGAAAGGGTTGTATATTACATTATATCCAAGTGTATTTTTATGTTGCGGGAGAAATGACTTGTGAATTGTTTATTAATTGTTTTTTTATTCTTTAATAATTGAGTTGGAGATGTAAATATTAAATATATTTTTTACTTATTAGACTGTTTGATATTTGAATATCAAATAGTCTTTTATTTTATTCTTAAATTAAATGTTGTTTTGGAGATTTAGATTGTTTTATGTTCATTTATTTCACACGTTTATGAAATTCTATATGCTTTTCCTGTGTAGCATTCATAAAGGACCTAGATTATTCATATGTATATTTAGCAAAAAATAATCATTTGTTAATTAATTCTAATATCACCGACATTCTTTGCAAATAAGTTTTAACTTTTTCAGATAGCTAGGCAGAATATTTTTTCGAGTTTTGCACTTGCGAAACTTTATAACACTGTATCGCAAATCGTTGTTTAAAGTCTTCAAATTGTGCAATTAAGTAGTGTTCCAAAACAAATGATATATCTTTATTTAAAGTAATTACTGTATATCTAAAAATAGGGAGGAAATCTAAGGTTGGCAAAAATTTCAGCTATTGAGTATTATTTTCCAGAAAATCGAGTATATAACGATCAGGAAAATAAATTAACTAAAAAAATCGGGATTTTCTCTAAGTATAAAGCTCGAAAGGATGAAACAGCTTTAGACTTAGCTGTAAAAGCTGCAGAAAAACTCTTTGAAAAGGGCGTTTGTAAAAAAGAAGAAATAGACTTTTTACTATTTTGTACTCAAGCTCCAGATTACATTTTGCCAACATCCGCATGTATTATTCAGAACAAATTAAAAATGTCAAATAACTGTGGTGCTCTAGATATTAATTTAGGCTGTTCTGGATTTATTTATGGTCTCTCATTAGCAAAAGGGTTAATAAAAAGTAACCAAGCAAAGAGTGTTCTTTTATTAACGGCAGATACGTACAGTAAATTTGTAAATGAGAAAGATTTAAGTACTTCATTACTATTTGGAGATGCTGCTGCGGCAACATTAATAACAAAATCTAATGAAGATTATATTGGGAAATTTGTTTTTGGAACTGATGGAAGTGGGGCTAATAACTTAATTATAAAAGCTGGAGCAGCTAGAGAACCTATTAATTCAGATACAGTGATGGAATTCGAGGATGAAAGAGGAATTATTAGAAATAAAAAAGATCTCTATATGAATGGTCCGGAAGTTTTTAAGTTTGCAATGCGAGAAGTTCCAAAGTCGATCAAAACCCTTTTAGAAATAGAAAATAGAACTTTGGATGATTATGATTATTTTGTTTTTCATCAAGCGAATCAGTATATGTTGAATGCGTTAAGAAGGCGATTAGAAATAGATGAAAATAAGTTTTCAATACAATTAAATGACTGCGGAAATACAGTATCTTCTACCATTCCAATTGCATTAAAAAGAGAAATCGAAAAAGGGAATATCAAAGATAATGACAATGTATTATTAGCAGGATTCGGTGTAGGACTATCTTGGGCATCATGTTCTATAAAAATAAATTTAAACTAGGGAGTATAAAAAATGAATATAAAAGAGTTTACATTGCTTTGTGAAGAAATTTTAGAATTAGAGGATGGAACTCTGCTATTAACTACAAATTTAGAGGAAATTGAAGAATGGGATTCACTTGCAATAATGGATATACTATCAAGGTGTGATAACGAATTCAATACACAGTTCCCAGTAGATATTTTTCGTAACGCTAATACATTCCAAGATGTAGTAGATAAAATTAAAGACTTTATAAAGATAGGGTGAGTACAATGGATAAACCTTTGAAGAATGGCGAAAAGTTAGTAATCATAGGAGCTGGGGAGCTAGCAGAAATTGCATATGAATATTTTACCTACGATTCTCCATATGAAATCGTAGCTTTTGCTGCTGAGAGAGGCTATATAAAAAGGGACAACCTTTATGATTTACCAGTTGTTCCTTTTGAAGAAGTGCATCAAATTTACCCAGTAACTGAATTCAAAGCATTTGTTGCAATTCCCTATACTAATTTTAATAGATTAAGAATGAGATTATATCATGAAACCAAAAATAAGGGGTATGAACTAGTATCTTATGTTAGCTCTAAAGCTTTTGTTTGGAGAAATGTAACAATAGGTGAAAATTGTTTTATCTTTGAAAACAACGTATTACAGCATCATGTTAATGTGGGGAATAACGTTATTTTATGGAGTGGAAATCATGTTGGACACAGATCGGTTATTAAAGATAATTGTTTTATTTCTTCACATGCAGTTATTGCAGGAAACTGTGAAATTGGAGAGAACTGTTTCATTGGAATAAATAGTACATTAAATGATGAAATAAGAGTTGGAAAGGATTGTTTTATTTCTTCAGGAGCATTAGTTACTAAAAATACGCGAGAAGGTAAAATATATAAAGGCAGCCCTGCAAAGGCTGCACCTATGGATGTTTATAGATATTTTAATATAGAATGTGAACATGTCTTTTAATATGAAAAAACATTAGTAATCCATGTAATGAAATAAGGATGCAAGGGCTATTCCACCCGTATATCGAGTAAAGTATCCTAAGCGACTGATATAGCAACTCATAATTTACATTCATTAGATAGTATTTATTGGATTTTTTTCCGGGTGTAATAACTTTGGAAACAGTAATTTTAACTTCATTTTTTGCCATTACAGTAATAAGTTTAGTTTTAATGAAACTTAATCAAGAACTTAAATAGGCAGAAGAAGTTACTGTTAAATTTGTTGGAAACATTCGAATTTGGAAGTAGGGAATATAAATGGTAATTGCAAATAAGAATAAACAAATTTATGCCCAACTGATGGAAAGTGCAAAAAAAATTGGGAAAATTGCAGAAGCCGAAGCCTATAAAGCCGATGAAAATGCTACTATTTCTCATAACGTTATAAATGTAATCGTCGAGGAAGGAATCAATAAATTAATTTTGCCAAAAGAATATGGCGGTCCTCAGATCGATTTTAAAACGTTTTCTGATATGGTTAAAACAGTAGGTTATTACAATTTATCCGCAGCTTGGTTAACATACTTCTTTTCAGTGCATAACGCATGGGTAGCTTTTTTACCAAAACATCGAATGGATGAAATCGTTTATGACAGTGGACTTGTTGCGGATGTTTTTGCACCAGTTGGTAAAGTAGAAAAGTGTGACGGTGGATTTATTTTATCTGGTACATGGAATTACGTAAGTGGTATCAACTATTCTGAATGGATTTCATTAGGTGCTAGATATCAATTTGACGATGAAGAAGAACCTGAATCATTAGGTTTATGTATGAAAATATCGGAACTTAACGTAACGGAAGATTGGGATTCATTAGGCTTAAGAGGCACAGGTAGTAATACAGTAAGTATAGAAAATGTATTTGTTCCAGACGATATGGTTATTCGCTTTTCAAAAGTAGCACAAAATAGAAAGCCTCTTAAGTTAGAAGTAGACGAAGATTATTTATATTATAACGTACCGTTTTATGCTGCTTTCTATTTTGGGTTTGCTTCTATGTGTATAGGTGCTGCACAAAGAGTACTTGATGAATTTAAAGCTCGCACAGCAAATCGAGTTCGTACTTCTGGAATCGAAGAACAGAAAAAAAGCAGAAGTCAACGTATACTTGCGAAGTTAACACTTAAACATAAGGCTTCCGAGGCTATGATGAAAGAATACATTAATATGTTAAATGAAGATGAAGGGCAATACGATCCATCTATTTACCATGCGCTCAGAGTTGAGATAATCCGTAATTGCGTGGATATTTCTGTTGAAGCAACACTGTCGCTTGGCGCATCTGCATTAAAGAGCGGAAACCCCGTTGAAATGATGATGAGAGACTTAATTGCCATTGGTACACATGTAACGTCCCTTTACGAAGATGGTATCGAGGCATTTGGTAAATATTTATTTGGATTTAAAAGTTACTCTCGCGAATAAAAACTACTTTAAGCTACGTAGCTCTTTCACTGTTCCTCTTATATACGATTCACATAAAATAGATGCTACCCATTTGGGGTAGCATCTATTTTATGCCGTTTAATTTCATTTCAAGCTAATTTTAAAAGCTATTTTATGACATTCAATCTATAGAATCACCTAATTTAGTGGGTATGATTTTATAAACTGGGAACAAATTAACATTATGGTATTATATAGTTATCTATTAGGATATTTCGTTTAAATAGGTTGGTTTTCATTATTCCTAAGGATGGAAAATTTATTATGGGAAAAATTGCGTATCACCTTTACATTAAGAAAAAATGTAGAGGGCTTTAACAGGGAAATAATACAACAGGAAAAGGAGTGATACTTTGAGTAAATCAGAGAATTCAAATACACAGATGAGAAAAATAGCAAAAAAACTGGTAGTTGCTTCATTCGTTACAGTAATGGGATTATCCAGTTTGCCACAAATTTTTCTTGGTTTTAAGTCTAATTCAATTGTAGCTCATGCTGAAGAATCAAATGAAACTACAACTGATGATATCTGTGATTTAACAAACATAAAATCAATGTATGCAGCATTAGAAAGAATCAACGCATCTTTAAAAGATTCTAAATATAGTGATATTAATTTCTATGATGTATATCAGGTAAACAATAACGCCATATTATCTAAGCAAACGGGTTATACAAAAGTATTAACTGATTTAGGAATTAAAGTAATCTCGGAAGATGAATTATCTATAATAGTAGATTTAGTAAACAAATACGGTGATATTACCTCTAATACGATTTCACCCGTAAAAGCTTTAAAAATAGTAGATGCATTTCCTTCATCGCAGGGGATTGATCATTTAAAACCATTGGTCACTAAATTATCTACTGTAGTAAGAAATAATGTAGAGCAAGAAAAACCGACCCAGTTGTTAACTACCAAATTGGAGGATCAGTTAAAAGGTTCTAACACTCCAAAGGATACAAAAAAACTGATAGCTAGCAGCAGCGAAACATTGAAATATGATGTACCGGTAGAATACAACGAGGACATTGCATTTGCTTTATCCTATCCAAATAATATTTCGACAAACGAAGATATCTTAATGGCATTAAAAGATTCTACAGGTCAATTAATCGCAGTAAGCTCATTAATTAAGATAGATGGTACAGATTATCAGGTATTGACTACAAATGTTGATCCAGAACAATATGTTCTAGAAATATATACTTTACCTACAACAGATGTAAGTTATCAAACATTAAATTTAACAACAGTTAAAAACGTTTTTGGTGGTTATGTTTCTTCGGTAAAAGTAAAAACTACTTTAACAGGCACGATAACACCAGTTGGTGGAAGATTAGGTCAAATATACTCATTTGCTGAAGGTGAACATTTAGAAGAAACAATACTAATAAAAGAACCGGGATCATCAACATATGTTCCATTTAATAGCAAAGTACCAAGTTGGAATTCATTTAATAGATTTAATCCTACGAAACTGGGAACTTATAGCATAAAAGTTATAGCGAAAAATACAGTTTCAGGACATTCTGCTTCAAATACACTTTCCATAAAAGCAGTAAAAAATATAAAACCAAGTATTAAAAAAATCACTTTAAATAAGACTCAGTATAGACCTGGCGAAAAGATAAAAATCAAAGCCAAAGCTACAGGAATTTACCTAGTGTATCAATATGGGTACGTAGATTTGCATAGTTACTATACTACTGCTGTTACAGGAAAACCATTCAGTTCAAAAAATACAGCTACCATCAAAGCACCAACCAAGAAAGGTAAATACCATGTTGTTATACGTGCAAAACAAATCAATGGTTCTGATGTTTATTCCGAGAAATCATTTACCGTGAAATAAATATGAATAATGAAAGGAGTGATTACTTTGATAAAATGTAGAAATAAAAATTTAGTAAAAAAATTAGTAGTAGTGTCATTGTTCGTAGCAATTATAGGATTCTCTAGCTTTTCCCAAAGTTTCCTTGGCTATAAGTCTACTTGCCATGTAGCTCATGCAGCAGAAAATGGGGTTTTAGATAGAATTAATAGCGCTTTAAATGAAAGTAACTATAGCGACATTGATTTTTATGATGTATATCAGGTAAATAAGAATGCTAAATTATCGAAGATGAGTATGTATACCAAAGTACTAAACAATTTAGAAATCAAAGCGGTTACAGAAAATGAGTTATCTTTAATAGTAGATTTAGTGAATAAATATGGTGATATAACTTCTAATACCATAACAGCCTTAAAAGCTTTAGTACTATTAGATGAATTACCTTCATTAGAAAACATGGAACATATAAAACCATTAGTATCAAATTTATCTACAATAATAAGAAGTAATATTATACAAGAAAAACCAACAAAATCACTAACTGCTAAATTAGTGACTGGTTTAAAAGACTCTAGTACTTTATCAGAGACGCAAAATTTTTCAGCAAGTAGTGGTGATACTTTAACGTATGATGTTCATGTAGATAGTTACAAAGAAGATGTCGCATTCGCTTTATCCTACCCAAACAATAATGGAGAAAACAATACGACAAACGAAGATCTATTAATGGTACTAAAAGACTCGTCAGGTCAAATTGTGGGATTAAGCTCATTGGTAAATATTGGTGGTTCGAATTATCAAGTATTAAGAGCAAATGTTACACCCGGTGATTATGTTTTAAAAATGTATGTATTGCCTACAACGAAGATAAAGGATCAAACTGTGACACTATCATCGGTAAAAGATGTTTTAGGTGGTTATGTTACTTTGACAAAAGCAGAAATAAATCTCAAAGGATTAGTACCAATAGGCACAACACCAGTAATATCTGCTTCTGCTAAAAGTTCATTTAAAAAATATACAGTACAAGTCAAAGAACCGGATTCTACAGAATTTGTTACAGTTGCGGAATATAAAATGACACAATTAAATTATTTTCATCTTATCCCACTAATGAAACTAGGAACATATAAAATCAAAGTTATTGCAGAGAACACAGTGTCAGGTCATTCAGATTCAAAGACAATAACAATAAATACGGTAAAATCAGTAACACCTAAGATCAAGAAAATGACTTTTAGTAAAACGCATGTGAAACCTGGTGAAAAGATAACAGTCAAAACAACAGCTACAGGTGCAGGTGCAAATCTAGAATATCAGTACGCTTATTGGGAGAAAGGTGCTCGATATGGTTCATTTTTCAAAAAATATGGTTCGGCAAATACATTAACATTCAAAGCACCATCTAAGAAAGGTAAATACGTATTTTCAGTTTCTGTTCAACAGCATAATGGTCTTAAGGCTGTAGAAAAAAATAAAGAATTCATAGTGAAATAGTATATTTTACCAAAGGGAATTATTATTGGAGATATTATATGGGTATTGCTATATAATATCTCTTTTGTCACCGCATAATATGAAGGCACAATAGACAAAGGAGTAGTATAGAATGGGGAAAATGGTCAATAAATTAGCAGTTGCAGCTATTGTAACAGTGTTGGGAATATCTAATTTTGAGGGGGTTGCGTCCAATTCAATTATAGCTCATGCAGCTGAAGCGGATGACTGTGGCTGTAATTTATCAAGAGTAAAATCTATGTACGACGCTCTAGATAGAATCAATACATCATTAAAAGATAAAAAGTATAATGACATTCATTTTGAGGACGTTAATCAAGTAAATTCAAACGCAACATCATCTAATTTAAGTGTCTATACAAAAGTATTAAGTGATTTAGGCGTAAAATCGGTAACAGAAGAGGAATTATCCTTAATTGTAAATTTAGTAGAGTCGTATGGTGATATTACTTCAGAAAAGCTTGCACCATTAACAGCATTAAAGGTATTAGATGCTTTACCTTCTTCTGAAAATATAGAGCATATAAAGCCCTTAGTATCAAAATTAACGACAACAATAAAAAAGAATATGACGCAACATAAACCAACAAAATCGCTAACACCTAAATTAGAGGATGGTATTAAAGATTCTAAAAAGTTTTTGGATACAAAGAAATTTTTAGCTAGTAGTGCAGACACTTTAAAATATGATGTACATGCTGAATACAACGAAGATATTGCATTTACTATATCTTATCCTAACAATCAATCGACTAATGCAGATATTTTAATGGCGTTAAAAGATGCATCTGGACAAATAGTCGCAATAAGTTCATTAGAAAAATTAGTGGGTACAAGTTATCAAGTATTAAGTACAAATATTGATAAAGGTAACTATGTTTTAGAAATGTATGTGTTACCGACATCAAATATAAGTGATCAAACATTCACTTTATCATCGGTTCGAAATATATTAGGGGGATTAGTTTCTTCGGTAACCATATTAAGCGATTTAACTGGTACATTGGTTGCGGGTGGTATATATACTACACTAAGATTTTCGGCTATAGGTGAGCATTTAGTATATAGAATCGAGGTAAAGAAACCGGGAGCTACGAAATATGTTATATGGAGGGGGAGGGACTGGGGAAGGAAGACAGATACTTTCGGAGCAAAAAAGCCAGGTACGTATAAAATCAAAGTTACTGCCAAGAACTATGTTTCAGAACATACAAGTTCAAAAACAATCTCAATAAAAGTAGTAAAAGCTGTTACTCCTAAAATCAAGAGTTTGACTCTAAGTAATACCAAAGTAAAACCAGGTGAAAAAGTAACAGTTAATACAATAGCTTCGGGTGTAGACCTAGAGTATAAATACTTTTATAAGTATTTAAAAAAAGGCTATACAGTTGATTTAAACGAAGGATTCATTACTTCAAAAAAGCTGACATTCAAAGCACCAACTGAAAAAGGTGAATATGAAATTATAGCTTGGGTTAGACAACATAATGGTTTACCCGTTAAAACTTCTACCATATTGACTGTAAAATAGAGGTAAAATTTTATAAGAGTATGTTTTGATTTATCAAGACATGCTCTTTCTATTTGGATTTTACTAAGTGGTTACATAAAAAAACAGATGCTATCCCAAATGGGTAGCATCTGTTTTTTACATTTATTTCATAGCTAACGGATAAACTCCAATTTCCCCATGTAATCCATTAATTCGCCAAATGTTCTTTTGTAAGAGGGGTGAATTGTAGAACTAGAACACCCAAAATTTGCATCACAATTTTGATCATGATTTGACCTAAAATCGCCATCCACACAGCATCCCATGGTACAAATCCTGCACCGAGTGGAGATAAACCGACGATAACAAAAATCGTAGAATCCAAGATACCACCAACAACACCGCTATATAGAATTCTCATGCTGATGGACGTTTTCATTCTTGAATAGATTTCTGTATCAGTTGTCTCAGAAACTGCGAAACTTACTGCACTAGCGAACACAATCCATAATGTATCGCCTAACAAATAACTAGAAATTGCGGATAGTAATAACGCAAGTCCAATAAAAAGATACGTTTTTTTCTTTCCATATTTATTTTGTACAAGATCTCGCAAGATGAAAGTAGCTCCGATTAGGAATGAGCCATAAGGAATGATAAATATTCCAAGTATAAGTGGGGCAAAACTTGCTGTTATTACATTTGCTAGAACGATAGCTAATAGATATAAGAAAACTCTCATAGAAAAAGACTCCTTTTTAATAGTGAATTTTTTTAAACATATCGAAATCCATTTTTATGTAACTTTCTTTTCACTATTTAGATAATCCATTTCTTTCATCTCCTCCCATATTTCTAAAAATAAGAAGGAACCTAGCAAAATAAAAAAAACTATATCTAAAGATATAGTAATCCCTAGTTTTTTATAGAGGGTTGTTCTAGAACCTCTCTTACATTTAGTAAAAGTTTTATTTAGTTTCAAAAGTTATTTTACCATATTATCTAATCATTTGTTGGTTTATTTTTTAGTAATTGTTACCTGTTCTTCATTCAACTTATCTCTTTTTATTAGTTGAATTGTGGAAAATAGACGGAATAAATCTAGAAATATCATTGATATTTTGTTCAATTTGAACATAGTTATAAAAAGGATTAAAAGGTAAATTGATTATATAAAGATTAAAGATTGAAATTTCAAAATATTGGAGGCGCTCAGATGAAAAAAGTCTTAAACTACATTAACGGTGAATGGTGTGAAGGTTCATCAGGTAAATTTACTCCTGTAACAAATCCAGCAAATGGCCAAGTATTAGCAGAAGTAACACAATCTACTAGTGAAGATGTAGATAGAGCGGTAACTGCTGCAAAAAGTGCTCAAAAAGAATGGAGTTTAGTACCTGCTCCAGAACGGGCAGAGGTTTTATATAAAGTTGCGAATTTATTAAAAGAAAGAAAAGAAGAAATTGCTCAAATTCTAACAAGCGAAATGGGAAAAGTAATTGATGAAGGTAGAGGAGAAGTTCAGGAAGCTATTGATATGGCATTCTATATGGCTGGAGAAGGTCGCCGGTTGTTTGGAGATACGATACCATCCGAACTTCGCAACAAATTTGCGATGAGCATAAGGGTTCCAATTGGAGTGGTAGGAATCATTACACCATGGAATTTCCCTATCGCAATTGCTTCCTGGAAATCACTTCCTGCACTTGTTACTGGAAATGCCGTGGTGTGGAAACCAGCTACTGAAACGCCTATGGTGGCTCAGGAATTTGTGAAAATTTATGAAGAGGCTGGTTTACCAAAAGGACTGATCAATCTAGTGAATGGTTCAGGTAGTGTAGTTGGAAGTGCAATGGTTGATCATCCTAAGATTAATTTAATTTCGTTTACAGGTTCAAATGAAGTAGGGAAGGCAATCAACGGACGTGCAGGGGAGTTATTGAAAAGAACATCCCTTGAAATGGGAGGCAAAAATGCTGTAACTGTTTTAGAAGATGCAGACTTAGACTTAGCAGTAGAAGGTATTTTGTGGGGGGCATTTGGAACAGCGGGACAAAGATGTACAGCAACAAGTCGAGTGATTGCTCACAATGAAATAAAAGAAGAACTAGAGCAGAAATTAATAAGTCGTATTAAAGAATTGAAAATGGGTGATGGACTAGATGAAACTGTAAAAGTAGGTCCTGTTATTAACAGTGCAGCATTAGAACGGATTGATGAATACGTCAAAATTGGCCAAAAAGAGGGGGCGAAACTTCTTACAGGCGGTCAAATTATTAAGGAAAATGGTTTAGAAAAAGGAAACTACTATGCGCCAACTATATTCACGGATGTAACACCAGAGATGAGAATTGCAAAAGAAGAAATATTTGGACCAGTTGTTTCTATTATAACTGTAAATAGTTTAGAAGAGGCCGTTGAAGTGAACAATAGTGTAGAATTCGGTCTTTCAAGTGCTATTTATACGGCAAATGTCAATAAAGTATTTGCTGCTATGAGAGATTTGGATACGGGTATTGTCTATATTAATGCTGGCACAACTGGGGCTGAAATCCATTTGCCTTTTGGTGGAACTAAAGGAACTGGAAATGGACACAGAGATTCAGGTGTAGCTGCATTAGATGTGTACACTGAATGGAAAGCAGTTTATGTCGATTACAGTGGGAAATTACAAAGAGCACAAATAGATAATTATTAATCTAGCTCGTTAAAAAAATAGGGTAACCTGTGTTTCTTGTTGGAATTCAGGTTATTCTACATAGAAGTGAGGGGTGCAGAGAAATGGAAAAATTAACAGTCGTGGGTTCAGGAGTAATGGGGAGAGGAATTGCATATGCCGCAGCAATTGGGGATTTCCATGTTGTTTTAAATGATATAAGCCAAGAGAATTTAGACAAGGCTAAGTTACAGATCGAGAAAGAAATGGCGAAAAGTGTTGAAAGAGGCTATTTGAAAAGTGAACAAGCAGCTACAGCATTAGAAAATTTAGAATTCACAACAGATTTAGAATCTGCAGCTAGTGATTCGGATATAGTGATTGAAGCTGTTTTTGAACTAATGGAACTAAAAATAGAAATCTTTAAAAAGTTAGATAAGATTTGCCCCCAACATACGATTTTAGCTACAAATACCTCAACGATGAGCCCAACAGAAATTGCTGCACAAACTACAAGACCAGATAAGTGTCTGGCGATGCACTTCTTTAATCCGGTTCACAAAATGAAATTAATCGAAATGATTAGAGGCTTAGAAACATCGGATGAAACAGTAGCTAAGGCAAAAGAAATTGGCGAAAAAATGGGCAAAGAAACGGTAGAGGTGAACGAATTCCCGGGGTTTGTTACAAGCCGTATGAATTGTTTAATTGGAAATGAAGCCATGAATCTTCTAATGGAAGGTGTTGCATCACCTGAAGATATCGATAAAGCTATGAAACTAGGATTGAATCATCCAATGGGACCATTAGAATTAGCTGATTTAGTAGGCTTGGATACACGTCTTAGAAACATGGAATATCTTTATAAAACATTAGGAGAAAAATATAGACCTTGCCCACTCCTTATTAAATATGTAAAAGCCGGGAAATTAGGACGTAAAACAGGTTCAGGATTTTATAATTACTAGTAATTATTCAATTTCAAGCTGAAGGGAGGTCCAAAAAATAATGAATAGGGAATGTGAAAAACAAAAATCCGCAGAAGAGGCAATAAAAAAGATTCAAAGTGGAGATTGTGTAATGGTTGGTGGATTTGGTATTTGTGGCACCCCTTTTACATTAATCGATACAATTACTGAATCGGACCATGCTAAAGAGCTAACAATCATCAGTAATAATTTAGGAGAAGCAGGTAAAGGCCTAGGAAAACTATTAATCTCCAAGCAAATAAAAAAAGCAGTTGGTTCCTATTTCACAACGAATCGGGACGCTGTAAAAGCTTGGAATAATGGAGAGTTGGAGATTGAACTCATACCTCAAGGTTCACTCGCTGAAGCAATCCGTGCAGGTGGTGCTGGAATTGCTGGGTTTTACACAAAAACAGGCGTTGGTTCGAAGTTAGCTGAAGGAAAAGAAGTAAGAGTTTTTGATGGCGAAGAATATCTTTTTGTTAAAGGGATAAAAGCAAATGTTGCCTTAATCAAAGCAGATAAGGCGGATACAATGGGAAATCTTGTATATTCGAAAACAGCACGTAATTTCAACCCGATGATGGCTACAGCAGCGGATTATGTTATTGCAGAAGTGGATGAAATAGTAGAGGTTGGTACTTTGGATCCTGAACAAATTGTAACTCCCCACTCCTATGTAGATACCATTGTATTGAATGATCGCTATGAAAAAATAGGTGGTGAGTATATTGAGCGTAGTCGATAATAAACAATCGATAGATCGAGTAAGGATTGCAAAACGTATTGTCAGTGAACTTCATGATGGAGCAGTGGTAAATCTTGGTGTAGGGATTCCTTCACTCATCCAGAACTATTTAAAACCAGAAAGCAAGGTGTTTCTTCAATCGGAAAACGGTCTATTAGGTATGGGGCCGACACCGCATAAGGATGAGCTTGATATGAATCTAATTAGTGCTAGCAAACAGCCAATCTCATTAGGCGTGGGGGCATCCATATTCTCGAGTTCAGATTCTTTTGCGATGATCCGTGGGGGACATATTGATATTGCAGTAATGGGAGCGCTACAAGTAAGTGAAACCGGTGAGATTGCCAACTGGGCTGTACCTGGTAAGGATATTCTTGGGGTTGGCGGTGCGATGGATTTAGTAGCAAGTGCAAAAAAAATAATAATCACTATGACCCATGTTACGAAAGAAAACACTCCTAAAATTGTAAAAAAGCTAACCTATCCAACTAGCGGTATACGTACAGCAGATTTGATTGTAACTGAAAAAGCCGTTTTTCGAAATGAAAATGGGGAATTAATCCTGGAGGAAATTTCTAATGATTCCTCTGTAGAAGAAATAAGAAAACTGACAGACGCTCATTTTAGAGTTTCTGAAAATTTACAAACGATGAAAATTGAATAGACTCTTGAACGATATTTTCCTTTTTTGAAACATTTATCACGAGATTTTGTATGAGTATGGAGGTGTGGAAAAGTTGAATTTTTCTAATATTATCGTAGAACAGGAAAATAATATGGGCGTTATTAAAATTAACCGTCCTGATCAACGAAATGCCTTAAATTTAGAGACATTACTTGAAATCGAAAAGGCGTTAGATGAATGGAAAGTAAATCAAGACATTCGAGTCATCATTTTTACAGGTGTAGGTGAAAAATCTTTCGCAGCTGGAGCAGACATTCGTGAATTGAATAAAAGAGTAATGATCGAAGCACTCCAACCAAATATGACAGCCACTTATAGAAAAATAGAAGAATATGAGAAGCCAACAATTGCAGCAATAAATGGCTTTGCCTTAGGTGGTGGTTTAGAGCTGGCTCTTTCCTGTGATATCCGCATAGCATCATTGAATGCAAAGATGGGGTTGCCAGAAGTTGGTTTGGGTATTATGCCTGGTGCCGGTGGAACTCAACGGCTCACTAGAATAATTGGTAGAGGAAATGCGTTGGATCTTATTCTGACTGGAGACATCATTACTGCGGAAGAGGCAGTAAAGCGAGGACTAGTAAGTTGTGCTGTTCCACAAGATGAACTTATTGAGAAATCTAAAGAGTATGCCAACAAAATTAGTTTAAAAGGTCCATTAGCTGTACGCTTAGCGAAAGCAGCGGTAAACCGCGGAGCAGATATTGATATGGAAACCGCACTTTACCTAGAAAAACTTTCCCAGACGATTTTGATTGGTTCTGAAGATAAACTTGAAGGTACACAAGCATTCCTAGAAAAAAGACATCCACATTTTGAAGGAAGATAAGGAGGCCAATAATGGATTTTACATTACCAGAAGATATTCAATTATTGCAAAAAGCTGTTCATGACTTTGTCCAAGGTGAAGTTGAAAAAGTAGCGATGGAAATAGAGGAAAATGACGAGATTCCTAGTCATATAGTTGAAAAGTCAAAAGAAATGGGGCTATTCGGCTTAAGTATTCCAGAAGAATACGGTGGTCTCGGTCTTAACATGGTTGGAAAATGTGCAATTTACGAAGAATTAGGTAAAACGCATAACGGCTATACGACTCTGATTGGAGCACATACAGGTATCGGAACAGTAGGAATTGTCGACCTCGGTACAAAAGAGCAAAAAGAAAAGTACCTTCCGAAAATGGCTAGCGGTGAATGGATTGGCGCATTTGCATTAACAGAGCCAAGTGCTGGATCAAATGCAGCTAATTTAAAGACAAGGGCTGAAAGAAAAGGAGACAAATTTATCATTAATGGTTCAAAGCACTATATTACCAATGCAGTCTGTGGCAATGTTTTCACCGTTATGGCTGTAACAGATCCGAGTAAAGGTGCGAAAGGGATTACTTCCTTTATTGTAGAAAAGGATTTTCCGGGCTTTATCGTAGGAAATGTAGAGAAAAAGATGGGGCTTCGTGGTTCACATTCTGCAGAACTCTTTTTTGAAAACTTGGAAGTTCCAATAGAAAATGTCCTCGGTGAAGAAGGTCAGGGATATGTAAATGCATTGAAAATACTAGCAAATGGACGGGCTGCACTTGCGGCAAGAAACCTGGGCTCCAGTGAAAAACTTTTGGAACATAGCATGGACTATGCAATGCAAAGAATTCAGTTTGATAAACCAATTTTTGAACAGCAAGCTGTTCAGCATATGCTAGCAGATATGGCTGTTGAAATCGAGTTGCTTCGTTCGATGACCTATCGGGTAGCATGGATGACAGATAAAGGTATGAGAGTAGTAAAGGAAGCAGCTATGGCAAAACTATATGGTTCAGAGGTATACAACCGTGTCGCTGATTTAGCGGTACAGATTCATGCGGGGATGGGTTATATGAAAGACTATCCAATAGAACGATACTACAGAGATGCGAGAATCACGAAAATTTATGAAGGTACAAGCCAAATTCAAAAAAATATTATTGCCGGAGAATTGAAAAAGGAGTTTTTATAAAAACTTTTTAAAAATAAGGGCTTCTTCTAAAAAGCTATGCAAGTTTTTCCTATGTGTATTTAAATCGGGGGTGTAAAGATGGAAAATCCAGTAATTATTGACGGTGTAAGGACCGCTATTGGTAGAATGGGGGGAACCCTTAAGGATATTGGAGTAGATTTTCTTTCAGAAAAAGTAATACGTGAGGCTATAAAGAGAGCCGAAATTAACCCTTCAGATGTGGAGGAAGTAGTTTGGGGACATGCAAAGCAAAGCTCAGATGTACCAAATTTAGCACGACTTGCGGCACTCAGAGCAGACCTTCCTATTGAAGTAGCTGGTTATACAGTTCATCGTCAATGTGGCTCTGGACTTCAAGCACTAAATAATGCTGCACAACAAATCATGTGTGGTTTATCAGATGTCATTATTACTGGCGGTGCTGAAAGTATGAGCACAGCTCCATATTATTTAAGAAAAGCTAGATATGGCTATGGTGCTGGAAATGCAGAGCTTGTTGATCCAAACACTGAAAGTCAACCAAGAGCACAACCAATTGAAGTATATGGAAATTTAACAATGGGATTAACAGCAGAAAATTTAGCAGAAAAATATAATATTAGTCGTGAAGAGCAAGATTATTTTTCTCTTGAAAGCCAACAAAAAGCTACTGATGCGATAGAAAATGGGAAATTTAAAGATGAAATTGTACCTTTCGAAATAAAGATGAAGAAAGAAATCGTCCAATTTGATACGGATGAACATCCTCGCTTAACTAGTTATGAAAAACTTTCAAGCTTAAAACCTGTTTTTAAAGATGGCGGTACAGTAACTGCTGGTAATTCAAGTGGCCGAAATGATGGAGCTGCTGCACTGATTATGATGTCTGAAGAAACAGCTGCAAAACGTGGATTATCACCACGTCTCCGTATCGTATCTCAAGCATCTATCGGAGTCTCTCCGGAAATTATGGGAATTGGTCCAGTACCTGCAACTCTGAAGGCTTTAAAACTAGCTGGATTAACCTTAGATGATATAGATCTAATTGAATTAAACGAGGCATTTGCTGCTCAAGCACTTGCTGTCGTTAAAGAATTAAATATTGATCGAAAAAAATTAAATGTTAACGGTGGTGCAATTGCATTGGGCCATCCTATTGGCGGTACAGGAGCTATTTTAACAGTTAAAATCATGAACGAACTTGAACGAACTGGTGGTAGATATGGTTTAATTACTGCTTGTATTGGTGGTGGTCAGGGTATCGCAACCATTGTAGAAAATCTAAGAGTCTAACCATTGGAGGGATAAAGGAATGAGTAGACCGCGTGTTTTACAGATTCTCTCAATGTATCATCCTGAAGGTGAAAAAATTTTACGAAAAGGTGCAGAAGTCATCCAAACAGACGAGTACGATATTGCTCATTTATGCGAATATGTAAAGGATGTAGAAGGAATTGTCCTCAGGGCACCAGCGAAAATTACGAAAGAAGTGATTAATGCAAATCCTAATCTAAAAGTAATTTCAGGCGCGGGTGTCGGACTAGATAATATTGATGTAGAGTATGCCACAAAAATGGGAATCCCAGTTCTACATGCACCTGCTGTGAATAAGAGATCGACAGCGGAACACACCGTAATGTTAATCATAGCATTAGCAAAATCAGTAATTCCCTTCAATGAAAATATGAAAAATGGTAATTATGATTCACGTATTTCTATTAAATCTTCCGAATTAAAAGGCAAAAAAGTAGGATTAATCGGATTTGGTAATATTGCACAAGAAGTTGCGAAAAGCCTAAAACTTGGATTTGATATGGATGTTACAGCATGGGTTAGAAAATACAATCCTGAAAAACATAAAATTGCTCACCAATTAGGAGTAGAAATCAATACGAATATGGACGAGGTATTTCAACAAAGTGACTTTATTTCAATTCATATTCCATTAAATGATCAAACTAGATATTCTATTAATCAAAGATATTTTTCTTTAATGAAACCATCTGCCTTTTTAATTAATACAGCTCGGGGTGCAATCCTAAATCAAAATGATTTATATCATGTATTAAAAGAAGGGAAAATTGGTGGAGCAGGCCTTGATGTATTCGATCCAGAACCTCCTGAAAAGGATCTGCCACTCTTAAGCTTACCAAATGTTATTGTTACGCCACATGTAGGTGGAACAACAGTTGAAAGTAATTATATCATGGCATCTACGGTAGCTGAGAATGTAATAAGAGTATTGACAGAAAAACGCCCTGAATATATTGCTAATCCAGAAGTACTGAACACAATTAAACAAGAATAGGAGAATGATGATGGACCATTTTTCGCTCGCTTTAATTCCTGGAGATGGTATTGGAGTAGATGTTGTCAGAGAAGGTAAGAAAGTATTAGATACAATTTGTAATATTCATGGTGGGATCTCTTTATCCTATACTGAATTTGACTGGAGCTGTGAATATTATGCGAAACATGGAAGTATGATGCCAGATGATGGTTTAGAACGATTAAAGGACTTTGATTCAATATTTCTTGGGGCTGTAGGCTATCCAGGCGTACCAGATCATGTGTCGCTTTGGGGGCTACTGTTACCAATAAGAAGACAATTTCAGCAGTATATCAATTTGCGTCCTGTTAAACTATTAAAGGGAATTCAGTCTCCATTAGTAGGTAAAACTTCCGAAGACTTAGATTTTATTGTTATTCGAGAAAATAACGAAGGCGAGTACTCGAATATTGGTGGTCGTATGTATGAAGGAACGGATATGGATATGGCTATCCAAAATAGTGTTTTTACGCGCAAGGGAGTAGAGCGAGTTTTAAGATATGCCTTTGATTTAGCACAAAAGAATGGAAAAAGAAGGCACGTTACAGCTGCTACTAAATCAAACGGGATTAATCATACAATGCCGTTCTGGGATGAATATGTTCAAAAAATTAATCAAGAATATTCGAATGTAACAAGCAATACCGTTCATATTGATGCACTTGCAGCTTTCTTTGTAAGTAAACCAGAAACGATGGATGTTGTAGTAGCATCCAATCTTTTCGGCGATATTCTGACTGATTTGGGTGCTGCTATTGTTGGGGGACTTGGAATTGCGCCATCTGCTAATATTAATCCTGAAAAGGAATTCCCCTCAATGTTTGAACCTGTACATGGATCTGCACCAGATATCGCAGGTAAGGGAATTGCCAATCCTCTTGCTTCTATTTGGTGTACAAGTATGATGCTTGATCATTTAGGACATCCAGAATCAGCAAAGGCAATCATCGAAACGATGGAGGAAGTGCTTCAAGAGAACGTAGTAACACCAGATCTTGGTGGGCAAGCAACAACGGAACAAGTTGGAGACTTCATTTGTGAGAAGTTAAAAACAAAGTTGGGTTAGGCAAAAATGAACACAAAAGTGTGGCAGATATTAGGAAACTTCTAAAAAACTGATTTATTTCTGATTTTTAAATATAGATAGGCTATAGCCTGAAGTGGAATCAGCTACAATTTTCGCTGATTCCACTTCATCATAAATTGAAAAATAAAATTTCACAATATATCTACTTCTGTTTAAACATTTTACAATTCCTCGATATTAGCCTCTTCTTTGCTTGGATTCTTCAAAACACTGAATAGCAGTAAATAATAGCATACAATGTTCAAAACTATTTGTATTTAGTGATGTGATTTCTCTAATTTTTTCTAATCTATAAATAATTGTGTTTCGATGAATAAAGAGATTACGGGATGCGACACTTAAATTCATATTGCATTTACAGAATTCGATAAAAGTAGAAGATAATACTTCATAATTATCATGCTCAATTAAGGATGTAATACTTCGTAATAACTTTTCCTCGTATGCAGGATTCAACTCTTTTGGAAGGAGCCATAACAAAGTTTCAAGTTCTTTGTAAACATAGATTCCATCACTTTCTTCAAAGCTCACTCCTAAGTTCATAGCTTTAATGGCATTATTATAGGATTCAATAATACCATTGATTCCTTTATTTTTATCCCCCACAGATATAAAGACACTAGCAGGATATTTCTTTTCTACAAAAGTATTTAACTTCTTGAGATTTTCATCTAAACTCGCAATTAATGATGAGTATGATTGTTTATAAGGGAGAGATTTAATGACAATAAAACGCTCAAAATCTAAGGATGAGATAATATCATCTTTACATTCATGGAAAATCAAATGCAAAAATCCTAAAACATCTTTTTGGAAATACTGGAATGTACCCAAAAATTCGTCATTGACTTTTTGGGACGACAAACTTTGTGAAAAACGATTAATCTTGATAACTAGGCAAACTCTATCTTTCTGTAAATTAAATTCTAGAAGATTTGCATATTGATGAATATGATCGGTTTCGGTTGTTTCTTTTTCGTTATAATTGATTAATTGATGAACAAACATTTCTACCATTTTTTCCTTAAGCTCTAACATTTCATTTCGGAAGGCTTCTTGGCACAACATTTCTACTTGATTTTTGACAAGTTGTACATATTTTTCGACCTCTCGAGGAGAACCAACGATTCCAAGAACCCCGATCACTTTATTATTAAACTTGATTGGAGCAGAAACTCCTGGAAGGATTTTCTTCTCAACCTCATTCTTACAATCTACTATTTCATTTTTCTTAATGACTTCTAAGGAGGGCTTATGAAAAATACCTATTCGACTTTTATCAGTAGAACCAATAATGATTCCCTCATTGTCTGTAATACTAATAGGGAATTTTAGGATTTCACTAGCCTTTTCTACAATTTTCTGTGCATTATATTCAAGTATTTTCATACAAAATCCCATTCCTTTCATAATATCAATACTTCAAAAAATGTAAGATAAAAAAATGTAATAAATATTCAACCCATTATATGTCTTATAAAATAAGGTTATTTCTATTATTATAATCTGAATATTCAAAAATAATCACCTTAATTATAATGCAAAAAACAATTATATGTAAAATTGGAACAGTTGATAAAATTGCTATTAATTTTGTTTATCTGGGTAAATTATACTAGTGTAGTAAAAAATAACAAAAAATCACGATGAAAGAGTTTTATTTTTGGATGTTTTACACATACAATTCTGAATATTTTTAATATAAGATTAACTTATTTCCAATACCAAAATTATTGCGAATAAAATCTAAGGGGGGAAATCTATTTGGACCAAATAGAAGTTAGAGTAAGTGAGAAAATTAGTGAAGCTTATACGCTACCGTCTTGGCTCTATACAAAACCTGAAGTTCTAGAAGTCGAGAAGAGAGAAATCTTTTGCAAAACATGGCAGTATGTTGGCCATATTAGCCAATTTACGAAGCCAGGGGATTATATTACAACAGAAGTAGCAGGTCGTCCGATTGTTGTTAATTACGGAAAAGATGGTAAACTTCGTGCTTTCTATAATGTATGTTCCCATAGAGCAGCAAAGCTTGTTGAAGGTGAAGGAAATAAGGCAGTTTTTACTTGTCCATATCATGGTTGGACATATCGTACAGATGGATCTCTTCTTAAAGCACCAAATATGAAAGATTGTGAGAACTTTGATTATCAAGATTTTTGTCTTAAGAATATTCAACTTGAAGTAGTTCAATCTTTTGTTTTTATTAATTTAGATCCTGAGGCACCATCTATGACTACCCAATTTCCTGACTTATTCCAACACGTGAAAAAATATAATCTGGGGGATCTTAAGAGAATCCGGGTAAAGGAAACGATTTGTAAATCCAATTGGAAGATTGGAATTGACAACTATCTTGAATGTGATCATTGTTCTCTCGTTCATAAAACCCTTGTTTCTAAGCTTGATATGAAGCTATACGACATAGCAATGTATGATAATTATTCATATCAGGGAACACCACTAAGAGGAAAGACA
This sequence comes from Rummeliibacillus pycnus, assembly GCF_050459865.1. Taxonomy (GTDB): domain Bacteria; phylum Bacillota; class Bacilli; order Bacillales_A; family Planococcaceae; genus Rummeliibacillus; species Rummeliibacillus pycnus_B. The sequence continues at coordinate 46,313 of NZ_JBCMNM010000043.1, forward strand.
AGCGATTTTGGGTTAGGCGAAGGTGGGAGATATTATTGGTTGTATCCAAATACTTGGTTTTCATTTGATCCTGGACCGGGAAATCTTTCTATCCATCAATCTATCCCGATTGACCATAAAACAACAAAGTATATTTATACCACCTTCTTTTTAAATGATGAGGTGTCAGAAGAGGAGAAAGAATTATTAGCAATGGATGATCTAGTTAGAAAAGAGGATCTTGATATTTGTGAAGTAGTCCAACAAGGAATTGAAACGGGTGCTTATAAACAAGGAAGATTTTCACCAACAGAAAATTTAGTCCATCAATTTCATTTACTTTTACAAAAGGATTTAGAAGCAGTACTCCCACTACCGGTATCAAATTCGAAATAGCCAAATAGCAAAATGTATCACTGAATATCTTATGTATGACTCAAAATGTAAACGCTTACGTTGAATCTTTAAAAATTTCTTCAGAAGGATGGTGAATTATGATGGAAAATAGTAAAGATAAACAGCGACAATTAGAGCGGAAGATGAAAAGCAGACATTTATTTATGATTTCTTTGGGAGGCATCATAGGAACTGGTCTATTTTTAGGTTCTGGGTATGCGATAGGTGAGGCAGGTCCAACAGGGATCATTTTGGCATATTTAGTAGGTGGTTTACTAATGTATTTGGCGATGGTATGTTTAGGCGAATTATCTGTTGTAATGCCAGTTTCAGGCTCGTTTCAAGCTCATGCGACAAAGTTTATTGGTCCAGCCACTGGTTTTGTTGTTGGATGGGTTTATTGGTTAAGCTGGGCTTTAACTGTTGGACTCGAATTTTTAGCCGCTGGATTATTAATGGATAGATGGTTTCCTGATGTACCTACATGGATTTGGTGTGTTTTCTTTGTGATATTATTAACTACTATTAATTCACTGACGACGAAATTCTTTGCTGAAACAGAATATTGGTTTGCAGGAATAAAAGTTGTTGCCGTAATCATTTTTATTATTGTAGGTCTTTCGGCGGTTTTTGGCTTAATTGATCTAAAAAATCAACCTACTCCATATTTTTCTAATTTCTTTGGAAATGGTTTGTTGCCTGAGGGGATCTCAGGGGTATTCATCTCAATGATGACGGTTGTCTTTGCTTTCCAAGGTTCAGAGATTATGGGGGTTGCAGCTGGGGAGACAGAAGAACCAGAAAAGAGTATTCCAAGAGCTATTCGAACATTGGTTTTCAGGATTTTAATATTTTATATTTTAGCTATTTTTGTTTTATCTGCTATTCTTCCTTATAAAGAGGCTAGTGTACTTGAAAGTCCATTTGTTACAGTTTTTGATATGGTAGGAATACCATATGCTGCAGATATTATGAACTTCGTCATATTAACTGCTATCCTTTCAGTTGGAAATACCGGATTATTTGCCTGTACAAGGGTAATGTTTTCGCTAGCTCAAAGTGGAATGGCGCCCAAAGTTTTAGGTAAATTAAATAAACAGGGTGTACCATCAAATGCATTATTGATAACACTAGGATTTGCTTTGATTTCTTTGCTAACAAGTATCGTAGCAAAAGATACATTATTCGTCGTTTTACTGTCAGTAAGTGGTATTGGCGGTACGCTAACTTGGTTAACAATTGCCGCTTCTCAAATCGGTTTCCGTAGACAATATGTAAGAAATGGAGGAAAAGTTGAGGATCTAGTATATAGAGTTAAACTTTACCCATTTGTACCTATTCTTTGTATTGCTATGTGCTTATTTATCTTTGCATTCACTGCTTATGACAAAACACAACGTAACTCACTATTTTGGGGATTAGGATTCATTGCTGCTTGCTATTTATATTATTATATCGTGTTTAATCGAAGAAATATTAAATTGCCGATAGATACAGAGTTATCAGTAGTTGAAGAAAAAAGTAGGGAGGAAATAATAAATTGAAAAATATTAATTATGATGTAATTATTGTTGGAGGCGGGTTTTCGGGAATAACAGCTGCTAGGGAGCTTAGTATGTTAGGACATAAGGTTCTTGTTATAGAAGCACGTGATCGTATTGGGGGAAGAACATGGGTAGATAACCGCTTAGGGACTCGACTTGAAATGGGTGGCACTTACGTTCATTGGCATCAACCTCATGTCTGGACGGAAATAACACGATATGGGTTGGAGCTTACAACAGGACCTGATACGCAAAAGGTATACTGGATAGCAGACGGTAAATCATTTTCAGCTCCTGCTAGCGATTTTAAGAATAAGCTTAGAAAGGCATTTGAAAAATTATTAAAAGAGGGAAATGAATATTTACCACTTCCTTTTCAACCTTTACAATCTGATAAGTTTAGAGAGTTAGATGGTATCACAGCTGATCAATTTATCAAAACTTTTGATTTAACAAAAGAAGAATATGATATTATTCATGGCTGGGTTGCTTCAGATTTTTGTGGCGCACCTGAAGAAGGAGCTGCTACACAAATACTCCGTTGGTGGGCTTTTTCACAAGGACACTGGGAGACCCAAAGTGCCATGATATCGACTTACCGTTTAAAAGAGGGAACATCAGCGCTAATTGAGGCAATTTCAGCAGATGCTAATGCTGATTTAGAGCTTTCTACTATTGTAAAAAAGATTGAGCATCAAAAAGATACTGTTAATGTTATCACAGATAGTGGCACTTGCTTCACTGGAAAAGCAGTGATCGTAACGGTTCCGCTTACGACTTTGCAAGATATTGTATTCGAGCCAGCACTGTCTCTTGAAAAACAGGCTGCATCAAAAGAAGGTCAGACAGCTAAGGGTGTAAAAGTTTGGGCCAGAGTGAAAGGAGAATTAGAACCATTCGATGCCCTAGCACCGGGAAATTATCTATTAAATTCTGTTCATCTAGACCGCATGATAGATGGGGACAGTATAGTTGTTGGTTTCGGACCAAGTGCAGCAATACTCGATCCGAACGACAAGGATGCTGTTGAGCGTGCATTAAAGTATTGGATTCCTGACATTGAAGTTGTTGAAAGTACGGGACATGATTGGGTGAACGATGAATTTTCCAGAGAGACTTGGCCAATGCTGAAACCAAATCAATTAACATCTTACCATGAGGAATGGAACACACCTGAAAACACTGTCTTCTTGGGAGGTACAACATTTGCAAATGGTTGGGCTGGTTTTATAGATGGTGCAATTGAAAATGGTTTAACTGTCAGCAGAAGAGTTCATAAGTTTCTTTCTGCAGAAGCAGTTAGCTCAAGAGAAAAGAACCAATTTACAATTGAATCAATTTCATAATTCAACTATTTGTTAAAAATACGAACAATAAATGGGCCTTGTTTTATGCCATATCTATTAGAACATTGTCTTTTAAGCGGAAGGTGGCTAGCCCTCGAAAATGCATTCGAATTTCCATCGTGCGATGTTATTTAAGTGAGGTGCATTCATACTCCTACGGGAAAAGCTTGAGCTGAAAGCATTGCAGGAAGGCACTGAAAAAGTAAAAATAGATGGAAATTTATTATGAAAATCTTGTATTGCTATATTTGTTGAAGTGGAATTAGCG
>NZ_JBCMNM010000044.1:0-26238 GCF_050459865.1 Rummeliibacillus pycnus
GAGGAGGCTCAACGCTCGCCCCCGGAAAGCGAAGCTGATTCCACTTCATGTTATCGTAGATGTCCTTTTACACAACCGAATACAAATAATAATGGCCTACAAAGATTCTTTAATAAGAATCTTGTAGGCCTAATTTTTTATACTGCTAAATCATCTATCTTTTCAATTTGTGCTTGCTCTTTTTGTTTATCAGGGAAAAGAAGACTAAATACTATCCCGAATAATGTAGCTATGATAAAGGTAGTGAATCGAGAACTGATGATCGCTTCAAGTGGTGTAGAAATCCAGATTACAGTACTGAAGAAGCCTGCAAGGACGGTGGCAATAACGCCGATCCCCGAATACCGCTTCCATATAAATGTGAGAATAATAGCAGGCGATAAGGTACAACCAACTCCTGCCCAAGCCCAGCTAACTACCAAGTACACAAGTGATTTTGATGTTAAGGCAATGAGTAAACCCACTAAACCTGCTACAATGATGGTAATTCTCGAAACCTTAACCAGTTGCTTTTCTGTCAACTTTTTCCCCATTGCATTCGTTACAATGTCTTCACTGACGGAGCTAGTCATGACTAAAAGCTGTGAATCAGCGGTAGAGATGATTGCAGCAAGAATTCCTGAAAGTAAAAGTCCAGCAATCCAAGGTGGAAGGAGATCAAGGGCCATATAAGGTAGAACTGTTTCAACATCTGCGAACTGATGATCCTGATAAAGTGTAATAGCGGTAATACCAATTAGAAATGCTCCACAATAGGCTAAAATTGTCCAAACAATCGCAACAATACTACCTGTATTCGCTTCTTTTCTATTTTTCAAGGCCATAAAGCGGGAACTAAGTTGTGGTTGTCCACCAAGGAAGCCAAAGAACCATGCAAAATTATTAAAGAATAGTAGACCTAATGCAAAACCCGTAACGCCACCTGTCCAAGAGTTAATCTCTGAGCCGGATGTTCTTAACGCATGACTAATTGACAAGTCTCCCGTATAGATATTATAGAGAGCAACAATTGGAAGGATCACTAATGTAGCGAGCATCATTATACTCTGAATCATATCTGTCCATGCGACACTGACAAATCCACCCGCGTACGATAAGAGTATTACAATGATAATACTTAGAATCATTCCAACTGTTGTATGAATTCCGAAAACTGTGAAAAGCGTTTTTCCAGCTCCAGCAATTTGTGCGCCAAAATAGAACATCATAAAACTAAAGATAAGAATGGTTGACATCCATAAAATTAGTTTTCCATGAGTTGGAAATCTCTTTGCTAGATATCCTGGAAGTGTCATAACCTGATATTTTTCTGCATCTTGCATAAATCGTTTCGCTAAAAATAACCAAGAAAAAACGATACCTAGCGCTATACCTACAGCTACCCAGATTCCAGATAAACCAGTTGTATAGACAAATCCAGTGTAACCTAAGAGTAACCATGCAGATTCTCCCGTTGCCCGCTCAGAAAAAGCTAACACCCATCCTGGTATTTTCTTACCACCTAAAAGGAAATCAGAGTGCCCCATGTCCCTTCGGCTAAAGAAATAACCAACTCCTAGCATGAAAACGCAATAAAGGATAAATTCAACCAAAACAACTGTATTCAAAAAATCATCTCCTTATTTTTGAGGTGAATACAAGCTAAAAGTTACAGATTAACATATTGTCCAATTTGCTTATTCAAAGCTTTTTCATAAATAACATTAGCGACAACCAAATCGAAAAGGGCCATTCCAGTGGATTTAAATACGGTTGGACGATGTTCTGAAAATGTAGGGTGGATCTTTTGCGTAATTACTTTTGAAAGTGAAATAACTTGTGATTCTACTAACCAATTATGTTGAATGGGGTCAATCACATCACCACTTTCTTGAATAGCATCTAACGTATCAACGTATAAAAAATCTACATTTTTATAAATTGTCTCTGAAAACTCTCTCATTTGAGGCTGATAAGACCCAATGCCAATAATTAGTTTTCCATTAAAAGCATTTTGAATAGTTGGTAGTACAGGTGAATTTGAGGTTGTTGCTGTTACTATAATGTCTGCTAGATCAACTAACTCTGAAGTACTGCTCACGATGTGAATTTCTATTTCTTTAGCTATTTTATTTTTAAGGGCCTGTACAAAGGATGGAAGTTTAGATGCTGTTCGATTATATAGGTAAATGTCCTTGATATTTCTTACAGTACATGCGGCAATCAATTGATGCAGCCCTTGAAATCCTGTACCAATTAAGCCAACAGAACTGGCATTTTCAGGTGCTAAATATTTGATGGCTACACCACCGATAGCTCCAGTTCTAATACCAGTTAAAACAGTACCATTGAGGATGCCTTTAATCGTTCCATTTTCACGATCATTCAGCATCATGACTCCTTGAGTTACAGGATATTCATGATTATTTGGAAAAACATGAACAATTTTTAAGGCTGTAGAGTCCTTTGCAACACATGGCATTAGGAGCATGGTATTATCTTGATCTGTCATTTGATTTCGTAGGGGCATTTGGAAATCATTACTTTCATAGAGAACATAGGCTTCTTCAATGGCAAGGATCACATCATTCATCGTAACCGCTTGCAAAATATCTTTTTCATTTAGTATAAGCAAAGAATGAAAACCTCCTTCCAACCTTATTTGCTATACAATCGCATCCTCTAATACAAGATCATTTTCGGCAAATCTTTCAACTCGAAGTGGTCGTAAATCAATATTTTCAAATTTTCCTAAATGAATCAGTTCGGCTAAGCCTTGTCCAACTGCGGGTGCTTGTTGCATGCCATGACCACTAAATCCTAAAGCCATAAAGTAGCCTTTCATCGATGGATGATTTCCGATAATCGCATTATGATCAGCGGTATTAAAACTATATAAACCAGCCCAAGCGGATGATATCTTCGCTCGTTCAAAATTTTTCACTCGGTTAGCTAAAATAGGCCACATTTCATCATAGAAAAGCGAACGCTGTACCGTAAAATCGATACCTGGTTTTACATTTTCAGAGTATCCACATAAAATTTTATCTCCTTCATGACGGAAATACACATTTGTTGGATCTACTGTAAGAGGCAAGTCTTTTTCTAATGGGGTAGCCGTATCAAACAGGAAAATTTGACGTTTTAAAGGATGGATAGGGAGTGGAATACCGATCTTTTCACTTAAATAAACACCCCATGCACCAGCACAATTAATCACAATTGGTGAATTGAACTCTGTTCCATTGACAAGTCGGACCCCAGTTACTCGATTTTGCTGGGTTAAAATCGTATCAACTTCTTCAGAAATATATTCTACGCCCATCTTTTGAGCATTCTTTTTGAAACCTTGCATGACTGAATATGGATCGAGATAACCGTCTTCATGGCAATAAAGGCCACCAGCTAAGTCTTCATTATTTAATTCTGGAATAATATTAAGTAAATCATTTGCACTTAATACTTCGGATGGAACGCCGTATTCGTTTTGCAAAGCTTTTTGCTTTTCTAAACCAGTCATCATCTGTTCTGTTCCTAAGAATAGATAACCCCTTTGGCGGAAATTAATTTCTGAAGGTTCTCCATCAATTTCCATAGTATTCGGGAAGTTTTTGTAAAACTGCAAACTGTAACGACTGATTTGAATATTAATAGCTGTTGTATATAATTGCCGAATTCCTCCAGCACTTCTAGGAGTGGATGAGAATTCATAAATAGGATCCTTTTCAAAAACAATGATTCTTCCATCAAAACCAATTTTCCGTAATGAATAAGCAGTGCTAGAGCCCATAACACCACCACCAACAATAATGATATCAGCATTTTTCATAGAAACCCTCCGTCTTCGCTATTTTTTGAAAATTTAGATAGTTAATATATATTATAAAAACGAAGTATAAAAAATGTGCAATCTGCACAAATATCAGAGGTGAATTGCTAGGGGATTATGAGAAATATAGAAATTAACAAATAAAATTAAGTAACTATGTATGTTCATTCGTTAGGCACATTGCACATATAATTAATTTACAAACTTAACAATTTAATAGTATGAAAAGGATTTTGTAAAAGCATAGTTTTACTATCAGAATACGTTAAAAAGAATCAGAGGAGATGGGTTAGTAATGACCAGGAGATTTAGATGGTTAACATTTTTAGTAATGTTGATGGTAATAATCTTCTTTGTATCAACATGAAACAACGGCTTAAAATAACTAGTAGATAAATTAATGATTAATTGATTCCCAATAAACAGTAAAAACTATGAATGATCCATTTAAAACGAGGAACTTCCGAACATGATAAATAATAAAAAACAATAAAAATTTCCATTTTATCTATTAAAACGAACAAATGTTTGCTATAATAACTTTATAATAGAATGATGCTCAAGGGTGGTTGGCATACCCCATTTTATATACAGCAGACGAATTTACCGAATTCTAGGTAATGTCTGTATTACCCACATCGTGTGGGCCCGGAGGTGATGCCGATGTCAGTTTCTGAATCATTAATGTTTGCAGTTAGTTTCGCATCATTAGTAGTCACAATTCTGGCATTTCGAAATAAAAAATAACCCATCCTTGAGTTACCAGCTCAGATGGGTTATGCCATAGACAGCCAATCCCCTTGAGGGAATCAACTATTATAATTGGCCATTTGATGTACCAGCATCAAATGGTCCTTTTTAATTTATTCAATACTTAATTCTAATATACGTTGAAATTGCGATTTTTACAAGTCTAAATATGTCGAAAGAATTAAATGTATACTGAATTAGAAAAAAGTTTTTGTGTTTTCTATTGATAAACACCTATTTAAATTTAAGTACATTAAAACAAATGGATTTTGAACAGTTCACAGGTATCGTTTAGATGGACAAGACCTATTTCCTAGGTAAACGGAAAGTAGATGGCAGAATTTGAAAAGGACCATAAAAATGGTATTTAATTTTTACTTATAAAATAACAGTATAGTTTACTAGAGCCTAAAGAAAAAAAGGTAAATCATATAAGAGTATAGAATGGACATATTGTAAGGTAGTATTTTTTAATAGAGATTTTTTTTACTTTGAAAGGGGAGCGTAAGGATGACAAAGTATGATAAAAAATATTCTTATTTAGAAAAACCAAATGAGTCAGAAATTCCTTCAGAATTGCAAAAAGAGTTTGATGCGGCTATCGATAGTCAAATAGAACAACAGGGTTTCTTTAATCATTTATTTAAAATATTGCCATTAAATGCACAACAATATAAAGGATTTTTAAATTTTAAAGAATCACTATTCAATTCTGAAACATGTTATTTAAGTAATATCGATAAAGAAATGATCGGTCTTGTGGTCTCATCGACTAATTCCTGCAATTATTGCTTGACTACCCATGGGGATGTACTTCGGGGATTGACAAAAAATCCTGAATGGGTAGATAAGCTAACATATAATTACCGCTCAGCAGAATTAACTGAAAAACAACTGGCGATTTGTGATTACGCATATCGAGCGACAAAAAATGTAGCAGAGTTAACTCCAGGTGAAGTAGACAAACTAAGAGCAGTTGGCTTCAATGACCATGAAATATTAGAGGCTGCATTTGTTGCTGGTTTCTTTAACTACACGAACCGATGGGTAAGTACGATTGGCGCTATACCGAATCCGGGGCATTATTCTCATAACAGATAAATGAAATAAATCCGTTTCATCTTCTTTTTGATGAGACGGATTTTTTCGTTTTGTTAAGTTACTTTCCATGATTCTAGAAACGTTAAATGGAACATAAAGGAAAAATAATAAAAGAAATAAGATCAATAAAGAATATAACAATAAACAAATTCATACATTATTAAGTAGGCCATCAATTCACTTACAAAATGATAGCGATTCGGTTTTTTTATAAAACTATGGCTAATAAATACTTTTTATCTACTTTAAAATAAGATGAAAATATCTGAAATTAACCAACAGAATGGTTTTAATAAATTAATATGTCGATGAAGAGAAAAAATTAAGAGAATTATAGTTGAAATATCTTATATTGAACTTTTTAACAGGATATTAAAAAAATAAAAAGAAAATGTATTTGATAAAAATAAATTAAGTAATATGCCTATAAAACAAATAACTGAAAATTAAGCTAGGTTACATAAAAGTGTCTGATATTGTATACCATTAAAAATGTTGAAGTTAAAGCTATAGTGAAAAAACAAACAGACATTAACAAAGGGAGCTATAGTAAATGGAAGAAGCTATAAACCTCAAAGATATTTTTGGAATTCTAAAAAAAAGAAGGTATTTCATAGGAATCTTCCTTATTTTATTTATAACTATAATTGGAGTAATAAGTTATGTATTTATGACACCAATTTATAAATCAGAAACACAAATTTTAATTAATCTAGAAAATAATGGAGAAGAAAACACAAGATTACAAACGATCCATTCAGATTTACAACTCATTAATACTTATTCTGTCATCATTAGAAGTCCAGCTGTATTAAACGAAGTAATTGAAAAATTGGATTTAGATACTACCCCAAAAAGTTTATCAGAAAGAATTATTGTGAAAAGTGAACCAGATTTACAAGTAATTAATTTAGCTGTACAAGATGTTGATCCAGAAAAAGCAAGGATCATCGCGAATACTACATCTGAAATATTTCAAAAGGAAATTAAAAAGATTATGGGAATAAGCAATGTAAAGATTATCTCTCCGGCAATAAATAAAGACATATTAACACCAATAAAACCAAATCCAATACTAAATATGGCCATTGCAGCAATCATTGGATTCATGATTAGTATAGGCCTTGTTATTTTATTAGAACACATAGATACATCTTTTAAAACAGAACAAGAAGTTGAGGAATTGTTAGGAAAGCCAATCATTGGTTTCATAAGTACAATTTCTTATGAAAGAACTTCATCTAAAATACATTTATTTAGAAAGAAAAAATTATAGGGATTATTTGTGCTATCTATTAAACATATTCATTCTTTATAAGCATATCATTGTTACTAGATAATCATACATTAGATTCTTAATGTTCTGATTACTTATATTTCTCAAAGGTAAAGTTTTTGAAATGGAATTGAAAGTAAACTAGGGGTGACAAGATGAAAAAAATAAAAAAAGCAATAATACCCGCTGCAGGTTTAGGAACGCGCTTTCTGCCAGCAACCAAAGCGATGCCTAAAGAAATGTTACCAATCTTAGACAGACCAACTATTGAATATATTGTTGAAGAAGCAATTGAATCAGGTATTGAGGAAATTATCATTGTTACTGGAAAAGGAAAGAGGGCAATCGAAGATCATTTTGATCGAAATTTTGAACTAGAAGATAATCTAATGAAAAAAGGAAATTTTGAACTTTTAAACAAAATCAATCAATCTTCTAAAGTGGAAATTTACTATATACGCCAGAAAGAGGCAAAAGGTTTAGGGCATGCAATATGGTGTGCTAGGAAATTTATTGGGAATGAACCTTTCGCTGTATTACTAGGTGATGACATTGTCCAAGCTGAAACTCCTTGTCTTAAGCAGCTAATTGATCAATACAACAAAACTGAGATGTCAATCATTGGAGTTCAAAAAGTTTCAGAAGAAGAAACTCAACGTTATGGAATAATCGATCCTCATTCAATAGAGGGGAGGACCTATCAAGTAAATACTTTTGTAGAAAAACCAGCACTAGGTACAGCCCCCTCTAATATTGCTATTATGGGACGATACATTTTAACACCACAGATATTTAAGATCCTCGAAAAACAAGAAATAGGTAAAAATGGAGAAATTCAGCTAACAGATGCAATTCAAAAATTGAATGAGATTCAACCAGTTTTTGCATATGAATTTGAAGGAAACAGATATGACGTCGGTGAAAAACTAGGATTCGTAAAAACAACAATTGATATGGCTTTAAAAAATGATGAAATGAAAGATGAATTGTTGAAATATCTGGTCGAAAAATTAGAAAAAATAAGTAGAAATTATATTAGTTAAAATGAAAAAAGCTAAGATTAGGAGTTTTTAATAATTATGAAAATTTCAAAGTGAGGTAAAGATAGATGATTTCTATTAGAAATATTCAATTTTCTTCACCGGATATTACTACTGAAGAAATGAATGAAGTAAGAAAAGTAATGCATTCTGGATGGATTACCACTGGTCGAAGAACAAAAGAGTTCGAAAAAAAAATAGCTGAATTTGTAGATACAAAGAAAGCTGTTTGTCTAAATTCAGCAACTGCAGCAATGGAACTGACTCTTCGTATCTTAGGAATTGGGGTTGGTGATGAGGTAATAACTACACCCTATACCTATTCAGCAACGGCTGCGGTCATTAATCATGTAGGAGCTAAAATTGTGTTAGTTGATAACGCCCCTGATTCATTTGAAATGGATTATTCAATGCTTGCTGAACGAATTACAAAAAAAACAAAAGCAATTATTGCAGTTGATTTAGCCGGTAAGGTGTGTGATTACGATACTATATATGAAATCGTAAATAGAAAAAAAGAACTGTTCCAATCTAATAATGAGCTCCAATCATTGTTTAACCGTGTAATGATCATAGCAGATGCTGCTCATGCTTTTGGTGCTGAAAGAAACAGTAAGCGATGTGGGCAGATTGCAGATTTTACTTGTTTCTCTTTCCACGCTGTAAAAAATTTAACAACAGCTGAAGGAGGTGCAGTTGTTTGGAGAAGCTGTCATGGATTGAATGATGAATGGATGTATAACCAATTCATGCTTTTCAGTCTTCATGGTCAATCTAAAGATGCTTTAGCAAAATCCCAAAAAGATGCTTGGGAATATGATATCGAATACCTTGGATATAAATGTAATATGACGGATATAATGGCTGGTATTGGTTTAATTCAATTGAATAGATATAATAATCTGTTAAAAAGACGTAAAGAAATTATTAAGCTATATGATTTAAATTTATCGGAAAGAATTTACAGTCTGAATCATTTTGATCTCGACTTTTCTTCATCTGGGCATCTATATCTAGCACGAATACCAGATATAGATGAGAAAAGAAGAAACAAAATCATAACCAAAATGTATGAAGTCGGAGTTTCTTGTAATGTGCATTATAAACCATTACCAATGTTTACAGCATATAAAAAATTAGGGTTTGATATAAAGGATTTTCCAAATGCTTATAATATGTATAAAAACGAGATTACCTTGCCACTACATACTTTGTTAAGTAATGAAGATGTGGAATATGTATGTGAAAATTTGAATATGGCAATCGATCAGGTTAAATAAATTAAAATTATTAAGTTTAATTATTCTTTCTTTTAATAGGGAGTTGCAAAGTAATGCTAAATAAATGGGAAGACATACCCGATTTTATGAAAAATGATAGTGTTAAATTGTATTATAACCTGTTAAATAAAAAAAGATTTGAATTATTTATTAAAAGGATATTTGATATCATTTTAGCTATTTTTACAATGATAATTCTATCGCCATTATTAATTTTAATAAGTTTTGTTATTTTATTCGATTCTAAAGGTCCTATAATGTATTGCCAAGTTAGAGTAACACAATATGGCAAGAATTTTAAGATATATAAGTTTCGAACTATGATAAACAATGCAGATCAGATTGGAACACAAGTAACTACCAAGAATGATTATAGAGTTACAAGGACTGGAAGGATTTTAAGGAAATCAAAATTAGATGAAATTCCACAACTTATTAATATCATACTAGGAGAGATGAGCTTTGTTGGTACGAGACCTGAAGTACCAAAGTACGTAGAAAATTATACAGACGAAATGTATGCGACTCTACTTTTACCTGCGGGAATTACTTCAGAAGCTAGTATTCAGTATAAAGATGAAGAAAGATTATTAGATAGCACAGAAAATGTTGATCAGAAATACATTCAGGTTATTTTACCTGAAAAAATGAGATATAACTTGAAAAGTATTGAAAACTTTAGATTTTTTCGTGATATAAAAACGATAATAAAGACTTTAATTGCAATGATTTATAGAAGGAAAACAAGTAAAAAGTCCATTGAAGATTTATCAACAGATAAGAATGAGGTAAAAATAAAATGGAAAATATAATTTCTATTATTACACCTTCATACAATTCTAGTGAATTTATTGGAGAAACAATAGAGTCTGTCATAAAACAAACATATCCAAATTGGGAAATGATAATTGTAGATGATTGTTCGACAGACAACACAAAAGAAGTAGTAGAAAAATACATCCAACAAGATAATCGGATTAAATACTATTTATTAAAAAATAACTCAGGAGCAGCTATTGCTAGAACAAAAGCAATGGAACTTGCGACTGGTGAATACATTGCATTTCTAGATAGTGATGATATATGGATTGAGGAAAAACTAGAAAAACAATTATCTTTTATGAAAAAAAATAATTACTATTTTACATGTACTTCTTATCAACAAATAGATGAAAATAGAAATTCTTTAAATAAAACAATTAAATCAAAAAAGAAAACAAATTACAACGGAGTTTTATTAAGTTGCCCTGTTGGAAATTCAACAGTTATGTATGATGTAAAAAAACTAGGTAAGTTTGAAGTACCAAATATTAAAAAACGAAATGATGATGCACTTTGGTTACAAATATTAAAAAAAGAAAAATATATATATGGTATCCCAGAAGTATTAATGAAATATAGAGTAAGAAGAAATTCGATTTCTAGTAATAAATTGGATCTTATTAAATATCATTGGTACTTATACAGGGAAATAGAAAAAATTTCAATAACAAGATCAATCTTTCATATTTTCTATTGGGGTTTCTTAAAGGTTTGTAAAATTAAGTAGAGTTGATTTAATAAATGAAAATTATTGAAATGGGAGTTGTAATATTCGTGAAATTATCCATACTGCTTCCTACTTTAGGAGATAGAATACATGATATTATCCGTTTATTAGAAAGCCTTATTATTCAGGATTATAAAAATTTTGAAGTAGTTATAGTTACACAAGATCATCACGATAAGATAAAAAATTTAATAAAAAATTATCAAAATATTGAAATCCATCATGTCATCCTTGAGAGAAAAGGTTTATCTTACTCTAGAAACAAGGGGATAGAATACTGTAGTGGAGATATTATTGTCTTATCAGACGATGATTGTTGGTATCATAAAGAATCATTAAAAATAATAGCAAATGAGTTTATAAAAAATAAAAATTTGGATGTCTTGCTAACCCAAATTTATGATTACCATAATAAAAAATTTTATAAATCCTATTTAAATACTAAGAATAGGATAATGAACAAAATTGATTTAATGTCAAAATCATCAATAGAAATAGCTTTTAAAAAAAATACTTGTTTATTTAAATTTGATGAAAGATTTGGATTAGGAAGTAACAAGTATACTTGTGGCGAAGAAGTAGACTTTCTTTTATGTAATTATTCACCAGATAAAAATTTTGTCTACGTTCCAATAGTTACAGTATATCACCCGAGAAAAGAAACAGTTGATGATAAGGATAAGATTATAGCGAAAGGTGCGGTATATTCTAAAAATTTCAATATTTTTATTGGATCTGCCGTGTTAATCAGAGATTTACTAATAAAAAAACAAAATAATTTTTATTATTTTCTTCAAGGATATAAAAGTTTTAAAAAGAATCTGATTGAAAAATAATTCGCCAATGTAATTTAAAATTTAAGGGGAAGGGCTCTGAAATGAACTTGAATAATGAAATCAAACTATCTTCGATAATATCTATAGCTTTTTTGTTGGTTATGATTTCACTATATTTTGGAAGATTTCATTTTGATATAGGTTTTTCATTAAAACCTTTTATGTTTGTAACACTATTTATCATTATTTTTTTGAACAAGTATATGAAGTTTTATAAATTTTATAGCTTTGAAATCATAATGATTATATTTATCATAGCCCATTCTTCAACAGCATTATATTTTAAATATCCTGCAGCAAGTTTACGTTTTATTTTAGCATTTAATTTAATATTAATTTTTTATTTTTCTCTTAGAGGGTTAATAGATAGATTAGAAGTTGAAAAAATTGAACAATTAATATCTAGGGCTGGGTTAATAGGTATTATTGCTTCAATAATTTATTATTTAATTGGAATTTCTACTGTTGGAATGAACTTTTCAGGCAATGGACTAAATTATTACGGATTAATGATAGATAGATCCACACCTAGGTTAACAGGAACACCTAGTAATGATCCAAATATTTTTGTTTTCTATATAACCCTTTACTTTTTTTATATATTAAATCATTTACATTTGAAAATAAATAAAATAGGATGTTTTTTGGCTGCAATTACGATCATTTTAACTTTTTCAAGAGGTGCTAGTGTAGCAATAGTAATAGGAATAATACTTAATTTGATTTTAGAACGGAATGTGAAAAAAAATTATAAATCTATTACGGTTATTAGTCTTTTTTTAGTCCTGATAATCAGTTTAGGAAGTTCTTTGGCTATTAATCCAGTAACTTATATTGAAAAAAGATTTTTAAGTATATCTTCTGACGGTGGTAGTGGAAGATTTACCTTATGGAATAATGCATACGAAACTTTTTTAGAACATCCTTTTGGAATTGGCATAAACTCTTCACTAGACTACGATAGAGATCATTCATTAAAAGTAAGATATGTTCATAATTCTTTACTTGAGGTACTAATGGAATCTGGAATAATTGGTATTACATTCTATTCTTTATTTTGGATTTCAATATTTATTTTGGCAATAAAGCTATATTTAAAAAATAATAAAACATTATTTATATTGATTATATTCATAACAATGTTTATACAGATGTTGACGTTATCAATTGTTTATAACGAAGCATTTTATTTTATGTTACTAATCCTATACAGGTACAGTCGGGAAATTATTCCTAAAAAAACTTAATGAAAATTATTCTAAGAAAATTACCCATGCCAAGATGCCTTTATTATTTCTAAAGTATATTAGTATTGCAAATGGAGGAAGTATTTAATGAAAATTGCAATAGCAGGAATAGGCTATGTCGGTTTATCAAACTCTATATTATTAGCGCAAAATCATGATATCTTTGCATTTGACGTAATTCAGGAAAAAGTAGATATGATCAATGAAAGAAAATCTCCAATTTTAGACCAAGAAATTGAAAGTTTTTTTGAATCAAAAAAATTAAACTTAATTGCAACTACAGATTATTTTCATGCATTTGAAAATGCTGAATACATTATTATTTCAACCCCAACAGATTATGATGTTGAGAGGAACTATTTTAATACAACTACAGTAGAAGATGTAATTGAAAAAGTACTATCAGTAAACCAAGATGCATTAATGGTGATTAAATCAACAGTGCCAGTAGGATATACAGAAAAAGTAAGAAATACGTATAAAACAAATAATATTATCTTTTCACCAGAATTTTTGAGAGAAGGAAAAGCACTTTATGATAATTTATACCCATCTAGAATTATCGTAGGAGAACAATCAGAAAGAGCAAAAATTTTTGCTGAATTACTAGTCGAAGGTGCACAAAAAGATAATATTGACATTTTATTAACCAATTCAGCAGAGGCAGAAGCTATTAAGCTATTTGCCAATAGTTATTTGGCAATGCGAGTTGCTTATTTTAACGAACTTGATTCATATGCAGAAATAAAAGGATTAGATTCAAAACAAATTATTGAAGGAATAAGTCTTGATCCGCGAATTGGGAATCACTATAATAATCCTTCATTCGGGTATGGCGGCTATTGTCTACCTAAAGATACAAAGCAGTTATTAACAAATTATGGAGAAATACCAAATAGAATCATAAAAGCAATAATAGATTCAAATGAAACAAGAATGGATCATATCTCTGAAATGGTTTTAAAAACTAAACCGAATATTGTAGGTATTTATAGACTTACAATGAAAAGTGAATCCGATAATTTTAGAGATTCGGCTATTCAGGGAATTATGAAAAGATTAAGAGCTGAAGGAATCTCAGTTATTGTGTTCGAACCATTTTGTGTAGATAATCAAGTCTATGATTTTAATATAGTTAATGATATTAATTTATTTAAAGAGGCTTCAGATATAATAGTTGCCAACCGAAATTCAAAAGAATTAAAAGATGTAGCATATAAGGTTTATACAAGAGATTTGTTTGGTAGAGATTAAAGAAGCGAAAAAATCTCTTTACAGTATTCTAGGGAGTGGAATATGAAATGGAGAAAAAGATAAATTTATTATTTCTTGTGAAATCATTTGGTATGGGCGGGGTTGAAAAGGCAAATATATATATGATCAATCAAATTAGTAAAGAGAAGTTTAATATATTTGTCCTTTATATAAACGAAGGTATGTTAATGGAAGATTTAAATACAGAAAATATTATTATTCAAAAACTAGGAGATAAAATAGAACTTAAATCTTTTTATACGGTAATGTATATTGCAAAAGTAATTAGTTATATTAAGAAAAACAAAATTGAAATAGTTCATACAATTGATCCTACTTTTTATATGATTGGTTCAGTAGCAGCTCACTTTTCAAAGATAAGGCACATAAGAACTCAGCCAAACTTCATAAGAAGACATGAGAAACTTAATACAAAAACATTAAAAATGCTACCATTTGAAAAATGGACTAATAAGTTTATTACTTACAATTACGCATCTAATAAAGATTTGCAATTAGCAGGTGTAGATTCAAACAAAATTGAAACGATTTATAGTTTTGAAAAACCAGAAGAAGTTCCACTTTTTAATGATATAAGAGTAGAGTTTGATATTCCTAAAAATAGTAAGGTAATTCTTGCATTGCATAGAATGGTGCTTTTGAAAGGGTATGAAACCTTTATCGAAATGATTCCTTTTATTATAAAAGAATATCAAGATGTTTGCTTTTTGCTTGTTGGAGATGGTCCTCTAAGACCAGAGTTAGAATCTAGAGTTGAAGAATTAAATATAAGAGAATTTGTTAGATTTACTGGATTTAGAAAAGATATTGTCAATATTATTAGACAAGTTGATTTCGGTGTATATCCTTTAGCAGATACAGCAGCAATGGGAGATCTTCTTTTGGAAGGAAAAGTATTAATTACAAAGAAAAATGGTGCAATGGACGAATACATTGAACACAATGTTAACGGCTTTTTAACTCCAGATGATATGCCTGAAACATATGCTAATTATTCTTTAAGGTTATTAAAAGATGAACAGTTACTTGAAAATATGGAAAGAAACAGGCGTGAATTTAATTTAAAGTATAATGATAACGATAAGAATTTACAGAAACTTGAAAAAATTATAAGTTCCGTTGTAACAGGTATTAATATATAACAATTTTTTGTATTTAATATATATGCTTAAAGGAAGTTGATTAAATGAGCTCTGAAGTAACAAAATCAAAGGTGCTTTCTTCTCTCTTCTGGAAACTTCTGGAGCGTGGTGGGACACAAAGTATCCAGTTTATTTTGACAATCATATTTGCACGTCTATTATTACCAAGAGAATTTGGTTTAATAGTGCTTGTTACTATTTTTGTCTCAATTGCCGGAATATTTGTGCAAAGTGGTTTTAATACTGCACTTATTCAAAAGAAAGATGCAGATGAACTTGATTTATCATCTGTATTTTATTTGAGTATATTTGTAGCAATTATACTGTATTTTACTCTCTTTTTTTCAGCTCCATTTATTGCAACATTTTTTAATCAACCTGAATTCATTTCTGTCCTTAGAATTCTTTCAATAACATTGTTTTTTGGGAGTTTTAACTCTATCCAAATTGCAATCATTTCACGTAATATGCAATTTAAAAAGTTATTTTTAAGTAGTCTTGTAGCTATAATTATTTCTGGTATTTTAGGAATCTCCTTAGCATATGCTAATTTTGGTGTATGGGCTTTGGTTAGCCAACAGCTAGCGAATCAGTTGATAATCACCGTAGTGTTATGGTTCACAGTAAGTTGGAGACCACTGTTTGTTTTTTCGATAAAAAGAATAATTGATCTCTTCTCATATGGATGGAAGTTATTGGTTTCAGCATTGTTAAATACACTATCTGCGAATTTTCAAAGTTTAGTAGTTGGTAAAATTTTTAGTCCAGCAATGCTTGGATTTTATAATAGGGGTGAACAATTTCCCTCTTTTATTGTAGGGAATATTGATGGTTCCATTCAATCTGTTATGCTTCCTACTTTATCATCCTATCAGGATGACAAACAAAGAGTAAAAGAAATAGTACGTAGATCCGTCGTTACAAGCGCATTTATCATATTTCCAATGATGGTTGGACTCGCAGTTATTGCTGAGCCTTTAGTAAAACTGATATTAACAGAGAAATGGTTACCTTCTGTTCCATTCTTACAAATATTTTGTTTTTCATATGCATTATTGCCTATCCATACAGCAAATTTACAAGCTATGAATGCTCTTGGACGTAGTGATCTTTTTTTAAAGTTAGAAATTACAAAAAAATTACTGAGCTTTGCTATATTAGGGGTTAGCATTCCTTTTGGAATATATGGGATAGTATGGGGTGGGTTTATTAGTAGTCTATTATCTACATTTATAAATGCATATCCTAATCGAAAGTTGATAGATTACAGCTATCATGAACAATGGAGAGATATCATTCCCTCGCTAGTTATATCTATTGTAATGGGGGGGATTGTATATACATTAAATTGGCTTAATATGACTGAAGGATTAACGTTAATCATTCAAGTAATCACAGGAATTATTAGCTATATAGGAATTGCTAGAATATTTAAGCTTGAGTGTTATATGTATCTTCTAATAAATATAAAAGATATGTTTAGAAGTAAGAAAAAAACAAAAATTATTAACTATGAGGTGTAATAATGAAAAAACTTTTAATACTTGGTGGCTCCTTTATTCAGATTCCTATAATTAAAAAAGCTAGAGAAATGGGGCATTATGTGATTACTTGTGATTATCGAGAGGATAATCCTGGACACAAATTTGCTCATGAATATCATGATGTAAGTTTTACAGATAATGAAGCTGTTTTGGCATTAGCAAAAAAACTTCAAATTGACGGTATTACTTGTTATACTTCAGAACCTGCAGCGGCAACAGCAGCATATGTTGCCGAAAAATTAGGATTACCAACAAATCCATATAAGTCAGTAGAAATTTTGTCCAACAAAGATTTGTATAGGGAGTTTTTATCAGAAAATAATTTTTCAGTTCCAAGAGCAAAAGGATATGGCAGCTATGAAGAAGCTAAGAGTGATATTCAAAATTTTAAAATGCCAGTAGTAATAAAACCTGTTGATTCTTCTGGGAGTAGAGGGATTTCAAAAATAAGTTCAATTGAGTTTTTACAAGAAAAAGTGGACAATGCATTATCCTTTTCAAGAGTGAAACGTTTTGTAATAGAAGAATATATCGAAAAGAAAGGTTATTTTATTACTGGAGATGGCTTTTCTGTAGATGGTAAATTGGTATTTCGTAGTTTTGCAAATGGACATCTAGATCCAACAGGAATAAATCCATTTGTACCAACAGGTATAAGCTGGCCTTACAATATGCCATACCGAATTCAAAATAAAATACATGATGAAGTACAACGAGCATGGGATATACTTGAAATGAAAACAGGTCCGGTTCATTTTGACTTCTTAATTGATGAGGAAGAAAATATATATCTGAATGAACTTGTTGCAAGACATGGAGGCTGTTTAATTTCTCCAGTCACAGAATATGTCACTGACATTAACTTAGCCGAATACACGATAAAAGCAGCATTAGGAGAAGATTGTAGTGATTTAAAAATGGTTGAACCAAAAGGTTATTGGTCTAGTTACTTAGTCCACAGTCAGAAAAGTGGATATTTTAAAAATATTGGAATTAGTGATGAGCTAAAAGAATGTAACCTTGTAGAATATTATCCTCTTGTTAAAGAGGGGCAATCTATCGCTGCATTTACAGGTGGTAATGCTGTGTTAGGAATAATGATCTTAAAATTTTCTACGATGGATGAAATGTTAGAAAAAATGGATAATATGACAGATTGGTTAAATGTAAGTATTGAGGAATTATCTGCAAAAGCTAATGCACAGTTATGAGTATTTGAAATATTGAACATTGGAGTGTACAGATTTGAAAAAATTATTTAAAAAATACTAATCTTGTAGAATACGAAATAATGGTAAATCTAGGTGATTATTTTTCAGGTCTAATGGGTCACAGCAGAAAGTAGACATCATGCTACAGAAATTTCTTCAAATAAAGAAATGTTAGAGAAGAAGGAGAATATAACTGAATGGGTGAAGGTAATTGTTAGTAAGTAATAGTTAACATTAAGGCAAGATGGGAAAGTGTAAAAGTAGTAGCTAATCTCATTATCCATGACTGACTTTACTGTTAATAGAATTTTATTTTAATTACGAGGGGTAATCATCATGAAAAAATTATTAATGCTAGGCGGCTCTCACTTCCAGGTACCTGCTATAAAAAAAGCACGTGAAATGGGTCATTACGTTATAACATGTGACTACATTGAAGAAAACCCAGGACATAAATACGCCGATGAATATTACAATGTCAGTACTACTGATAAAGATGATGTATTATCTTTGGCAAAGTCATTAAAGATTGATGGAATAGTTTGTTATGCATCCGATCCAGCTGCGCCTACAGCAGCTTATGTTGCTGAAAAATTAGGATTACCGACCAACCCGTATAAATCTGTAAAAATTTTAACTAATAAAGATTTATTTAGAGATTTTTTAGCTACTAATGGTTTTAATGTCCCCAAAGCAAAAGGATATGATTCGATTGAGGAAGCAAAAATTGACTTTCATCATTTTAAAATGCCTGTGATGGTAAAACCGGTAGATTCATCTGGAAGTAAAGGGGTATCAAAAATTGACTCCATTGATCTTCTTCAAGAAAAAGTAGAATATGCAATGGGCTTTTCTAGAATAAAACGATTTATTATAGAAGAATATGTGGAGAAATATGGCTATCAAATTGCTGGAGACGGTTTTTCTGTGAACGGTAAACTCGTGTTTAGATGCTTTGCAAATGATCATTTTCCTACATCAAATTTAAACTTTGTTCCAGTCGGTGCGAGTTGGCCGTACATTATGCCTAAAAAAATTCATGACAAAATCCATGACGAAATTCAAAGAGCATTGAATTTGTTAAATATGAAAACAGGTGCATACAATTTTGATATTAGAATCGATAATAAAGAAAATGTTTATTTAATGGAAATAGGTCCGAGAAATGGTGGGAATTTCCTTCCTCAAGTTATACAATATGCAACTGGAGTTGATATGGTTGAATATACAATCAAAGCAGCTTTAGGTGAAGATTGTAGTGATTTAAAGTTGGTTGAACCCGAGGGATACTGGTCTGTTTATATGATTCATAGTAAAAAGAACGGAATATTTAAAAACATTGAAATAAATTATGAAATTGAAAAAAATAATATCGTCGAGTATCAGTTGTATGTAAAACCGGGTGAAAAAATTTCTGCATTTACAGGCTCGAATATGACATTAGGAATGATGATATTAAAATTTTTCTCAGAAAGTGAGATGCTTGAAAAAATGAAAACACTGTCAAACTTCGTGAATATAATAGTAGAATAATTATTTAATAGAAAAAACATATTTAATAATGAGTCTAAAATAGATTGTGAGGTATTTAATCAGATGAATTATCAAATTCATTTAATAAAGTATTCCATTTTAAAACACGTCCGCGAGATTTCAAAAGAGGTAAATTTTGTATGAAAGTAGCATTAATGCAACCTTATTTCTTCCCGTATTTAGGTTATTTTCAACTGATAAATTCAGTAGATGAATTTGTTATCTTTGATAATGCACAATATATTAGAAGAAGCTGGATAACTAGAAATAGAATATTAAATGCACATAAAGAAAGTATTTATATCAAAGTCCCAGTAAGTAAAGCTCCAAGAAAAACAAAAATAAAAGATATTTTAATAAATAATGATATGAATTGGAAAGAGAAGATTCTTCATCAATTACTATATTATAAAGATGCACCAAATTATCCTATTGTTATAAAATTTGTGGAAGAATGTTTTACCTTTGATGACTATAATTTAAGCTCATTTAATACATTACTATTAAGGAAGATCTGTAATCTTTTTGATATAAAAACTGAAATTTCTTTGTTATCGGAAAGGTTACCTAAAATTGATGAAGTTGAAGAGGCAGATGAATGGGGTATTAAAGTATCCAAAGCATTAAATGCAAAAACTTATATTAATGCGATAGGCGGTAAAGAGTTTTATAATCAACAAAAATATATCGACAACGGATTAACTATTCAATTTATCAACCCTAAACTAGATCAATATAAACAATACAAGCAACTTTTTGTACCTGGATTATCTATTATTGATGTAATGATGTTTAACGAGCTCGATACGATTAAAAAAATGATAAATGTTAATGAGTTAGTTAATTAGAAAAATTAATAGATTTTTTCAAAAATCCGAAAATAACTTAACGTTTTTTTCGTTTTTTTTATACAATCAAAGTAGTTCAATGGGAGTGTGTAGTATCACTCTATTTCATTTTAAATATTGAAAAAATAGATAAATAAGCCCTTAAAAAGTTCTATTCGTTACTCTAAAAACATACTATATTGAAAAAGCTATTAATAACATTTCAGTTTAGAATGTGAGGTAAAAATTTAATGGTCAACCCAATCCAAGTAACAAAATCTTCAATGCCGCCATACGAACAATATATAGAAGAAATTAAAGATCTATGGGAGAGCCATTGGCTAACGAATATGGGAATCAAACACCAAAAGTTAGAACATGAACTAACAAACTACTTAGATACGCCAAATATCTCCCTTTTTTCAAATGGTCATCTTGCTTTAGAGAGTGCACTTTCCGCATTCAATTTAAGCGGAGAAGTGATAACCACACCTTTCACCTTTGCCTCGACAACTCAGGCCATTGTTCGAAATGGCCTAGAGCCCGTTTTTTGTGATATTAACCCCGACAATTACACCATCCAAATTGATCAACTTGAAAGTTTGATTACAGATCGAACGACTGCCATTGTCCCTGTTCATGTATATGGGAATATTTGTGATGTAAAAGAAATTGAAAGAATCGCAAATAAGTATAATCTGAAAGTCATCTATGATGCAGCCCATGCTTTCGGGATTACAGTGAATGGAGAAAGTGTTGCTAATTTTGGGGATGCCTCTATGTTTAGTTTCCATGCGACAAAAGTATTTAACACTATTGAAGGGGGCGCATTGACTTTTAAAAACCCACAACTTAAATCGGTATTAAATGCATATAAAAACTTTGGGATGACAGGACCAGAGTCTGTCGAGTATGTTGGTGGAAATGCTAAAATGAATGAATTCCAAGCTGCGATGGGGCTTTGCAATCTTCGAAATGTCGATAAAGAGATTGCCAAAAGAAAATTAGTATTTGAAAGATATATAGAGCGGCTAAGTGAAATCAAGGGCATTAAACTACCGTTTATTCAAAAAGGCGTTAATAGTAATTTTGCCTATTTCTCAGTTATTTTTGATGGCTATAAGATTTCAAGAGATGAGGTCTTCGAGCTTCTCAAGAAACAGAATATTTTTGCAAGAAAATATTTTTATCCACTAACAAATAGTTTTTCATGTTACCGAGATCGAGTAAATCCTGATGATACACCGGTTGCAAAATATATCGCTGATCGGGTGCTAACCTTACCTCTCTATGCAAATTTAGCATTAGAAGACGTAGATCAGATTTGCAACATTATAAAAGGGGGAAGCATTCGATGAAAGGAATTATTTTAGCTGGTGGTTCGGGTACAAGACTCTATCCATTGACCAAAGCGGTATCCAAACAAATGCTTCCGGTATATGATAAACCGATGATTTATTATCCATTATCTGTCTTAATGCTTGCAGATATTAGAGAAATTCTGATTATCTCCACGCCAAGAGATGTTATTAGTTTTCAAGAGCTGTTAGGAGATGGTAGTAGCCTTGGAATTAGACTTGAGTATGCAGTTCAAGAAGAACCAAATGGCTTAGCTGAAGCATTTATCATTGGTGAAGACTTTATTGGTAATTCTCCAGTAGCTTTAGTTTTAGGTGATAATATCTTTTATGGTTCAAATTTTGGTTATAGATTACAAGAAGCTGCTGCCTTAACAAGTGGTGGCATTATTTTTGGCTGTTATGTCAAAGATCCACGTTCATATGGAGTTGTAGAAGTGGATGAAAATCGAAATGCAATATCAATAGAAGAAAAGCCTGAATTTCCAAAATCCTCATATGCTGTACCCGGTTTATACTTTTTTGATAACGAAGTCATTGAAATTGCCAAAAATGTTCAACCATCAGAACGAGGTGAAAAGGAAATTACCTCGATTATTGATTATTACTTGAAGAGACAAAAGTTAAACGTAGAAATCATGGGGCGAGGTCTAGCTTGGCTTGATACCGGTACCCACGATTCACTACTGCAAGCTTCAAATTTTGTAGAGGCTATCCAAAAAAGACAAGGAATGTACATTGCATGTATTGAAGAAATTGCATTTAGAAGAGGGTATATTTCGAAAGAACAATTATTAAATCTTGCCGAACCTCTTTTGAAAACAGAATATGGACAATATTTAGTAGAAATTGCACATCAGCCTTTAGAGAAAATTTTAATATAGAGTACTATTCAGGTGAGGTGAGGTGAGATGGTATGAAACAAAAAAAGATTCTTGTTACAGGTGGAGCAGGGTTTATAGGAGGGAATTTCGTCCAATACATGGTCAAAAAATATCCTCAATATGAAATTTATAATTTAGATGTTCTGACATATGCAGGTGATTTATTGAAACATCGTGAAATGGAAGACATGAATAATTATCATTTTGTGAAAGCTGATATAACAGATTGGAAAAGGATTATCTCCTTATTTGAAAAGGAACAATTTGATTATGTTGTTCATTTTGCTGCGGAAAGTCATGTGGATCGTTCGATTGAAGATCCTGGAGTTTTTGTGCGTACAAATGTAATGGGCACACAAGTATTACTAGATGCAGCAAAACGTATTGAAGTCGAAAAATTTGTTCACGTGTCAACTGACGAAGTGTATGGAGAATTGGACTTTGATCCAACTACATTTTTTACAGAAGAATCACCACTACAACCGAATAGCCCATATAGTGCGAGCAAGGCAGCATCTGATTTATTAGTTCGTTCTTATCATGAAACATTTGGTTTACCAATTAATATAACACGTTGTTCGAATAATTACGGACCCTATCATTTTCCTGAAAAGTTAATTCCATTAACGATTTCTCGCATATTAAATAATCAAAAAGTTCCTATATATGGGAATGGCGATAATATCCGTGATTGGTTACATGTTTTTGATCACTGTACGGCAATTGATTTAGTATTACACGAAGGTGTAGATGGTGAAGTTTATAACGTAGGTGGTCACAATGAACGGACAAATCTTGAAGTGGCGAAAACGATAATACATGCATTAGGAAAATCAGAAGACCTTATCGAATTTGTACCAGATCGTTTAGGACACGATCAACGCTATGCAATCGACCCTTCAAAATTAAAAAGCCTAGGATGGAAACCAACTTACACGTTTGAAACAGGAATTACCCAAACGATTCAGTGGTATCTTGATCATAAAGAATGGTGGAAGAAACTTTTGAAGGGAAATCATCACTATAATGATGCTAAACAGTACACTACACAACTATCTTGGGAGTTATAGAGGCTGGAGTGTACTATATTTGATTTTACAGGAGGGAGCATAAATTGCCCTCTTTTTTTATTGATTACGAACTAACGTTCCTATATAATATATTGTACATTACTAATGATTTTTTGAAAGTCACCGTGTAATGTAAGGAACACATTCATATTAGTAGAATTAGGAGATTTATAAGCATGACAGGAAATACTCACATCATAGGCGGCATTACAGCAGGTCTTGCTTTAGTACAGGTTTCAAATTACGATTCACTAGTTGTAGTCGGTGCAAGTGTTGCTGGCTCATTACTTCCGGATATTTGCCACGGTGGTAGTAAAATTGGCAGGACATTTCCCTTTATATCCAAGATCGTTAACACGTTATTTGGACATCGATCATTTACACATAGTTTGCTATTTTTGTTCCTCATGGCAATGTTTATGAATAAATATATTTCAAATGAATCGATTACAGCTGGTTTATTAACAGGAATGGTGAGCCATTACATTCTTGATATGGCTACAAAAAAAGGAATTAAGTTATTGTTTCCACTAGATATCAATGTGCATTTTCCAATTACAACTCGAACAGGTAGTAAAGTAGAAAATGTTGTAACTGCTGTACTAACAGTTCTTTGCATATATTTAGGTTTTGAAACGATTAGTCATTCTTTCATTTTGAAATAGGTTCAATTCCCTTATGTCACATTTGATGTAAGGGATTTTTTGTATTCGATTTAATAATTGCTTTGATTTCAATAAGATGCAAATTTAAAAATACCACCATTTCTTGTATGATTAAAATGAGGAGTGAAAATTATGCAATTTCATACAACAAAATCATTTATATTAGCATCTGCATCACCACGACGAAAAGAAATATTTGCGAGACTAAACATACCCTTTGACATCGTTACATCTGATGTAGAAGAAACAAGTGTACAAGCTACCGAAGTTTCTGAATATGTCAAAGGAGTGGCATTACTAAAAGCTCGCGATGTTGCAGGAAAAACACCGGGTAAAGTAGTGATTGGAGCAGATACAATCGTTGCAAAAGACAATCAATTGCTACACAAACCAACTAGTCATGAAGAAGCTATGTCTCATCTTCGAACATTAAGTGACTCAGCACATTACGTATTAACAGCAGTAGCGATTATTAAAGAAAACGGAGAGGAAACAACTTTCGTAGAAAAAACGAAGGTCATCTTTAAAAATGTATCTGATGAACTTTTAGAATCCTATATTGCAACTGGGGACCCATTTGATAAAGCGGGTGGCTACGGTATCCAAACAGATGGAGTCTTTTTAGTAGATCGAATTGAAGGGGATTATTTAAATGTTGTTGGGCTACCATTAGCCACTTTATGCGAACAACTTGTTTCATTGAAACTTATATCTCTATAGGGGATTTTATAAATTCTAGATTTTATAAAAGCTTATTCAAGAAAGGGAGCAATTCTTTTAAGCTCCCTCATCTTTGGTTTATGATTTTTAGTAACAATTGAAGATTGAAAATTGAAATTATTTCTCGGGAAATCATTTAATTCATATAAAACGCAAAATATTGCTAAAAATGTCGAAGGCGATAATAAGTTGTCGCGGAATAATCAGAAACTATTAGAAATATCAAAATTTTATTGATTTTTCATGCTATTCAATTGAAATAAACTGAAAAATAAATAATGTATTTCGCATCATTTTTCGATTTTACTGGCTTTTTTTCTATACCAAAACCTTTTCGGTCGCTCTAACGGTGTAATATTAATAATGAAATAGCTGATGATTAGTAAGAGGATGACAAAAGCATAAAGTAGCATGCTCTTTGCATCAGTATGATCAATGATCACAAGGCGAATCATCGCGGTAATGCCAATATAGATGAAATAGCGAAGTGGGAAGTGATAATCCTCTTTGAAGTATTTAACAATCATTGTAATGAACTCAAAGTAGAGGAAGAAGATTAAAATATTCGCTAAGAAAACTTCATGTTCTCGAGCCGTCTGATGTTGTCTAAATAGTATATCGAAGAAAACAATGAGTTCCTTAACCATGAGAAAAGATAAAAAAAGAGCAAGGATTATTAAACAAATATTGAGAAACCATTGCAGTATTCTCGGAACCATATGCTGTAATTCAAACAGAATTTGTTTACCTCTAACCATCCGCATCCCCCAATTCAATTTTCTATATATAAATTATACAAGCTTCCTATTTAGGGAAATACAAATTAATGTAATTTTCACAAAAAATTTGTAAATTGAATCGATTACATTATGCAAAATACATCTAAAATAAACGAACATTTAAAGATCGCCAGTTTGGTTATTGTAACGATTTCTACGAAGAGTCCCCAAAAATACATTTTCATTTCCTTCGTGTGATGTTAATTCAGTGAGGTTCATTCATAGTCCTACAGGAAAAGCTTGAGCTTAAGCCTCGCAGATTCTTAGTTAGGGGACTGAAAAAGTGTTAAGTTCAAATATTAAAAGTATTAATCTGGTTTCTATATGATGTGGAATTAGCTTC
>NZ_JBCMNM010000045.1:0-23718 GCF_050459865.1 Rummeliibacillus pycnus
GAGGAGGCTCAACGCTCGCCCGCGGAAAGCGAAGCTAATTCCACATCATGTAGCAAACAGATTAATACTATTACTATTTGTATTTAAACACTCTTTCAGTAGCCTACTCTAAATTGGTGTCGGGGATTTTTGTATATATCCTAGCTTACAGCATCATTTTTTTATCAAGCCACTATTTCCGTTATAATAGAAGATATTGAGAGGAGCGGAATTATGTCTAAATCTTTAGTTTTAGCTGAAAAACCATCTGTTGCACGCGATATTGCACGTGTCTTAGGATGTCAAAAGAAGGGGAATGGCTTTTTAGAAGGTTCCCAATATATTGTGACATGGGCACTTGGCCATTTAGTCACTCATGCAGATCCAGAACAATACGATAACAAATATAAAGAATGGAAAATGGAGGATCTACCGATAATCCCGCAGCCATTTAAACTGGTACCAATTCGCCAAACAACCAAACAATTTAATGCTGTGAAATCACAATTAGCTCGTCAAGATGTAAACCAAGTCATTATCGCGACAGATGCTGGACGTGAAGGAGAGCTTGTTGCACGTTGGATATTAGAAAAAGCCAAGTGCCATAAACCGATCAAACGTCTGTGGATATCTTCTGTAACGGACAAGGCAATCAAAGACGGTTTTGCACATTTAAAAGACGGACGAGCATACAACAATTTGTATGAAGCAGCTGTTGCACGTGCAGAAGCAGACTGGGTTGTGGGGATCAACGCCACTCGTGCATTAACGGTCAAATATAATGCACAGTTATCAACAGGCCGTGTACAAACACCAACACTTTCAATGATTGCTGAACGTGAAGAACAAATTAAAAACTTTAAGCCAAAAATGTATTATGGTCTACAAGCAATTACAAACGACGCAACATTTACCTGGTCTGAAAAAGGAACGAACCAAATACAATCATTTAACAAAGAAAAAATCGAGCAATTACTAAAAAAACTCGACAGCGTACATGAAGCTACAGTGCAAGATGTACAAACGGTTCCTAAAAAGACATTTGCACCAACACTATTTGACTTAACAGAGCTACAAAAAGAAGCACATAAACGGTGGGGATGGTCTGCAAAAGAAACGTTATCCACATTACAAAATTTATACGAACATCATAAAATCGTCACTTATCCACGAACGGATTCTAAACATTTAACATCTGATATGGTTGGTACATTAGCAGAACGTATTAAAGCATCAGCAGTTGGGGATAACCGTGCTGCCGCCAATACATTATTACGAAACAAGCAAGTAAAACCACAAAAAGGTGTTGTGGATAACGCTAAAGTTTCAGATCACCATGCGATCATTCCAACAGAAGAACCAGCGATTTTGCCAAATCTATCGGATAAAGAGAGAAAATTATACGATCTAATTGCCAAACGCTTTTTAGCCGTATTCTTTGGTCCTTATCAATATGACCAAACAACCGTAACACTCGTGGCAGGTGGCGAAACATTTAAAGTAAAAGGTAACACTGTTCGCGATGAAGGCTGGAAAAAAGTTTATCACCAAGATGATGAAGAGTCGACTAGCCAAACATTACCTGTTTTCAAAAAAGGTGAGAGTGTTAAACTCCGTGCAATTGCCATGACTCATGGTGAAACAAAACCACCAGCACGTTTCAATGAAGGTACACTGCTTGCTGCAATGGAAAACCCTACACAATTTATGAGCGGGGAGTCTAAAGAATTAATTCAAACATTGCATGAAACAGGTGGAATTGGTACTGTAGCAACTCGTGCTGATATTATTGAAAAACTATTTAAATCATTTGTTATCGAGAAAAAAGGTAAAGACTTATACACAACTTCAAAAGGTCGTCAGTTATTAGATCTTGCACCAGCTGATTTAAAATCACCAGCATTAACAGCAGAATGGGAAAAAGAATTAACAAAGATTGCTAAAGGTACAGCGAAAAAATCCGATTTTATTAATAATATGGTTAATTTTTCTAAAAATGCTGTAAAAGATATTAAAGCAAGTGATAAAAAATTCAAACACGATAATGTCTCGGGCAAACAATGTCCAGAATGTGGGAAACTATTACTAGAAGTTAACGGCAAACGTGGCAAAATGCTTGTGTGCCAAGACCGTACATGTGGATATAAGAAAAAAGTATCTACATTAACCAATGCTCGTTGTCCAGTTTGTCATAAAAAATTAGAATTACGTGGTGAAGGCGATGGTCGTATTTTCGTATGTTCATGTGGTCACCGCGAAAAACTATCTGCTTTTGAAAAACGTAAAAATGCAGCAGGCAATTCAAAAGTTTCAAAACATGATGTTCAAAAATATATGAAAAAACAAGAAGAACCAGCCAACAACGCTATGGCTGATGCATTACAGAAACTATTTGGGAGTAATAATCAAGACTAGTATTGTGAATTTATAGTAATATTTTCCTGTGAAATATCGTTACTAGATTTGAGAGAATAGGCATTTTTAAATCTCAAATATTGGTGATAGTATAGTTTTAACTATAACGATATTAGGAAAGGGGTGATTGGCATGAATGTAGCTTCTCTAGTAAGTAATCACTATACAGAAATCGAAAATCGAAAAAGGGCGCTCCGTCAGAAATCAGCAGATGATGCGTATCGCAAAAATGCTCAATATTTTAAGCCAAAATTTAATCCAGCACTAGAAGAACTAGTGGGTTTATTGACAGGGAAAAAAGAGCAAGAGCATCAACCTGAAGTACAAGCTGCTATTCGTGACTTGCAACAACACAAAGGAAAAGTAGTTAGGGCTATGGTGGAGACAGACGCCACAGTTGAGAAGAGTAGAAATACGGAGAAAATGAAAGAAGATTATGTATCGGGTTCTTTTATTCAGCAAACACAAGGCCAATCTACTCAAGAAAGTAAATCATCAAAAGTAATACAAATCAATGGGCAGGAGATAGTTGAGAATGCTACAACAGCTGATAGAGCTAAAGTTGTTCGTGAAAAAGTGAAACAACGTCTTTTTGAAAAAGCAATATCACGTTACTCCTTCCATGTGCAAATGGCCAAACAAGGATTCCAGTTTGCCCAACCAACTATCTATCGCGCTGTATAGAGGAAGTGTTATTTTATGGCAAAAAGTAAAATGCAAAAAACCAATGCTGTTCGCCTTTTAGATCAACAGAAGATTCCGTATATACTTGCAGAATATGAAGTAGAAGAAGGAAAGATTGACGGCGTTTCTGTTGCAACGAAAATTAACCAACCGGTAGAAAAAGTTTTCAAAACACTTGTTGCTACAGCGAGTAAGGGAAGTCTCTATGTTTTTGTTATACCTGTAGCAGAAGAGCTAAATTTAAAAAAAGCTGCAAAAGCTGTTGGTGAAAAGAAAATTGAAATGATTCATGTAAAGGATTTACTGCCTAATACAGGCTATATCCGCGGTGGTTGTTCACCAATTGGCATGAAAAAGCATTACCCAACATTTATCGATATTTCTGCTGAACAAGTAGATGAAATGTATGTTAGTGCAGGGAAAATCGGTATGCAAATTTGCATTGTGCCAGTTAATCTAGTAAAAGCTACTAATGCAAAATTAGTATCACTTACTTGAAATTAATAATATTCTTGATACAATTAAAAAGCTAATTAATGAAAAGCCATTTATGTACTAGCATAGAATGGCTTTTCGTTTGTAATTGTAGAAAGAAGGATTTATATGCAAAAAGCAAATAGATGGCGTTGGCTATTCTTTTTTACAGGAATTATGGTCATTGGCCTTGGTATTGCGTTAACTGTAAAGGGCCAACGTTTTGGTGTAGGCTCTTGGGATGTTCTACACATTGGTTTATATAATCATTTTGGTTTATCAATTGGAGCATGGTCCGATATTGCAGGGATTATTATTATTACAATTTCTTCAATCGGCTTACGTCAATTCCCGAAAATCGGAACATTTATTAATATGATTTTCATCGGAGTATTTATTGATTTCTTCAACTGGCTATTACCTGATGTACATCTAATCTCATTACAATTTATGGACTTTATCTTAGGGGTCATTTTAATCGCAGTGGGTGGCGGTATGTATATTTCTGCTAATTTAGGTGCAGGTCCTCGTGATAGTTTAATGTTACTGGCCGTGGATAAATTCCACTGTAGTATTACATTAGCACGTACTATTATGGAAATTGTTGTTGCATTTGCAGGTTTCCTTCTTGGAGGACCTGTTGGAATAGGGACAATCATTATGGTATTTGCGCTTGGTCCAATTGTTCAGCTTTCTCTTGGAATTTGTCGTAAATTATTGTTGAAATGTATTGGTGACGAACAAGTTGCATTCTTCTAATATAGAGAATTGAAAAGGAGATTCCTTAAAGTAATCTTTAGGGGACTCTTTTTTTGTCGATAAAATATGTATTTAATAACAGTATTCCTATTTTATTAATGGTTTTATTTACATACCGTATTATGCATTTAGGCACTCTTTTAACTTAAAAAAAATCCTACCGCCGCATCATTTTCTGAATATTCAATAATGTTAGAATAAATTATGTAAGCGTTTCAAAATAATGGACGGAAGGGGTTTTTCTTTGAAAAAGGTTAAATGGATTTCTTTATTACTTTCAAGTAGCCTAGTACTATCGTTGATGAGTCCTTTGGCAAGTGAAGAAGTGAGTGCTGAAACAAAGTCTTATGAAAATTGGAATACAGATCGATATGGCGATCGAATCGATATCGATCATCAGCTGAGTGAACAAACTGAAAGTGCTGATTTCCAAAAGAAAGTTGAGGAAAAGATTAAAGAGCAAGCTAGTGAAGCGAAGGCTCTAACAGCATCTGATGAAAAGGCAGATCCTAACTTCACATACGATGGTGGTACCAAAGTATTCTTAAACCGAAATTTAGAGTTTAAGGAATTTACATTGCGAAGTGTTGGGGACAATGTTGAAGTATGGGTTGCACATGATTTAGCATATGGTCCAGATAATCCTCGAAATCCTGATGTCGTAACACAAGCACAAGTAGACAAGCTTCGTGATGAGTTTGACAAAAATATTTATCCGAAAGCAACAGATTTCTTTGGTACACCAGATTCGTTAGACGGATCCAAATCGCCATTACCAGGAATGGTTGGATTACCAAAAGACTACTATACAGGTTCTAACAAAGTCATTATGCTGGTTGACAATATTCAAGATGAGGGATGGAATAATCCTAACTATCCATTCTTTGTTGCTGGTTTCTTCTGGCAAACAATAGAAAAATATATTAATCGAAATATTATTACAATCGATACCAATTCATGGGATACTCGCTTAGAATCTACTTTCTTTGGCACAACAATCCATGAATTACAACATCTAATTCAAGCGGATAATGATCCATCTGAGGAATCATGGGTTAATGAGGGGATGTCTACTTTCGCTGAATATCTAG
This sequence comes from Rummeliibacillus pycnus, assembly GCF_050459865.1. Classification (GTDB taxonomy): domain Bacteria; phylum Bacillota; class Bacilli; order Bacillales_A; family Planococcaceae; genus Rummeliibacillus; species Rummeliibacillus pycnus_B. The sequence continues at coordinate 5,403 of NZ_JBCMNM010000045.1, forward strand.
GAGGTTATGGACATGAAGATGGTTCGATTAATTTCTTCCTTGATCACCCTGAAAACTCATTGGTAAGCTGGGATGAACATAGTGGTGCAGAAACAGGTCCAGAAACAATCGCTGATTACGGTGAAGTTTATTTATTCATGCTTTATCTATATGATAAATTTGGACATGACTTTATCAAATCATTAGCAACTGATGGTACTTCACAAGGTATTGAAAGTGTTGAGAATGTTTTAAAACAATACAAAACGAATAAAGACTTTACGAAAGTTTATCAAAACTTCATGACAGCTCTAGCTCTAGATGATAGCACAGTAAGCAAAGATTACAATATTGATAGCATTGATTTACGTGATTTAGTGGTTGATAGACAAGGTACAAAACGTGGCAAAACAATTGATTTTGAAAAAGCACAAGTGTATGAAAAACAGGGTGTCCCTGCTTGGGGAGGAGATTTCAAATCACTTGATTTTACAAAAGAAATTAGAGGAATGAAGTTTAATGGTGCTGATTTCTTACCACTACAATGGAAAACTGTTGCAGATCCACTCGGTTCTGGTAAACAAGTTTTATGGGGCAATACAGGTAGCCAAGCTGATAATCAAATGATCTTTGAAGCAGATTTATCTTCTACTAACAAAGCAACATTGAACTTTGAGCATTATTATCAAATTGAAGAGCAATGGGATTTCGGAGCTGTTCAAGTGTCTACAGATAATGGAGAAACATGGACAAGTCTAGCAAATGATCATACAAGATCAGATATTACTGCAGAAGGTTATCCAAATACAAAAGCTAATCTACCTGGCTTTACAGGAACGAATAAAAAATGGACTCCTGAAACGTTTGATTTATCCAAGTATGCAGGTAAAAAAGTGTTAATCGCATTCCGCTATATGACGGATTGGGGTTCAGAAGAAGCTGGTTGGTATGTGAAAAACATTGGCATCCCTGAAATTGGTCTTTCAAAATCAGGTACATCAACTGATGGTTTCCAATCTATTGGTCAATTGAAAAAAGATTACCTTGATTATGTCGTGACTTTTATCCAAACGAAGAAAAATGGTAAAGAGCGTGTTTATCATGTGAATCCATTTAATGTAACAGATGCACAAGCGCTTGATATTCAGAAAATATTAAAAGAAGGCAATGTGAAGATGATTACTTCTTATGCAGCAAAACCAGGACAACTGAATCCGTTAGATTTCTCTTATGAGGTTATCTTAAAAGGAGATCAACCGAATAAAGGCAATCAAAAAGGTAAAAATAAATAATCTTATGTAATGAATACTGTCTATTAAGTTCAAATTATATTAGCAGAAACGAAAAACAAGATAATTTGTTTTTCGTTTCTGCTTTTTTAAATTATTGAAATATGCAATATGCAGTTAGTGTGTTCTCTTACTTCATCTTTTTATCTATTAACATATTTGCCTCTAACACATTCATTTTATCTTCTCCTAACACACCAAATATTTTTTTGGATGTAGCCTCTTTTATAATATTTTGCACCTCTTCTTTCGATAAATGAGATGCTGCTGCGATACGATCAATCTGTATTTCAGCTGAAGGAATTGAAATGTGTGGATCTAGCCCAGAGCCGGAACTTGTCATTAAATCACCGGGAATATCTTTTTTAGAAACAGTTGGATTGTTCTTTAAAAATTCATCTACACTGTCATTCATTCGTTTCGTCAACTCTGGATTTGATGGGGCGTAGTTAAAGTTTCCAGAACTGACACCTGCGTAGTTTGGGTCATTTTTTTCATATACATTATAATTCACACTTGAAACGCGACTAATAAAATGAGCCGGATTTTCAAAGGTTTGGCCGATTAATTTCGATCCTACTACTTTACCATCTATCTTAATCAGACTACCATTTGCTTTATCATGGAAAACTAGTTGCGAAACACCAGTCACAGCAAATGGATAAATAATGCCGCAGATAATCATCATCACAACGGATGTTAAAAAAGCTACCTTGATTTGTGGAAATATTTTTTTCATCGTCATGACTCCTCTCTAAATTCCTATTATTTTTAATAGTGGTGCAATAATCATATCGATTATTTTAATACCGATAAAGGGTACAATCGCACCGCCAACTCCGTAAATTATGCTGTTTTTGATTAATAGTTTTGATGAACTCATTGCTTTATATTGCACACCTTTCATCGCCACAGGAATGAGTAGGGGAATGATAAGGGCGTTGAAAATAAGTGCTGAAAGAATAGCACTTGTAGAAGAGTCTAAGTGCATAATATTTAAACTTTTCATCTCCGGAATACCTATTAATAAAATTGCTGGTATAATCGCAAAATACTTTGCGATATCATTTGCAATACTGAATGTTGTTAGTGCTCCTCGTGTCATTAGAAGCTGCTTTCCAATTTCCACAACTTCAATAATTTTAGTTGGATCGGAATCTAGGTCAACCATATTTGCTGCTTCTTTGGCAGAGTTTGTACCTGTATTCATTGCCATTCCAACATCTGCTTGAGCAAGTGCTGGTGCATCATTTGTACCATCACCTGTCATAGCGACAACTTTTCCTAGTTTTTGTTCATCTCTTATGACTTGAATTTTATCTTCTGGTTTGCTTTCTGCAATGAAGCCATCAACTCCAGCTTCTTTTGCGATTGCTGCGGCTGTTAGTGGATTATCTCCTGTACACATAATGGTTTTAATGCCCATTTCGCGGAGCTGTTTGAAGCGCTCTTTCAAACCAGACTTCACAACATCTTTTAAGTAAATCACACCGAGAATCATTTCATTTTTCATTACAACTAAAGGCGTTCCACCTTCGTTTGATACAGCATGAATAAGCTTTTCTAAATCTCCCGGTACAGCCTTGCTTTCTTTCTTAATCGTGTCATAAGCACCTTTTCTATACCGTACACCATCTGTTGTATTGAGACCGCTCATTCGTGTTTGTGCAGTAAATGGAATATGTTCACTTGATTGAATGATCTGTTCGACATCTTGTACAGCTAGTTTTTGCTCCTTAGCCAAAGCAATAATTGATTTTCCTTCCGGTGTGTCATCTGTTAAAGAACTTAAATAGGCTGCAGTCGTTAGTTCTTTTTGATTAACACCGGATACAGGAAGAAAAGCTGTCGCCATACGATTCCCGTGAGTAATTGTCCCTGTCTTATCTAAAATTAATGTATCTACATCACCACATGCTTCTACTGCTTTCCCATTCATCGCAATCACATTAAATTGTGTTACGCGGTCCATTCCTGCGATTCCAATTGCAGATAGTAATCCACCGATTGTTGTTGGAATAAGACATACTGTTAATGCAATTAAAGTTGCAATTGAAATTTCGATGTTTAAATATTGCAGCATTGGATAAAGTGTCATAACTACTAGCAAAAAGATAATGGTCAAACTTATGAGCAATGTACTTAATGCAATTTCATTCGGAGTCTTTTTCCGATTTGCTCCTTCTATTAGAGAAATCATTTTATCTAAAAAGGACTCTCCTGGAAGGGAAGTGATTTTAATGGTTAATTCATCACTTGTGACAATCGTACCTCCTGTAACAGAAGAGAAGTCTCCACCTCGTTCTTTTACGACTGGTGCAGATTCACCTGTAATAGCTGATTCATCTACAGTTGCAATTCCATCGACTACTTCACCGTCATTTGGGATCGTTTCACCTGCACGAACGATCACAATATCACCATGTGTAAGTTCACTAGCTTGTTTCATTACTTCATTTCCATCTATTATCACTCTTGCAGATGTAGAAGATTTGGTTTTTTTCAGAGTGGCAACTTGGGCTTTCCCTCGACCTTGTGCGATTGATTCTGCGAAATTTGCAAACAAAATCGTTAAAAATAACACAACTGCAACAACGCCATTATATAAACGAAGATTTTCTTCTCCTGCATGGAATAGAGAAGGAAAGATTGATAACAGTACAACGAGGAAAAAGCCGATTTCTACGACAAACATAACAGGGTTTTTTAACATATATATTGGATTAAATTTTTTTAAAGCACTTACGAATGAAGTGGCCACAATTTCCTTTGTTAAGAGGCCATTCTTTTTTGCTCCCATGTTCTCACTCCTTTTCATGAGTTAAGCTGTAAAAATTCCGTAATTGGTCCAAGTGCAAGCGAAGGTAAGAATGTTAATGCACCAACGACCAGGACAATTGCGACTAGGAATACTGTGAATGTCGCATTGCTTGTGTTTAATGTACCTACCGATTCGTTGTGAACAAGTTTTTTGGCTAATAATGAGGCAATCGCAATTTGCAGCACAATGGATGTATAGCGGCCAAAAAACATAGCCAAGCCGGTTGTTACATTCCAAAATGTTGAGTTATCTGCCAGTCCCTCAAATCCTGAACCATTATTTGCAGAAGATGATGCAAATTCATAAAGTACTTGTGACAACCCATGAGCGCCTGGATTAGTAATCCCTTCAACTCCGCCAGCTGTGATAACTGCTAATGCTGAGAAGCTAAGAATGATAGTAGGGTGAATTAAAATACAAAGTGCAATGAGTTTCATTTCTTTTGCTTCGATTTTCTTCCCTAAAAACTGTGGTGTTCGACCAATCATTAAACATGCAATGAAGATGGTAAGAAGAACGTACATCATCATATTCATCAAGCCGACACCTTTACCGCCGAATACGACATTTAGCATCATATTGAATAATGGTACTAAACCTCCAAGGGGTGTTAATGTGTCATGCATATTATTTACTGTCCCTGTCGTAAATGCCGTCGTTACAGCTGTAAATAATGAAGATTGTGCAATACCGAAGCGTGTTTCTTTTCCCTCCATATTGCCTGTTTGATCATCAATACCAATTGCATGGATTGCTGGATTACCTGATTTTTCGCTTAGATATACAACTGCAACCCCAATAAGAAAGATCACACTCATTGCTATGAAAATAGAGGCACCTTGCTTACCAATCAAAACTTTTTTATCACGGTTTTTCCGATATGCAATCATTAAACCGAGTGTCACAACACAAGCCCCTGGTAGTAACATCATCGAAAGCATTTCTACTATATTGGATAGTACAGTTGGATTTTCAAATGGTGTGGATGAGTTCGCGCCATTAAAACCACCTCCATTTGTTCCTAGGTGTTTAATTGATTCCATTGCAGCAATGGGTCCAAACGCAATGTCTTGTTGTTTATGCTCAATCGTAGTTAAAGTAATATTCTCTTTAAACGTTTGAGGGACACCTTGCGATACTAGAAATAGAGAAACAACAAAAGATAAAGGCAATAAAATACGGGTAATAACACGTACAAAGTCAACGTAGAAATTACCAAGTACGTCTGTTTTAGCAATTAGTCTTCGGCAAAAAGCCATACATACGGCATAGCCTGATGCTGCAGACGTGAACATCATAAAGATTATTACAAGCATTTGAGATAGATAGCTTAAACCCGATTCGCCACTATAATGCTGAAGATTCGTATTCGTCATAAAGGAAATAATCGTATTAAACGATAATGTCGTTTCCATATTTCCAATATCATTGGGATTTAAAAAAAGTACGGATTGGATACGTAAAATGAAATATCCAATAGCAATCATTACAGCATTTGAAAATAGTAAAGAGAAAATATATTGTTTCCCTGTCATCTCCTCTTGCTTAATTGCGCTCAGTTTATAAATGATGTTCTCCACTCGATTAAAGAAACCATCGCCCCACATCTTTTCCTTCATCGTGACTTTATATAAGTAGCGTCCTGCGATAAGGACGAGTGGTAAATAGAGAACCAAAACAATCGTAATTTGCCACATGGTAAAGGACCTCCTTTAGTACTTTTCTGGATTTAGTAAAGCGTGTACGAGATATCCAATTAAAATAATCATGATCATTAATAAGATCCACATTTGATTTCACCTCTACTTTTCAACTTCTTTGTAGCACCATGTTGTTAAAGCAAATAAGCTAGTAAAGCTTATTATTAATATGAAAATCATGGATAGTTCCAACATTTTGCACATCCTTTCTTGCTTGTGATTGGTTTTACTATAGATGAAAAGAAATTAATGTAGTGTTTGGATTTTCCATAAGACATTAAGATGGCATTAAGATGTTTGGAAGAATGTCCTTTTTGTGTGGAAAGTAATTATAATGAAGGCAAGGGGGATGTTGAAGTGACTCAATATTCAGATCATAAGCGTGGACAACTAAAGATATTTTTAGGGTATGCAGCAGGTGTTGGAAAGACTTATACCATGTTAAAAGAAGCAAAAGAACAACTCAAACTGGGGACAGATGTCGTCGTTGGTTATATAGAGCCGCACCCTCGTAAAGAAACAATGGAACTGCTGGAAGGATTTGAAGTAGTACCTACAAAGTCTATTTCATATAAGGGAAAACATTTTACGGAATTAAATTTAGATGGCATTATTCGGCGTGCACCTGAAATTGTTTTAATCGATGAATTGGCGCATACCAATACACCTAATCTTAGGCATACCAAGCGTTATGGGGATGTAGAGGAATTACTGAATCAGGGGATTAATGTGTATACCACTCTAAACATTCAGCATATTGAAAGTCTACATGACCTTGTTGAAGAAATTACACATATTAAAGTTCGTGAACGTATACCAGATGCAATTATCGACCAAGCATCACAGATTAAACTCGTCGATATTGAACCTGAAGAGTTAATTGAAAGATTAAAAGATGGGAAGATTTATAAAAAAACTTATGTAGAGAAAGCTTTAAATCATTTCTTTCAAATTAATAACCTTATAGCATTAAGGGAAATTGCGTTAAGAAGAATTGCTGATACAATTCATAATAAAACGAACAACTCATATGTAAATGCAATGCAAAATAACGTACTAGAGCATATATTGGTGGGCATTAGTAGCTCTCCTACGAATGCAAAAGTAATTCGAACTGCTGCTAGACTTGCACAAGCATTACATGGTAAATTTACCGCACTTTATGTAGAGCGAGATACCAACCAAACGATGTCTCAAGTAAATGAAGAACGATTAAAGAAAAATTTGAAGCTAGCTGAGCAATTAGGGGGCAATGTTGTTACAGTTCAAGAAGACAGTATTGCTACGGCAATTGCTAATTATGCTCAATTAAGTGGTGTAACAAAGCTTGTTATTGGAAGAACGATAACAAAAGCGAACATATGGGGAAGAACAAAAATTACCGATAAGTTAAATGAGCTTTTACCGAATCTATCCATCTACATTGTTCCAGATCAAGAAAATACACCAAAGAAAAAAATAGATTTTAAAACAGATTTCAAACTACAACCTTTTGACTTACTTAAAATGATTCTTATATTTAGTATCGCATCTATTGTTGGGATGTTTTTTAAATCCCTTGGAATTAGTGAAGCAAATATCATTACGATTTATATCTTAGGGGTATTGATAGTAGCTATTTGGACGACTAGCTGGGTAATGAACATTATTAGTTCACTCGTTGCAGTATTGACCTTTAACTTCCTATTCACGAAACCAATTTTTTCGTTTGAAGCGTACAATCAGGATTATCCAATGACTTTTGTTATCATGTTTGTTTCGGGTATCATTACAAGTAGCTTAACGAAAAAAGTGAGAATGCAAGAACGACAAGCCATTCAAAAATCCTATCGTATGGAAACATTACTAGAAACCAATCGTAAGCTACAATCTGCCTCATCTTTTGATCAATTGATTGAAGAAGGTTCCTCAGAAATTGTTAAACTTACTGAGCGCCCAGTATGCTATTACAGTATTAAGGATAAACGAGTTATAAAGCATACATTTTATAAATCACCCTTGCTTTCTTCAGCGCAGAATAAGGAACAAGAGAATGAATTCAACAATAAAAATGAGCTTGCCATTGTGCAATGGGTTATCAATAATGAACGTGTTGCAGGTATGACAACGGATGTTTTTAAAGAAGCTTACGGTTATTACGTTCCATTTCTTTCAAATAATAAGGTTACAGGTGTAATCGGCATTTCACTTCATAAAAAAGGACAGTTACCGACTTTTGAACGTCAAATATTGTATGCGATTTTGAACGAATTCTCACTCGCAATTGATAAGTGGCAGCTACTACGTATTAATGAGAATGTACGCCGTGAAAAGGAGTTAGAGCAAATTCAATCGAATTTGTTGCGCTCTATCTCACATGATTTACGAACACCACTTACGAGTATTTCGGGGCATGCGGATATTTTGAAAACGAATGATCACAAAATGTCTATAAATCAACGTCAAACACTGTATGAAGATATTTATTACAATTCTAATCGACTTGTACAACTGGTAGAAAATTTACTTGCTGTATCAAAGTTAAGTAATGGACACTTTCCTCTTCAAATTCAAGAGGAATTGGTTGAAGATGTTATTAACGATGCAATTCACCAGCTTTCAAAAAATAGTACTAGGCCAATTCAGGCTCATATTGAACCTGAATTTCTTTTGGCATATATGGACACAAGATTGATTGGGCAAGTACTTATTAATTTACTAGACAATGCGGTTAGCTATACCCCTTGCGATAGTAGCGTAACGATTTATGCTTTTGAAAAAGGGAATTATGTTTTTATAGAAGTAAGGGATACAGGAAATGGCATTTCTTCTGAACAAAAGAAAGAATTATTCCAAACATTTAAAAAGAGTCAGATGGAACAAAGTGATGCAAAGCGCGGGCTAGGTATTGGGTTATCGCTTTGTCAAACCATTTTAAAATTGCATAAAAGTGAGCTAAGTGTTCGAGATAATAAACCACATGGAGCAATTTTTAGCTTTTGTTTGAAAAAGGGAGGTGTAGTAGATGAATCGTAAAAAAATACTCATTGTTGAAGATGATATTGCCATAGGAAATCTCATTAAAATGACAATTGAGCTTCACAACTATGATTATAAACTCGTCACAAAGGGAGTCGATGCATTAAAGGAAGTTGTTTCAATTCGCCCAGACGTGATTATTTTAGACCTAGGTTTACCTGATATGGATGGTATAGACATTATCTTGAAAGTTCGTACTTGGTCGAAAACACCAATCATTGTTGTGAGCGCTCGAGGTGAAGAAACCGAAAAGATTAAAGCACTTGATATGGGGGCAGATGATTATGTCGAAAAACCCTTTAGTGTTGATGAATTACTTGCTCGTATTCGTGTAGCGTTGAGACGTTCAGCAGCTAATGTAGATATAGAAATAGAACAACCTATATTTACCAATGGGCCTCTCTCTATAAACTATTTATCCCATACTGTGTTTGTTAATAATGAAGAAATTCATCTCACACCAAATGAATATAAGCTTTTAGAAACGTTGAGCAAAAATCTTGGCAAGGTGCTCACTCATAACTACTTGTTAAAACAAGTTTGGGGAGATGCTCTTGATACTGATGTACCAAATTTGCGTGTTTTCATGGCTACGCTCCGAAAAAAAATTGAGAAAGAAGTAAACCAGTCAAGATTTATTCAAACCCATATTCGAATTGGCTATCGCATGATTCATTGGGAAAAAAATGAGTGATGGTAAAGGGCTGTTCAATAAGTAGATCAGCCCCTCTATGTTGAAATATTTATATATTCTTGATTTTACAGAACATACTAGAAAGAAGGGTAGCGGTGCGAGACCCCTGCAGTAAATCTTGCAGGGCCCTGAAAAAGTTAAATAGATGTAAAATATGATAAAAATTTGATATATCTATCTTCATTGAAGTGGAATTAGCGGAGAGTCCTCGAAAATGCATTCGCATTTTCTTCGTGCGATGTTAATTCAGTGAAGCTCATTCAATGTCCTGTGGGAAAACGAGCTAGACGAGAACCCGGAGCGAGATTTTCTCTGCTACGAAGCTAGCGAAGCGATGCAGGAGCACAAGTGAGGAGGCTCGTCAGTTCGCCCACGGAAAGCGGAGCTAATTCCACTTCATTCAATAGCAAATATATACTATGAATATTTGTGTTACTACACTTTTTTAGTGGCCTCACTCTTGCAACTTGAGCCCTGATGAAGTCGCGACAAAGCGGCTCAAGGCTTGTCTGCGGAAAGTGCCAGAGACCCTATCTTTTAATATTACTTTAAACTTTTTAACAGGAAATTAGCATGGAAATTGGATGAATACTCTTTTTGAAAATACAACTGTGTTTTTAGAAAGAACATTAAGTGTTTCTTTATAAAGGGGTATAAATGGTTTTTTTATAATAGTTCTTTTCAGAAGTACAAAATAGAAGGGGTATATGCTACAATATCGATATATTCGCATGAAAGGGATGATGACCTTGTCTAATGTACTCAACAAATTCGTTAACGACAATTTACAACAACTTCGTGACCAAGGCTTATTCAACGAAATCGATCCTGTTGAAGGTGCTAATGGTCCAACTATTCAAGTACGTGGTAAGAAATTGATCAACCTATCTTCAAATAACTATCTTGGTTTAGCGACAAATCCGGAATTAAAAGAAATTGCTAAAAAAACAATCGACACTTATGGTGTAGGTGCAGGTGCTGTTCGTACAATTAACGGTACACTAGATCTACATGTAAAATTAGAAGAAAAATTAGCAGAATTTAAAGGAACAGAGGCTGCGATTTCTTATCAATCTGGCTTCAACTGTAATATGGCAGCTATTTCTGCTGTTATGGATAAAAATGATGCGATTCTTTCTGACCAATTAAATCATGCTTCTATTATTGATGGTTGCCGCTTATCCAAAGCAAAAATTATTGCTTATAACCACTCTGATATGGAAGATCTTCGTAAAAAAGCAAAAGAAGCAACTGAATCTGGCCTTTACAATAAAGTAATGGTCATCACAGATGGCGTCTTTTCTATGGATGGAGATATTGCAAAACTTCCTGAAATCGTAGAAATCGCAAAAGAATTCGACCTTATTACATATGTCGATGATGCTCATGGCTCAGGTGTAACAGGTAAGGGGAAAGGGACTGTTAAGCATTTTGGTTTACAAAATGAAATTGACTTCCAAATCGGTACACTTTCAAAAGCTATCGGCGTAGTTGGTGGATATGTAGCAGGTAAGAAAAACCTAATCGACTGGCTAAAAGTTCGTTCACGTCCATTCTTGTTCTCAACTGCTCTACCACCAGGTGATGTAGCAGCGATTACTCGTGCTGTTCAAATGTTAATCGATTCAACAGAACTTTGTGATAAGCTTTGGGAAAATGGAGACTATTTAAAAGCAGGATTGAAGAAACTTGGCTTTAATATTGGTCATTCTGAAACACCGATTACACCATGTATTATCGGTGATGAAAAACTTACACAACAATTTTCATCTCGTCTAATAGAAGAAGGCGTTTATGCAAAGTCTATCGTCTTCCCAACTGTTCCAAAAGGCACTGGTCGCGTACGCAATATGCCAACTGCTGCCCATACGAAGGCAATGTTAGACGAAGCTCTAGCTATTTATGAAAAAGTAGGGAAAGAACTTGGGGTTATTTCCTAAACGTTGAAATCTGTTTAAGATAAATTGAGTTTACTTTAGAACTAAAGGTGTGGATAAGGATTTATGCTTATCCACACCTTTTATTTTTGCCCATAGTCATTATGCGTATGATGAATTTTTTGCTAGTTCAGCAGGTTTTTTAAATAAATTTAGTTTTTCAATGCGCTTTACGGCTTCAGTTAGTCGCTGTTCATCTACTAATAATCCTACTCGTATATAACCTTCGCCATATGCCCCAAAGCCGTTACCTGCAGCGACTGCTACATCGGCTTTCTCTAATAGGAAATCGGCAAATTGTTGGCTTGTAAACCCTTCTGGAACAGGAAGCCATGCAAAGAAGGAACCCTTTGGTGCTACTACAGGCCAGCCAGCTTCGTTGCATGCTTTGATAAGTACATTTCTTCGATTTTCGTATAGCGCTACTTGTTTTGTAACACAAGTTTGATCACCTGTTAAAGCCTCAACTGCCGCTAATTGCAAGGCTGGAAATAGGCTGACAAAGAGATGATCTTGTATAAGATTTAAAGCATCTACTATTTGTGCATTACCAACTGCAAAACCTACACGCCATCCTGCCATATTATAAGTTTTAGATAATGTGTAGACCTCAATGCCGACTTCTTTTGCCCCATCTGTTTGGAGGAAGCTAATTGGTTTTTCACTATCGAAACCAATCGCACCATATGCAAAATCCTGTAGAACGGCTATATCATTTTCTTTTGCTAGTTTGATTGTTTCTTCATAAAATTCTTTTGTAGCAATACCACCTGTTGGGTTATTGGGATAGTTTAAATACATTAATTTAGCGCGTTTTTTTACATCTGCAGAAAGCTTTTGATAGTCTGGAAGAAAATCATTTTCAGCTAAAAGTTGCATTGTTTCAAATTGGACATCTGCTAATGTTACACCTGATAAATAATCTGGATAACCTGGATCTGGAAGTAGCATTGTATCTCCCGTATTTAATAGAGCAAGAGGCAATTCAACGAGACCGGCTTTTGCACCGAAAAGAATGGATACTTCTGTTTCAGGGTCAATGTCCACATCGTATTCTCGTTTATAAAAGTGAGCGACAGCTTCCTTTAATTCAGGTAATCCGCGAAAAGGTGAATATTTATGCAGTTGTGGATTGGCGGTTGCTTCTTGCATCGCTTTTACAATATGTGCTGGTGTAGGCTGATCTGGATTTCCTTGTCCTAGATTAATTACATCTCTTCCTTCTGCAACTGCGTCACTTACTTGTTTAACGAGATTCGCAAAAAATTGCTTAGGTAAATTTTTTAATTTTGTTGATAACTCCATAAATATTTCCCTCCAATTGATAATTAAAAGTGCTAAGTCCATGTACTATACATTTGAATTAGATATCGCTAGAATAGAAGAAAAGAAATTTTCTGAATTTAAAAACGATTTAGTGAAAATAGTATAACCTTTTTATGAAAATGTCTATAGGTGGTGCAAAAATGAAGATTGGTTGTATTCAATTAAACGTAGCTTTTGGAGATGTTGAAAAAAATTTTACAAGGGCAGAAGCTTTTATTCGAGAAGCAGCTAGTAAGGGAGCAGAGCTTGTTATTTTACCTGAAATGTGGAACACGGGCTATGCATTAGAAAAACTAGAGGAATTAGCAGATGTGAATGGTGAGAGAACAAAGAAATTCCTTCGAGCATTAGCTTCAGAGCTCCATATTCATATTGTAGGTGGCTCAGTAGCAACGAAAAAAGGAGAAGGTTTCTTTAATACGATGTACACAGTAGATCACTTTGGTGAAATAGTAGGCGAGTATGATAAAGCTCATTTATTCCGCTTAATGGATGAACACTTACATCTATCTGCTGGTGAGGGGCAAAATAATTTTGAACTAGGGGATTTATCAGCAGCGGGAGTGATTTGCTATGATATTCGCTTCCCAGAGTGGCTTCGCCTTCATGCGTTAAATGGCGCCAAAGTCATATTCGTATCGGCACAATGGCCAACCCAAAGAATCGATCATTGGAAAGTGTTATTGCAGGCACGTGCCATTGAGAATCAATGCTTCATCGTTGCAATTAACCGTATTAGCAATAAAGTAGAAAACTTTAATGGTCAATCAATGGTAATTGAACCTTGGGGCGAAGTACTGTGGACAGGTAACGAAGCTGAAGAACTTTCCATAGTCGATGTTGATTTCTCGAAAGTGGATGAAGTACGTAAGAAAATTCCAGTGTATGATGATCGACGTCCAGAATTATATAAGGATATTTTGAAATAAATCATTGACCCATTTTGCTATATCTTAGTAGAGTGGGTTTTTATTTTGGATGAAGTCACATCAAGAAAGAAGATATAAAGTTTCCTAAATGGAGACGTCAATTTCACAGGACGTGGATACAATTCAAAATTTCGAGGATTGAAAGTAAAATTTCGTGGATTGAACACGTAATTTCGTGGATTGACTTCCTAAAAACGTGGATAGACCCAATAAAAAACTCCATTATAACAATAAAGCCATTCCAAAACCCTTCTCTAAGCAACATATATCGAACATAGACTATATAAAAAATTACTTCACAGGATACTTATAGCAAAAAAGTTGTCGTTTATTGGTAAAGTGCTACTTCCTACTTGTCATCTCACTTATCTCATTTTAAAATAAGAACAAATGTTCTGTTTGGAGGTGTGCTGTGATGTATGAAAATATGCCCAGAAGATCAATTATGTGTGTGGATATGAGATGTTTTTATGCTAGCTGTATGGCATCGTGGGCTCATTTAGATGTTGAAAAAGAGGCGATTGCAGTTGTTGGTAATTTTCAGCAAAAAGGGAGTATTGTTCTTGCTGCTTCTCCGATTATGAAGCAACGATTTCAAGTGAAAACAGGAACGAGACTATATGAAATACCGAAGCATCCAGATATTCATTTATTTGAACCAAAGATGGAATATTTTGTTCGTATGTCGGTTGAAATTACCAAGCTATTGAATAGTTATGTACCAAAGGAAGCTATTCATGTATATAGCATTGACGAAAGTTTTGTCGACCTTACTGGTACCGAAAAACTGTGGGGAGATCCAGTAGAAACAGCACACCAAATTCAAGATGAACTTTATCGACAATTTGAAATTCGAAGCACAGTTGGCATGGGACCAAATATGTTGTTAGCAAAACTTGCACTCGATTTAGATGCGAAAAAAACAGGCTTTGCTAAATGGGATTTTGAAGATGTGGAAAAAAAGCTGTGGCCAGTTACACCTTTATCGAAGATGTGGGGAATTGGTCATCGAACAGAACGAACGCTTAATAATATGGGGATTTTCTCTGTTGGTGATTTAGCTCATGCTGATTTAACAACACTAGAAAATCATTTCGGTATTATGGGCAATCAGCTATACTATCATGCTCGTGGCATCGATTTATCAAAAGTAGGTGAAGCACCACTGATAGAAGGGCAAATTAGTTATGGCAAAAGCCAAATCTTAATGCGAGATTATAACACGAAAAAGGAAGTGCTCGCTGTCCTCCTTGAAATGTGTGAGGATGTGGCAAGAAGAGCACGAGAAGCTTATAAAGTAGGGCGTACCATTACTTTGGGAATTTCCTATAGCAAAAATGCCTTCGGAGGAGGTTTCAATCGTTCGCGCACAATTGATGAAGCAACCAACGATACAATGGTCATTTATCGTGTTTGCCAGCAAATATTGAATGAGCAATACAATGAACGGCCTGTACGGCAAATTAGTGTCAGTATTACAAAATTAGAATCAGAACATTCCATGCAGCTCAGCTTTTTTGATACAACTCGTTGGAGGCGTCGTAAACTTGGTGCCACTATGGATCAGCTTCGCACTCACTATGGTTCTTCAGCAGTATTACGGGCAGTATCTTATACGGATGCAGGCACAGCTATTAATCGTTCTCAACTACTTGGCGGACACAAAAAATAAAAAAATGTATATTTATGCGTCTTGAAAACGAAAGGTTTATGCATCTGCATGAATGTGATATGCATAAGGAAAAGTTCATTGTGGATAACTAAGGTGTGGATAACTAAAAATCGGGAAAAGATAGTTTATAGAAAAATCATCTTTAGCATAGAATTATGCAGGCCAAATGAATGTGCAAAGGAGGCATTAGCTTGATACGTGATCGAGGAAATATAAAATGGACTGCGATGATGCTACCAGAACATGTACAAAGGCTAAGAACTTGGCAACAGGAGACACAACAGATTACGAAACCTGCATTTGATGAATGGACATTACAAGCATTAGAAGAAGAACTGATGCAAGCTTATTACGGCAAGAAAGAAGTATTACTAGAAGTTTGGCATCAGCAAGCAAGTACTCAATATAGAGGTGTCATTACGAAACTCAAAAGCGAAGAAAAAAAGCTTTGTTTATACGATGCCAAACAACTTGTGAATAATTGGATTGAGGTAGAATTCATTCTCTGTATAAAGGTACTTGAATAATAAAATATTTTAAAATAGTTTATTTTTTCGAAAAATTCGTTGACAAATGGTGAAAAAGGAAATAATATGAATAACATAAACTTACAACTTAATAAATGGAATTTATCAAGAGTGACTGAGGGATAGGCCCTATGAAGTCCAGCAACCCCCGTTAGGGAAGGTGCTAATTCCTACAGAATTTATTTCTGAAAGATAAATGAACATCGATAATAAGATACATCTTTCAGTTGGGAGATGTATCTTTTTTAGTTTAAATACATAGTTTACTTATAGAAATTGTGTAAATTTTGTACAATAGCAATTTAACAAAGAATAGAGGGATGTATATGCTGGAAATACAAAATGTATCGAAGGTTTACAAGGCAAAAAAGAAAACGGTAACCGGTGTAGATCATGTCTCTTTAACAATTGGAGATCGAGAAATATTTGGTATTGTTGGTTATTCTGGGGCAGGCAAAAGTTCCTTATTACGCTGTATTAATTTATTGGAACAACCAACGGATGGACGAATTCTAATTGATGGACAAGATTTAACCAAACTAAAAGGTGAGAAGCTTCGCCAAGCGCGTTTGAAAATCGGTATGATCTTCCAACATTTTTATTTAATCAGCCAAAAAACGGTTGGTGAAAATATTGAGTTTGCATTGAAAGCTGCAAAAACGCCAAAGGAAGAGCGGAATAAACGAGTTAAGGAATTACTCAAAATGGTGGGCTTAGAAGATAAAAAAGATGTGTTTCCAGCGCAGCTGAGTGGAGGGCAGAAGCAACGTGTAGGTATTGCAAGAGCGCTAGCAAATAACCCTTCTGTATTGCTTTGCGATGAGGCAACATCAGCACTTGATCCAACAACTACAACCTCCATTTTACGGCTATTGAAGAAAATTAATCGTGAGCTTGGCATTACGATTATTCTGATAACGCATGAAATGGACGTTGTGAAAGAAATTTGCGATCGTATGGCTATTATGCAAGACGGTAAAGTGATTGAAGAAGGCTCTGTTTATGATATCTTCGCAAATCCAGAAAAACCATTAACAAAAGAATTTATTAGCAGTGTTGTATCATTTGATATTCCACAGGCGATCATGCAAAACGTCAAAGGAAATGTTGTAAAGATCTTATTCAAAGGTGATGTGGCGGGTGAGGGGGTTATTTCAGATATGCTTCAGCAATTTGAGGTACAAGGGAACTTCCTTCATGGAACAATTGAATATATTCAAGAAAGACCACTCGGTATTTTCCTCATGGAGCTGAATGGACGAGTGGAAGATATTAACCGTTCGATTTCCTATATGGAAAGTCGTGGAGTAACAGTGGAGGTGTTAGACTATGTTATTTGATCCAAGTCACTTTGCTAGTATGCTACCAGATATTTGGAAAGCGTTTGGACAGACACTTCTAATGGTAGGAATTTCCTTAGCTATCTCATTAGTCATCGGTTTGCCATTAGGTCTACTATTATTCACTACAAGTAAAGGTCTATTTTCTACAAGTAAGCCGGGACTGCTAGGTAATCGTTTGGTCAATATAGTTGTTGGCTTTATCGTCAACCTTATTCGTTCCATTCCATACATCATTCTTTTAGTAGCGTTATTCCCATTCACTAAATGGCTAGTTGGCGATACGATTGGTCCTATCGCAGCGAGTGTTTCTCTATCTGTTGCAGCGATTCCATTTTTCGCAAGACTTGTTGAAACATCTCTTCGTGAAATTGATAGAGGTGTCATCGAAGCATCCATTGCAGTTGGGGCAACACGCTGGATGATCATAAAGGACGTATTACTTCCTGAAGCGAAATCAGGCGTTATTCAAGGAATTACAATGACAATTATTAGTTTAGTTGCATACTCAGCAATGGCAGGGATTATCGGTGGTGGAGGTATCGGTGACTTAGCAATCCGCTTCGGTTACTACCGTTACGACAACACAATCATGATTACAACAGTCGTTATTTTAATTATCATTGTCCAAATCATCCAATTAGCAGGCGATGCCATAGCAAAAGCAGTAGATAAACGTTAAAGCGGAACGCACCCGTAAAAAGGAAGATTGTCTAAAACCGTCGCTTCCTGCGACAACGGCTATCTAACCAACGTCTTATGGGGCTCCAACAAGAGGTGGATGTCCCGAAGCTAAATCAAGGATTTTCATAACAATGTATTTAAATGAATCAATTTCATAATGCAAAATTCAAATAAAATATATGAACACTTAATGATATCCAATTTTGTTCGTTGTGGAGCGAAAGACGGCGACTCCTACGGGAAAAGCTTGAGCTGAAAGCCCAGCAGGAGCGGTTTTAAAGAACAAAGCCTAAGATCGCCACGTCCTGTGGCAACGGCTTCGTGACCAACATCGTGTTGGCCCGAGGAGATTGAAGCCAAGCCCGTGGAAAGCGCCGTCTGTAGCGGAACATCCAAATCT
>NZ_JBCMNM010000046.1:0-41309 GCF_050459865.1 Rummeliibacillus pycnus
CGCTTTCCCGCAGGAGTCTTCGCTAATTCCACATCAACAAAGATAGCTATACAAGATTTTCATTATTAATTTTAATGTTTTTTACTTTTTCAGTGCATTCAATGTAGTGTTACTAGGTCGAAGCTAGGAAGCGTGGCATACTTCAACGAGGAAATTGAAGCCAAGTCTGTAGCGGAACATCTAAATCTGAATATGGAAATAACCGAAAATAGATTTACGAGATTGATTCATTTAGATTTCCAAGGAAGATGCCATATACTAATGAATAATTCCCAATTGAGCGAAAGACAGGGGACTCCTGCGGGAAGATCAAGCGAATCAAGACCCCGCACGAACGAAGTGAGGAGGAGGCTTGATGCTTGCCCGCGGAAAGCGCCTGTCTGTAGCGGAATATCCAAATCTAAAAGTGAAAAGTTTATGTTTAAATGTTCGAGTTTAAAAACCGAAAATAGATTTGTAAATTGATTCAAATAGTATTGTAAATATAAAAAAGGGAGTGGGAGTATGTTTCCATCACTAGAAACGAAAAGGCTTAGATTAAGAGAAATTGTATATGAGGATGCTCAAGGTATTTTTAATTGTTTTTCTAATAACGATGTAACGCGTTATTATGGTCAAGATACTTTAACGAGTATAGAACAAGCAGAACAGTTTGTTGACTTTTTCGCAAGAAACTATAAAGAAAAAAGAGGGATTAGATGGGGGATTGAATTAAAAGAAAAAGGGGGCATTATCGGAACAATTGGATTTAATGTTTGGTCTCCTAAGCATAAAAGGGCTGAGATAGGTTATGAACTTCATCCAGATTATTGGGGTAAAGGATACGCAACCGAAGCTGTCTCAAAAGTTATATCCTATGGTTTTAATGAACTTGATTTAACACGTATTGGAGCAGTTGTTTTTATTGAAAATACACCGTCTAATGAATTATTAAAAAAGCTTGGATTTGAAAAAGAAGGTGTTTTGAGAAACTATATGTACCAAGATGGTATTTCTTATGATACCAATGTTTACTCACTGTTAAAGTCAAAAGTGTAATAGGTGAAAGTTTTGAATAATTTAGAAATATCAAGAAATCAAAGAAATGTTATTATCTGTGACTACATAGAACTATAAAAATACAAATGATTCATTAGCAGCTATCTACTAAAAAGCCTTTCTCGAGAATAGAGAAAGGCTTTTGCTCATAGAATGTAAAAAATAGAAAAGGATTCATGCTTATGAGAATATTAATTTTTCTAATATGTTATGGCTTAATTGTTTTAACTACCACTCATATGATTTTATACCTAAACTATCACGCATTAGGATATACGTGGACGTCCGTATTTACATTTATCTTAAAGACCGCTGATTTTAAGATTTTTGTTGGTTCATGTATAGGTATGCTTATCGTCGTCTTCTTCCCAAGCCCATCGCAGTCTCCATCTTAGTAATTGTTTCGCTAGCAATAGCATTTGCTTTTTCTGCACCAATATCGAGAATGTGATCTAGTTCAGATGAATTGATTAATTCTTCGTATCTTTCTTGAATTGGTGTTAAATGGTTGATGATGCTTTCAGCAACACCAGCTTTAAATGCTCCATAACCTAAACCCTCATATTTTGCAACTAAGTCATCAATTGAAACATCAGTTAAAGAAGATTCAATTATTAAAAGGTTAGAGACACCCGGTTTGTTTTCAACATCGAATTTTACAATACCTTCAGAATCTGTAACGGCAGATTTCACTTTTTTCTCAATATCTTTGGCAGAGTCTAAAACGCGAATCGTTGCTTTTTTGTTATCATCCGATTTACTCATTTTTTTCAATGGGTCCTGTAATGATTTAATACGAGCACCGTTTTTAGGTAATTGAATTTCTGGAATTTTAAATGTTTTTCCATAACGTTTGTTGAAGCGTTCTGCTAAATCACGTGTAATTTCAAGATGTTGTTTTTGGTCTTCGCCAACTGGAACAATATCTGTGTTATAAAGTAAAATATCGCCTGCCATTAAAGGTGGATAAGTTAATAACCCAGCTGATACAGCATCTTTTCCATGAGCTTTATCTTTGAATTGTGTCATACGTTCTAGTTCACCAATGTAAGATGTACAAGTTAGCATCCATCCAGCTTGTGCATGAGCAGGAACTTCAGATTGGATAAATAATGTTGACTTATTAGGATCAATACCAGCTGCAAGATAAGTTGCGGCTAGGGTACGAATGCTTTTGCTTAGTTCATCACTATCTTGTTGTACAGTAATTGCATGTTGGTCTACAATGCTGAAGATACAATCATAGTTATCTTGCATTGTGACAAATTGACGGAAAGCACCGATATAGTTGCCTAATGTAATAACGCCTGTTGGTTGAACACCTGAGAAAATTCTTTTCATGTAATGATTCCTCCTTAGAATATAAAAAAACATCATGCATCCCAAATAGGGACGAATGATGTTTTGTATCCGCGGTACCACCCAAGCTTGTCGAAAAATCGACCACTCAATCTCATAACGTGAGATGCCCGAGCTTCACTACTACATGATGGTTCATAAAGCTAACTCAGAAGTCCATTCCTCATAGTGTATGATCTGTTCCCACCTTACACAGACTCTCTACACATACTTACTACAAGTACTATTCTTCGTCTTCGTTTTAATTATTTATGCTGAAAATTATAATATAGCCCCAAATAAATTACAAGCTTTTACTATGTTAAATAGAATATGCAATTTGATCTTACTTGATACATAAAGTGTTTAGTGTTTTAAAACAAAACATGACGATGCAAATTAAAGCAATGTGCTAAACTTAAATTTTTTTATATACTGGAATGTTTTATTGAAACTTAATCGTATCAATTTTATACAGCAAAATTCATATAAAATATACGAACATTTAATGAATTAATTGCAACGCTTTCGACGGCGAGTCCTCGAAAATGCATTCTCATTTCCTTCGTGCGATGTAATTTAGAAGAAAACTTGAGTTGAAAGCCCCGCGGAAAGCGAAGCTAATTCCACATCATGCAGAAAACAGATTAATATTATTAATATTTGTATTTAAACACTTTTTCAGTATCCTCAACGTAGTGAAGAGCGATTGAAGCCAGCCTCCGTTTGTAACGGTATACAAAATGAATTACATTAAATGAAATAAAATTGATATCGATAAATTTTTAGTATTTGTTCATAAAAAAGACACCTAAAAAATTAAGAAAGAATACAAAAAATGAAACCTTTTGAAATCTAGTTCGTAGATATAGTAGAACACAAAATATTTTCAATGTCAGGTTGCTAAATGAGAAAATTTTTATTATCTTTTGTTGTTTAAAAGCTATAAATTTTGGCAATATTAAAATTGTAAGTGAGAATTGCTCTATACGAATAACCTAAAAAGCTTAAAGTTATAGAATAATTAGTCATAAAACAATTGAAATTATTTCTTTTTTGTGTATATTCAAATGAGAAATTATGTTGTATAATGTTGTTAGACCTCTTTATTAGAGTAATTCTAATTTAAAAATAGATAAATTTTTATATACTTTGACTCACATTTTGAAAGGGTGTGTTTGATATGATGGTAACATTATTTACTTCACCAAGTTGTACTTCATGTAGAAAAGCAAAAGCATGGTTAGAAGAACATGAAATTTCATATAAAGAAAGAAATATTTTTGCTGAACCACTTAGCATTAGTGAAATCAAAGAAATTTTACGAATGACTGAAGATGGAACGGATGAAATAATCTCGACTCGTTCTAAAATTTTCCAAAAACTAAAAGTGGATTTAGAATCATTACCTTTACAACGTTTATATGAATTAATCCAAGAAAATCCTGGGTTATTACGTCGACCAATTATTTTAGACGAAAAACGTTTACAAGTTGGCTACAATGAAGATGAGATTCGTCGTTTCTTACCACGTAAAGTTCGTGCTTATCAATTACAAGAAGCACAAAAAATGGTGAACTAATCGCATAGTTAATGATCATATGTACAAGCTAAGCTAGAGCTCCGCATAAAAGAAATTTGGAGTTTTAGCTTTTTTGTTTTCTTTTTATTATTTGTTGGTGCATTTACCTCCCTTTCAATTTGCAAATTTGTGTGAACACTCCATCAAATATAAAAAAACTTTTATGCGACATTAATAGAAATATAGTATAATCTGTTGAATTTAACTTGCATTTGTAAACAGACTCTACTATATTTCATATACTATTGTTATTTCTCGAGATTTATCCTTTTCATTTTTCATCATCTCGTCATACAATAGTAAGAGACGCTGTTTATGTGGTACACCTTCAATTATCTGGCTAGCAGACAAATCTTTTTAGAAGTAGTGACCGGAGGGAGTTGTGTAATATGGATATGGAACGCATTAATGAGAATACACTAAAACTCTTCATTTCTTATCTTGACATTGAAGAACGCGGTTTCACGAAAGACGAAATATGGTATAACCGAGATAAAGGCGAAGAACTCTTCTGGGTAATGATGGAAGAGATCACTGACGATATAGATTTTGAAATGGATGGACCATTATGGATTCAAGTCGTTGCAAAGGAAACTGGACTTGAATTAACTGTTACTTCTGCCAAATTCACTTCAGATGGTTTGCTTGATTTGCCTTCGAGTCTTGAAGAGAAAAGAAAGTTTTTTGAAAATGCATTTAATGGTATGGATATCAAACCACATGAGTTTGATGAAATTTTTATCGATTCAGATGAGGGCGTAGATGGCTATACGTTCGAGTTAAAAGATTTCGATGACATCATCGATATAGCTTATAGAATCCCTGAGGGAGCAGATTTTGAAAATTCTTTATATGAGATGGATGGGAAATATTATCTTCATGTGGAATTTGATGAAGAATGCTCAATGGAAGAATTAGAGAATTATTTGAGTGTTATTTCTGAAGGTGCGGAAGAAGCAGATACGACGATCTACTTGTTAGAAGAATATGGAAAGCCTATTATGGCTGAACATTGTTTTGAAACAGTCCGTAAATTTTTTTAATGAATAGCGCTGTTAAGTTTGTTTGTTGATATCTGAAAGAAAAACTAATTGTGCTAGCACGCATCTCGTATTGCGTTTAAATATTGTGCTTAGCGTGCTGGTACAATGGATATTCATTAACATTGCCTAATAAATAAAACAATAAAAAAGGGGGTGTCTTAAAAGTTTAGTAAATATTACTTTTAAGACACCCTTTTGAATTGAGTAAGAAGAATTAGAAGATTTATACGCCTGTATTATTGTACTAGCTTCATCACAGAAAAAGTTGCCCAAATTTTTTGGACAACTTTTTTGTTGCAATGGGTACGGAAAATTCTTACAATTTAATTAGGAGGTGATACTATTTTAACAGCACTTAATGCGAATAAGCAGTTATTCGTATTGAAGAGAGAATATGTAAGAGATCAACTGTTGGAATTACGAAAAAATGAGCAGTTTTACTGTCCCCAATGCCAGGAATCTGTTCAATTGAAAATTGGACAAGTGATGATTCCACATTTTGCACATAAAAAACAAAGTAACTGTCAGCAAGCTTTTTCGGAAGGAGAAACAACAATACATTTATTAGGCAAACATCAATTGTATGAGATGTTTCAAAAGCTACAGTTTAAAGTGCAATTAGAACCTTATTTACCGAAATTAGCCCAACGTCCGGACATTCTAGTTGAGAGAGAGCAACAACAATTTGCGATTGAATTTCAATGTAGTACGATTTCTATTCCCCAAATGGAAACACGTACAATTGGTTATCTACAAGCAAATATAATTCCAATATGGATTTTAAAAACCCCAAAACACAAGCATCCATACAAAGATGGAGTTCAACAAATTAAACTTTCCCCATTTAATCAACAATTTACCACATATATTCAGAAACATGCGCATATCATTACTTTTGACCCTGACACAGCGGTTTTTTTATATTTTTCTTATTTAATGCCGATCGAGGGCTATCGTTTTATAGCACATGTACAGCATTTATCAATGGGAAATCAGCAGTTTCCATTTTTACAAGTAAAAGAGCCTACCGAAGTTGAATTTAATATTTATTGGAGGCTTTGGAAGAAAGCAAGGCAACAATTTCTCGACAAAAGATTATTAATAAGTAAAAAAGGAGTGCAAGATCCCTTTTTAAGAGCCTGTTATTTTATGGGCAATCAAGTGGAAAAGTTGCCATTATTTATCGGCATACCTGTGTCGAATAAAGTTAATTTTTCGGTTTTTGATGCTGAGTGGCAGATGTTATGGTTAATGTTCTTGTATGAACAAGGATTTGATTTAAGTCATATATCATCTGATGTTATTGATGGATTTAGAAAGAGATTCCCAATATTATTTATAAATGAAAAAGCAGTGGAAACCTTGCAGAATTATAATGAAATATTAAAAAAACTAGGGGTTAGGCAGATTAACAGTGATTTTGACGAAATAGCGCTATATCAGTATTTATACGCTCAATTTCTTGCAAAGGGTTAAGAAAATTGAGAAAATGTGAGAGTACTTCGTTTCTTAGGAGCAAATTAAAATAGGGGGTCATATCATGGCTGAGAATCAACAATCAAAAGTACTAACAAGAGAGGAGGTACCCACTGAGCTAACTTGGAAACTGGAAGATATTTTTGCAACAGATGCTGCTTGGGAAGAAGCTTATAAAGAAATAGGCGACCTAAGTAAACAAGCTGCTAGTTATCAAGGAACAATTAAAGATGGAGCTGAATCATTGTTAAATGTTTTACGTTTCCGTGATGATGTGTATAGTAAATTAGGCAAACTCTATGCTTATTCTCACATGCGTAATGACCAGGATACAACCAATTCCACTTATCAAGCGATGGATAGCCGTGCTAAAACATTATATGCCCAAATTTCAACAAGTCTATCTTTCTTAACACCTGAAATTTTATCTGTAGATGAAGCAGTTATTGAAGGGTACCTTAAAGAAAACGAAGATCTTCAATTATATAAACAAGAAATCGAAGAAATTAATAAAGAACGTCCTCATATTTTACCAGCAGAACAAGAAGCAATCCTTTCTCAAATGTCAGAGGTTACAGGTGCGTCTTCTAATACATTTAGCATGTTAAACAATGCTGATTTGGAGTTCCCAACAATTCAAGATGAAAATGGTGAACAAGTCCAATTAACACAGGGTAACTATGTACACTTCTTAGAAAGCAAAGATCGTTCAGTTCGTGAAGAAGCTTTCCATGCAATGTATAGTTCGTATGGTAACTTTAAAAATACATTTGCTGCTACATTATCAGGCAATGTGAAAGCACATAATGTAAGTGCAAGAATTCGTAAATACGATTCTGCTCGTCAAGCTGCAATGTCTGCTAACAGTATTCCTGAAAAAGTGTATAATCAACTAATCGACACAATTCATAAATACTTACCATTAATGCATCGATATATTTCATTGCGCAAGAAAATTCTTGGCGTTGATGAATTGCATATGTGGGATGTATACACACCACTTGTACCTGAATCTAAAATCGATATGACATACGAAGAAGCAAAAGGTCATATGCTGAAAGCTTTAAGTGTAATGGGTGATGACTATGTAGGCATCATTGAAAAAGCACTAAAAGATCGTTGGGTAGACGTGGTAGAAAGCAAAGGGAAACGTAGTGGTGCTTACTCTTCAGGCTCATATGGTACAAATCCATACATCTTGTTGAACTGGCATAATAATTTAGATAATCTATTTACACTTGTACATGAATTTGGACATAGTGTGCATAGTTATTATACTCGCAACAACCAACCAATCGTCTATGGCGATTATTCGATTTTCGTTGCAGAAGTAGCATCAACTTGTAACGAAGAATTATTAAATGATTATCTATTGAAAACTATTGATGATCCAAAAACACGAATTTACATTTTAAATCATTGGTTAGAGGGCTTCCGTGGAACAATTATTCGTCAAACCATGTTTGCTGAGTTTGAACATATCATTCATGAAATGGATCAAAAAGGTGAAGCACTAACAGCAGAAAGTATGACTAAAGTGTACTATGATCTAAATAAGCAATACTTTGGTGAAGATATGGTAGTTGATGAAGAAATCGGTTTGGAATGGGCACGTATTCCTCACTTCTACTACAACTATTATGTATATCAATATGCAACAGGAAAGAGTGCAGCTATTGCTTTAAGCTCTCAAATCCTTTCTGAGGGTGATGTTGCAGTTGAACGTTATATCAACAAGTTCTTAAAAGCAGGCTGCTCAGATTACCCAATTAATGTTTTAAAAGCAGCTGGTGTTGATATGGAATCAGCTTCTCCAATTGAAGAAGCGTGCAAAGTATTTGAACGTAATCTAGAAGAACTTGAAAAATTACTAGCTGAATAAATCAATATTCTCCAATGGGCTGTCCCAAAAGTAAAAAAAGTGCAAATCAATGTCATTGAATTTGCACTTTTTTGCGTTTGGAATCGATTGATTCCATTCCTGAGGTCGCTTTCCACGGATGTGGCTTGAACATGTCAGTATGATTTGCTCTATTTAAATAAATCAACGAATGATTAATATCGACAATTTTCGATACTATTCTCCGGATATCTCCAGAATTAATTTGTAGGAATAAATCCTATAAGCTATTATCATCGGCAGATTCATTACATAATATACAATTAAAAACTTCAAATACATTGGAAACGCTTACTATATGACAACTTTGTGAATATAAGCGTGAACCGTTGCTATATCTGCTTTTTCATGCTAAAGTTTAGATGTGAAATAAATCACAAACAAACATACACCCCTTTGTTTGAACGTGAACATTTCTCCCATCCCCTTTGTGAAAAGAAGCATCTCCCGTAGAGATGCTTCTTTTGTTTTTTGTCAAAAAATATCGAATCCAGCTTACATGGAATGTTAGATAATGAATGGCAAATTCTATTTAATGATGTCTCCACTTCTCACATTTGATGTTACATACAAAAAAACCAATGACCGTCTATATTGCCATTGGTTTTGAATATCTAGTATTTATTTTAAACGCCAGAGCGATAATTCATCACAAGTTATTCGATCTAGTTTTTGTTGGAGCATTTTTTTCTTTAGCTCACGTTCAGCTGTATTCAGAGAGATTTGATAAATAGCAGCAACTTCTTTTGTTGTTAATGTATGATAGCGGTGGAATAAATCTTCTACTGAAGGTGGTTGCTGACAAACTAGCTTTTCATCTAGTAATTCTTCTAATATCTTTTCATAGACTTCATATGAATAGGTTCCAGAAACTTTTAAACCCTCATCTTCTATGTTTTCATTGAAGAATACAAAACTCGGTACTTCATCTACTTCCATTTCGCGAGTAATACATAAATCACTTTGGAATGCACGTGAAGCTTCCATTGAAAGAAAATCAGATTGAAATTCCTCAACATCTAATCCGATTTCTTGTGCAATTTCTTGTAATGTACTGCATTGGCAGACATTCTTTGTATTAATCAAAGCGTATTCCTGTAATTTCATTAAAAAACGATAACCTGCTTTTTTCCCTTGAAGCTCTGCTGCTTTAACGGCAATAGAAGGTAGAACAGGATGCGATACATCGACAAGCTCCTCGTGTGATTCGCAGTCATTAATTCGTTGACATGCAGTGTTTAATGAATTAAGTTCTGTACTTAGTACGATACGCAAAGAAAAATATTGACCATAATTTATTTGTAATTGACGAATCAGTGATTGTAATTCCCAGCTACCTGGAGAAAGCAAATCCATGAAAACATATAGTTCAATTGACTTGCTCAAGGTAGTTGTAGGTGATACAGCAGGTTTTTCGACTAAATACTGAATATTGTTCACTCTAAAACCTCCTCGTCATCATCCGGTGCGTTAATCATGTGATGTGCTGTAAGGACGAGACGTTGATAATAGACATCGCGGAATTTACCTTCGAGACCTACCTCATCCATTGCTTCAGACATACATTCTAACCAAGCTTGTGCACGTTCAGGTGTAATTTTAAATGGCATATGACGTGCTTTTAGCATTGGATGACCGTGCTCTTCTGTAAAGATATTAGGACCACCTAAATATTGTGTCTGAAACTGTTTCTGTCTACGAGCTGTCTCGGATAAATCATCAGGGAATATAGGCTTTAGCTTCGGATTATTAGCGACTTTGGAATAGAAAATATCAATCATTTTATAAAGTTTTTCTTTACCAATTTCCTCATAAGGAATGATAGGTTTTTGCGTCATAGATGATTCTCCTTTGCTTTAGCTGTAATTCTATTTTATCAACCTCATTGCAATTTCTCAAACAAATGACTCGCTCTCTATTCCGAATTTCATATTTTGTGATGAAAAAAACCAATAACTGTCGCTTACTCAGAGCAATTCATCATAGTTATTAAAAAAATAAGGATGAATGAATAGTAGCGAAATTATTGGCATTTTGTCAAATTATGCTTTGTATGTATTCATAATATTATTGACGTAGTTCGTTGTTTCCTTATAAGGTGGAATACCGCCATATTTTGTAACGGCACCAGGACCTGCATTATAAGCAGCTAACATTAGATTGTAGTTTCCATCAAATTTGTCATACAGTTGCTTTAAATATTTGGTTCCACCCATTATGTTTTGCTCGGCATCATATACGTCGGATACACCTAAATATTTTGCTGTGCCAGGCATTAATTGCATTAATCCACCCGCACCAGCAGAACTTGTCGCATTGGGGTTAAAACTAGATTCTTGTTTAATAACGGATTTAATCATTTTTTCAGGAATACCATAAGTTTGAGAAGCTTTTTTTATTATTGCATCATAGCCATTATTAGAAGAAACTTTAGTCAATCCTGATTGCGGATTTGATAAATTGCTTAATGAATGGTTAAAACCATTATTAAGATTGTTCAGTACCGACGCAGGTGTATAAACAGGCGATGCTCCATTGTAATATAAAGAATTATTACTAGATAAATTATTCAGATTGTTTAAAATCTGACTATAATCTGAAGTAGCTGAATTTCCGAGACTGCCAAACATTTGACTAGAGTCTGTTGTATAATTGCTTCCCATAAAGTTATTAAGTGGGTTATCTGTTGATAATAGCTGAGATAAATAAGAAGAGCTATTGGAGTTTGAAAGAGAATTAGTTAGTCCAAGCATTTGTGAAGCATTAGTTGAACTAGTTGTTGATGCCGTCAACTGTCCCAACATTTGAGCGAATAAGTTCGACGTTGAAGTTGAACTATTCGTAACATTAGTACCAGTAGAGCTCATGTTTTGTAAGGCTTGGAGCTGAGCTAATGGTTGTAATGATTGTGTGTTCATCGATTACCCTCGTTTCTTATTGACAGCGCTCATAAATCGAGCGATTTTTTTATCAGCTGGTCTAAAAGGGATTGAGTATTGTGCAAGGAATTTCTTAAAGAGTACCTCACCAGTTGCTTCATCCTTTACTTCGTATTCTAATTCATAATCATTGGTGTCTGCATAATGTGAATGATCAAATACTAAAAGACCGCCTTTATATTCTATTTCGGCTCTTTTTGTAAAGAGTGTACCTAAAATTTGCAAATCTTTTGGATCTACCATTAGTGCTTGAAGGCGCTTTTCAACTTCATTTGCATGAAGGATAGAACTACCGGTTAAAATAGATTGAACTTCATCTTTTGTAAGCAGGTCCGTTGTTTCTGTTAAGCCGATGCCTTTTGCAGGTTCTTTTAATGTGCATTCAAAGCGGTTTTGTACTTCGCGAATGCGTAAACCAGAGCCTAAATTTTTTAAAGCAAAATCAGGCGTGTCAAAATAATGATTTGTTTGCTCGTGAAAATCTTTTTCTGTTACTTGGAAGGATTGACATAACTGATTAAATTCTTCTTTGGTTAACATA
Organism: Rummeliibacillus pycnus; assembly: GCF_050459865.1. GTDB lineage: Bacteria > Bacillota > Bacilli > Bacillales_A > Planococcaceae > Rummeliibacillus > Rummeliibacillus pycnus_B. The sequence continues at coordinate 11,858 of NZ_JBCMNM010000046.1, forward strand.
TTTTTGAATTCTATTTCTAATTGTTGGGTCAATTTTAAACACCCTTTCTATTTATGAATTATAAAGGAATTTTATAACAATTTGCAATGTGATAAAAGATGAAAAAGCATGACAATTATCCAGAAAAGTGGTTAGAAATGAAAGAGCCTATGATAAAATAGATTGCAGATTCACAGAAAGGAAGATTGCTTTGCGTAAAACTTATACAGTCGAAAAAGGTTCAATACAAGATTCACATATCCAATTTGAATTACAAGAAAATAATGGTGAAATTAAATGGCAACCAGCAGGTCAAATAATTACAGATTCAGATGACATGGCTTTTATATACTTAATGGAAGAAGCAGATGGATATAGTTATGTGAAATTCCCACAAACTATTTGGCCACTATTAGTGGAAACGTTACAATCGAAAGCAAATCCTATGTTAAAATGGAATACTGAGCAGATTGAATTGGTCAACTTTCAAGATGAATTACAATCATTAATATATAATATTGAAGGTAACTATAATTATGGTGAAGGTTTTACAACTGCGGTTGAAGAAACTTTTGCACAATTACTTGAGTAATACCTAAATTTGTTAGGGGGACTTATCATGGGACAATGGGATCGCTTTTTACAGCCCTATAAGCAAGCAGTAGACGAATTAAAAATAAAATTAAAAGGGATTCGTACACAATTTGAAAAATCCAATACGACATCACCTATCGAATTTGTCACTGGACGTGTAAAACCACTTGCGAGTATTTATGATAAGACATTAGAAAAGGGACTAGTCTTTGAACCATCAGATACACTTGCACATGAACTAGAGGATATAGCTGGTGTTCGTATTATGTGTCAGTTTGTAGATGACATTCCTACAGTTATTGAATTATTACGACAACGGAATGATTTACATATCATTGAGGAAAAAGATTATATCACCAATGTAAAGAAAAGTGGATATCGTTCCTATCATATGATTATTGAATATCCTGTCGGTACCATTATGGGTGAAAAAAAGATATTAGCAGAAATTCAAATTCGAACACTTGCGATGAACTTCTGGGCTTCAATCGAACATTCCTTAAACTATAAATATAAAGGGCTTTTCCCTGAAGAAATTAAAAATCGTCTTCAAAGTGCGGCAGAAGCAGCTTTTAAGCTTGATGAAGAAATGTCTGAAATTCGTGAGGAAATTCGAGAAGCGCAAGCCTATTTTACAGAATATAAGGAAGCTTCTAAACCTAAAGTACGTCAAAATCAACCGAAAGGAGCCCAAGATCACCTATGAGATTTGCCGTCCAATCACGTAACGATCCACAGTCAAACGAACTAATGGAGCGTGCGATTAACTATTTAACTGATTTTGGTCTTGTTGTAGATGAAGAAAAACCTGAAATTGTATTATCCATTGGGGGTGATGGAACGCTTCTACATGCTTTCCATCGTTATACACATATGCTGTCTGAGGTTTCGTTTGTAGGCATTCATACGGGGCATCTTGGCTTCTATGCAGACTGGAAACCAAGCGAAATTGAAAAACTAGTTATATCTATTGCAAAAGGTGAATTTAAAGTAATTGAGTATCCTCTTTTAGAAGTAACGATTAATTATCAAACGAGTGATGATTGCTATACGTATTTAGCATTAAATGAATCTACGGTGAAATCTCCTGAAGTTACACTTGTAATGGATGTAGAACTAAATGGTCGTCCGTTTGAACGTTTTCGTGGTGATGGTTTGTGTATCTCTACACCTTCTGGAAGTACAGCCTACAATAAAGCGCTTGGGGGAGCTATTTTACATCCATCCTTGCAAGCGTTACAACTAACAGAAATGGCATCTATTAATAATCGTGTTTTCCGTACAGTTGGCTCCTCTCTTGTGTTGCCAGCACATCATAAGTGCATCTTAAAACCAGTAAAGGCAGAAGATTTTATGGTTACAGTTGACCATGTTCAACTATTGCATAAAAATGTAAAATCGATTCAATATCGTGTTGCAAATGAAAAAGTCCGTTTTGCTCGTTTTAAAGCTTTTCCATTCTGGCAACGTGTACATGATTCGTTTATTGATAGTGATTTACAAGAATGATTAAAGACTTTCGATATCGCATAACCTTTATCTCACAAAATGATAGCCAATTACTAAGAGAAGCATTAATGGAGTATGGTATATCAAAACGTGCATTAACAGCGATTAAATTTCAAGGTGGAGCTTTACTAGTAAATGGAATAGAACGAAATGTAAGGCATCCACTTGTAATTGGGGACGAGATTACAGTTATTTTTCCTATTGAAGAAATAAGCGAGGGGCTACTTCCCGAAAAAGGAGAATTAGCCGTGCAATATGAAGATGATGCATTGCTTATTGTAGAAAAACCACCGTATCAAAGTACAATCCCTTCACATGACCATCCCACTGGCAGTGTTGCGAATGTCGTAGCAGCGCATTTACAAGCACAACAAATTTTCTCTACCGTTCATGTGGTGACACGACTAGATCGTAATACTTCAGGATTAATATGCATTGCGAAGCATCGGCATATTCACCATCTTATGAGTGAAGCACAAAAGAAACATAGCATTAGCAGAACCTATGAAGCATTCGTTCATGGACACGTATTCGATGACTTTCAACAAATCATCTCACCCATAGGTCGTAAGGATGGGAGCATTATTGAAAGAGAAGTACGGCAAGATGGTCAATTTGCACATACAGATGTACAAGTCATCAAACGTTTTATTGTTCAAGGTGAGAAAGTGAGTCATGTAAGATTAACTTTGCATACTGGACGTACGCATCAAATTCGAGTGCATATGTCGTCAATTGGTCATCCTTTACTAGGGGATGATTTATATGGTGGCACAAAAGAACTCATTGATAGACAGGCCTTACACTGTGTTTCACTAGTTCTTCAACATCCATTAACTCATGAAAAAATGGAATGGCATAGTGAGCTGCCTGAAGATATGCAAAAAGTTATTGTAGTGTAATATTCGTTTGGATTAATCAATCTCTTCTATTTTCAGCGATTAATTCGGAAAAATTCCGAAATCTAGGTCGGTTGAATAAGTCCTTTAAATAGTAAAAGAAATTAAGTTAGCACCCGAGTTCCATAAAGCGCGAAAACGAACCGTGTAAGTCAACGTAGTTGGCACACCGGTTCGTTTTCGTACTTAGCAAGAGGGTATTAAAAAATAGTAGAATTTTTTTCAATTAAAGTAAGAAGGTTGTTCAAAAGGGAATTATTCATTCACTTTTGGGAAAGCCGATTGTTATTCAACCTAAGATTTTGAGAAATCCCTATAACAAAAATTTTCCCTTTATCAATTTCTTAAGTCGATGTCAATGTGGCAGTGCTATCAAAACTTAGATTTTATAAGCTAAGCATATATAGGACAACTTTAACGTGGTAAAATTTGTTATAAAAGGAGGCGGATAAGGTGATTGCTGGATTTATTACTTGTATTGTTGTTGCTTTAATTATCATTATTATAGGTTATCAAATCCATATAAAAAAGAAACTGTGGCTCATTGCAGGTTATCAAGAAGATAGCTTTATCGGTGATAAAGATAAACTAGCTAAACTATTCGGTATTTTCTCTTACATAGTAGGTATTACTACTATTATATTACCTTTTGGACTGGAATTTTTAGGCGAAATTAGCGGTATTATATATGCAGTTTTTATATGTGTAGGGACAGTAGCAGTTTTAGTATGGACACAAATAATTAATAAACCATAGGATAGCATGTCATTGCTAACTTTGTTTATTTAAAAAGGAAATATTTCCTTGGAAATAAAGAAAGGTAGATTTGAGCGTCATTAGTTCAAGTGGGACTATTGAATTTGTTCCAAAAATATTTAAAAAAATAATTGACCGTTATTTATTCTTCGAACTATTATAGTAAAGTGTTATTTAAAGTATAGCAGTCGAGAGGAGGGGACATGCATGATAGACGAAAGAAATGAAAAAGATGAAGTGCAATTTGATGAGGAACATTTACGAAAGTTATTGCAAAATGATGACATGAATGATTTCAGAGATGAATATTTGACACTTCATCCATATGATCAGGCACAGTTTTATGAGAAGGTGGAGCCTGACATACGACAGGTCATTTATCAGTATTTGTCCCCGGAAGAGATGGCGGAGATTTTCGAATCACTCGAACTTGACGATAATGAATATAAAAGTTTCCTTGGGGAAATGTCACCAGCTTATGCTGCACAAATGATAGCTGAAATGTATACAGATGATGCAGTCGATGTCTTAAATGAACTAGATAAAGATCAAATTAGTCATTTTCTTAGAATAATGGATAACGAATCAGCACAGGAAATTCGAGATCTTTTGAATTATGAAGAATATACAGCTGGTTCAATTATGACTACTGAATATGTCGCTATTCCAGAAAATTCTACAGTACGTTCTGCTATGACTATTTTGCGAAATGCTGCGCCAGATGCTGAAACAATCTATTATCTTTTCGTTGTAGATGAAACAAATCACTTAACAGGAGTTATATCATTACGTGATCTTATAATTGCTGAAGAAGATATACTAATTCACGATATTATGAATGAACGTGTTGTCAGCGTAAATGTGACAGATGACCAAGAAGATGTCGCTCAAATTATGAAAGATTATAATTTCTTGGCAGTACCAGTCATTAATTCAAAAAATGAAATGCTTGGGATTATTACAGTAGACGATATTATTGATGTAATCGATGAAGAAGCATCAGAGGATTACTCTAAGTTAGCCGGTGTCTCTGATATGGATACGTTTGATACTAGCCCATTTGCAGCAGCTAAAAAAAGATTGCCTTGGCTAGTCGTATTATTATTTTTGGGAATGATAACAGCTAATTTAGTAGATTTATTTACAGGAACACTTGAAAAAGTTACATTACTTGCTGCATTTATTCCATTAATAGGTGGTACATCTGGGAATAGTGGGACACAAGCATTAGCCGTAGCAGTTCGAGGAATCGCTACTGGGGATGTTGAAAGTACAAATAAGTTGAAGCTAATGTTTAGAGAAGTAATTACCGGGCTCATTATGGGGCTTGTTTGCGGTGCCATTGCATTAGGAATAGTTTACTTTTGGCAGCATACCCTCTTACTTGGCCTACTAGTAGGTGTAGCAATTTGTTGCTCGATCGTAGTAGCTACTTTAGCAGGTGCATTTATTCCACTATTAATGTATCGTTTGAATATTGACCCAGCAGTAGCATCAGGTCCATTTATCACAACCTTAAACGATATTACAAGTATATTAATCTATCTTGGCATAGCAACAGCATTTATTAATCATCTAATGTGAACCAATTTTAACTTTTGGGCATAGTATAAGATAAAAAAAGGATGTGTTGATGTGGGAAATGGCCCACTCCTTTTTATCAAAACACCACCAGCTTTTTTTAAGAAAATAGAAGAACCTAAATTGACCTTTATTGAAGAAATTGAGGAATTAAATTTAGCTAATATGGGAGAAAACAATGAGGAAACACTTGAATTACAAGAAACTCAGCCTGTGATTGAAAATGGCAACTTGCTTAAAAGAAAAGAAAGACTTCTATTTTTATCAAATCCGTTTCAACAGAAAGCCTACCAACCACTTGTGTTCGTCGTTAATGATGGGCGGGAAATTGCTGGAGAAGTACAAAATGTTAATATGGAAACAGATGAGGTTATAATCAGAACCAATAATGATGTTGTTTATCCAATCTCTATTTCTAATTTGGATGATTTACTGTGGCGTGGAAGATCATTTTTATCATAGAGATTTTAGCCTCGCTTTGCCGATTTTCGGAAGATAGAATTAAAAACGAGTATCAGAATTTTTCTGATCTCGTTTTTATTTTTGTTTCCATACTATTTGTTAAGGTGCTTACACAAATTAGCTTGTAGTAACAAAGAAGTGGAGGTGACTGCCTCGACGCTCCTGCCGATTCGTACAGACGAGCCTCTCAGTGAAAGTTTTATACTACGACGAAGCTAGCCAAGCGATGCTGGAGAACGGCGAAAAGTAAAGGGGCAGTAACCGGATACGGTATGTTAGAACTTTCAAAGTCTTACCCCAACATTTAACCTAGAACCTTCAGTTTTGAGTAATGATCCTGTAGATGATCTATCCCAAATAAATAGAAGCGAAGGCTTGATATAATATCAAACCTTCGCTCCCTTTTTCCGACGCTGCTTCACCTAACAATTATTCTGTGCAAACCCCTAAGAAAACATCTTGAACACATTGAACTCCACAGAAGCAATTTAAATCAACTGTGATACAACTATTAGTAGCTGCAAATTTTCTTACTTTACAAACGTTTCTTAAGTCTAAATCTTGACCATGGTCAGCAATAAGCTGTACATCATGATTATCACTTGTTAGTGGTTCTAATACGCGTAAAGTTGCGCAGCAACCATCAAATACATCTTCTACTCGGAAAAATACTGAGAAGCATGTGCAATCAGCAGTTCCATTTTCTCTGAAGAAAGCTTTGAATGGTGTTCCGTCTTCAGTAAGTAGCATGAATACTCGGGTATCAGCATTATGATTTCTTGTTGGACTAACTAAACCTCCAAGCGGTTCTAAAAAGCAGTTTGTTGGGCATTCGCATTCGTTATTTACACCTTGATTTTGAATATCAAGAATCGCACGAACTACATCACAAACGCAATTTCTATTTTTATGATGATTATGACTTGAACTTTCTCTTACGTTAGAACTTTCTCTTCCACACCCCATCTTGTTTTCACCTCCGTTTCCAACTATCTATACCATATGAGTTTTTCAATCGTAGACTCGGGCTGTTGTCACAATACCTGAATATTTTTATTTAAAAAGCATCATACTAAATCAAAAAGGGTGAGTAGTATGAAAAAGGGACTTCTGTTGCTCCTGGCCTTATTGTTAGTAGGTTGTAATAATGGGAAAACTGCTTATTTTACAACAAATGATGATGACATGTATAAGACACAGCGACAAGATTTAGAACAAATTATAAAGAATGATCCACATATTAAAAAAGTTACTGCACTTTTTACGAAAGATGCTGCTCTTATTGGTATAGAAGTAAAGCCGCTTTCTAAATGGAAAAAAAAGAAATACGAAAAAGAATGGCAGAAAAAGATGGAAAAAGCCTTGCCAGAACAAACAGTTTTAGTAAGTACAGATTTGAAAATTATTTGGGAAGCCGAAAAGTTAGCCAAGAAAAAGTTGGATGATGAAAAACTTAAAAAGGAAATTACTAAGTTAAAAGATCTGTCTAAGGAGGAAACATAATGGAAGCAAAGCAATATGAAGAGTTACAACAATCATTATCTCCGAAACCATCTATATTAAAAAATTGTCTAAAGGCATTCCTTGTTGGTGGTATTATTTGCACAATTGGTCAGCTTATTACCTTCTTTTATATTGCTAATTTTGACTTTACGGAAAAGACGGCTGGAAATCCGACTGTTGCGACAATGATTTTCCTATCAATGCTTCTAACTGGTTTCGGACTTTATAAAAAAATTGGTCAATTTGCTGGAGCAGGATCTGCTGTACCTGTTACTGGTTTTGGTAATGCTGTTATCTCTTCAGCAATTGAACATAAGACAGAAGGCTTTGTCTTAGGTGTTGGTGGGAATATCTTCAAACTTGCTGGATCCGTCATTGTTTTTGGTGTTGTATCAGCTTTTGTAGTAGCTCTTGTGAAGCTTATTTTAGTAACAATGGGGGTGACGAGTTGGTAATGGATCAAGGTGTATTATATTTTCCATCAAAGCCAGCAATCATTTCTTCAGGCGTTGTTGCTGGACCAGTGGAAAAACAAAGTGTTTTTGCAACAGATTTTGACAAGCTTTATGACAGTGAGAGAGCAGATGAAGATACCAATGAAAAAGGCCATCAAACTATGGCTGAACAAGCATGTCAAATTGCCTTACAGAAGGCTAACGTAAAAAAGCAGGATGTGGATTTTCTGATGAGCGGTGATTTAGTAAATCAGATGACGCCATCAAATTTTGTAGCAGCAACTTTAGGAGTACCATATATTGGCCTATTTTCAGCATGTGCAACTGCAGTCTCAGGTGTCATAATTGCATCATTATTAACGGAATTAGGTGGTAGTAGGTATGCTCTAGCTGGAGCGGCAAGTCAACATAACTCAATTGAACGTCAATTCCGTTATCCAGTTGAATATGGAGGGCAAAAACCTGGTACTGCACAATGGACTGTAACAGCTGCAGGATATGTCTTAATAGCAAAAGGACAGGTGAATACCCCTGCTATTGAAGCAGCTACTGTAGGTAAAGTAATTGATTTACAACAAACGGATCCATTCCATATGGGAGCAGCGATGGCTCCTGCTGCATGTGACACCATTACACGCCATTTAAAAGGTCGAGGACAAAAATTAAAAGACTATGATTTGGTCATGACTGGAGATCTTGGAAAAGTAGGACTTTCTATATTAAAAGAGATGTTAATTAAAGAAGGTATGTCCAAGCAAGATGTAATGAAAATTAGGGATGGAGGAGCAGAATATTATGGTGATGACGATGGGTTTTTAGCGGGGGCAAGTGGTGCTGGTTGCTCAGCATCTGTTTTTTTTAGTTATATTTTGAAACAATTAAATGATAAAAAAATTGAGCGAGTACTTGCTGTTGCTACAGGTGCTTTACTTTCGCCGTTAACAGTTCAACAAAATGAAACGATTCCATGTACGGCTCATGCGATTGAAATTTCGATGAAATGAGGAATATTAATGTTTGTATCACTATGTATGGCATTTATCGTAGGTGGTTTGATTTGCGTAATTGGACAACTATTAATGGATGTTGGAAAATTAACTCCTGCACATACATTAAGCATATTAGTTGTAGCAGGTGCAGTCCTAGATGGTTTTAATCTTTATGAGCCATTAATTGATTTTGCAGGAGCGGGTGCAACCATTCCAATTACTTCTTTTGGTAACTCTTTAACACATGGAGCACTTGCTGAGGCTGAAAAGCATGGCTGGATCGGTGTTTTAACGGGTATGTTCGAAGTAACAAGTTCCGGTATAAGTGCCGCAATTTTATTTGGAATGATTGGTGCTATAATATTTCGTTCAAAAGGTCAGCAACCTTAGTCAAATGCCCGAGTCTTCTTTTTAATCCTGCATAACATATGGGAGAAAAGAGAGGAGGGATTGCAATGTCAGGATATGGAGGTTACGGTTGTGGTGGCTACGGTGGTGGCTACGGCGGTGGCTACGGCGGTGGTTCAACATTCATTTTAATCGTTGTTTTATTCATTTTGTTAATTATTGTAGGCACTAGCATGATGTATTAAGGGGGCGTTTAGATGAATCCATATTTCTTTCGGAAAATCGAAGAGAAAACAGGAGTTCCAATGGAAGAAGTCTTTGCGCTAGCTAATGCTATACAAAATGCAGATTTTCAAGATGAGCGACAAGTTCGGAAAATTGTTCGTAAGGTTGCAAAACTTGCAAATAAACCAGTTACGAAAGAGTTAGAGGAACAAATTGTAGCGACTATTCTTAAAAATGGAAAATCCTTAGATTTAAGTAAAATTCAAAATATGATGTAGTATGAAGCCATTTCCCTGTAATATCGATTGCTCTTCTTGCATAAATAAAAGTATATTACAGGGGAGGGTTTTTATGGGTTATATATTACCAATAAATGATTTCCAAGCAGCTCAATATATAAAACGTTCTCTGCAAAACAAAGACCACTATTCGTATATTCATAGTGTTCAAAATACTAAAAAGGAGTCTTGTTTTAGCAGAGGACTTGAACGGAGAATTAAACGCTCTGATTTAAAATATTGGCAGCAAAACTCTCAATTTTCTTATTCGGTAATGAAATCCCTTCATACATCTTCATATGAAAAAAATAGTGAAAATGTTACAGGTAAAGGATTGTTCTGTGATTTTTATGTATAGTCTACAATAGTTGTAAGCTTTTGCTTTTGATATTAACACAATCATTATGATAATTTACAAACTAGTGTAAAAAACATACTTCCATATAAAAAGCTACGATGTGTTATGATTTTTTTTCATAGTACATCGTAGCTTTTTTTAACTTTAATTATTTAAAATACTTTTTCCATTGCTCGGTAAGGAATACCTGAATCTAAAAATTCAGGAGAAGTGATGTAATAGTTCTGTTTTTCATAAAATGGAATAGCATGTGTTTGTGCATTTAGTTTAACCTTTTTAATGTTGGAACCTTGAATGAATTGTTCTAGACTTTTCATCATTAATATCCCAATTTGTTTCCTACGGAAAGGAGGCAATACACAAACACGGTCAACAGTAGCGGTTAAATTTTCAATAAATCTAACTCGGCCAGCTGCAATTGGTTTATGGTCAGAGTAAGCTACAAAGTGTGTAGCAATTTCATCATAATCATCTTTTTCTAGTGGCAGAGGAATTCCTTGCTCTTTTACGAAAACTTCTTCTCTAACAAAGTAGGCATCTTTTAATTCTTTTTCAGTTTCAACAATCTTAGAAAAAACCAATAGTTACGCCTCGTCCGTCAAGCGGTATGTTTCATAAACAGTCCAAGAGCCATCTTCAAGCTGATATAGTAAATGGATACGATTGATTGTTTCGCTAAAATCAACTTTCGTCATACGAAGTTGCCCGTAAATATCGTCATGTTCTCCTGAATTCATGTCCTGTGCAATGGTAATATGTGGAACAAATTTGTATATTGCCTCTCCACCAAAGGTCTCAGAATGTAATGCTTGATGTAAATCTAAAAGCTGTTCTGTTGGATCAACCTTTAAATAGATTGCATTGTTCACAGGAGCAAAAGAACTTACTTTTGACAAATGGATTGAGATAGGAGCGAAATGATTACAAATCTCTCTAACCGCGTTTGAAACACTTTCAATTTGTGAATCCTCTACTTCTGTTACGCCTTTTAATGTAATATGCGGTGTAATTTTAGCGTAATGAGTATCATATCTTTTTCGGTATGAATTCGCAAAATCTTGTAATTGCTTAGAAGGAAAAGCAACAATACCATATTTCATCATGAAGTACCTCCTAGGAATTAATTTTAAATTGTTCCTAATTTTCAGTATAGCAGAAAAACTTAATCGTGAAATGCGATAACTATCCTATTGACCAAATTTTTGTTTAATTGCTCTTTTTAAATCCTTCTGCCAGTATTTCCATGTATGTTGTCCCTCAAATTCCTCATAAAAAGTAGTGAAACCTTTGTCAATCAATAATTGATGAAGGTTTCGATTGGGTGTAAGAAAATCTTTAATGGTTTTATCCATTGTTACCACTTCATGTTCTAATGACCCCACAACATGGTAAATAGAGAAAGCATGTGGATCTTTTACTTCGTGAACTTTACGTAGTATTGTATCGTCTACAAAAGGAGATTGCATAATTACTTTTCCAAAAATATTGGGATATGCGATTGCAGCAAGCAATGATACGGTTGCTGCTTGTGAATCTCCAATGAGTGCACGACTCATGCCCATTCGATAAGTTGAATATTGTTCGTCTATATAAGGCACAAGTTCATGTGCCAAGAAACGTAAATAAGCATCATGCAAATCACCGTTAGGTAAGTATTTCCTTCTACGATCTTCAACATTTTTATAAGGAACGCCAACGATGATTAAATTTTCAATTTCTTCACTGGCTAAATACTCATCAGCTACTCGACTTATACGACCTAACTGAAAATAGTCTTTACCGTCTGAAGCAATTAAAATGGAATATTTATAAAAGGGAGAATAATTTGCTGGGATATAGATTAATAATTCCACTTTTTCTTGTAGAGCCTCACTGTAAAATTCAATATCTGTAATGGTACCTTGTCCCACATTGAACACTCCTTTAATGTGTATGTAGGGAAATTGTAACATATGAGTTCGAAAAGGTATAATAGTAGATAGACTGAATTATTAACTAGAAATGAGGTTTATCAATGTATAATGAAAAACTTAAAGTGTCTTCAGAAACTGTGGCGAAAGCGGCACGAGAAGCATTGGAACGTCGTGGAGTAACAATCCACGATATTGCAGAAATTGTTTATGAAATGCAATACCCTTATAATAATGGGTTAACAATAAATCATTGTGTAGAATCAGTAGTGCGTGTTTTAAACAAAAGAGAAGTTCAGCATGCCCTACTTGTTGGAATTGAGTTAGATGAACTAGCAGAGAAAAGAATGTTATCTCAACCACTTCAACAGTTAATTGAATCGGATGAAAGTCTATTTGGAGTCGACGAAACACTGGCAATTGGTTCTGTGCTTACGTACGGAAGTATAGCAGTAACGACATATGGTCATTTAGATAAAAAGAAAACAGGTATTATTCAAAAACTTGATTCGAAAACCGGTAATGGTGTGCATACCTTTTTAGATGATTTAGTGGGGAGTATTGCTGCATCAGCATCTTCTCGATTAGCTCACCGTATTCGTGATTTAGAAGAAGCAGGTGAATCAATAGTTGGTAGAGATAAAGTTTAGCAAAGGGACAGCGCCAATTAATAATTTTGGCGCTGTTAATTTTAAGGCTAAGGTAGATGATTTTGTTGAGTTCTTCATACATTTGACTTGAGCGAAAGGCTGCGACTCTTCGGAAAAGAGAGCTATACAAGACAAAGTAAGTGAGTGTAGCGGAAATTTTTATTCTGATGAGCCTTATTGGTTCACACACGAAAAGCGTCAGCCTATAGCGAATCTGAGATGAATATCAATAATATAAAACAAACAGTTCAAAAGAATATTAGAAAAATTCAACAAAATAGAAATGATGGTGAAATATGAAATTGTGGATGATTATTTTATGTGGTTTAATATTTCTTGTTTTAGCAGGATGTACAATTGGACAAACATCCAAAACTAAAAAGGATAAAGATCGTGTTTCAGTTGAAGTTATCAGTGTGATGGATGGTGATACGATTAAAGTTAAATATAAAGGTGAAATAAAAAAAGTTCGATATCTATTAGTTGATGCGCCTGAAATGTACCATAAAAAATTAGGTGAGCAACCATTCGGTCGTGAAGCGCAAGCTAGAAATAGAGAAATTTTAAATAATGCAAAAAATGTTTCGCTAGAATTTGATGTCGGCGGTAAAGAAGACAAGTATGGGCGTTTATTAGCATATGTCTATGCAGATGGAAAAAGTGTACAAGAACAACTTATTCGTGAAGGGCTTGTGCGTGTCGGTTATATTTATGAACCTAATACAAAATATGAGGACAAGTATAAGAGTATTCAAGAAGAAACAAAAAAAGAGAAAAAAGGTATTTGGCAATATGATGGTTATGTAACAGATCGTGGATTTGTTAAATCGGCTGTGAAAAATTGGAGCCCAGATAAGGCTTCATCAAAAGGTATTTCTACAAATGAATCTTCTACATCAAATCAATTACAAAATAGTAGCACAAATGATAAAGCAGGAGTAACTTGTGAAATAAAAGGGAATATTAATAGTAAAGGAAAAAAATTGTACCATTTACCTGGTATGAATAACTATGATGCTGTAAAGGCAGAGAGAATGTTTTGCACAGAAGAAGAAGCAAAAAAAGCAGGCTTTACTAAAGCAAGCTAATTTTGTTTAAGTGTTGGTATGTTCTCTGTGACGAGTAACCGCAAGAGCATCCGGAAAAGGAGTCAGGCTCAAGAATTGCTACGTTAGATATTTTGATACCTTTCCCCAATAATATATAGTAAACTGCAAATTTTATGGGAATATCGTAAGTAGATTAATCGACTTATTGATATTCCTTATTTTTTTTGAAAAGGACGTTGTCTAAAGATAATTATTTGGGGAGATTAGAAAGAAAGTATGGCTTATACGAATAATCTAGGAAAAATTGTAGAGCTATTTCCAAATTCTATGGTACGATGTTACTCATACTAGATAATGGGGTGTGTGTATGACAAAAATATATATTGTGCGCCACGGTGAAACGGATTGGAATTGTGAAGGTAGACTCCAAGGGGGTACAGATACGACATTAAACGTCAGAGGAAAACGACAGGCAACCATATGTAGAAATTATTTTGAACAAATAAAATGCGATGCAATATTTACCAGCACCTTGCAAAGAGCAATGCTTACAGCAACGATTATGAATGAAACGTTGAAGTTACCACTTATTCCTTTAAAGGAATTTGCTGAGCGGACATTTGGAGCGGCAGAGGGGATGACATATGAAGAACGAATAAAAGAATATCCACACAAAGAATATCCAGATCAGGAGACAATTGATCAGTTGATAGAAAGAATAGCAAGTGGGTTACAAAAAATTCATGATCAATACCCTAATGGTAAAGTACTATTAGTAACACATGGTGCTGTGATTCATACACTTTTTTCAATGGTAGAAAATGCTGAAATATTCCCTCAAAGTGCGCGTCTATCAAATGGTGGTGTAAGCACAATCCATAAACAAGATGGTAAATGGTGGTTAGATAAATATAACGAAATTCAACATTTGTTAGAACAATAGAGAGATACGTAAATATTTTACGTATCTTTTTTAGTTTTAAATATTTGCGTGTTGATAGCTGAAAGAATATTTTTGTAAATTGTAAATGACAAATTAATACTAAATTTACAATAGAAGATTAAATAGAATTAACCAAGAAATAAATATTATTGACATGTTCATATTACTTGTGAAAGTACTTGGATTTTAGTTATATCAATGCTTGCTCGTACTTTAAAATTCTTTCTAAGTTAATATTATGCTGGAAATGGGATGCTTTTTACTAAATAAATTATTTGTTTTTTTCTATTTTGTGAACGCTTATGTTACAAGATTGTAAACGTTACGTTAATTAGTGTAAATTTACGAGAAAAAATATTAATTTATTGTTAAGATATTTTTGCGCTCAAAACGACAATGTTTTGACACTAACTTTTTCAGGAGGAATTTATGTTTAGTCGAAAGAAAGAAGATCCATTTTTTGAAGTATTAGCAAAAATTTCAGTCAACGTTCAAGAGGCAATACACTATGCCAATGATTTTCGTATACAGAATTTAGAGGATCTACGAGAAATTAGTACTCGGATGAAAAAATATGAAACAGATGGAGATACTCTGATTCATGAATTAATTGTTATGCTAAACAAATCATTTATGACCCCTATTGAAAGAGAAGATATCCTTGCTTTAGCAAATAGTATGGATGATGTTCTTGATGGTATGGAAGAATGTATCGCACATTTTGATATGTTTGCATTAACTGAACCAGACAAGTCAATGAATACATTCATCAGTTATATCGTAAAAAGTACAGATGAAGTTGTAAAAGCAATGGAGAAATTACAAAAGAAAGATTTATCTAGCATGCGTGAAAATGCTATTTTAATAAAAGATTATGAGAGTAAATGTGATGAAGTGTTACGTACTTCCATCAAACAATTATTCTTACATGAAAAAGATCCAATCCGTATTATTCAGTTAAAAGATATTTATGAACAACTTGAAGATATTGCAGATGATTGTCAAAACGTGGCGAACACGATGGAAACAATTATTATGCGTAATGCTTAAGGAGCGAAAATACGAATGGATTCAATAGTTATATTAACCGTACTAGTCGTAATCTTCGCTCTAGCTTTTGATTTTATCAATGGTTTTCATGACACAGCTAACGCTATTGCAACATCCGTTTCAACAAGAGCGTTGCCACCTAAAGTAGCTGTATTAATGGCCGCTACTATGAACTTTATTGGTGCGATTACTTTTACTGGAGTAGCCAAAGCCATAACAAAAGATATTGTAGACCCTTATGCATTATCGAACGGCGCACTTGTGATTTTAGCTGCATTAATTGCTGCGATCATTTGGAACTTGGTTACATGGTATTACGGTATTCCTTCTAGTTCCTCACATGCTATTATTGGTGCTATAGCCGGTGCAGCCATTGCAGCTGCAGGTTTTGGAATTTTGAACTATAGTGGTTTTATTAAAATTTTAGAGGCTTTAATACTATCACCATTTATTGCGATGGCAGCTGGTTTTTTAATGATGACACTATTTAAAGTCATATTCAGAAAAGCTAATTTATATAAAACAAATAAAGGTATTCGTATATTACAAATTTGCACGGCAGCACTTCAATCCTTTACACATGGTACGAATGATGCACAAAAAGCTATGGGGATTATTACAATGGCGTTAATTGCAGCTGGTTGGCAAACAACTGACGATATCCAATTATGGGTACGAGTTGCGGCAGCTATTGCAATGGGTCTTGGAACTTCTATCGGTGGTTATAAAATCATCAAAACAGTTGGTGGTAAAATTATGAAATTGCGACCTGTTAATGGTGCAGCAGCTGATTTAGCTTCAGCATCTGTTATCTTCGGTGCAACATTAATTCACTTACCAGTAAGTACAACACACGTAATTTCCTCAGCTATTATGGGTGTAGGGTCTGCTCAACGTGTAAAAGGCGTTAAATGGGGAGTGGCACGTAAGATTGTCATGACTTGGATTATAACAATGCCAATAGCAGCTACATTAGCAGCTGTATGTTACTTTATATTAAATATGATCTTTTAATAAATTTCCAACGACTGTCAACAGCTATCGAAAATTGGCTGGTGGCAGTTTTTTTATAT
Organism: Rummeliibacillus pycnus; assembly: GCF_050459865.1. Taxonomy (GTDB): domain Bacteria; phylum Bacillota; class Bacilli; order Bacillales_A; family Planococcaceae; genus Rummeliibacillus; species Rummeliibacillus pycnus_B. Next base: position 28,469 of record NZ_JBCMNM010000046.1, read on the forward strand.
ATGAATATGTATTGGATAACTATATGAAGTCATTTCGAAGAGGGGTTTCTGGTAGGTGAAGGGGAAATTCGTAATCATTTCGCTTCAAATAAAAAAAGCAGGCGCTCATCTGCCTGCTCATAAGAAAAGAACTCCCGGCAATCCGTGCCGTTATGGAGTTCTTTTTTGTGATTATTTACAAAGTAAAAATCACTTAGGTTTGGCACCTAATATAGTATTATACAATGGAATTATAAAAAAGCAATGATACTTTTTGGCTATTGTCGAAAATTAAAAGTTAAAGAATAGTATTTTTTTATTTCGTGAAAAAAACAAGGATAAAACTTTGTGGAAAAGAACAGTTTATTTTGAAACACCCCTGAACATGGGAGAAATATGTTCCAATATGGAATTAAGGATATTAAAACAATTAAACTGATACAATTTCATAATGCAAAATTCATATAAAATATACGGAAATTTAATGATATCTAATTTTGGTCATTGTGGAGCGAAAGACGGCGAATCCTCGAAAATGCATTCGTTTTTCCTTCGTGCGGTGTTAATTCAGTGAGGTTTATTCATATTCCTGGGGATAAGCTTGAGCTGAAATCACTGCAGGAACGTAGTGTAGGGAATGAAAAAGTAAAAAGAGTTGCCAATTCTCAATGAAAATCTTGTATAGCTATCTTTGTTGATGTGGAATTAGCGAAAATTCTTTTTGTTCTGCAGGAACAAGAAGAATTTTCTGCGACGAAGCTAGCGAAGCGATGCAGGAGCAATTTTTGCCTGCGGGAAAGCGAGACAGGTGAGACCCCGTAGGCAGCTAGAGCTGCCGAGGAGGCTCAACGCTCGCCCGCGGAAAGCGAAGCTAATTCCACATCATGCAGAAACCAGATATTTTGTCACACATATTTTGATAAATCTTTAAAATAAGATTTTTTTCGTAAGATAGGAAGTCATTTATTGTGTTAATAACAATTTAAAAAACATAAACCTCACATTAAATTGTGTGAGGTTTATGTTTGAGATTATTGAGTCTTATCTATATAAGAACATAGTCAATCATAATTTTGTAAAGAGCAAAAGTCAATATTACAAAAAATTATATATAAAAGCGGATACATGACAGAGAATCTATCCGCTTTCTACTAATAGAGTTTGTGTTAACCTTTTTTTGTTGTTTATAAATACTTTGTTGTGTAAATAGAGCCTTAATGAAAAAGACCTGATTCTCTAGACTTGTGAAGCATTTTCTGAGTTAACTTATTAAGTGGCTTTTTGAAAATAGACCCGATTAATAAGACTACCAATAAGACAACAAATAAGAAAAGAAAATCTGTTGCTATTTTCGACCAGATAATTCCTCCTACTGCTTCTCTTACCATTGAAATCGCATAAGTAAAAGGCAGAAATGGGTTAATCAATTGGAAAAACTTCGGTAGAAGCTCCACTGGATATGTTCCACCTGAACCAGCAAGTTGTAAAACAAGCAGAATGATGGATAACGCCTTTCCGACATCTCCAAATAAAGATACTAACGTATATACTATAGACATAAACACAAGGCTTATAAATAAACAGAATAGGCAAAACCATAATGGGTCTTGAACAGATATCTTTAAAATAAAAAGATTGCCAAGTACTATAATAATTGTTTGGAGCAGACCGATTGTCCAGAAAGTAAGTAATTTCCCGAAATAAACTTCTCGAGAGGTAAATTCAGAGCCTTCATTTGTATTGAATGCTAAAAGTGAAATTAGAAATAGGGAGCCAACCCAAATAGCCAAAACTGTATAGAATGGTGACATACCAGTCCCATAGTTTTCAATAGGAAATACTCGATGTTCATTCATTTGAATAGGTTCTTCAAAGAATGATTTTTCGGCTGTGGGGTTATGCATCAATAATTGAATTATATTATTTAAATTAGTTTCTTTTTCGAAAGTTCTAATTCGATTAGCCAAACGATGCACACTGTCATTTATTATTGGATATTCACCAATAAATGTATTTATTCCCTTTTTTGTATCGTTAATAAAACCATTTGTATGATTTAATAGCGATTCTATCTGAGGAATGGTCCCTTGAATATCTGTGAGAACTTCCTTCGCACCCATCAATGTTTGCTTTGCACTACCGACCTGATCCAATATCGTTGGTTCGACAGTCTGTGTATATTCCTTTATAAAATCATCTATTCCCAGTGATGTATTGGAAGCAATTTGTTGGAGCTGATTGATAGAATTTGTGATTTGTTGTTCTTTATTTCCGATTATCTTGTCGATACTACGGACATTTGTTTGAGCATCACTTAAAATGGTACGTGCATTTTCCGTTTGTGTAATTGCCTGATTTAAATTTTTTGTATCGGTAGTAACATTATTTTCTTCATTATATTTTTTTAGTGAAAGGAGAAGTTCATTTATCGATGTTAAATTATTGAGAGCATCGGTTACTTGGGTATCTAATTTGTTTTTGACTGTATCAATATCTGAAAAGCTGATATCAGATTGTTTCAATTGTGTTAGTAAATTATTGGTATCTGTTGCGATTTTTTGTACAGTTTGCATGTCTTTTTTTACTTTAGGAGCAATTGCATTTAGTTTAGATTCTGCTTGATTAATAAAATGAATTGTATCATTAACAGTTGAAAGTCCTTGAGAAGTCAGTGCTCTTGCTTTAGGAATCTCTTCTTTTGCATGATTAATGATTTGGCTAGCATTATTAACATCCTGCTGTGCAGATTTTAGTTTGCTGTAAATTAAGGGTAAATTCGTTTCGAGAGTAAATACATATTCCTTGAATTTTTCGATATCAGGTAAGTCCTGTTTCATAGCAATACCAAGGCGGTTAAAAATTTCAAAAATGGTACCATTGACATTACCGATAAATTGGGTACTCATTGTATCAACAAGAACACTTGCACCACTGCTCGTAATCTTAGGTGCAATAGAATTGATTTTTTCATTTACATAATATTCAAGGTGTGCTTTTTGTGGATGTTCATTAATAACTGTAGCAAGATTTTGAGAAAAGTATTTAGGAATAATAATGACTGAAAAATAATCACCATTATTAAGATGTTCGAGTGCTTGTTTTCGATTGGTAAATTGCCAGTTCATGTCGCTATTATTTTTTAGATTATTAATAAGTTCTTCTCCAGCATTAAATGATTGATCTTGCAATGTTGCTCCAATATCTTCATTGACTATCCCTACTGGAATTTGATTAGTTTGACTATATGGATCCCAAGTTGCAGCGATATTCAGCCATGCGTAAAGAGAAGGCAATATGATAAGCCCACAAATGATGATAGCAGACACCCAGTTAGTACCAATGCTTTTTATATCTTGTATGTAAATATTTAAGCTGTTTTTCATAGTTGCCCACCTTTAGAAGATGAAAAAGTATTGGGCTGCCCTAATAATATTTAAAGTCATATTAGACAGCCCACTAGAAAATGGAAAAGCTAAGTTGAGGTTTCATCATTGTTATTTATTTCACCTAAGTTCCGTAAATACAAAAATTCCTCTTCCTCTAATTCCTTTTGACGCTCTAACGAAATACCAATTGACAAGTCTCCTGTAAAAAGTGATTCCCACCAAGTTTCTGTTTTTAACATAGTCTGTTCTCCCTTCGCGAGTAGAATTCAAAATTCACAAATGGTACAATTTGAAAAAAGACAGTACGTGCTGGCAAATCGATAAGCTATGTAGCTGAGAATAGTATGGGTGACTGAGCCTTTTTTATACGTTGAAGGAGGATTTAAATGGCGAATTTTACTGCACAAGATGTAGAACTAATGATAGCTGAACAGCGTAATTATTTTTTTTCAAGTGCCACAAAAAAGATTGAATTTCGTAAAGAACAGTTAAGAAAACTTAAGGCTGCTATTAATCGTTATGAAAAAGATATTATTCAGGCATTGTATGATGATCTGCATAAAAGTGAGTTTGAAGCCTATTCAACAGAAGTGGGATTGGTACTAGATAGTATTAGTTATATGCTAAAATATCTAGAGGATTGGATGCATCCAATTGCGGTTTCCACACCGATTCATTTTCAACCTGCAAGAAGTTTTATTGTGAGAGAGCCTTATGGTGTAACGCTCATCATTGGACCTTACAATTATCCATTTCAACTAGTGATGGAACCATTAGTTGGTGCGATTATTGGGGGAAATACTGCTATTGTTAAGCCTTCTGAGTCAGCGCCACATACAGCAGGAATTTTAAAGAAAATTATTCAAGAAACATTTGAAGAAAGATATATCTGCATGGTGGAAGGTGAAGTCGAAGAAACGGCTGCACTTATTCATGCTTCGTTTGACTATATTTTCTTTACAGGTAGCATAGCTGTAGGAAAAATTGTAGCGAAGGCGTGTGCAGAAAGGTTAACACCTTATACATTAGAACTGGGTGGGAAAAGCCCAGCAATCGTTGATCAAACAGCAAATATAGAAGTTGCAGTGAAACGAATTGTTTGGGGAAAATTCACTAATGCTGGCCAAACCTGTGTGGCACCTGATTATGTGCTTGTCCATGAGTCTATAAAGGTTCCTTTTATCCGACATTTGAAAAAAACATTGCAAAAATTTTATGGAAAAAATATACAAGAAAGCCCTGATTTTGGACGTGTTATTAATACGAAGCAATTTAATCGCTTGGTAAATTTATTGGATCTAGAACAGGATAATATTTTATTCGGTGGTCAAACAGATCGTGATGACTTATATATTGAACCGACTATTTTACAAGATATTACTTGGAGTAGTCCCATCATGGAAGATGAAATTTTCGGTCCAATAATGCCAATACTAGTTTATGATGATTTACCTCAAGTAATTCATCAAATTCGACAAAAGCCAAAACCACTTGCAGCATATTTCTTTTCTGAAACAGAGAAAGCAATTCAATATTTCTTGGATGAATTACCATTTGGAGGCGGTTGTATCAATGATACAATTACTCATGTTGCAAGCGTTCATCTACCGTTTGGAGGAGTGGGTACTTCAGGCGTGCATAATTACCATGGCAAAGCAAGTTTTGAATGCTTCACACACCCAAAATCAATTTTAAAAAAATCAACAAAATTAGCCAATAACTTACTATTCCCGCCATATAAACAAAAAGCAAGATTAGTGAAAACTCTTTTACATTAAAAAAAAGTGCCGTTTAGCCTCCACAAGAGATGGATGACTTGAAATCGAAAGCATTTTTAAAAGGATTGTCCCAAAGACGAAAACAGCTTTTGGACAATCCTTCTTTTTATTTTGTTGATAATGGAAAGTAAACTGTAATGTCAGTACCTTCTCCAAATGTACTATCAATTTTGATCTGACCGCTATGTTCTTGAATAATTTTTTCAGTAATCATCATACCTAATCCAGTTCCTTCAGGCTTTGTTGTATAGAACGGTTCAAATATATGATCGACCACTTCTTTTTTCATACCAGATCCTGTATCTTCTATACTAACCTTACAATACTGTCCTGAAGTTTTATCGAACGTAATCGTAATATCTCCATCACTTTCAATTGCTTCTACTGCATTTTTGATAAGGTTGATAAACACTTGTTTAATTTGATTTGCATCACCTTTAATAACCATATTCTTTGTATTCCAATGTTCAGATAAAGTAATGTTTCTTAAATGTAGCTCAGGTTTGTACAATGCTAAAATATCAGAAATCACTTTATCGAGCTTAAATTCTATTGGATTCATTGAATGGGGTTTAGATAATACTAAGAACTCGCTAATTATCAAATTTATTCGATCAATTTCAGAGGTGATTAAATTTGTATAAAAACTATAGGGCGAATTTTGATCTTTGTTCATCATTTGAACGAAACCAGAGATAACAGTTAAAGGATTTTTTATCTCATGTGCAACACCTGCAGCAATTTCACCCGCCATTTTTAACTTTTCAGATTGGATACGAATTTGTTCGGCTTCTTTTTTATATGAAATATCACGTGTAATAACAGAAGTTGCAATAATTTTGCCTTCGGTATCAAAAATAGGTGAAAGTGTGATTTCTGCATCGAAAAGCGTACCATTTTTTTTCATATCTTTTGTTTCAAGTAAATCAAAACTTTCGCCATTTAACATTCTACAAATCCGTTCGTTTGCACGATCTATATTTTCTGGAGGTACCAAAGGAATAGGTTTTCCTATACATTCTTCTTTAGACCATCCATAAAGTTTTTCAAATGCAGGATTTACTGCAATTACACGATTATTTAAATCGAACACAGCAATGCTATCTTTGGCATTTTCAAAGAATAGTTTGAGATATCCTTCCTTTGATAACAATTCCTGTTCTTTACTATTGGCTTCTTGTTCTACTTTCTTCCATCTATGATTCATATATGAACTTTGTATAATAGCGATTACCGCAAAAAAGCAAATATGAAGAAAGAAAATCGTGATATCAGATTGATTATAATAATGTGAGAAATTATTAAAATGATATTTTAATAATAAATAAAATTCCACCATTGTCACAATCATCATTACGAAATTTAACCAAAATGACTGATATAAAGAGAGAACAAAAAGTAGTAAAATAAGAAAGATTAATTGGTGAGTGTAACTGGAGTGTAAGTTAATCATTAGACCAACACCATTTAATCCAATTGCTAGAAGGATACATATTAATCGTTCATCTACTTTTAACCATGTAAGTATAATGATACCTAGACAATATAAAATAGATAAATTGGGAAGGGATATTTTATTTTCTTGTAATCCCAAAAAGTAAATCATTGTGCGAATAACGATAATGGCTATTAGGATAAATAACACAAATTGATTTCTTTTCTGTAAATCAGTAGTGTGCTTCATAAAGACACCTCGAATATGGTATTAATACTATAATACATGATTTAGCTGTGTCGTAAAATGTCATATTTTGATATTATGAAAACAAATAGGTAGGAGGCTTTGCAATGACTAATACTTTTAATGAAAAGGAAACAGTTGAGTTACTAAAAAAACTAGCTAATGTTGCAAGTCCATCAGGTTATACAATGGACATTATGAAATTTATGTCAGGAATCTTGAGAGAATTAGGTGTACAATTTAAACAAACAAACAAAGGGGCGTTAATCGCTACAATTCCAGGGGAAAACAATGAACGTCATCGTTTACTTACAGCACATGTCGATACTCTAGGTGCAATGGTAAAAGATATAAAATCAAGTGGTAGATTAAAATTATCAATGGTGGGTGGTTTCAACTGGAATGCGGTAGAAGGAGAATATTGTACAATTCATACTGCTTCAGGAAAGAAAGTTCGAGGCACCATTTTAATGCACGAAACGTCTGTTCATGTTTATAAAGGGGCTGGAGATTTACCACGTAATGATGAACATATTGAAGTACGTGTTGATGAAAAAGTATTAAATGCGAATGATACAAGAGCAATTGGAATCGAAGTAGGGGATTTTGTATCATTTGATCCACGTTTTGAAGTAACAGAAACGGGATTTGTAAAATCTCGACATTTAGATGACAAAGCAAGTACCGCTTTATTGCTTCAACTACTAAAAACATTAACAACAGAAAAAATTAAGTTACCTTATACTACACATTTCTACATCTCAAATAATGAAGAAATCGGATATGGTGGTAATGCAAGCATTCCTGATGAAGTTGTGGAATATATCGCTGTTGATATGGGTGCAATAGGCGATGGACAAGCTTCAGATGAATATACTGTTTCGATTTGTGCAAAAGACTCAAGTGGTCCATATCACTATGAGCTAACACAACAGTTAGTATCACTCGCAAAAGCAAATAAAATAGATTATAAATTAGATATATACCCATATTATGGCTCAGATGCATCAGCTGCCATTCGAGCAGGTTATGATGTTCGACATGCTTTATTTGGTGCTGGTATTGAGTCTTCACATGCTTATGAAAGAACTCATGTCGATTCACTACGCAATACAGCTGCATTACTGCTTGCGTATGTTACATCATCTATGATTGATGAATAATAGGAGGAACTATAATTATGCAAGCAACACAATTACTACAATGTTTACCTATAAAAAAAATTATCGGTACATTACCTGAAAATATTAAAGACATTGCAATTGATTCACGCAGTGTTCAACCAAAAAGTATCTTCGTCTGTATTAAAGGTTACACAGTTGATGGTCATGACTTTGCACAAAAGGCAGTTGATAACGGTGCAATCATTGTTGTAACAGAACGTCAATTAGATTTAGAAGATCATATCGCACAAGTAATCGTAAAAGATACAAATAGAGCGCTCGGACTACTAGCTGCTAAATTTTTTGATTATCCATCAAAGGATATTACAATGTTCGGCGTGACTGGAACAAATGGTAAGACAAGTGTTGCTACGATGATTGAAAATATCTTACTTGGTTTAGGTATTCGATCCGCTATGAAAGGGACAATTGGTTTTAACTTAAATGGCATCCTATACGAATCTGGGAACACAACAAGTGATGCTTTATCAACTCAGCAAATGATTTTCCGTGCAAGAGCAGAAGGATGTCGAGGAATGATAATGGAAGTATCTTCTCATGGACTTGTACTTGGAAGAGTAGCAGGAGTTGATTTTGATGTCGCAATCTTCACGAATCTAACACATGACCATTTAGATTTCCATGGCACAATGGAAAACTACGGAAATGCAAAAGGTTTGCTGTTCTCACAACTAGGACAAGATCTTGAACAGGATAAACATGCTGTATTGAATGCTGATGATCCTTGGTCAGAAAAATATGCAGACCTAACACCATTCCCAATTTGGACATATGGTTTAAAAAATGAAGATGCCATATTCAGAGGTATTAATTGTCAATATCATGACCATATGACATATTTTGATATGGTTACACCAGAGGGTACGTTCCCAGTACAATTACACTTACTAGGTGAATTTAATGTTTATAATGCATTAGCTGCAACAGCTGCTCTTTATTGTAAAGGCTATCCAATAAAAGATATTATCGAACAATTAGAAGTAATGGGACCTGTAAAAGGACGTATGCAACAAGTTTCAACAAAAGATCTACCGATTAATATGTTTGTAGATTATGCACATACACCTGATGCAATCGAAAAAGCAATAACAGCTGCAATACCATATAAGAAAAACAAACTTATTTTCTTAATCGGTACAGGTGGTAATCGTGATAAATCTAAACGTCCAGATATGGCTAAAGAAGCTTCACGTGCAGATTATGTTATTTTAACTACAGATGATCCACGATATGAAGAATACGAAAGTATCATGAATGACCTTGAAAAAGGGATGCAACATGATCATTACAAATGTATTGGCGATCGTGCAGAAGCAGTACGCTATGCTGTAGAGATAGCTGAACCAGATGATATGATTATTTTCGCTGGTAAAGGACACGAAGATTATCAAATCATTGCAAATACAAAATACCCACATAGTGATGCTGAAATCGCCCTGGAAGCAGCTAGAAAGAAATTCAAAAATATTAGTAAATAACGATTATTCATAATAGTAAATAAAGATTAATGATACTACAGATGTTCTATAACATTTGTAGTATTTTTTTATGATTTTTATTGAATTATGTCGATAAATGATAGAAAGATGATATGATACATGTAAATTAAAACGAGGAGAATTATGGATTTATTCATAATAAAATAACAAATATGGTTAAAAAAAGAAATGTAAACAAGCTATTAATTGCAAGCATATCAGCAGTAATCAGTACAACTACAATTCCTAGCATTACCTTAGCTTCAGTTAGTAATCAGAATAGTAGTTCGAAAGTGACTCAAGTAGAGCAAAGCCAATCAAATGAAAAATCTGCTACAAATCCCCTTAAAACGAATGTAAGTAGTAGTAAAGAAAGAGTAGCTAATACTTCGATAAAAGTAACAGAAAGTACATATACAATTGTTGATGGTGATACACTATCTAAAATCGCCCTAAATTTCAATACGACCGTATCCAATTTAATGGCATGGAATAATTTAAAAACAGATTTTATCTATGCAGGTCAAAAACTGAATGTTAGCAAACCCTCATCGACAGTAAAAACAGTTGCAAAACCAAGTAGAGTTTCAAAAAAATCAATAACTACTGATAAAAACGTAACAAATATGAAAACATATACAGTAGCAAGTGGTGACACACTATCCAAAATTGCACTAAAAAATAATACGACTGTAGAAAATTTAAAGACGTGGAATCATTTAAAATCCGATTTAATTTACATAGGTCAAAAGATAAATGTAAGTAAATCATCATCAGTACAAACTGTTTATAAAAAAAGTAGTGTAACGACTAAAAAGAACACGAATAAGCCATTAAAGGAAAAAACAACTTCATCAAATAAGATCGAGTATTATGTAGTAGTAAGTGGCGATTCATTATCAAAAATAGCATTAAAACATAATACATCAGTAGAAAATTTAAAAACGTGGAATAAATTAAAAACAGATTTAATTTATGTTGGTCAAAAATTGAATGTAAGTAAACCTACATCGATTAATAAAACGACAGAAATTAAAGGAAATTCTACAAGTAACAAAAAGATTATTTCTAAAGCTTCAATAAAATCAAATAATACAACTACTTATATAGTTAAAAGTGGTGATTCATTGCACGTTATTGCAAAAGTATTTAATGTCACAGTTGAAAACTTAAAAACGTGGAACGGACTGACATCCGATTTGATTTACGTTGGGCAAAAAATAAAAATCGAAAAGCCAAAAAAAGTAACGAATTCTTCTAATACTTCAAATTCAATTCAATCGATTAATACAAAGAAATACATTGTTCAAAGTGGCGATTCTCTTTCTGTTATTTCTAAAGTATATGGTGTCTCAGTAGAAGATATTAAGAATTGGAACAACTTAAAGTCTGATCTAATCTACATTGGACAGAAATTAATCATAAAAAAATAAGTCAATCGTTATAAGTGGGGGTATTAATATCTCCACTTTTTTTGTTATAATTGAAAGGTTAAGTTTTGAAGTTGAAGATAATTGTTTAAAATAGATAAATAGGCATTTAAAATAGTTAAGGAACGTGATATCCAGTGTAGAAAAAAAGATGTCTTTATTTGGATATTTTTATATATAACAAGAATGGAATAGAGGAGTTAGAAAACATGAGTTCGAACTTGGAACAAGATATATTAGCTCGTCGTACTTTCGCCATCATTTCCCACCCGGATGCTGGTAAAACGACAATGACCGAAAAATTACTATACTTTGGTGGTGCCATTCGTGATGCGGGTACTGTTAAAGCAAAAAAATCAGGGAAATTTGCAACATCTGACTGGATGGAAATTGAAAAACAACGTGGGATTTCTGTTACATCTTCAGTTATGCAATTTGACTACTCTGGTTGTCGTGTTAACATTCTGGATACACCAGGACACCAAGATTTCTCCGAAGATACGTATCGTACATTAATGGCTGTAGACAGCGCAGTAATGATTATCGATGCTGCCAAAGGGATCGAAGCACAAACATTAAAATTATTTAAAGTTTGTAGTATGCGTGGTATTCCAATTTTCACTTTTATCAACAAATTAGACCGTCAAGGGAAAGAACCACTTGAATTGATGGAAGAGCTAGAAGAAGTATTGGGTATTCAAGCTTATGCAATGAACTGGCCTATCGGTATGGGAAAAGAATTCCTTGGTATTTATGACCGATATAACAAGCGTATAGAACAATTCCGTACAGAAGAGGAAGATCGTTTCTTACCATTAGATGAAAATGGTGAGCTTGCTGTTGAACATGATATGAAAAAAACATCCTATTACACACAAGCGATGGATGATATCATGCTTTTAGATGAAGCAGGAAATGAATTCTCAAAAGAACGAATTATCAGAGGTGAGCTTACACCAGTATTCTTTGGTTCTGCATTAACCAACTTTGGTATTCAAACATTTTTAGAAACATATTTGCAATTTGCACCAACGCCACAACCTCGTTTAACAGAAGATGAATCGATAGTGGAACCTTTAGATAATGATTTTTCAGGATTTGTGTTTAAAATCCAAGCGAATATGAATCCAGCGCACCGTGACCGTATTGCTTTCGTCCGTATTGTTTCTGGTAAATTTGAACGTGGTATGAATGTTACGTTAACACGTACAAATAAATCATTTAAAGTAACACAATCTACTCAGTTTTTAGCGGATGACCGTGAAACTGTAGACGAAGCAGTTGCAGGGGATATTATTGGTTTATATGATACAGGTAACTATCAAATTGGTGATACCATTGTAGGTGGTAAAAAATCATTCCAATTCGAAAAATTACCACAATTCACACCAGAACTTTTTGTTCGTGTAACTGCAAAAAACGTTATGAAATCAAAACACTTCCATAAAGGTATTGAACAACTTGTACAAGAAGGAGCTATTCAATACTATAAAACATTACACACAGAAGACATCATTCTGGGTGCAGTTGGTCAACTTCAATTTGAAGTATTCGAAAATCGTATGAAAAACGAATACAATGTTGATGTTCGTATGGAACCAATTGGCAATAAAATGGCTAGATGGATTGAAAACGAAGAAGATGTTAAAGAATCAATGTCAGGTCCTCGTAGCGTGCTAGTGCATGACCGTTTTGATAATTTTGTATTCCTATTTGAAAACGAATTTGCAATGCGCTGGTTCCATGATAAAAATCCAGATATTAAATTATATAGTTTACTTTAAGAAATACATTTAAAGTATACCAAGGACTTTATAAGTGATTACTTTCACTTATGAGTCCTTTTTTTATATTGGGGAGTTTTCATCAATGCTCTTCTAATTATCTGCTATTTAATGAAGTGGGATTAGCTCCGCTTTCCGTGG